>JARKNV010000050.1 GCA_029976065.1 Selenomonadales bacterium
CAACGCCTCCGGCATCAACGACGGCGCGGCCGCCCTCGTCGTCATGAGCGCCGACAAAGCCAAAGCCCTCGGCCTCAAACCCCTCGCCAAAATCGTCGGCTACGGCTCCGGCGGCGTCGACCCCGCCATCATGGGCATGGGCCCCGTCTCCGCTACCCGCAAGGCCCTCGCCAAAGCCGGCCTCACCCTCAAGGACATCGACCTCATCGAAGCCAACGAAGCCTTCGCCGCCCAGTTCCTGGCCGTCGGCAAAGAACTCGGCTTCGAAAAGGAAAAAGTCAACATCCACGGCGGCGCCATCGCCCTCGGCCACCCCATCGGCGCCAGCGGCGCGCGCATCCTCGTCACCCTGCTGCATGCCATGGAACTGCGCGGCGTCAAACGCGGCCTCGCCACCCTCTGCATCGGCGGCGGCCAGGGCGTGGCCACCATCGTCGAGAAACTCTAGCCGGAAAAGCGGCAAATCGCTCAATTGGCGTAAGCTTTTAGTGCCAATGGGACATCCTATTGGCACTAAAATAAACAATACATGTGATTTTTTTCACATTTTTCAAATAATTTAAACCATTATTAGACAGGAGAGGATAAACATGCAATTCGAACTGACTGACGAACAAAAAATGATGCAAAAAATGGTGCGCGAATTCGCCGAAAAAGATGTCGCCCCCGGCGTCGAAGAACGCGACGAACAGGAAAAATTCGACCGCGGGCTCTTCGACAACCTCGGCGAACTCGGCGTCACCGGCATCTGCTTCCCCGAGCAGTACGGCGGAGCCGGCGGCGACCTCCTCAGCTACATCCTGGCTATCGAGGAAGTCAGCAAAGTCGACGACGGCCTCGGCATCGCCCTGTCCGCCCACGTATCGTTGTGCTCGTGGCCCATCTACGCCTACGGCAGCGAAGAACAAAAACAAAAATACCTCACCGCCCTCACCGACGGCAAAAAATTCGGCGCCTTCGCCCTCACCGAGCCCAACGCCGGCACCGACGCCGCCTCCCAGCAAACCGTCGCCGTCCTCCAGGGCGACCACTACGTCTTGAACGGCAGCAAAATCTTCATCACCAACGCCGGCGAAGCGGAAATCTACGTTATTTTCGCCATGACCGACAAAAGCAAAGGCGTTAAAGGAATTTCCGCCTTCATTCTCGAAAAGGAAATGCCAGGGTTCACCTTCGGGAAAAAAGAACACAAAATGGGTATCCGTTCCTCCCAGACCATGGAGCTCATCTTCCAGGACGTCAAAGTCCCGGTAGCCAACCTCCTCGGCAAAGAAGGCGACGGCTTCAAGATCGCCATGAGCACCCTCGACGGCGGCCGCATCGGCGTCGCCGCCCAAGCGCTCGGCATCGCCCAGGCCGCCCTTGACCACGCCGTCAAATACTCCAAGGAACGGGTCCAGTTCGGCAAACCCATCGCCGCCAACCAGGCCATCGCCTTCATGCTCGCCGACATGGCCGTCAAAGTCGACGCCGCCCGGCTGCTCACCTACCGGGCCGCCTGGCTCAAAGACCACGGCCAGCCCTACTCCAAAGAAGCGGCAATGGCCAAGCTGTACGCCTCGGACGCCGCCATGTCCGTCACCACCGACGCCGTCCAGATCTTCGGCGGCTACGGCTACAGCCGCGAATACCCGGTGGAGCGGTTGATGCGCAACGCCAAAATCACCCAAATCTACGAAGGCACGAACCAGGTACAGCGCATGGTCGTCTCGGGGGCCATCCTCCGCTAACGTGCGCGCACTTACCAGAACAGGAGGCTGAAGAATGGAAATCGTCGTCTGTGTCAAGCAAGTACCTGACACCACCGAAGTCAAAATCGACCCGGTAACCAACACCCTCATCCGCCAGGGCGTACCGAGCATCGTCAACCCGTTCGACAAAAACGCCCTCGAAGCCGCGCTCGTCCTCAAGGAAAAGCACGGCGGCAAGGTCACCGTCATCAGCATGGGACCGCCCCAGGCCAAAGACGCCCTCAAAGAATGCCTCGCCATGGGGGCCGACCAGGCCATCCTCGTCAGCGAC
>JARKNV010000054.1 GCA_029976065.1 Selenomonadales bacterium
CCATGACGCCTACGGCGCCGAGCAGCACGGCCGGGGTGTAGTATTTCGCGAACACGTCGACGAACTGCTGGGACGGGGCCTTCTGGGCCTGCGCCTCTTCCACGAGGTGCATTATCTTGGCCAGCGTGGAGTCGGCGGCCACTTTCGTGACCTCGATCGCCAGCATGCCGTGCTCGTTGACCGTGCCGGCGTAAACGCTGTCGCCGGCAATTTTCTCCACCGGCACTGATTCGCCGGTGATGGTGGCCTGGTTGACCGCCGACGCGCCGCTCTTGACGACGCCGTCCATGGCGATCCGCTCGCCCGGTTTCACGAGGATGGTGTCGCCCAATACGATGTCCTCGACCGGCAGCCGCAGTTCCTGACCGTCGCGCCGTACGAGGGCCTCGGGCGGCGCGAGCTCCATCAGGGCCCTGATCGACTGGCGCGTCTTGTCCATGGTGTAGGTCTGCAGGGTGTTGCCGAAGGAGAAGAGGAAGGCCACCGTGGCGGCTTCGCCCCACTGGCCGATGGTGGCCGCGCCGATCACGGCGACGGTCATGAGGAAGTTCATGTCGAAGGTCCAGGACCGCAGGCCGTACAGGCCGGTCCTGGCCGAGTTGTAGCCGCCGATGATCGCGGTCAGGGCGAACAGGGGTATGAGCGCCTGTTCGCTGAAGCCGGTCCACTCGAGGACGGTGGCGGCCAGCAGCAAGGCGCCCGACACCATCGTCGCGATCGTCCGGGGATTTTTCCACCAGGCCGCCTTGGCCTGCGGCGCCCGGGCCGCCTGGTCCTCGCGCTCGGCCTTATAGCCGGCCTGCTCCACGAGCTGCAGGACGGCGGCGTCGGACAGGGTATGCTCGACGGTCAGTTTGCCGGCGCCGAAGTTGACGGCGGCCGATCTGATGCCCGGCGTGGCGGCCAGTTTCTTTTCCAGCTTGGCGGCGCAGTCGCCGCAATCCAGGCCGGCTACCCGGTATACCGTCCGATGGAAGCCGTGCTGGTCCTGGACCGCCTTGACGAGCGTCGCCCGGTAGCCGAAGCCGTCGACCGCCTTGACCAGGTCGGCGGGCTGCACGATGGACCCGTCGTAGAGAACTTTCATTTTGGCGGCGGCAAAGTTGACCTTGGCGTCGATCACGCCCTTGATCCTGTTTATGCCTTTTTCCAGCTTGGCGGCGCAGTCGCCGCAATCCAGGCCGTCAAGGTCGAAGGTGCTGTTGACCTGGTGCGCTCCGTCGACGGCGGCCGCCGTTTCCGCGTCTGCTATCGCCGGCCCGGCCGCGCAGCAGCCGCAGCCGCAGGTCGCGGCCACCGGCGGCGGCGCAATAACAGCGGCGGCCGTACCGCAGCAACCATCCTGGCAGGTAGCGTCGATTCTTTCCTTGTTCATGTTTTACACCTCTATCTATGCGCTATATGCTCGATGCCCTGGGACAGCAGCAGCTTGATATGGTCGTCGTCGAGCGAGTACCAGACCATTTTCCCTTCCTTGCGGTATTTGACCAACCGGGTGCCGCGCAACAGGCGGAGCTGGTGCGAGACGGCCGACTGGCCCATTTGGACGACGGCGGCGAGGTCGCACACGCACAGCTCGCGCTTGGAGAGCGCGTGAAGAATCCTTATACGGGTAGTATCCCCGAGGATTTTAAAAGTCTCGGCCAGTTGATTGACATCGTCGTCGGCCAGCATTTCCGCTTTGGCCAGACAGACGTTCTGCGGGTGTTCGCACAGCTCCTGACAAACGTCGCATTCCTGGGTTTTCACAAAATCACCACCAACATATGAATAACTGTTCATGTGTTAATTATAATATCTCCCGCAGCCGCAGTCAATATCCTTTTTACCGCGCCTGTGGCGAGGCAAAACAAAAAAGCCCGCCTGTCCGGCGAGCCTTCAATTTCGCAGATATAAAGTTGGTCGGAGCGGCGGGACTTGAACCCACGACCTCTTGCACCCCAAGCAAGCGCGCTACCAAACTGCGCTACGCCCCGACAACACTGACAAAACTTATTGTACCTTTTTTTCGGGATGCTGTCAAGGAGCCTCTATCACCTTTGCTCCGGCGCTATCGATGTCCAGGTCGAGATAGGCGGCTTTTACGCCGTTATGCTCGAAGGCCCGGACCATTGCGCCGCCGATTGGCCCGGCCGCCTGCCGGCGAGCGAAGGCGATGAGGCAGGGTCCGGCGCCGCTGATGGCTGCGCCGAGGGCGCCGTTGGCGACGGCGGCGGCGAGGACGTCGGCCATGCCGGGGATGAGTTTGGCTCTGTAGGGCTGATGGAGGCGGTCTTCGAGGGCGTGGCGCAGGTAGTCGAGTTCGCCGCGGCAGAGGGCGCCGACCAGGAGGGCGGCGCGGCTGACGTTGAAGACGGCGTCGGCGTGGGGGACGGTTTTCGGCAGGACCTGGCGGGCCGCCTTGGTGGAGAGGCCGAATTCGGGCACGGCGACGATGAGTTTGAGCTCGCCGGGCGGGTCGAAGCGCAGGGATTGCGGCCCGCCGCCGGCGGTGAAGCTGACGGTGATGCCGCCGAGGATGGCGGGGGCGACGTTGTCGGGGTGGCCTTCTATTTCGGTGGCCAGGGCGAGCAGGTCCCGGTTGTCGAGGGTGCCGCCGGTGGCGGCGTTGGCGGCGACGAGGCCGGCGACGATGGCGGCGGCGCTGGAGCCGAGGCCGCGGGCGAGGGGGATGCTGTTGCGCATGCTGATGCGTATGCCGGGGAGGGGGCGGCCGACTTTGCCGAACACGGCTTTTACGGCCTGGTAGGCGATGTTGCGGTCGTTGGCGGGGATGGCGCCGGCGCCTTCGCCGCTGACGGCGAGGGTGAAGCCGGGCTTGCCGCCGAAGGTGACGGTAAGGTCGTTGTAGATGGTGCAGGCGATGCCGATCGTATCAAAGCCGGGACCGCAGTTGGCTGTCGTTCCCGGCACGCGGACGGTAACAGTCGATTCCATATGTCCTCCCTGGGTGGCGGCCGTTATGCCTCGACCACTCTGATGACGCTGCTGATTTTGCTGACGACGGACATGCCGCTGAGGACGCTGAGGGCGAGCCGCATGTTGGCGTCGGAGACGCGGTAGGTGATGAGGACGATTTCGGCCCAGTCCCCTACTTTGCGCTTCTGGACGACGGAGTTGAGGCTGACCTGCTGGCAGCCGAAGGCGCCGGCGATGGCGGCCAGGACGCCGGGTTTGTCTTCGACGAGGAGACGGATGTAATACGGGGCCTCGGTTTTGTCGATGGAGCAGATGGGCTTGTTGTCGAAGCAGGTGCAGAGGACGCGGCTGGCGACGCCGTGCTGGATGTCGCGGGCGACGTCGATGATGTCGGCGACAACGGCGCTGGCGGTGGGCATCTCCCCTGCTCCCCGGCCGTAGAACATGGTTTCGCCGACGGCGTCGCCTTTGACGAAGATGGCGTTGAAGACGTCGTTGACGGCGGCGAGCGGGTGGGTTTTGGCGATGAAGGCGGGGTGGACGCGGACGTCGACGCCCTGGTCGGTTTCTTCGGCGATGGCGAGGAGTTTGATGACATAGCCGAATTCGCCGGCGTATTCGATGTCCTGGGCGCTGATGCTTGTTATGCCTTCGACGTAGACGTCGTCGAGGGTTACGCGGGTGCCGAAGGCTATGGAGGCGAGGATGGCGATTTTGCGGGCCGCGTCCCAGCCGCCGACGTCGGCGGTGGGGTCGGCCTCGGCGTAGCCTTTTTGCTGGGCTTCGGCGAGGACGGCGGCGTAGTCGCTTTTGTCGGCGGTCATTTTGGTGAGCATGTAATTGGTGGTGCCGTTGACGATGCCCATGACCTGGCGGATGCGGTTGCCGGCGAGGCATTGCTTGAGGGGCCGGATGATGGGGATGCCGCCGCCGACGCTGGCTTCGAAGAGCAGGTCGACGTTGTTTTCCTCGGCCGCGGCGAAGAGGTCGCGGCCGTATTTGGCGACGACGTCTTTATTGGCGGTGACGACGTGTTTGCCGGCTTTGAGGGCGCGGATGATGTAGCCTTTGGCGGGTTCTTCGCCACCCATGACTTCGACGACGACGTCGATGTCGGGGTCGTCGATGACGGCCGCGGGGTCGGTGGTGAGGAGCCCGTCGAGGTCGATCCGGCGCTTTTTGGCGGTGTTGCGGACGAGAACTTTTTTGAGGACGACGGGTGAACCGACTTTTTGAGCAATGCTGCGGGCGTTGGTTTCAAGGATCTTGGCGACGCCGGTGCCGACGGTGCCGAGGCCGAGCAAGCCAACATTGATCGATTGCTTGTGCGAGTTGGAATTCATGTCAGGTCAACTCCTATTGTTAAGCTTGTCCCAGCACTTCAAGGCGCTTGACGCCGTCGACCATCCGCAGTTTGTCGAGCAGGGCCTCGAGGTCGATGGCGAGTTCGACGGTTTCGATGGAGATGGTGGCGTTGGCGACGCCCTGGAGGGGGATGCCCTGGTTGATCGTGAGAACGCTGCCGCGTTCGTTGGCGATGGTGTTGAGGACGCGCGACAGGACGCCGGGCTTGTGCTCCAGGAGCAGGGCGAGGGTGACGATTTTTTCTTTGCTGGCTTCGTAGAAGGGGAAGACGTAGTCTTTATACTTATAATAGGCGCTGCGGCTGAGCTCCATCTTTTCCACCGCTTCGTTGATGGTGCGGGCCTCGCCGCGCTTCAAGAGTTCTTTGACTTTAATCGTTTTCTTGATCGCTTCCGGCAGGATTTCCTCCCGGACCAGATAAAATGTCGACTTGAGGCCAGACATTTTTTTCCCTCCCTCAGTATTGCACAAATGGATAATTATCTTTGTATCGTAGACATTATAACACTTGGTGTATACCAAGACAAGGGAAATCGGGCAAAAAAAATAGGCCAGACGATTGGCTGCCTCGTTGGCGGAAAATAAAACAAGGCCGGCTGAAAAGGCCCGTATCCATGGCGGATGGGCCTTTGTCGCCAGCCTGTGTGCCGCATCAGAAGATGATGCAGATGAGCCCGCCGCTGCCTTCGTTGACGACTTTCTGCAGCGTTTCGCGCAGTTTGATCTGGGCATTTTCGGGCATGGTGTTGAGTTTGTTCTGGATGCCTTCGCGCACGAGGCCGTTGAGGGATTTGCCGAACAGGTTGGTGCGCCAGAGTTTTTCCGGCTCGCCTTCGAATTCGCGCAGCAGGTAGTGGATGAGTTCCTCGCTCTGTTTTTCGGTGCCGATGATGGGCGAGATTTCGGCCTGGACGTCGGTGCGGATGATGTGGAGCGACGGTGCGGAGGCTTTGAGGCGGACGCCGAAGCGGTTGCCGGTGCGGATGATTTCGGGCTCTTCGAGGACCATTTCGTCCATCTGGGGCGGAACGATGCCGTAGCCGGTCTGGCGGACCTGTTCGAGGGCGGAGGCGATCTTGTCGTGTTCGCGCTTGGCGACGGACAGGTCGCGCATGAGACGCAGGACGTGGTGTTCGCCGCTGACGGTGAAGCCGGTGAGTTCTTCGAGGACCTGGTAGAAGAGTTCGCTACGGGCGGTCATTTCGATGACGGCTATGCCGCTGCCGAGGTCCATGTCGTGGAGGATGACGTCGGCGACGAAGTCGTAGCCGGAGAGGTCGTCGATGGCCCGGTCGATGTCGCGCAGACGGCGCACATACTGGACGACGTCGTGGACGGCGCCGTCGAATTTCTGCCGCAGCCAGTGGTCGGCTTCGAGTTCTTCCACCCAGCGGGGCAGGGTGATGTTGACTTCCTTGACGGGGAATTCGTACAGGACTTCCTGGAGGATGGCGTAGATGTCGTCGGTGGTGAGCTGGAGGCAGTCGACGGGGATGACGGGAACGTCGTATTTGTTCTCCAGCTTGGCGATGAGCTCGCGGGTTTCCTTGGCGGTGGGCTGGCAGGTGTTGAGGATTACGAGGAACGGCTTTTGCAGTTCTTTGAGCTCGGCGATGACCCGCTCTTCGGCGGCGATATAGTTATCCCGCGGCAGGTCGGTGACGGTGCCGTCGGTGGTGACGACGAGGCCGATGGTGGAGTGGTCGGCGATTACTTTGCGGGTGCCGATTTCGGCGGCTTCCTGGAAGGGTATCTCCTCGTCCTGCCAGGGAGTGAGGACCATACGGGGCCCTTCCTCTTCTTCGTAGCCGAGGGCGCCGTCAACGGTGTAGCCGACGCAGTCGACAACCCGGACGCGAACCTTGACATTTTCCTTGACGACGATTTCGACGGCCTCGTTGGGGATGAATTTGGGCTCGGTGGTCATGATGGTTCTGCCGGCGGCGGACTGGGGCAGTTCGTCCTTTGCCCGCTCTTTGTCATAAGGATCGGTGATGTTCGGCAACACCATCGTCTCCATAAACCGCTTGATGAAGGTGGATTTCCCGGTGCGTACGGGTCCGACGACGCCTATGTAGACGTCGCCGCCGGTCCGTTCGGCAATGTCCCGGAACAGGTCAAACTTTTCCATTTGTCTTCGTTTCCCTCCCCCTATGTTCGGATGTCTGAGCAAAGTTAGCTCTGCTGGCCTGTCACCCCTCCCCCACAAGCGTCTTCCGCGACGGGCCGCAGAAGCTACAGGTCCTTACCGGGGAATTGCCCGATTAATCATTACAAATATATGACATGCCAAGAAGAATATGCCGAAACAATAAAAGAGTACGGTAATTCCGTACTCTTGACGTTTTTTCGCAGAGTTTTCTTAGGAGGCGAGCAGGCTTATTGCTTGCCTGTTACCATGCCTGGGTGTCGGCCACTTCTTCCGGCTCGTGGGTCCTCCCCCGCCCCATCAGGCGGCCAACGGCTTCGCGGGGATCGGCGCTCTGGTAGAGGACGTTGTGGATTTCGGCGGTTATGGGCATTTCGACGCCGAGGCGGCCGGCGAGCTGGTGGGCGGCTAAGGTGGAGCGGATGCCTTCGACGACCATGCCGGTCTCCCCTTCTATCTCGCCCACCGTTTTGCCGGCGGCGAGGGCGAGGCCGGCGCGGCGGTTGCGGCTGTGGCGGCTGGTGCAGGTGACGATGAGGTCGCCGATGCCGGAGAGGCCGGCGAAAGTCAGCGGCTGGGCGCCCATGGCGACGCCGAGGCGGGTGATTTCGGCGAGGCCGCGGGTCAGAAGGGCGGCTTTGGCGTTGTCGCCGAAGCCGAGGCCGTCGCCGATGCCGGCGCCGAGGGCGACGATGTTTTTGAGGGCGCCGCCGAGTTCGACGCCGATGATGTCGGGGTTGGTGTAGACGCGTAAATAGGGGGCCATGAGGGCGTCCTGAACGGCTTCGGCGGCCGCGCGCGAGGCGGAGGCGGCGACGGTGGCGGTGGGTTGGCGGAGCGCGACTTCCTCGGCGTGGTTTGGGCCGGAGAGGGCGACGATATTGGCGGCCGCGGCGGGTATTTCCTCGACGACGATTTCGGACATGCGCTTGAGGCTGGCGATTTCGAGGCCCTTGGCGGCGCTGACGACGACGGTGCCGGCGGCCAGCAGGGGCGCGAGGGCGGCGGCGGTTGTCCGGACGGCATGGGAGGGCGCGGCGATGATGACGATGGCCGCGTCTGCGGCGGCGGCGGCCAGGTCGGCGGTGCAGGTTACATTTTCCGGGAGGACGGCGTCGGGGAGGTAGCGCGGGTTGCGCCGGGTGGCGGCGAGCTCCGCGGCGGTCTTGGGGTTGCGTGCCCACAGGGCGACCCGGTGGCCGTTTTCCCCGAGGACGGCGGCGAGGGCCGTGCCCCAGCCGCCGGCGCCGATGACGGCAATTTTCATGGTTGGTCGTTATCCTTCTTTTCCGGCGGCGCGGCGCTGCCGGCTTTTATTTTCAGTTCGTTGCCCTTGAGGAGGCGCTCGATGTTGGGCCGGTGGCGGATGATGACGAAGGCGGCGGCGACGATGCCGAAGTAGAGGTATTCCAACCGCTCGCCGAACTGCCAGATGAGAATGGGCGCGAGGGCGGCGGCGACGATGGAGCCGAGGGAGACGTAGCGGGTGAGGGCGACGATGACCGCCCAGACGATGAAGACGATGGCGGTGACTTTGGGCATGAGGACGGCGATGACGCCGAGGGCGGTGGCGACGCCGCGCCCGCCTTTGAAGCCGAGGAATAGCGACCAGTTGTGGCCGGCGATGGCGGCGATGCCGCCGACGAGGGCGGCCGGGGGCGTGCCGAGGAGGACTTTGCCGATGTAGACGCCGGCGACGCCTTTGGCGATGTCGGTGACGAGGACCCAGAAGGCGGGCCAGGGGCCGAGAACGCGGTACATGTTGGTGGCGCCGATGTTTTTGCTGCCGAACTGGCGGATATCCACGCCTTTGAGCATTTTACCGACAATGAGTCCGTTCGGGATGGAGCCGACGAGGTAGCTGAGGGCGATTATGATCAGGTAGTCCATTTTCTCACCCCACAAATAAAACTACAAGTAAGATAAAGATCATTGGCTTAGGCCGTTGAGAAGTGCCCAGATGCACGGCAGGTCGAGGACGCGCAGCGACGCGTACTCGGTACGTACGCTAGCAAGCGCCCGCAGACCTAACGCCGCAGATGGGCGCTTATCAAGGGCCGTCATTCTTCTTCTTTGTCTTTGCGGCCGCGGACGACGAGCTTCAGCGGCGTGCCTTCGAAGCCGAAGGCTTCGCGGAGTTTGTTTTCCAGGTCGCGCAGGTAGGAGAAATGCATGATTTCGGCTTCGTTGACGAAGAAGACGAAGGTGGGCGGTTTGACGCCGGGCTGGGTGGTATAGAAGATTTTGAGCCGCCGACCACGCTCGGACGGCGGGGGGTTGATGGCGACGGCGTCTTCGATGACCTGGTTGAGGACGCTGGTGGCGACGCGCATGGCATGCTGGTCGGCGACGAATTTTACGAGTTCGCTGACCCGCTGGACGCGCTGTTTGGTGAGGGCGGAGACGAACAGGACGGGGGCGTACTGCATGAAGCCGAGTTCGCTGCGGATGTTTTCGGTGTAGCGGAGGGTGGTTTTGCTGTCTTTGTCGACGAGGTCCCATTTGTTGACGACGATGATGCTGGCCCGGCCGGCCTCGTGGGCGTAGCCGGCGATTTTCTTGTCCTGCTCGGTGACGCCGTCGACGGCGTCGATGAGCATGAGGACGACGTCGGCTCGGTCGACGGCGCGGAGGGAGCGGATGACGCTGTAGCGTTCGACGGGTTGGTCGATTTTGGCTTTGCGGCGCATGCCGGCGGTGTCGATGAGGATGAAGTCGGTGCCGTCTTTGCTGTAATGGGTGTCGATGGCGTCGCGGGTGGTGCCGGGGATGTCGCTGACGATGACCCGCTCTTCGCCGAGGAGGGCGTTGACGAGCGAGGATTTGCCGACGTTGGGGCGGCCGATGAAGGCGACTTTAATTGTGTCGGTTTCGTCGGCGATTTCCCGTTCTTTCGGCAGGGCGGCGATGACGCGGTCGAGGAGGTCGCCGAGGCCGAGGGCGTTGGCGGCCGAGATGGCGGAGGGTTCGCCGAGGCCGAGGTTGTAAAATTCGAAGGTTTCGAGTTCGTCTTTGGCGCTGTCGGCTTTGTTGACGGCGAGGATGACGGGTTTGCGGGCGGTGCGCAATATGGCGGCGACTTCTTCGTCGGCGCCGGTCATGCCGGCTTTGGCGTCGACGACGAAGAGGACGACGTCGGCTTCGTCGATGGCGAGCCGAGCCTGGTGGCGCATGGAGGTGAGGATTTTGTCGGTGGTTTCGAGCTCGATGCCGCCAGTGTCGATCATGGTGAATTCGTGCCCGAGCCATTCGGCGTCGATGTAAATGCGGTCACGGGTGACGCCGGGGATGTCTTCGACGATGGAGACCCGTTTCTGGGCGATGCGGTTGAAGAGGGTGGATTTGCCGACATTGGGGCGGCCGACGATTGCTACGATCGGTTTGCTCACGGTTCATCACCTTTTTCGCGTTGGTTCAGTAGTCGATGCCCTGGCGGGCCGGTATGCCGTCCTGGTAGGGGTGCTTGATTTCCTGCATGTCGGTGACGAGGTGGGCGACGGCGATTATTTCCGGCGGCGCGTAGCGGCCGGTGAGGATGATTTCGACGCTTCGTTTGCGGGCGGTGAGGAAGGCGGCTACGTCAGCGGCGGCGAGAAGGCCGCAGGCCATGGCGACGTTGATTTCGTCGAGGATGACGATGTCGTAGTCGCCGGAGTCGATGACGGTTTTGGCCTTTTCCCAGCCGGTGCGGGCGAGGTCGATATCGATGGGGTCGGGGTCGGCGAGGTCGACGAAGTCGTTGCGGCCGACCTGGAGGACGGTGAAGCCGGGCAAAAAGCCGGCGGCTTTGACTTCGCCGTAGTCAGGGCATTCTTTCATGAACTGGAGCATGCAGGTTTTGAAGCCGTGGCCCGAGGCGCGAAAGGCCAGGCCAAGGCTAGCAGTAGTTTTTCCTTTGCCGTTGCCGGTATATACTTGGATGAGTCCGAGGTCTTTCATATTACCTCCAGGCGGCGAGCTGACCTTTGAGGTCGGCGGCGAAGTGGGCGGCGCGCACGGGGCGGCCGAGGGCCGTTGCGATATCGTCGGGGGTGAGGCCGTCGAGGAAGATGTTTTCGCCTTTGCGGAGGGCGACGCCGGGGATGATGATGCCGTCGCGCGGACCGTCCGCGGCTTTCAGGGCGGCGATGATGTCGGCGCCGGTGAGGAGGCCGGTGACGGTGACGGCGGGGCCGAAGAAGGCGTTTTCCGCTTTGATGAGGCGGACGGCGAGGTTGGGCAGGGCGAGGCCGGCGAGGAGGGGCGCGAGGACGCCGGCGGCGGAGGCGCCGCAGACGACGTCGATGCGCAGGGGTTCGCGGTAACCGGCGGCGGGGACGGCTGTTTCCGCCCATTCGGCGAGGAAGGAGCGGACGATGCCGACGCCGTTTTCGAGCTGGGGGAAGCCGTCGTAGTGGTCGTATGCGGGGATGGGTCGCCCGCAGGCGAGATAGAATTCGTCGGCGAGGTAGACGAAGGAGGCGCCGGTTTCTTTGCGACAGCGGCGCTGCCAGGCGGCGACGGTGTCGATGACGCCGACGGCTTCTTCGGGGGTGAAGCCGCGCAGGGGCGGGCATTTTTCGCGGTGGCGGGTGAGGCCGACGGGGACGATGGCGAGGGACAGGACCCCGGGGGCGAGGGCGTAGAGGTCGGCGATGGTGCGCTCGAGGACGGGGCCGTCGTTGAGGCCGGGGCAGAGGACGACTTGGGTATGGAGTTCGATGCCGTCGACGGTGAGGGCGTGGAGGCGGTCCATTATGTCGTGGGCGCGCGGGTTGCCGAGCAGGGCGGCGCGTATTTGGCCGTCGGTGGCGTGGACAGAGACGTAGAGGGGCGAGAGGTGGAGGCGGCGGATGCGGGCGGCGTCGCGCGGGCCGAGGTTGGTGAGGGTGATGAAGTTGCCGTAGAGGAAGGAGAGCCGGTAGTCGTCGTCTTTGACGTAGAGGCTTTCCCGCAGGCCCTTGGGCATCTGGTCCACGAAGCAGAAGACGCATTTGTTGGCGCAGGGGCGGACGCGGTCGAAGACGGCGCTGGCAAATTCAAGGCCGAGGTCCTGATCGTAGTCTTTTTCGATCTCAAAAAGCTCCTCTTCGCCGCCGGGATGCGCCACGAGGAGCTCTACGTATTCGTCGGCCAGAGCGAAGCTGAGGTCGATTATGTCGCTGACGGGTTTGCCGTTGACGGCCAGGAGGGCGTCGCCGGGCGCGAGCCCGAGCTCGGCGGCGATGCTGCCTTCCTTGATCCCGCTGATGGTTCCTTTGGTCAAGCCTGTTTCACCTCTGGGGTAATGGATTGCCTGTTTCAGCCTTTACTATGTATTCCGTCTTTAGCAGGCTTTTCCTGCCTCGGGTGGAGAAAAGCGGCGAAAGTGTGGTATTACGGTTCGAGCCGTTTTTTGACGCCGGCCACGAGGGCGACGAAGGCCGGATATTGGCGACGCATGCCCCAGACGGTTATTCTCCGCCCCAGGCCGGTGAGGCTGTAGCGCTTGGAGAGCAGGCCGCCGATTTTGGTGGAGAAGTTGATGAGGGGAAAGGCGTCTTGAAAGAGGCGGTCGCTCTCGCGCACGCCGGCGGAGGCGAGCAGGGCGTCGACGGCTGCCATGACGGGCAGCCGCTGGTCCCTGAGGCCGAGGAAGTAGACGCTGTGGCCGAATTCGTCGCGGCCCATGAGGTAGGGGCTGCCGATGAGGCGCGGAGGGGTGCGGTCGTAGTACGGCAGGGCGACGAATTCGTCGTAGCCGGGCACGCGGTCGTTGGGCAGAAGCCCGCAGTGGATGGCGCTGGCGACGACAGAGGCGTGGGCGCCGGCGAAGCAGTAGTAGACGATGTTCACGGTTCAGCCCTCCTGGCGGTTTAGCAGGCTGGGACGGAGGACGCCGGCGATTCCCGCTCGGAAGCGCCGGCCGAAGAGGGCCGGCAGACGGTCGGCCAGGAGAACTTGCAGCCGGGAGGAAAGGCCGTGGGCGGCCATTTCCCGGTCGAGGTCGACCCAGGCGAGGGAGAAGGAGAAAATGCCGGCCATGCCGGCGAGGGTCCGGCGGTACAGGCCGTGATGGCGGCCGTGCACGAGGCAGCAGACGAGGGCGCCGGTGTCGTCCCGGCCGGCGACGAGCAGCGGTTGCGCTCGCCAATTGTGGTTTTCAAGGCCGGGTAAAAAAGGCTCGGCCCCGTGGGTGAGGCCGAGGTGGAGGGCGCAGGCCAAGAGCGGCAGGTAGGGCCGCTTGGAATGGTAGATGATGTTCATGGTCATTGGCCGCTTTCGTCGTCGTTGTCTTCCGGGCGGCGCTTGCGCCGGAGCCTGGGGGCGAGGAAGTTGGCGAATTCGCTGGTGCGGAACTGCTTGAACTTGGCGCCGGCTTCTTTGACGCTGCCGGTGCTGATGAACAGGAAGGCGATGACGCCGACGACGAGCAGGCCGACGATCCAGCCGATGGATTTGCTGGCGCCGGAGGGGCCGGCGGCCTGGGTGCCGAAGCCGGTGGCGCCGGCGGGACTGCCGGGCGCGCCGCCGGTCTGGCCGAGGATGGCAGGGATGATGTCGGCGAACAGGGCGATGCCTTTCTGGGCGTCTTCGCGGCTATTCGTGTGGGAGCCGACTTCGAGCAGCATGGAGCGCGGATGGAGGTCCTGGTTGTAGTCGCCGCCTTTGGCGAAGAAGATGCCTTTGATCAGGCCGGGGTGCTGCTTGTCGGCCGCGGCTTTGATCTGGAGGGCGTAGTCTTCGATCTGCTTGCCGGTGGGACCGTATTTGCCGACAACCAGCTGGACCTTGGTCATATCCTGCCCGCCGAGGTTGGCCTTATAGGCTTCGGCCGGCAGGGCGTCGCGGTGGACGTCGAAGATGGCCGCCGGCTGGTCCTTTTTAATCAGGTCCATGGCGGTGCGGCGGGAGCGTTCGTAGGCCATGTTGTCGTGGGGGTCGTGCTTGGCGGTGGAGATGATGGGCTGCAGCCCTTTCGCCTGCAGGGCGTCGCCGAAGGCTTTGCCGACTTTGTAGATGCCGCCGTTGCCTTCGATGCTTTCGGTGCCGTCGGTGGGCACGTAGGATTCGTCGGAATGGGTGTGGTAGATGGCGACTTTGTTGCCCTGGGCGCTGGCGACCTTGGGGGCCAGGTGGACGGCGAAGGCATAGTTTTTGACGGCCGTTTTCGGCTCGTAGGCGCTGAGGTTGACTTCGCCGATAAATTTGGCGTGGGCGGTGTCGCCGCTTATGCCGGTTACTTCGTAGCGTTTGTTGTCGGCGGTAAGGCACTGGTCGCCGACGTTGACTTTCCAGCCGGTGAGGAAGACGGGCCGGCCGAGTTCGTCGACGATGGTGTAGTAGCCGCCGTCGTTGCGCTCGTGGGCCTGGACGGGAACGGCGATGAGGCAGGCGAGGAGCAGGATGGCGATGACGACCGCCGATTTATTCACTGTCATCACCCCTGTCCTGCTGTTCGGCTTTTTTGGCGGCGGTGAACGACTTGTCTTTGTTGTGCTTGTTGTGATGGCCGAGTTCTTTGCTGAATTCGTACAGGCCTTCGGGACGATTGGGGCCAAGCACCGGGCCGCCCTGGAGCTTTTCCCGCGTTTCGCCGACCAACTCGGCCACCATGACGCCGACAAGGCCGGCGATGATGACGACGTCGAACGCTCCCGCGCCGCCGATGTCGGTGGTGCCGGGGATGCCGGCGCGCATGACGGTGACGAAGTGGATGATGTCGCTGGCGATTATGCCGAGGATGCCGCCGATGAAGGCGGCCCGGCGGGAACGGCCGGCGATGTAGGCGATGATGCCGGTGGCGATGCCATAGATGAGTTTGGGGTCGAGGAACATGTTTTCAGGCTCATAGGGGAGGTAGTAGGAGCCGAGCATTACCGCCCCGGCGACGAGGACGCTGGCGACGATCGCCCGCACCCGCTCGGCGGGCTCGTCGGCGGTGGCGAGCAGCCAGATGGCAAGCGCGGCCGGCAGCAGGGCGCCGCCGACGTTGATGCTGAGTTCGACGGGCGCGCGCATGAGCGGTATGTCCACGAAGCTGCCGACGATGATTGCGGCGATGAAAACGAGCGCCTGCTTGTCTGTAAGCCGCATGCGGTCGAGCAGGCGCTGGGCGAGGCCGAAATAGACCAGCACGCCGACCACCAGGAGCAATATCATTCCTACGGGCAGACTCATTGTTGTTTTTCACCTCTCGTCCGTTTTGGTAGTTAGCGCCGGATTTAGCTTGCCCTGGGGAGAGGGAAAACATGCAAAAAGCATGGCCGCCGGGCCATGCTTTAGGTATTGCGAAACTATCGTTTTATTGTACGTGGCCGCTCAGAAACTCGCACCAACAAACGCGAGGCAGGGTTTATCAACGGCCTGCCCTTGCAAAACGAGCGGTATCTATGCCTCTTTGGTTCAGCCATTCTTTGCTGTTACCGGTGATGACAAGCGG
Organism: Selenomonadales bacterium; assembly: GCA_029976065.1. Lineage (GTDB taxonomy): Bacteria > Bacillota > Negativicutes > Sporomusales > UBA7701 > Anaeroselena. The sequence continues at coordinate 14,835 of JARKNV010000054.1, forward strand.
TACTGAGGGCAGGTCACTCACCCGCCGGGCGCCGACGAGGAGCATGTAGCGGCGCATTTCGGCCAGGAAGGCTTCGAACCAGGCGACGGCTTCCGTCAGGCTCTTGCCGCGCAGCAGCCTGACGGCCGGAGCGGCGACGGCGACGGCCCGGCCGCCGAGGGCCAGGGCTTTGACGGCTTCAAGGGGGGTGCGGATGCCGCCGGCGACGATGAGGTCCACGGCCGGGGGCAGGACGGAGGCGACTTCTACGGCGCTGACGGCGGCGGGGATGCCCCAGGAGATGGTGTCCGGCGGCAGTTCGGCCGCGCTGCGCGCGGCTTCGATGGCGACGAAGTTGGTGCCGCCGGCGCCGCCGGTGTCGATGGCTCTGACGCCGGCCCGGACCAGGGCAGCGGCTTGTTCGCGGGCGATGCCGGCGCCGACTTCCTTGGCGATGACGGGGACGGGACAGGCCGCGGCGATGGCGGCGATGTTTTCGAGGTAGCCGCTGAAGTCGCGGTCGCCTTCGCTCATGGCGAGTTCCTGGGCGGCGTTGAGGTGGATCTGGAGGGCGTCGGCGCCGATCATAGCCACGGCCCGGACTGCCTGGTCCGGGGTGGCGTGGGCGCCGAGGTTGGCGAACAGCAGGCCGTGGGGGTTGACGGTGCGGACAATCCGGTAGGATTCGCACACCGCCGGGTTTTCGAGGGCGGCGTACTGGGAGCCGACGGCCATGGCGGCGCCGGTCAGCTTGGCGAGTTCGGCGAGTTGGGCGTTGATGCCGCTGACGTCGGCCGCGCCGCCGGTGATGGCGTTGATGATAACGGGGTGGCTGAGGGGGAGGCCGGCGACGGCGGTGGTTAGCGTGACGTCTGCCCAGGCCAGCCCCGGCAGGCAGTTGTGGACGAGGGAGAAGTCGGCGAAGCCGTTCGTCCCGGGTCCGTCGGCAAGGGCGAGGGAGTATTTGAGATGGTCGAGTTTGCGCGATTGTCGCACAAGTGACACTACCCTTCAGTCTTCGCGTTTGAAGAGATGGCCGAGCTTGTCGCCGATGGTGAAGCCGAGCCCTTGGCCGCTGTCCTGGATGTAGTGGCTGTATTCGGCGCGGTCGCGCTCCTGCTTGGCCTGGGCGATGCTGAGGGAGATGCGTTTGGTTTTTGTGTCGACGCCGAGGATTTTGACGTTGACTTCCTGGCCGGCGGTGACGACTTCTTCGGCTTTTTCGACCCGGCGGTCGTCGAGTTCGGATATGTGGACGAGACCTTCGACGCCTGGCGCGACTTCGACGAAGGCGCCGAATTTGGAGGTTTTGGTGACTTTGCCGGGTACGATGGCGCCGACGGTCAGGCTGTCGGCGACGTCGAACCAGGGGTCGCGCTGGCCGGCCTTGAGGCTGAGGGAAATTTTGCGCGTCTGCGGGTCGAGTTTGAGAATGACGACATCGACTTCGTCGCCGACGCTTACTATTTCGGCAGGCGTTTTGACCCGGTGCCAGGAGAGGTCGGATACGTGGACGAGGCCGTCGACGCCGCCGATGTCGACGAAGGCGCCGAAGGCGGCGAGGCGGCGGACGGTGCCGTGGACAGTCTGGCCGGGCTGGAAGCGGGCGAAGATTTCTTCCTCGCGGCGGCGGCGTTCTTCTTCGAGGATGGCCCGGCGGGAAAGGACGACGCGTTTTTTGTCGCGGTCGACTTCGATGGGCAGGATGGTGAGGGTCTGCCCGGCAAAGACGCCAAGGTCTTCGACGAAGCGAACGTCGGCCTGGGAGGCGGGAACGAAGCCCCGGACGCCGAAGACGGCGACGGAGAGGCCGCCTTTGACGGCTTCGAGGACTTTGCCTTCGACGGGCTGACGGGCGTTCATGGCGTTTTCGAGTTTGTCCCAGGCGATGACGCTGTCGGCGCGAACTTTGGAGAGCTTGATAGCTCCTTCGCTGCTGTCGGCGTCGAGGACGTAGACGTCTATTTCGTCGCCTTCCTTGACGGCGTCTCCGGCGGTGGCCGGATGCGGGTAGGCGAGTTCGGCGAGCGGGATGACTCCCTCGGCCTTGTAGCCGATGTCGACGAATACTTCGTCGGCGCGGACGCGAACGACTTTGCCTTTGACGATGCTGCCTTTTTCGATGTGGTTGAGTTCTTGCTCCATGGCCTGCTCCTGATCGATTTCCTGCATTTTCTGATATACCTCCTCAATAACCCAATCGGGGGTGGATGCGCCGGCGGTTATGCCAGCCGCCTCCGCTCCCTTGAACCATTCGCGGTCGAGTTCGGCCGCTGTTTCGATATGTTGCACCCTGCAGCCGGCCTCGCGGCATAGCTGGGCCAGCCGGGTGGTGTTGGCGCTGTTCAGTCCGCCGACGACGATCATGACGTCGACGCGGGCGGCCAGGTCGACCGCCGCCTGCTGGCGCATTTCGGTGGCGGTGCAGATGGTCCTGTTCACCTGGACGTCGGGGGCTTTGGTGTTAAGAATGGCGACGATGTCGGCGAACCGGCCGGGGGGAAAGGTGGTCTGGGAGACGATTCCCAGGCGGGGCATCGCCGGCAGGGCGGCCGCTTCTTCGACCGTTTCGACGACAGCGGCGGCGGCGCCGGCCCAGGCGACGATGCTCTGCACTTCGGGATGGCCCCTCTCCCCTACGACGATGACCCGGTAGCCGTCTTCGCGGAGGTCGTGGGCGGCCGTCTGGGCCTTTTTTACGTGGGGGCAGGTGGCGTCGACGACGGTGAGGTTTTTGTCGGCGGCCTGCCGGTAGGTTTCCGGCGGGACGCCGTGGGAGCGGATGATGACGGTGTCGCCCTGGAGGGCGTCCAGGCTGTCGACGGTGGCGACGCCCTGGGCGGCCAGGCGGGCGACCATTTGGGGGTTGTGGATGATGGGGCCGAGGGTGGCGGCTTTACCCGGCCGGGCGGCGCATTCGCGGGCCATGGCTACGGCCCGTTCGACGCCGTAGCAGAAGCCGCGGTGTTCGGCAAGCAGGATGTTCACTATTAGCCTCCGGATGATGTTGATACACAGTTCTTATTGGTATTCGTCCACTTTTAATATAATTCCTTTTCGCGGCGAATTTTAATTATCGAATAAGAAGGTCCGCGCCGGCGGCGCGGACCTTCTTGGTGTTATCGGTTAGCTCGGGATGTTGGGTTTGGTTTCGCCGAACTGGCACACGGCCGGGATGTCGGTGTTCATGCCTTCGGGTTTGGCGGTGCCGAACAGCCGCGCCCATACCCGGATGGAATCCAGGAGGATGATGACCGTCATGATGAGGAGGATGATGCTGAAGCCGGCGTTGAGGTTGCCGTTGAAGGTGTTCATTTTGAGATAGATGCCGACGTTCATCGCGCCTGCGGAGATGACGGTGACGGACAGGAAGGCCAGCGGCACCAGGGTAACGAAGGCGTATGATTTTTTGGCGGATATTTTGAGGATGACGGTGGTGCCGAGCGCCAGGGCGATGCAGCCGAGGAGCTGGTTGGCGACGCCGAACATCGGCCAGATGGTGCCGACGTTGCCGGTGTAGAGCAGGTAGCCCCAGCTGAAGCTGACGACGGCGCCGGTGAAGAAGATGCCGGGCCACCAGCCGGTTTCCTTGAGGGGCGGGTAGACGTAGGTGCCGAGCACGTCCTGGAGGATGTAGCGGCCTACGCGAGTGCCAGCGTCGATGGTGGTGAGGATGAAGAGGGCTTCGAACATGAGCGCGAACTGGTACCAGTAGCTCATGAGGCTCTTCATGCCGCCGATGCTGGAGAAGATGTGGGCCATGCCGACGGCCAGGGAGACGGCGCCGCCGGGGCGGTGCATGACCTGGATGCCGACGAGCTGTTCGAGCTGTTTG
>JARKNV010000061.1 GCA_029976065.1 Selenomonadales bacterium
GCGGAATACTTCGCTGAGGCGGACGACGGGGAAGGCGCCGGAGCGGATGATGTCTTTGAGGACGGAGCCGGGACCGACGGCCGGCAGTTGGTCGACGTCGCCGACGAGGACGACGCGGCAGCCTTCGGGAACGGCCCGCAGGAGGTAGTACATGAGGGTGATGTCGATCATCGAGGCTTCGTCGATGATGACGACGTCGGCGTCGAGGGGGGTGCGGTCGTCGCGCATGAAGAGGGGCGCGCCTTCGCGGCCGCCGGTGGCTTCGAGCAGGCGGTGGATGGTGGCGGCTTCGCGGCCGCAGGCTTCGCCGAGGCGTTTGGCGGCCCGGCCGGTGGGCGCGCCGAGGAGGAGTTTGAAGCCCTGTTCGGCGAGGACGGCGAGGATGACTTTGACGGTGACGGTTTTGCCTGTGCCCGGACCACCGGTGAGAACGAGGACGCCGTGGCGGAGGGCGGCGGCGACGGCTTCGCGCTGGGCGGCGGCAAGGGTGACCCCTTCGCTTTCTTCCCAGGCGGCGACAGCCTGCTCGGCGTCGCTGCTCCGGGCGGGGAAGGCCCGCTCCCGGAGGCGTTTAAGGCGGGCGGCGACCTGGGTTTCGGCGTGATAGAGGAGGCCGGGGTAGATAAGGGTGGTGCCTTGACAGTCTTCGGTGTGGAGTGTGTTGTCGCGCACGAGGGCGGAGAGGCAGACGGCGATGTCGACGGCGGGCGCCCCGAGGAGTTTGGCGCTTTCCTGCACGAGGGTTTCTTCCGGCAGGCAGCAGTGGCCGTTCTGGGCGGTCTGGAGGAGGGCGTAGTCGATGCCGGCGGCGAGGCGGTCGGGGTCGTTGGTGTCGCGGCCGAGGGCCACGGCGATGTGGTCGGCGGTGCGGAAGCCGATGCCGTCGACTTCGGCGGCCAGCCGGTAGGGGTTGTCCCGCAAGACGTCGAGGGCGCCGGCGCCGTAGTGCTTGTATATCCTGCCGGCGTACGCCCCGGTGACGCCGTGGGTTTCGAGGAAGAGCATGATTTCGCGGAGGTCGGAGTGCTCGGCGAAGGAGGCGCGGATGATGGCGGCCTTTTTGGCGCCGATGCCTTCGACTTCGGTGAGGCGGTGGGGGTAATTTTCGAGCATTTCCAGGGTGCGGTCGCCGAAGCGGGCGACCATGCGGGCGGCGGTGGCCGGGCCGATGCCTTTGATGGCTCCGGAGGCGAGGAAGCGCTCGATGCCTTTGACGGTGGACGGGGCCATGCGGCGGCAGGAGACGGCTTTGAACTGGCGTCCGAAGCGGCTGTGCTCGACCCAGTCGCCGGTCAGCTCGAGCTCCTCCCCCACCAGCGGCACGGGGAAGTTGCCGACGACGCTGACCGGGGCCGTTTCCCGCGCCGGCACGAGCCGGAAGACGGCGAAGCCGCCGTCGTCGCTGCGATATACGATGCTGTCGACCGTGCCTGTGAGTGCCTGCATGCTCAATCTCCATCCGTGCGTTCTGTTATCGTGGCGGTATTCGCCGGTAGCGGCGCCAATCCCTTTTAATTGCGGCGAACTGCCGAAAAAGGGGGTTCGCGCGGCGCACATCGGCAAGAGAACAGTTTGCGGCGAGGGACGGCGCCAGGCGTTTGACGACCTGCCCCCCCTGGGGCAAAGCCGCGGGGGGAATCGCAATAATCGACATGATAATCCGCAAAATATTTTTCCCGCCGGCAGGAATACGGAAAGGATGCGTGGAATTTTTACAACAACTTACAACAGAGGTGGGTCCTGCTTGAAAGAGGATATGTACAGCTATCACTACTACAAGCGCCGTTCGGTGATGAAGCCGGCGAGGACTTCGGATTATCTCGTGCAGGCCGCGCTATTCTGCGGGATGGCGTATGCGGTCGTAACCCTTGTGGTGATGTTCCGCTGACGCGGAACTTAAAAGAACAGCCCTGACTGATGTCAGGGCTGTTTTATTTATTTGCCGGGGCAATTTTGCGCAGGTATTTGAGGCTGGCTTTGACTTTCGACGCCGGGCTGCGGCCGCCGGGGAATTCCAGGGCGTAAAGCCCCTGATAGCCCGTTTGCTCAAGTTTGCCGACGATTGCGGCCAGGTCCATGTCGCCGCTGCCGGGGGACGCGGGTACGAAGCCGTCCGGACGGGCGACCATGTCTTTGAGGTGGACGTAGCCGATGTGGCCGGCGAGGAGGTCGAGGGCCCGGAGGGGGTCCCAGCCGGCCGGCAGCCAGTTGCCTGTGTCGAAGGTTATTTTGAACCACGGAGAGGAGAAGGGGGCGACGATGTCGCGGAGCAGCGCGGCGTCGCCGGTGGTGGGGTTGGGGGCGTTCTCGACGGCCAGGACGATGCTTTTGGCGGCGGCGGCGGCAATCAACTGCCCGATGGCCTGCCGCCACCAGGCGGCGTTAATGAGCGAGCGGTCGAAGGGGCCGACGGCGACGATGCAACGCAAGACTTTCGCCCCTAGGCGTTCGGCTTTGACGAGGCTTTTCTCGAGCGCCAGAAGCGACTGGCGGGTGGCTTCCTCGCTGGCGGCCAGGAGGCTGTCGTTGGCCGCGTAGGTGCATTCGAGCTTGTATTCGGCGAGGAAGTCCTGGATTTCGTATAGTTCTTCGATGGCGCTGCGCCAGTAGGGGCGGAATTCGATGCCCGTACAGCCGTATTTGTCGGCCAGCGGAACTAGTTCGAGCTGGCACATGCCTGAGCGCAGGTACTGGTCCCAGGTGACAGCGCTGATGATAAGCCGCATGGCACTCCTCCTCTCCCTCGTCAATACCGGCCGTTGCTAATCACCCATCTGCGTCGTTAGTCCTGCGGACGCTTGCTAGCGTACTTCCGAGTACGCGTCGCGGCACGTCCTCGGCCTGCCTTGCATCTGGGCAATTCTGAACGGCCTTATATCTTTAATAAAATAAACGTCGCCGGGTGGGCTTATTTCGGGGCGGCGGCCAAGCGCTGGCCGGCGTCGACGGTGTGGTCTTCGGCGAATTTCTTTTGCTGGACGGCATCGATCCTGGCGATGGTATGGGTTATTTCGGCAACGTGCTCTTTTTCGTCGTCGCGGATGTGGGCGAGCAGTTTTTTTATTTCCGGGTCGTCGATGTTGTCGATGTGGGCCTGATATTGATTGATGGCCTGCAGTTCGCCCATCAGGTCTTCCCTGAGCCAGATGAGGAGTTGTTCGAGGGGCGAGGCCTTGAGTCCGCCGCCGGCTTCCGGTTGGCCGTAGGACAAGGTGAATTCCTCCTAGTGTCTCAGCTGCCGTTACTGGTATAAGCTACCTATTCGCTTCGGGAGGCCTTTTTCCCTCCCTTCAGTATTCCTCGTTGCTGAAATCGACTACCCGGCAGCTTGTCTCATCACAGAGCATGCTGCAGAACGGGCAGCGGACGACGGGCGTGGCATGGCTGCCGAACATACCGCCGCAGCGGCTGCATTTATACCCGGTTTCGGCGTTGTCTGCTGGTTTGTCCATGGCTTTGACCCCCTTTGTAGCTTGCTATGCAGTATTTCCGCACCTGGGAAATTTATGCGGGGAGCCTAGCGGCAGACCAGCCGGCGGAGGGCTGCGTCCCAGTCGGCGTTGGCAACGCGGCTCTCCAGGTCGAGAATTTCGAGTATTTCCCCCTGGCAATAGGCGGCGGCGTCGGCGAGGGGACGGGCGGCGAGCGGCAGGTGGATGATTTTGAGCAGCGGATAATAGGCGGCCAGCCGGTCGAGGATGGCCGGGGTGAGGTCGTCGGAGCCGTGGTCGACGACTACGATTTCCTGCCACGCCGGCTCCAAGGCGGTCTCGTACAGCAGGAAGCGCAGCCTGTCTTCAATCGAGGCTTCGGCGTTGCGGACGATGACGACGAGACTGGTTCCGGGAGCACGGCCATCGCCGCGGCCGGCCCAGAGGCCGTGGAGGTCGCGGCCGACGTGCCACAGGCCGTAGAGGGCCAGGGAGACGATGAGGACGGTCATCCAATAGGGAATAAGCAAAATATCCTACCCCCTTTTCCGGGATAGGATATTATATGTGCCGCCGGGCAGGGCGTGCCTGCTCCGTTCAGTCGAGGACGACGATCTTGTTTTTGATGGCGTACAGGACCGCCTGGGTGCGGTCGGCGACGTCGATTTTGCGGAAGATGTTGGTGAGGTGGTTCTTGACGGTTTTTTCGCTGAGGAAAAGTTTCTGGGCGATTTCTTGGTTGCTGAGGCCTTTGGCGATGAGCTGCAGGACTTCGAGCTCGCGCAGGGTGAGCCGTTCGTCGCGGCCGTGCTGGAGGATGCTGACGGGCCCGTGGCGCCGTTCTTCCTCGAGGCGGGTGATTTCGCCGAAGAGTTTTTTGGCCAGGGTGGGGTATATGAAGGATTCTCCTTCGTATACCGTCCGGATTGCTTTCATCAACATCCCTGGCTCGATGTCCTTGAGGAGGTAGCCGGCCGCGCCCGCTTTGACGACTTCGACGACGTAGCTTTCGTCGTCGTGAATGGTAAGGATGATGACTTTGACCGAGGGTTGGGTGGCGCGGATGCGCTTGGTGACCTCAAGGCCGTTGAGGCGGGGCATGTTGATGTCGAGCAGGGCGATGTCGGGGACCACTTCGCCGGCTTTGCGCACTGCTTCCTCGCCGTCGCCGGCTTCGGCGACGATGGAGAAATCGCTTTCGAGCTCGAGCACGTTTTTGATGCCTTGGCGGAGCAGGGCATGGTCGTCGGCGATCAGAATCCGGATGGGCATGGATTCACATCCCTTCGCTATTTGACTATCCGGGCGGTGAGAAAGATCATGACTTCGGTTTCCGTCTTGGTTTTGTGGACGCTTTCGAACAGTTTGCCGAGGATGGGCAGGTCGGCAAGCCCCGGGACGCGGTTTTTGCCGCCCGATTCTTCGCTGCCGATCAGGCCGCCGATTACCATCGTCTCGCCGTCTTTCATGCGGATGTTGGTCGCGGCTTCGCGGGTGGTTATACGGTAGGCTTTCATTTCCGGCACGAGGGTGGGGGTGCTGACTTCGGTGTGGACGGTGGCGGTTATCTGGCCGTCGGCGTTGATGCGGGGCGTGTATTTCAGCTTGATGCCCGCTTCGACGTATTCGATCGTGGTGATTGTTTTGCCGTTTTCGGTCCGGTCCATCAGGACGGGGATGCGGTCGCCGATTAGGATGGTGGCTTCTTTGCCGTCGATGGTGGTGACGTTTGGCTTGGCGAGAATCTTGGCCTTGCCGTCGGATATGAGGGCGCTGATTTTGGCCTGATAATAGAAATAGTAAGCTCCCGTTGGCGTATCGGAGTTGCTTCCGAACCTGATCATTCCCTCCCGGTAAGGGTGGGTTATTTTCGCCGGGGTGCTTACTTCCTGGCGGATCAGGTTGCCGCTGGCGTCATAGACGTTGGTGTACTGGGGAGGTTCATAGTCGGGCCAGGAGGGCGTCGCTTCCCATTTCCAGTCGATGCCGAGGTCCTTGGAGGCGTTTTTGTTGAGGGCGACGACCTGGGCTTCGAGGGATATCTGCCGGTAGGGGACGTCGAGTTCGTCGAGGGTGCTGCGGATGGTGTCCGCTTCGGCGGGGGAGCCGCTGAAGACGATGGAGTTGGTGGCTTCGTCGACTTTGAGCCTATCCTCGGGGATGATGAGGGCAAGGGTCTTTTTTATTTCCGCGGCTTTGGCGTAGTTGATTTTTATTATCTGGACGTTGCCGAAGCCTTTGCTGAGCTTTTCGGGGGTGGCGACGACGATGACGTGGCCCATCCGCTGGTAGACAAGGCCTTTGGTTTTTGTGACGAGGTCGAGAGCGGTTTCGAAGGGGACGTTGACCAGGTGAATGGTTATTTTGCCGGCGGCCGAGTCGTCGGCGACGATGCTGACGCCCCCGACGCTGGCAAGGGCGGTGAGCACGTCGCGCACTTCGGTGTTGACTACATTCATGTTGACGAGCGGCGCGGCGGCCGCTTGACCGGCGGCCAGGAGGACGAGCAGGATGGTGAGGGCTATGTATTTCTTAGCGTGCGGCATTGCGTGTCCTCACCTTCCCAGGCCTAAGGTCGTCCGGCCTCCCGGACCCTGCAGCGTGACGGCATTGCTGGTGATGGCGACGATGGCGTAGGGGCCGACGTAGTCGCCCCTGCGGTAGGAACGGCTGTCGGCGCCGTATTGGATGATGGCCGAGCCAACGTTGCCGGCCATGATTATGCCTGTCAGGACGGGCATTATTTCCTTCTGGCGGATCGCCCGTTCGCCTCCGCCCGGAGAGGCCGCCGGGGCCGGGCCGGGAAACGGCATTTTGGGCTGAAACTCGGGCGGCGCGGCAAACGGGTCGCGCACGGCGAGTTCGGGCTGGTAGCCTTTGGGCATTACGGGTTTCCCGGGAAGAGAAGGTATGTTTACCTGCGGCAGGACGCCGGCCGGAACGAGGGGCATGACTTGCGGCAGGCTGCGGTAATACATGGTGGCGGTGAGGGCGGCGACGACGGCCAGGACGGCGAGCAGACGCCAGCGGGAAGCGAAAGCCGTAAAAATCGGCGACATCTCGGATACTCCACTCTACGTTATTATTTTCGGCAGGAAGAGTCAAGGAGTTAAATGCTTTATTCGACATAATATTCGACGCGCAGGAAAGAAATCCTGTCGGTAAAGCGGCTTAACGACGCTATATATCGACATGAGAAGAGATTTCTGCCACTTAACAAAAAAATCCTGTGAATAATCACAGGATTTTTTTGTGCCCCGGATGCGTTTACAGGCGTTTGCCCGGCGGAGGGGCACCGTTGCCCGGAAGCCAGATCGCGTGGCCGCAGGTGCAGCGGCAGGCCGGGGTGGCGGTCAGCCGGCCGCAGTATACCTTCGCGCCGCAGCGGCCGCAGACCCATACGCGCGACAGTTCGCCGGCCCGCCCGCCCCAAAGGGTAATGGCTCTAGGATTGCTCATGGTGCCCTCCCTGCAAAATTTTGTGGTCAGTAGGGGCCGCCGGGGCGACGGCGCATGTCCCCGCCGCCCCGGCGGGCTTTGATGGCGAAATAGGCGTATTTTTCGAGGCTTTCGATAAGCTGGCGACGCTTTTCGGGGCCGACTTCCTCGGGGGTGGCGGCGCCGATGGTTTCCCTGATCATGGCGTCGACCTGAAAGCCGTGGTAGCCCAGGTGGAGGAGCTGGAGTTTCAGTTCGTAGATCCGTGCGAGCTGGCTGTCCATATCGCCCTCCATAAGAGAGGTGTTTATTTAATATTACTTGTAAAAATTTACCAAATCAAGCTATTTGTTACGACTTTTTTCGCTACGGCATCGGGCGAGGTCCGGCAGCAGCAGCCCGCGATCCGGGCGTAGCCGAAGCGCGCTCCGGTGGGGACTGGCCTGGGCGGTCTGCCGGCGGAATACGGGACGGCGCGAGCGGAAAATCCATAAGACCGGGAGCTCCCGTGCGGGTGAGAGCCCCCGGTCTTTTTTTGTTAGCGGGACAATTATCGTGTCGTTTTTTTTCCGGATTGTTTTGCCTAAATCAGACATACTTCTTTGGTAATTTATGGAAAAATAGTAACTAAATGGGTGTTGCTGTAGGTCGGTATTTTTTTCTTTTCGCCGCGCATATTTTTTCCTTCTTTACACATTACTACCACCGGAAACATCACCCATTCGTTTCGTCGGAAGGGGGCGATATTGGCTTTACGGCGACGGACCCTGCTCTTTGAAAACTGCTAATAAGGAGGGAAACGATGAAAACCAAGAAACTGGGTATCTTTTTCATCAGTCTGTGCCTGGTCCTGTTCAGCGCTGCGCCGGTGTTCGCTTGGAATAACGACGATTGGGGCCCCGGCTCGGAAGCTGGCCACGGGCAATTCTGGAACAATGACTGGAATCAGGCGTACGGCCTGTTTGCCAGGGCCGGCAACGGCGATCACAACGATTTCAACACGGCTATCGGGGTGCTTTCCTTCGCGGGCAACGGCCACAGAAACAATGACAACCTGGCCGCCGGCATCCTGACCTTCGCGGGCAACGGCCGTTACAACGACGACAACGTCGCTGCCGGTATCGCGACCTTCGCGGGTAACGGCCGCTACAACGACGACAACGTCGCTGCCGGTATCGCGACCTTCGCGGGTAACGGCCGCTACAACGACGACAACGTCGCTGCCGGCACCCTGACCTTCGCGGGCAATGGCCGCTACAACGACGGTAACTTCGCCAACGGCACCCTGACTTTCGCAGGCAACGGCCGCTACAACGACGGCAACGTAACCGACGGTACCCTGACTTTCGCGGGCAACGGCGTGCGTAACGATGATAACTCGGCTATAGGCGTCCTCAGCTTGGCCGGCAATGGCATCGGCAACGATGGAAACGCTGCCATGGGCGTGCAGGCGGTCGCCGGAAACGGTTTCTTCAACTTCGACAACGCCGCCATCGGCAGCCAGTCCGCGGCCGGCAACGGTGCGTTCAACGGCGAGAACCTGGCTGTCGGCCAGAACGCCGCCGCCGGTAACGGCGTGTTCAACTGGGCCAATACCGCGGTCGGCAATCATGCCTGGGCCGGAAACGGCTTCGGCGAATTCGGCAATACGGCGGTAGGCGCGTTCTCGGTAGCCCAGGGCTCGATGAGCACCGCTTACGGCGCAGGCGCTTGGGCTGTTGCTCCGGGTTCGACCGCCATCGGCGCGGGCGCGAGGGCGGAAGGCGCCAACAGCGTGGCGCTCGGCGCGGGTTCGGTGGCTACCCAGGACAACACCGTATCCGTCGGCAGCCCCGACCATGAACGGCGGATCACCAACGTGGCCGACGGCATTCACGGCACCGACGCCGTGAATGTGCGCCAGCTGAAAAACCTCTCGTCGCGCGTAGACCGCGTGGGCGCCCTGTCGGCGGCCATGTCTGGTCTGGCGCCGCTGGATTATGATCCCGAGCAGCCTACGCAGGTTGCGCTGGGCGTCGGCACTTACGCCGGCCAGCAGGCCGTGGCGGTAGGCCTTTATCACTACGGCGGCGGCAAGGATGTCCTGCTGAACGTGGGCTTTGCGATGGCGAGCAGCGAGAAGATGGCCCGGGCGGGCGTAACCTGGAGGATCGGTCACAAGAGGTCGGAGGCCGCGGTCACGAGCGAACCGGCCGTGCCGGCTTCGGCCCAACCGGCTCCGGGTTCGCGGCTGCTGAAGGTTATCCAGGACGCCAAGGATGCCGAGGCCAAAGAGGAGTAAACGGCAGAAGACCGGGGAGCGCAATTGCGTTCCCCGGTTTTTTCTTCGGAGGTGGCCAACGCGGAAAGATCGTCTTGTTGTTTGTTTTTATGTATAAATATAGAAAAAAAACAAAGAATAATTTTGTCATTCTTCCAGAAAATGTATTTACACAAAAGGGTAATTTGGTATAATTAATCTGAGTGTATTACAATATTTGGTAAAAATGGAAATTATTATGGCGAGCGCGCGGGTATATGGTGGACAAGGCCTATTCCTGCGCGTTGCGCCTGGATAGGAGGTGACGATATGGCAAGCGTGCGTATGGATTCAGGATAACAGAGCGGCGACGGGTGGTCAAGGCTGCGGCCGTAAAGTCAGAGGGCCAGGCGGCCTTTTTTTGGCTTTGCCGGGATGCAGGCGGGACCGCCGCGTCCTCCTTCGCCGCCGCGATGGCGCCGGGGGTCAAAACGGTAGTTACGCGCAAAGTGCGTGCGGATTCGATAGGAGGGAAAACATGAAATTGGGCAAGGGAAAAAAGGTGCTGATCGTGGCGCTGTGCTTGCTGGTGCAGGCTATGTATGCGGCGCCGGTATGGGCAGGAACCGGAAATACCGAGAATGGCAGTGGCGCGCGAGCCGGGCGGAACGGCCTAACAGGCGGACAAACCTCAAATAACGATTCTAACAAAGCCGAAGGAACAAATGCTAAAGCTGGCAATGGCGGATCTATTATCTTTGGCGGTGATAACGACGGTAACACCGCCAAAGGCACTAATGCCGAAGCCGGTAATGGAAACAACAACGATAACAATACCGCTGACGGCGAAAACGCCATGGCTGGGAACGGAGGCAGCGATACAATCAACCTCGGCGGCGGCAACCACGACAACACAGCGACCGAGGCTTACTCCGAAGCGGGCAACGGCAGAGGCAACTACAACAATATCGCCGAAGCGGGCGGCAAGGCCGGCAACGGTGGCGGCACCATAAGCGGCGGCGAAAATCATCACAACTACGCTAACGGCTCAGGCTCGGAAGCGGGACTCGGCGACGGCAACTACAAAAATGTCGCCACCAACGGCGGCCAAGCCGGCAACGGCGGCGGGTTCCTGGGCGCCGGCGGCAAAAACCATGACAACACCGCCGACGGGACCGGCTCCGAGGCAGGCATCGGCGACGGCAACTACAAAAACACCGCTTTATCGGGCGGTAAAGCCGGCAACGGTGATGGCAATTACAACAATGATGCCAGCAATGGCGGCAGAGCCGGCGAAGGCAGCGGCAACCACGACAACACCGCTTCTGGCACCGGAGCCGAAGCAGGCAACGGCGGCGGGTTCCTTGGCACAGGCGGCAAAAATCACGACAATACCGCCACCGGGAACAACTCCAAGGCTGGCAACGGCGACGGCAATTACAAAAACACCGCCACCAACGGCGGCCAGGCCGGCAATGGCGGCGGGTTCCTTGGCTTAGGCGGTAAAAACCACGACAACACCGCCGACGGAACCGGCTCCGAGGCTGGCAACGGCGACGGCAACTCGTGGAATACCGCTACCGGTAAAGAGGCCAAGGCAGGCAACAGCGTCGAGATCGCGGGAGTTAGCGTGAGCGGCGGCAACGAAAGAAATACTGCCGATGGCGACTTTACCTACGCCGGCAACGGTATAGCGAATACCGACAACAGCGCCGGAGGAACGCTGACGGCGGCCGGCAACGGTGCGTTGAACACGAACAACCATTCATCAGGTACTCTGACTGCGGCCGGCAACGGGATATCAAACGAGAACAACAATTCGTCCGGGGTGTTGACGGCAGCCGGCAACGGGCTGCGGAATACCGGCAATACCGCGAGTGGTGTTCTGACTGCGGCCGGAAACGGCCTTGACAACAAAGACAACACGGCAAACGGCGTATTGGCTTTTGCCGGTAACGGCGACAACAACGTCAACAACACGGCAAACGGCGTGCTGGCGTTCGCCGGCAACGGCTTCGGCAACAACACCAACAACCATGCGGGCGGTATCGCCGTGGCCGCCGGCAACGGCGACTACAACGACAATAACTCCGCTTACGGCGTGTTGGCTGCCGCCGGCAACGGCTACAACAACGACGATAATACGGCCGTCGGCGTGCTTGTCGCGGCGGGCAACGGTACGGACAATAGCCAAAACGCGGCTGTTGGCGTGTTGGCTGCGGCGGGTAACGGCACGGGCAATAGCCAAAACGCGGCTGTTGGTGTGCTGGCTGCCGCGGGCAACGGCGACAACAACAATAAGAACGCCGCTGTGGGTGTTGGGGTCGCTGCCGGGAATGGCTCCGGCAACGAGGAAAACCTCGCGGTCGGCGTGCTGGCTGCCGCGGGCAACGGTGACAACAACAAGCAGAATGCTGCCGTAGGCGCTCTTGTTGCGGCCGGCAATGGCACAGGTAACAGCCAAAACGCGGCTATTGGCGTGTTGGCTGCCGCTGGTAACGGCACTAACAACAAGCAGAATGCGGCTGTCGGTGTTGGAGTCGCGGCTGGAAATGGTACTGGCAATGAGGAGAACCTCGCGGCTGGTGTGATTGCTGCCGCGGGTAATGGCACAGGTAACAAGCAGAATGCTGCCATAGGTGCTCTCGTAGCCGCCGGCAATGGTACTGGCAATGAGGAGAACCTCGCGATCGGCGTGCTGGCTGCCGCGGGCAACGGTGACAACAACAAGCAGAACGCGGCTGTCGGTGTTGGAGTCGCGGCCGGGAATGGTACCGGCAATGAGGAAAACCTCGCGGCTGGTGTATTGGCTGCGGCCGGTAACGGCACAGGTAACAAGCAGAATGCGGCCATTGGCGTACTGGCTGCCGCAGGCAACGGCACAGGCAACGAGGAGAACCTCGCGGCCGGTGTATTGGCTGCGGCGGGTAACGGTGACAACAACAAGAAGAACGCGGCTGTGGGTGTTGGAGTCGCGGCCGGCAACGGCACAGGCAACGAGGAAAACCTCGCGGCCGGTGTGCTTGCCGCCGCTGGTAATGGCACAGGTAACAAGAAGAATGCGGCTGTGGGTGTTGGAGTCGCGGCCGGGAATGGTACCGGCAACGAGGAGAACCTCGCGGTCGGCGTGCTTGCTGCGGCGGGTAACGGTGACAACAACAAGAAGAACGCGGCTGTCGGTGTTGGAGTCGCGGCCGGCAACGGCACAGGCAACGAGGAAAACCTCGCGGCCGGTGTATTGGCTGCCGCTGGTAATGGCGCAGGTAACAAGCAGAACGCGGCTGTAGGTGCTCTCGTCGCCGCCGGCAACGGCACGGGCAACGAGGAGAATCTTGCGGCCGGCGTGCTTGCTGCGGCCGGTAATGGCTCCGGCAACAAGCAGAATGCTGCCGTAGGAACTCTCGTCGCCGCCGGCAACGGCATCGGCAATAGCCAGAACCTGGCTGCCGGTGCGCAGGCTGCCGCGGGCAACGGGCTGGGTAACAGCCAGAATGCGGCGCTCGGAGTGGAAGTGGCTGCCGGCAACGGTGCGTTCAATAGCCAAAACGTAGCTGCGGGTCTGAATGCTGCCGCTGGTAATGGTGCGTTCAACGATAAGAACGCGGCTCTCGGCGTCAACGCTGCTGCCGGCAACGGGGTCGGCAACGACAAGAACCTGGCTGCGGGCATGAATGCTGCTGCCGGTAACGGGGCGTTCAATAGCCAGAACGTAGCTGCGGGTCTGAATGCTGCCGCTGGTAATGGTGCGTTCAACGATAAGAACGCTGCCATTGGCGTCAACGT
>JARKNV010000062.1 GCA_029976065.1 Selenomonadales bacterium
TAAAGAGATGCTTACCTCAATGATTCAGTGGCGATAGCTGGGGGGATCCACCCGTTCCCATACCGAACACGGCAGTTAAGCCCCTATACGCCGAAAGTACTTGGCTGGTAACGGCCCGGGAGGATAGGTAGCCGCTGATTAACGCAAAACCCGCTCGCAGACGCGAGCGGGTTTTTGCGTTGCTGACGATAAAGCTTGTACCTACAGTAATGAATTTGTCAGAAAAATAATAGAACAATATTGCGATGGGCGCAAGATAATGGTAAAATTTAATTAATACCATACCGGTACGGTATTGATTAGGAGGTGATGCCTTGCAGTTGAATCAGGCGACGGATTATGCCTTCAGGACGATGCTTCATCTGGCAGGATTGGCACCCGGCACGGTTGTGAACACCCAGGAGGTGGCCGAACAACAGAGTATTCCGCCCCGGTTCCTGTTGAAAGTCATGCGTTTGCTCCGTCACGCCGGTCTTATTCGCTCATACCGCGGTGTCGAAGGAGGATACGCTTTGACGCGGCCGGCCAGGGAAATAAGCCTGCTGGATATCGTCGAGGCCATGGAGGGACCGGTGGCTATTCATCGCTGTTTGAGCGAAAGGGAGGCCTGCAACAAGCACTGTACGGCGGAGTGCCCGGTTCATGCGGCCTTGGGCAGGCTGCAAGCCCAATTTATCGAGGGATTGCGGCAGAATACGCTCGCTTCGCTGTTGGCAGAAAACGGCGTATCACGGAGGCCTCAATAATCGGTGATGTCCGGAAGATTATACTAGGAGGGATTTTATGGATGAGCTGATGTTGGCCCGCTGGCAGTTCGGCATTACTTCGACATATCATTTTCTGTTCGTGCCGTTGACCTTGGGGCTGTCCATCCTGGTTGCCGTGATGGAAACAGTATACGTGCGGACAGGTAACGAGTTGTACAAAAAAATGGCCCAGTTTTGGGGTAAGCTGTTTTTGATCAACTTTGCCCTTGGCGTGGTGACCGGTCTTGTGCAGGAGTTCGAGTTCGGCATGAATTGGTCGGAGTACTCACGCTTTATGGGCGATATTTTTGGGGCGCCGCTGGCGCTTGAGGCTCTGACCGCTTTTTATCTTGAATCTACTTTCATCGGCCTGTGGATTTTCGGTTGGCAGCGACTGTCAAAGGGGTTGCACTCCGCTGCCATCTGGATCGTCGCCCTGGCGAGCAATCTTTCGGCGTTCTGGATTCTTGTCGCCAACTCTTTCATGCAGTCGCCGGTGGGGTACGTTGTGCGCAACGGCCGGGCGGAAATGAATGACTTCACCGCCTTGCTCACCAATCCATATGTGCTCATGCAGTTTCCTCACACCATTCTGGCCGGCCTAGTGACTGCCGGGGTGTTTGTGATGGCAATAAGCGCCTACCATCTGCTGCGCCGCAGTCAGCGCGAGTTTTTCCGGCCGTCCTTCAAGATCGGCCTCATCTGCGCCCTGACCGCCAGTTTGCTGGTGGCGGGCACCGGCCACCGCCAGGCCCAGTTCCTCGCCGAGGCCCAGCCGATGAAGCTGGCGGCCATCGAGGCGCTGTGGGAGACGGCCGATCCGGCGCCGTTCACGCTCTTCGCGGCGGTTGACGCCACGAAGCAGGAAAACCGCGGCGAGGTCAGCGTCCCGGGCGGACTGTCGCTGCTTGTATATAACTCGCCGAATGGCGAGGTGAAGGGCATCAAGGATCTTCAGCAGGAAGGCGAAAAACGCTTCGGGTCCGGTTCATACGTGCCGGATGTGCCGACAGTGTTCTGGAGTTTCCGGGTCATGGTGGCGGCTGGCCTGTGGTTGCTGGCGATAACCGCCCTGTGTGCTTATTACTGGCGGCGCGGTACGCTGGAAGATAAACCGTTGGTGCTGAAAGCGGCGGTGGCTACTTTGGCCGTGCCGTATATAGCGAATTCCACCGGCTGGTACGTAGCCGAGGCTGGACGGCAGCCGTGGATCGTCTTTGGCCTGCAGCGGGTAGAGCAGGCGGTGTCGCCGACTGTTTCGGCCGCCAGCATTTGGATCACGCTGGTCGGTTTCACGCTGGTGTATGGGGTGTTGGCCGTGATCGGCGTATATCTGCTGGGCAAGTTCGCCAAGCAGGGACCGGTGGAGCCGATTGAGGCGACTGCGTCGACCGTGGGCAAGGGGGTGGCGTTGTGGAATTGAGCATTGTCTGGTTTATCCTGATTGCTGTATTGTTTACCGGCTTCTTTTTCCTGGAGGGGTTCGACTATGGCGTGGGCGTTTTGCTGCCCTTCCTGGGACGGAGCGACAGCGAGCGCCGGCTCATTATCGCCTCCATCGGCCCGGTGTGGGACGGCAACGAGGTATGGATGATAACGGCCGGGGGAGCGCTGTTTGCCGCCTTTCCCCACGCGTATGCCACGCTGTTCAGCGGTTTTTACCTGGCGCTCTTCCTGATGCTCGTAGCTCTCATCGTGCGGGGCGTGGGCTTTGAGTTTCGCAGCAAGCGCCCCGGGCCCACTTGGCGTAGCACCTGGGACTGGCTGATTTTTGTCGGCAGCCTGGTGCCTGCCCTTTTATGGGGTGTGGCGGTTGCCAATCTTATAAAAGGGGTGCCCATCAACGCCCAAATGCACTACGTCGGCACCTTTTTCGACCTGCTGAGCCCGTATACGCTGGCGGGCGGCATCGCGTTCCTGCTGGTGTTCGTCTATCACGGGGCGGCCTATCTTACCCTCAAACTAGAGGCTTCCCTGGCCGAGCGGGCCCGCCGGGCGGCTCTCGGGGTTGGTCTCTTTACCGCAGTCGCTTGCCTGGCGCTGGTGGGCCTGACCTATGTATATACCGACCTCTTTGCCAGCAACGGCGCCGGCCTAAGCCTGTGGTCGGCCGTAGGCGCCTTCGTTCTTAGCTACCTTGCCTTGTGGGCCGGCCGTTCCGGCTGGGCGTTCATCGGCAGCGGCCTAGCCATTGTGCTGACAACGGCGGCGTTCTTCTGGGGCCTCTTTCCCCGCCTGATGGTCTCCAGCCTCAATCCAGCCTGGAGCCTGACGGTGGCCAACGCGTCCTCCAGTCCGCACACGTTGAAGCTGATGACCATCGCCGCCGGCCTGTTGGTGCCGGTCGTGCTGGCCTATCAAGCCTGGGCCTACTGGATTTTTCGAAAAAGGGTAACGTTGCGCGATCTCGAATACTAACCTAAGGCGACCGTGACCATCCTAAAGGCAGGTCACGGTCTTTCCGTCTGGAGGGCGGCGATGTTTCACCGCGATTTGTGGCAAGAAGGGAAAAAACAGAGCCGGCTGTTGACTTTGTTGACAGGCGCGGGTGTAGCCGCGGGCGGTTTGGCGGTGGCCCAGGCCTATGCTTTCGCTTACCTTGTGGACGGCGTGTTCCTGCAAGGTGGAGGCATCAGCGAACTGGCGCCCTGGATCTACGGCCTGGCGGCGTTAATGGTGGCGCGGGCGGCCGTCGTTTGCCTGCTTGAGGCGGCCGGCAGCCGTTTGGCATTAGCGGTGAAAATCGGCCTCAGGCGGCGCCTGCTGGCCCATCTGGCTGCCCTGGGGCCGGTGCACGGCGGGGCGGAGAGGACGGGGGAACTGGCCAATCTGCTCAGCGAGGGCCTGGAAAGTCTTGACGCCTTTTTCGCCCGTTACCTGCCGCAACTGGTGGTGGCCGTGGCCGTACCGCTGCTCGTGCTGGCGGTCGTGGCGCCCATTGACGGCACGGCCGCCCTCATAATGTTGGTAACGGCGCCGCTCATCCCGGTGATGATGGTGCTGATCGGCCGCTGGGCGGGCGAACTGCACAAAAACCGCTGGCGAGTGCTCAGCCGGCTGAGCACTCATTTTCTCGATGTGCTGAAAGGGCTTGCGACTTTGAAGCTGTTCGGCCGCAGCCGCGAGCAGACGGAAATCATCTTTACCTACAGCGAAGAATTTCGCCGCACTACGATGGGGGTGCTGCGGGTCGCGTTTCTGTCGGCCCTTACCCTTGAACTCTTGTCGACCATCAGCGTCGCCCTGGTGGCGGTGACCGTCGGCCTAAAGCTTCTTTATGCCGGTATCGGCTTTGCGGAAGCCTTTTTCATTTTGCTGCTGGCGCCGGAGTTTTATCTGCCTTTCCGTCTGCTGGGCAGCCATTTCCACGCCGGGGCGGCGGCCATCGCCGCTGCCGAGCGCATTTTCGCCTTGCTGGCGCAGCCGCTGCCGGCGAGTGCTTTTGGCACGCTTCCCTTGGCGGCCGGCGAAGAAGTGACGGTGGAGTTGGCCGGCGTTGCTTTCAGCTACCCTGGACGCAGTCAGCCGGCCTTGCGCGACGTTTCCTTCACCATTCCGGCGGGCAAGCGGGTGGCGCTGGTAGGGCCGAGCGGCGCCGGCAAAACCACGGTGGTAAACCTGCTGCTGGGGTTTGCCGCGCCTTCGCGGGGCATGATCCGCGTGAACGGGCAGGAGCTCGGGCGCATCCGTCGGGAAGACTGGCTGCGTCGGGTCGCATATATTCCCCAGTTTCCCCATCTTTTCGCCGGGACGGTGGCCGACAATATCCGCCAGGGCGGCGAGGGCACGCTGGCGGAGATGGCGACGGCGGCTGTGGCGGCCGAGGCCCATGCTTTTATCAGTCGCCTGCCGCAGGGTTATGATACGCCTATCGGCGAGGGCGGCCTGGCCTTAAGCGGCGGCGAGGCGCAACGGATCGCCATCGCCCGTGCCTTTTTCCGGCAGGCGCCGCTGGTTGTCCTCGACGAGGCGACGAGCGGGCTCGATCCCCGGACGGAGAAAACGGTGCAGGCGGGGCTGGATAGGCTGCTGGCCGGACGTACGGCGCTCGTGGTCGCTCACCGCCTGACAACCGTATACCAGGCCGACCTGATTATCGTACTGGACGAGGGCAGGGTTGTCGAGCAAGGCCGCCATGACGACCTCATGGCCAGGCAGGGGGTGTATTCCCGGTTGGTGGGCGCCTACCGGGGAACGGCATGAGGTGCTTCCGGCGTCTCCTGGGGCTGGCCGGTCCGGCATGGCGGCTGCTGGCGGCTGCGGCGATGGTTGGCTTCCTGGCGGTGGCGGCCGGGGCGGGGATGCTGGCAATTGCCGCCTATCTCATCGCTACGGCCGCTTTGTCGCCGCCGCTTTCCGCCCTGTCGGTGCCGATTGCCGGCGTTCGCCTGTTTACGTTGCTGCGGGCCGGGGCCCGTTACCTCGAACGCTATCTGGCGCATGATGCCACTTTGCGGCTTTTGAGCGGCCTGCGGGTGCGGCTGTACGCCTCCCTCGAGCAAATGCCGTCCGTCCGTTTCGCGGCGATCGGCGATGCCGACTTGTTTACACGGATTGTTGCCGATGTGGACCGGCTTCAGTATTTTTACCTGCGGGTGGTATTGCCGCCGCTTATCGCCATTTTGGCGGCAACCGGCCTGACGGTTTTTCTCGGGCTGTACGCCGGGCGGCTGGTTTTTCCGGTAGTCATCGGTTTTCTGTTGGCCGGGGTGGCGCTGCCGCTGACATTTAACCGCCGGCAAGCCGGAATGGGCAGGAAAATGGCAGCCGCCGGGGCCGAGTTCAACACGGCGATTATCGACAGCCTGAGCGGCTGGCGGGAACTGGCGGCCGCCGGCAATACCGCCCGCCAGATAGAGCGGGCGATACAAGCCGGCGACAACCTTGCGCAGGCCCAGAGACGGACGGCCGACCTCACGGGCCTGGCCGACGCTGCCAGCGGCCTGGTGATGAATATTACGACGCTGACCGTCTTTTTGGCTGCTGCCGAAATGGTAAGGGGCGGACAACTCGCCGGCGTATATCTGGGGGCGCTCACCCTGGCCGTCCAGGGCGCGACTGAGGCGGTCCAGCCACTGACAGCAGCCTTTCGCTACTGGGGCGAAAGCCTGGCGGCGGCCGAGCGCGTCCTCTCCCTCCTTACGTCCACTCCGGCTGTCGCGAAGGCTAATGGTGAGACGCCGGCGGCGTACGATCTGGAGCTGCGCGATGTTCGTTTCCGCTACCGACCGGATGGACCGTGGGTACTGGACGGGGTTTCCCTTTCGCTGCCGGCGGGCAGCCGGGTGGCGGTGGTAGGCGCCAGCGGAGCAGGCAAAAGCACGCTGGCCGGGCTGCTGCTCAGGTTTTACGACCAGGAGGAGGGCAGTATTTTCTTAGGAGGGCGGAAGATAGGCGCATATACGGCCGAAACGGTGCGGGCGGCAATCGGATTGATCGAGCAGCATAATCATCTTTTCAACGCCAGCATCGCCGACAATATCCGTCTGGCCAAGCCGTCGGCCGCCGAGGACGAGGTTGCCGCCGCCGTCAGGGATGCCGGACTGGAAGAGATAATCGGCAAGTGGCCGCAGGGGCTGTCGACATTTGTGGGGGAGAACGGACATTGCCTGTCGGGGGGTGAGCGTCAACGGGTGGCGATTGCCCGCGTATTGCTGAAGCAGCCGGCGATCGTCGTCCTTGACGAACCGACCGAGGGCCTTGACCCGGAAAGCGAGCAAGCGGTGATGGCAACTCTGCTTACCAACATGGCCGGCCGCACGACTATCCTGATAACCCACCGGATGGCAGGACTGGCGGCCATGGACGATATCGTCGTTCTCGACCAAGGCCGGGTGGCCGAGCGGGGCAAGTTCAACGAACTGCTGGCGCGGCGGGGGTTGTTTTTTGAAATGTGGCGGCTGGAGCAGGATGTATTCAGGTCATAAAATAAGGGCGAAGACCTGGAGGTCTCGCCCTTATTCGCCTTACTTGTCGAAGGCGAGCAAGATAACCGGAGAGCCGTATTTTTTCGCTAATTCGCCCTCATAGTCTTTGATGGCGGTGATCTGGTCCGGCGACAGCTTGGCCAGCGGTGCTTTGAGGTCCATGCGCGCAATCCCCCTTTGCAATTTCGTTCATAACATTTCCCAACCTGGCCAGTCTATACGCGATTTTTGGGCGGCAAGTCCCGTGAAAAAGCCGGAACCTTGCGGTTCCGGCTTTCGCTTACAGTCGGTTGCTGGCGTTGAGGACGTTTTTGATTTTATGCTTGACCATGTTTTTGATCGCTTCGCGGGCGGGCCGCAGGTAGTCGCGGGGGTCGAATTTCTCGGGGCTCTGGGCCAGGGCTTCGCGGATGCTGGCGGTCATTGCCAGGCGAAGGTCGGTGTCGATGTTGATCTTGCATACGCCCATGGTGCCCGCCTTTTTAAGCATTTCCTCCGGCACGCCTTTGGCGTCCTTGAGCTGGCCGCCGTATTCGTTGCATTTGGCGACAAACTCGGGCAGAACGGTGGAGGCGCCATGGAGAACGATGGGAAAGCCCGGGATAAGAGAAGCGATTTTGGCGAGACGGTCGAAGTCGAGTTTGGGTTCGCCTTTGAATTTGTAGGCGCCGTGGCTTGTGCCGATGGCGATGGCCAGTGAGTCGACGCCGGTGCGGCGGACGAAATCGGCGGCCTGGTCGGGGTCGGTGTAAGTGGCGTCCTTGGCGCTGACGTTGACGGCATCCTCCACGCCGGCCAGGCGGCCCAGTTCGCCTTCGACGACGACGCCGCGGGCGTGGGAATATTCGACCACCTTTTTCGTTAGGGCGACGTTTTCTTCATAGGGGAATTTGGAGCCGTCGATCATCACGGAGGTAAAGCCGCCGTCGACACAGGCTTTGCAGATTTCGAAGTCTTCGCCGTGGTCGAGGTGGACGCAGATCGGCAGCCCGGTGTCTTCGACGGCGGCTTCGATGAGTTTCATGAGATAAATGTGTTTGGCGTATTTACGGGCGCCGGCCGATACCTGAAGGATGAGCGGGGCCTGTTCCTCCTTGGCGGCGTCGACGATGCCCTGAATAATTTCCATGTTATTGACGTTAAAGGCGCCGACAGCGTACTTGCCATAAGCTTTCTTGAACATTTCCGCGGATGAAACCAACGGCATAGAGATCCCTCCTAGCATATTGTTCCCGTTAATTATATCACATTTTTGCCAAATGGGAGGAAAACGGATAACTTGTTTCCGCCCAATGAGCATAGCTAGTTATGGTTTTCGGACGCCGCCGCGGTTGATTGCAGGGTGGCCAGCAGGCGGGCCATATCGGCAGGCAGGGGACTGGTGACGGTTATCTGCTCGCCGCCGACGGGGTGGGGGAAGGAAAGGGCGGCGGCATGAAGCGCCGGTCTGCCGATAAGGGCGGTGGAGCCGCCGTAAAGGTCGTCCCCGAGGATAGGATGCCCGATATGGGCGAGATGAACCCTGATCTGATGGGTGCGGCCGGACAGAAGACGAAGGCGGACGAGGCTGTGAAGACCGGCGGCGGCAATTGTCTCGTAGACGGTGAGCGCGGCTTTGCCGGAGGGGAGGACGGCGCGCTGGATTATGCTGCCGGGCAGCCGGTCGATCGGGGCGTCGATAACGGCGGCCGGCGGATGGGGGTGTCCGGCCACGAGGGCAAGATAGGACCGCTCGACCGCTTTGCCGCCGGCGGCGAAGAGGAGGTGCTGAATGTAAGGGTTCTTGGCGATGAGGATAAGGCCGGAGGTGTTGCGGTCAAGCCGGTGCGCGGGATGAAAAGAGCCCGGCTCGCCGCGGGCCAGGAGATGATGGATCACTGCGTTCGCGAGAGTGGGCTCCGGCGGGCCGCTCGCCGGGTGGACCAGCAGGCCGGCGGGCTTGTCCGCCACCAGCAGGTGCTCGTCTTCGTAACGGATAACGAGCGGCAGGGGGAGCGGGACGATCGTGCATTCTTCCGGCCAAGCTACGGTAAGAGTGTCCCCGGGGCACACGACCGCCTGCCAGGCTGCGGGCTGGCCGTTGATGCGGACGGCGTCCGGGGTGCGTTTGAGTTTGCGGCGGAGGGTCAGGGAGAACTTCAGCCGGCGCAGCAGGCTGAAAATGGGCACCGGCTGGTCGCCCGGCGGGAGGATGAAGGTAAACATGGTTTCAGCCCTTTTCTGACGCTTTTATTAGTATTTCTTTTTCCGCTTGCCCAATTCCTTGATGAGCGTCAGCACGACGGCTGCCACTGGCAAAAAAAAAATCTGCCCTTGCAGGCAGCTTTACAGAATCTCCTGGATCAGCGCGATTAACTCGGCCATATGTTCCCGTTCGGCGGTCATGGATTCTTTGAGATAATCGCCCATCGGATGTCCCCGCCATCCATATACGTCGGCAAAGCGGCGGTGGCGGCGGCTCAAGGCTGGCAGAAGGGGCAGAAGGGGCAGTCGGCTGCCGCCGTATTCCTGTCCGGCTTCGGTGCCGTCGCTGTCGCGCAGACTCATGCCGTGCTTGCTCAAGACGGCCGCCATGAGATCGTCATGGAGGGAAATCATGTGGAGGACGTCAAGGTAATCATTCCAGTGGTCAACGGCCATGTCGTCCAGGGTGTCCCGGGCGGTGCCGCTGGCGTGGTCGGCGGCTTCCAGAACGGTACGCAGCAGTTCGAGCTGTTCGCAGGCCTCGAGGTGAAGACGCCGCATATGTTCGACGTCGACCGCCATCGGTCTGCGATCACGTATTTTCTTCACGGCAAACCCTCCTCACATAGGATGGTTGTTATATCTTATGCCGCCGCGAAATGGATGTGAAGACAGCGCCCGGGCCGCCGTTATTTATATGGGGCGATGAACCGGATCATTTTGATGGGAATATGCATGGACAGGCAACGGTGGCGGACATTCACGTTGACGATGATGAAGTCGCAGCCTACGTAGCAGAGAGTGCCGCAGAAGGATTCCCTGCCGCAGAAACGGGCATCCACCGAAAAGAGCACTTCATCGCCCAACAGGCAGAGGATGCGATCTTTAAGGGTTTCGCGATGGAAATCGTACATCTTGTACGCCATGGGCTCATCGCAGCAGACGTCTTTCATCATGTAGTCGTCGCAGCCGGGCTCCATGCATTCCTCGCCTTGATACCAGTGCGGATATTTGCAGTCCATAGGCCTTAGTATCCTCCTTTATTTTTTTATGGAGAGATGGTATAATTTTTTTGCTGTCTACCTGCTACATCATATGAGAAGCTGCAACATAATGTTACTTTTGTCAACCCCTCGGAGGTGGTGCATTGCTTCGCTTTTTGCTGCACACCGAGAACGGTGTCATCATTTTGCTGACGCTTACGGCAATAATGTGGGGTGGGAACGCGGTGACCGCCAAGTACGTCGTGGGCGAACTCCCGCCGGTTACCACCGCCTTTTTTCGTTTTGCCTGGGTAAGCGCCATCCTTTTAGCGATGGTCTGGCTCAGGGAAGGAAAGCTCAGTCTGCCGTGCCGACGGCTGTTGCCCGGTATTCTGGCAATGGCCGCGACCGGTATCTTCGGCCATAATTTCCTGATTTACAGCGGGGTAAAACTGTCCACAGCCACCAATATGAGCCTGTTTGCCGCTGTCAACCCAGTCGTCACGGCCTGCCTGGCCGCCGCTTTTCTCCACGAACGGCTGACGCGGCGGCAGATGCTGGGTGTGGCGCTATCGCTGGCCGGAGTGGTGACGGTTATCACCCGCGGCGACTTAAGTGTGATCACGGGCTTGAGCTTCAACTTCGGCGACATCCTGCTGGCCTCGGCTCCCGTCGCCTGGGCGGTATATTCCGTCGCCGGCCGGATGGTAATGCGCGAAATGTCCGCACTGGCGGCGACCGCCTGGGCCAGCCTGGCCGGATCATTTATGCTGTTGGCAGTGGCTTTTTGGGAGGGCTTCGCCGGCACCATCGTCCTTAGCCCGCTAGGATGGGCCAGCATGATATACATGATTGTCGGCAGCGGTGTGATTGCCTTCTACTGGTGGAACCAAGGCGTAACGGTGGTCGGCCCCAGTCGGGCCGCCATCTTCATGAACGTTATTCCCCTGTCGGGCATGCTGTTTGCAGCGTTCTTTCTCCATGAAACAATATCGTCCGAGCAGGTGATCGGGGCCGCAATGATAATCGGCGGCGTTTGGTTGACGACGCAAAAACCCCGCGCGGCCGCCGCCGCCTGAAAATTAGAGCAGGATATTTTCACCCGGCCCCGAAATCATTAAGACACATCTTTTTAGGAGGACGCCATGGCTCCATCGGTACTGGCTTTCTGGGGAGCGATGCTCGGCTGGTTTTTGATGCCGCGCATCAGAAGGACCCGGAGCATTCGCGCGTTCCGGCCTATCTGGGCCTATACGATCGCGATAATGATTGCCGTAGTGGTGATGTACTATTTCGAGTACAATCGCCAGGCTTGGCTGTTTGTCTTTGGGATGGTGGCCCAGCTTATGGTATTCACGTCCGTGGCCTGGCTCAGGAAAATGGCGGCCAAGGAAAGTCGCAAATAGCCTGTTGTTGGGAGGGGAGTATGGAAATAAGTCAGAACGCATATGTTATCTTCTGCGGTTTTCTGGTGTGGCTGATAATCGCGCCGCGGTTCAGCACGGAGCGGTACAGCGATTGGTTTTTGGCCTATATGGCCGCCTTGCTGCTCAGCCTGATCGCCAGTGCGGAAATAATGATGGTCAAGCCAGTGGCCTTCTTCTTCACGGTGGGCGGGGTATTCGCCTTCTGTTATGTGCTGGCCCGTTCGATGGTGATGGTAAGATTGAGAAAATGAACCGGCCTGTGCCTAAGAGGCGTATGGCTAGTTTTCTTTAACAATTATTAAAAAATAATCATTATCAAGAAGGAAATTTTACCTCAAGTGGCTAATACTATTATATATAAAACAAAATTGCGAGGAGGATTCCCTAATGAAAATTGCCGATATTGTGCAAAGCGCAGACTGGAAAACGGAGAAACATGTTCCGGTAATCGAGGCGCCGGAGAGCGTAAAAGCGGGCGAAAAATTCACCGTGCAGGCAGCGGTGGGCAAGGAGATAGCCCACCCTAACACAACCGAGCATCATATCCGTTGGATTAAACTGTATTTCAAACCCGAAGGCGGGAAGTTCGCATATGAGCTCGGCGGCTACGAGTTTTCCGCTCACGGCGAGTCGGTGGAAGGCGCCAACAAAGGCCCCGCCTACAGTGAGCCCCAGGTGGTCGCGGCGGTGAAACTCAACGCTTCCGGCACCCTTATCGCCGAATCCTACTGTAATATCCACGGTTTGTGGGAGAGCTCCAAAGATATCAAGATAAACGCCTGACCCGGCTTAAGCCGGGTTTTCCTTTTGTTGCGGGGCTTTATAGCCGCAAT
Organism: Selenomonadales bacterium; assembly: GCA_029976065.1. Classification (GTDB taxonomy): domain Bacteria; phylum Bacillota; class Negativicutes; order Sporomusales; family UBA7701; genus Anaeroselena. The sequence continues at coordinate 12,101 of JARKNV010000062.1, forward strand.
ATTCTGAATGTGCATTACCAGGAGGAATTTGTGCGCGCATGAAGAATAATAACTGCTATTGCGCAGCAGAAGGAAGGTAATGGATTTGGCACTAATCGTAAAAAAATTCGGCGGCAGCTCGGTAGCGACAACGGAGAAGATAATGGCGGTGGCCAGGCGGGTCTTGGCCGATAAAGGCCCCGAAGACAAAGTGGTTGTCGTGGTATCGGCGATGGGCGACACCACCGACGACCTGATCCGGATGGCCAATGCCGTGACCGATAAGCCTTACGGGCGGGAAATGGACATGCTCTTGTCGACAGGCGAGCAGGTTTCCATTGCCCTGCTGGCGATGGCTTTTTCGTCGCTGGGCCAGCCGGCGGTATCCCTTACCGGCTTTCAGGCCGGTATCGCCACCACCGGCGCGTTCAACAAAGGGAAAATCAGGACGGTCAAGCCTGACCGGGTATTGGCGGAACTTGCCGCGGGCAGAATTGTTGTAGTGGCCGGATTCCAGGGAATGACGGCCGACGGCGATATCACGACGTTGGGGCGCGGCGGGTCCGACACCACGGCCGTGGCCTTGGCCGGCGCCATGCACGCCGACGTCTGCGAGATTTTCACCGATGTCGACGGCGTATACTCGGCAGACCCGCGGGTTATGAAAACCGCCCGGAGGATGAAGGAAATCACGTATAACGAAATGTTGGAAATGGCCCGACTGGGAGCGGTGGTCATGCAACCGCGATCGGTGGAGATGGGCAAGCACTACGGCGTTCCCATCCACGTCCGTTCCACCTTCAGCAACGAGCCCGGGACAATTATCAGGGAGGTATATACCATGGAAGAAAAGGAATTCATCATCAGAGGCGTGACCCATGACTCCAATGTGGCCAAAGTGGCCATCCTGGGGGTTCCGGACCGCCCCGGCATCGCCTATAAGGTTTTCTCCGCCCTGGCTCAGGCCAATATCGATGTCGATATGATCGTCCAGAGCATCCGCAACGCCGACAAGAATATCAACGACATCGTCTTCACCATCGCCCAGCCCGATCTGGCGCTCGCCCGGCAGATAATCGAGGAGGTGGGCAAAACCATCGGCGTCCTCGGCGTGGTTGTGGATGAGAACGTGGCCAAGGTGTCGGTGGTGGGCGCGGGCATGTACGGCAGCCCCGGCATTGCTGCGGCGATGTTCGGCGCCCTGGCCGACGCCGGCGTCAATATCGAGGTTATCAGCACATCGGAAATCAGCATCTCCTGCCTTATCCAGGCCGACAAGGTCAAAGAAGCCGTCGCCGCCATCCATGGCCGCTTCTTCAGGGACGGCGAAAACGGCAAATAACCGGGGACACGGAAATAGCGCCGCAAGGCGCTATTTTTATTTGTCTAATCCTATGTTATGTAAATTTATTATTTTGTGTAGATACAGATTTAGCAACATTTACATAGGGTTTAATAATTAAGATGTGAAGGAATTATGTAAATCATAACGAATTATGCTTATACAAAAGCTTATAATCGCACCCGACGCGGAATGAGCTAGCGGGTGACTGCTCAGCACCGTGGCGGAGATGCGTTATAGGATAACCGGCGGCGATACCGAGAGAGTCCGACAGTGAGGAAACATGGATACTCACATTGAAGGCTCTTCAGGGGAAGCAGCGGGTTATAGATGACACCAAAAACAAAAACACCCGCAAAAAACTGAGGAGGCAAAACACCGTGAAAAAGAGACTTCTTTCGGCTGCAATCATGGCTGCTCTCACCATTTCCACCGCCACCGCTTTTGCCGCTACCCCTGTAATGTCGGGCGACGCTCAGACCATGATCCAGACCACCAACAACGGCCGCGACTACTCCGACGCCCGCATCCGCCTGAACTTCGACTACGACATGGGTGAAGGCATGTACGCCCACGCCCGCCTCATGGGCATCGACCAACAGTTCGCCGGCACCAACTACGCCGAAGCCGGCACCGGTTCCACCGGCGCTGCCGTGAACATGGAGCAGATGTATATCGGCGCCAAGTTCGGTCAGACCGACGCCAAATTCGGCCGCCAGCCGGTGGCTGTTGGCCAGGGCATGCTGGCCGACGTTAACGGCATCGAAGGCGTTTCGGTGTCCGGCAAAACCGGCGATGTCAATCTCTTCGGCTTCGGCGGACGCTCCGGCGCCGACGACGTTTTCGCCGCCGATGCCACCACCAAGCTCGGGGATGTTGACTTTGGCGCAGGCTACCTGAAACGCGAAGACAGCAAGTACTGGTCGGTCAACGCCGGCACCAAGGTTACCGATAACGTGGGCCTGTCGGGCATCTATATGAAGAATAACGACTCCGAAGCCAACGGCTACATGGTGAAAGCCACCGTGGGTCAAGCCGCCAAGAAAGGCGACTTCAGCTACGCCGTATCCTACCGCGACATCGACAACGGCGCGATCGACGGCGACTGGGTGACCAACGGCGCTCTGGCCAACTCCAAGGGCGTTCGCCTCGAAGCCAAGTACAAACCGACCAACAACGCCACCCTGTGGGTATACAAGGACATCACCAAGGCTAGCGACCTTCCTTCCTACCACCCGAACCAGTTCCGCGCCGAGCTCGACCTCAACTTCTAAAACGTCCTCGGCAGAAGCGGCCCATCCCGGGCCGCTTTTTTTTGCCCATTTTTTTCAATGTATGCGGAGCCTCATAAAAGCCATTCTATAAATGGGTACCCCAAATTTCGCAAAGGGAGGTTTTGCTTAATGTCGAGGACGCGGAAACCTGTGAATCCCCAAGCTCAGAAAGCTCTCGACCAGTTGAAGGTGGAAACCGCTTCCGAACTCGGCTTGCAGAATTACCAGAACACGTACAAGGGTGCCCTGACCTCCGCGGACAACGGCCGCGTCGGCGGACACATGGTCCGCAAGATGATCGAATCCCAGGAAAATAAACTGGGCGGCGGCCAGCAGGGCAAATCAGGTCAGCAGACCCTCACCACCAAAAGCAACATCAACAGCTGAGGACCGAAAGGGCAGGCCGAAAAGGCCTGCTTTCCTTTTGCGAAGATTTTACTTTTCGTGTATGTTTGCGTATTCTGACAGGAAAATAGCGGCAAATAAAGAATTCAGATATTATTCAAATATGTAGGAGGGATTCGATGCCGAAAAAATGGCTCAGCGAAAGCGAGGCGTTCGCGTATTTGGCGGGCAGGACCGAAGGCCGGCTGGCGACGTGCGACGCCGCAGGACAGCCCTACATAACCCCTCTCAACTATGTTTTCCATCGCGGCAATATTTATTTACACTGCGCCCCCAAGGGGCATAAGCTCGACAATATCGCCGCCAACAGTCGCGTTTGCTTCGAGGTCAGCCAGGCTGACAAGCTGGTCTTCACCGATAAGGCTTGCAACTGCTCGACCCGTTACACCTCGGTGATCGTGTTCGGCAAGGCCCGCATCGTCGATGACGCAGCGGAAAAGGTCGACGCCCTGAATACTCTGACGGCACGGTTTGCCGCCGGCAGGCCGTTCGCGGCGGCGGACGCCTCGATGGTGAACGGCTGCACGGTCGTGGCCGTAAGCGTGGACAAGATAACCGGCAAACGGAACGTGGACCCGGACGCCGCGCACTGAACGTGCCCAGGGGTAATAGGGAAAATTATCATGGATAAACTAACGATACTTGGGCAAAGAGGAGTGGCAGCGATTGACGACAGCACTCATAAAGAATCTCGGCCGCCACGTGGGCGAAACGGTTACTGTGCAGGGCTGGCTGTATAATTTCCGGTCCTCCGGCAAGATTTCTTTCTTGATTGTCCGCGACGGCACCGGCCTTGTGCAGGGGGTCCTGGTAAAAAAGGAGGTCGGGGACGAACTGTTCGCCCTTGCCGCCACACTTACCCAGGAAAGCTCGCTGAAGGTGACCGGCGTCGTCCGGGAGGAACCGCGGGCGGTCGGCGGCTATGAGCTTACCCTGACCGGGCTTGAAATCGTCAGCATCGCCGAGGAATATCCCATAACCCATAAGGAGCACGGGGTGGAATTCCTGGCCGAGCGGCGTCACCTTTGGCTGAGAACCCCGAAACAGACGGCCGTCATCCGCATCCGCTCGGAAATAGAGCAAGCCTTCCGCGATTTCTTCTATCAACGCGATTTCGTGCTGGCCGACGCGCCGGTCATAACGCCGGCCGCCTGCGAAGGAACGACGACGCTGTTCGAGATTGATTACCACGGCGACAAAGCCTTTCTCTCCCAGAGCGGCCAGCTCTATAACGAAGCTACGGCCGCCGCCCTCGGGCGCGTATATTGCTTCGGACCCACTTTCCGGGCCGAGAAGTCGAAAACCCGCCGCCATCTCATGGAGTTCTGGATGATCGAAGCGGAGATGGCCTATTTCGACATCGACGACAACATGCGTCTTCAGGAGGAAATGGTGCACTACGTTATCCAACGCGTGCTGGAGCGATGCCGCCAGGAACTCAAGACGCTGGAGCGCGACGTTGCCAAGCTGGAGGCCATCAAACTGCCCTTCCCGCGCATAAGTTATACCGACGCCGTGGAGCTGCTAAAAAAGGCGGGCGAGGATTTCTCCTGGGGCGACGATTTCGGCGCCCCCCACGAAACGGTCATCGGCAATAACTTCGACGCTCCCGTCTTCGTCCACCGTTATCCCACCGCGATCAAGGCATTCTACATGAAGCCCGACCCGAACGATCCCAATGTTGTTCTCGGCGCCGATTTGCTGGCCCCCGAAGGCTACGGCGAAATCATCGGCGGCGGGCAGAGGATCGACGATCTGACCCTCCTCGAACAGCGCCTGGCCGAGCACAAACTGCCGTCGGAGGCGTTCGAGTGGTACCTCGATCTCAGGCGTTACGGGTCGGTTCCCCATTCCGGGTTCGGTTTGGGCATCGAACGCACGGTGGCCTGGCTGTGCGGCCTCGATCATATCCGGGAGACCATCCCCTTCCCGCGGATGCTTCATAAGCTGTACCCCTGATGTGTATACTGGATTCTTGCCTCTCACGGCAGGAAAAAAGAAAAACGCGCCAAATGTTAAGATAATGTTGGCAAAAAATGAACAAGAGTGACAGAGGAGGAAAAAATATGCCTTACAGTATCGCCGCATCCCATATGGCCGGCAAATCGGCCACCGACAAAATCTTCGGGGCGGCCGCCGCCGCCAACGCCGCCAAAGCCAAAATCGGCAAGGAGAATGTCGTCGACGCCACCATCGGCGTGCTCTTAGACAACAACGAGAAACTGGTCATCCTGCCCACGGTGGAAAGAGTATACAAAAACCTGCCGATGGCGGAAATCGTTCCCTACGCCGGTATCGCCGGCATGCCGGATTTCCTCGAAATGGTCCAGGTGGCTGCATTCGCCGATAACAAGCCGGAAGCTTATACAAAGGCCGTATCGACCTCCGGCGGCTCGGGAGCCATCCATCACACCATCTGGAATTACTCTGAGGTCGGCGACACCATCCTGACCCACGACTGGTACTGGGACCCGTACAGCGTCCTGTCCGACGCGCTGATGCGCAAACTCGACACCTTCTCCCTGTTCGACGCCGACAACAAGTTCAATGTCAAATCCTTCGAAAGCAAGGTCAACGAGCTGCTCGCCAAACAGACCAACCTCGTCGTCATCCTCAACACCCCGGCCCATAACCCGGTCGGCTACAGCCTGGACGGCGCCGAATGGGACCAGGTTCTCGAAGTCCTCAAAAAGGCCAAACCCGGCAAGAAGATCACGCTGCTTGTCGATGTCGCTTATCTGGACTACGCCGGCGAAAAGAACGAGAGCCGGGCGTTCATGAAAAAGTTCGGCGGCCTGCCGGAAAACATTCTCGTCATCATCGGCTACAGCATGTCCAAAGGCTACACCGTCTACGGCATGCGCACCGGGGCGATGATCGGCATATCCTCCAACCAGGACGTAATCACCGAATTCGCCAACATCAACCAGTACCTCAGCCGGGCCACCTGGTCGAACATCAACCGCGGCGCCCAGCACCTGCTGACCGCCATTTACAAGGATGCCGCCACCCAGGTGGAGCTCGAGAAAGAGCGGCTCGGCTTCTACAAAATGATCGCCGAGCGGGCCGCAATATTCACTGCCGAAGCCAAAGAGGCCAAGCTCAACATGCTTCCGTACATCGCCGGCTTCTTCCTGTCCATCCCGGCAAAAAATCCCGACGCCGTCTGCACCAGGCTGCACGCCGACAACATTTTCGCCGTGCCGCTCGCCAAAGGAGTGCGGGTCGCCGTCTGCGCCCTGCCGACCGGCAAGATCAAGGGCATGCCCACGAAGATCGCCAAGGCAATGCAGGAAGCCGACAAGTAACAAGCGCGGGAAGCCGGAAAGCCGGCTTCCCGTTTTTTCCTTTAGAGAGACCCAGCCGCTTTGGCAATACTATCGCCAAAGGAGGCTGATGAATCCGTGGGACAATATCACGAGAACTGGATTGACGACACCCCGCTCGAATTTCCGCGGACCGGTTTCTGGCTCATCCACGTCATCGGGGCGGTAATGCTGTTCGCTCTCGGCATGCGCTTCGCCGTTCACCGCGCGCCGCTGTCGATCATGGCGTATCGCTTCATGCGCATGCTGAGGCGGCGATAACTCGGAGGAGGAGTGAACAGGGTTCACTCCTCCTCGCGTTAATCCGGCGCGCGGAGATTATGCCGTCGCCATATGGCGTTTTTGCCCCAAATCTTATATACTAATTTTGCGGAAAGGTTTGCCGGGCCGGCCGACCGCCTGCGCAAGATTTCCGGCGAATAATTGGCGGCAGGATGTATAGAATGGGTAATAGATTTGTTTGCGGAAATTTTTGTGGCCAGCGGGCGCAGCAACGCGCAGTCCCGCCTGAACAGGAGGGAGGACTACTCATTGGTAACTGTCCAAATTAACGGCGCCAGCCGCGAATACGGCGCAGGCACAACCTTGCTGGACATCAGCCGGGAGGTGGCTCATCTTTACCCCTCGCCGATCGTGGCAGCGTCAATCGACAACGACGTCAAGGACTTGCAGACGGCGGTCAGGGACGGCGGCAGCATAAACTTTTTCGACCTTACCAGCGAGGAAGGAACGAGAGTCTACCGGCGCAGCCTGGCTTTTGTCCTGGTGGTAGCCGCCCGCGACCTTTTCCCCGGCGGCGAGGTGACCGTCGAGCATTCGCTCAGTAAGGGCCTTTACTGTGAGCTCCATCTCGACCGCGAACTGACCGGAGAGGACGTCGAACGGCTTCAGGAGCGGATGCAGCAGATAATCGCCGAGGACCGGCCGTTCATCCGCCAGAGCATGCTGCGGGCCGATGCCATCGCCCTTTTCAAGGCCGCCGGCCAGAGCGACAAGGTCAAAATGCTCAGCCAGCTGCAGCGGGAGCTCGTGAGCGTATACTACTGCGGCGACGAATACGATTATTTTTACGGGACGATGGTGCCCAGCACCGGATACCTGAAGATATTCGGGCTCAGGTTTCATCCGCCCGGCCTTATCCTGCGCTATCCAGAGAAAGAAGACCCGGCCGTGCTGCCGGAATACGTCGAGCAGGCCAAACTGTTCAAGATATTCCAGGAGGCCGAGCAATGGGGCAAAATCCTCCGCTGCCCGTATGTGGCCAATCTCAACGAATTCGTCGAACAGGGCAAGGCAGCCGAGATCATTCGCATTGCCGAGGCACTCCACGAGAAGAAGCTTGCCCAGATCGCCGACTATATCAGCGAACACTCCTCCGAGGTGCGGGTTATCCTCGTGGCCGGACCGTCGTCATCCGGCAAGACCACCTTCGCCCAGCGGCTTAACGTTCAGCTCAGGGTCAACGGCGTCCGGCCGGTGCCCATCTCGCTCGACGACTACTTCGTCGACCGCGACCATACGCCCCGGGACGAAAAAGGCGACTACGATTTCGAGGCCATCGAGGCCATCGATCTCGACCTGTTCAACGAACATCTCGTAAGGCTTCTGCGGGGCGAACTTGTCAAGCTGCCCACCTACAACTTCATGTCCGGCCAGCGGGAATACCGCGGCCGGCGCATCCAGATCGAGCCCGATCAGCCCCTCATCGTCGAAGGCATCCACGGCCTGAACGAACGCCTGACCCGGGCGGTGCCGCGGGACCAGAAAATAAAGATTTACATCAGCGCCCTTACCCAGATATCGATCGACAACCACAACCGCATCCCCACGACCGACACGCGGCTCATCCGCCGCATCGTCCGCGACAGCCAGTTCCGGGCCCATGATGCGCTCAAAACCCTGGAGGTGTGGCCGTCGGTCAGGCGGGGCGAGGAGCGCAACATCTTCCCCTACCAGGAAGAAGCCGACATCATGTTCAATTCGGCGCTGATTTACGAACTGGGCGTCCTGCGCAACTGCGCCGAGGGGCTGCTTGCCCAGATCGGCCCGGAAAGCCCGATGTACTCGGAAGCCAAGCGGTTGCTGAATTTTCTGCGGTCCTTCACCCTCCTGCCGGACGACGACATTCCCGCCAATTCCATCCTGCGCGAATTTGTCGGCAAGAGTTGCTTCTACAACCCGTAAGCTACCCGGCACCCCGTCGGGCCAATAAAAAGCTTCCGCAGTTGCGGAAGCTTTTTATTGCCTAGTCAGGTGATGGCGAAGTAGAGATCGGCATGGCCGCCGGCGAGGTGAAAGGAAACACGGAAGTGGTTCTGCAGCGGCAGGACGCCTTCGATCGGCTGGCTCTGCCGGGGTTTCAGGTCCAGCTCGATGCCTCGGTCGGCGAGATTGGCGGCGAAGATGCCGTTGGCCTCGTTCAGGAATTCGGCGATGCTGTCGGTGGCCAGTTCGTTGACCTCGTCGATGGGGTCGCCGCTGTAGAGGCGGGCGAGTTTTACCAGCAGCGGACCGGTCATGGCAAGGCCGGTGGAGAAATTCATCGCCCCGCCCATTTCCTGCGACATGAGCCAGCCTCCCGTCGGCGTGCCGGCGGCGATAACCGGTTCTTCACCGCAGAAACGGATAAAGTGGCGGATAATCAGCGCCACGTATTCATACAGTAAATCGGCCTGCCGGCTGACGGACGAAAAGTCCAGGAAAGACCGGACGATGACGTCGATGTCGGAATTGTGCAGGGCATCCAGCTGGGCGGCGGACAACTGGCTGTCGCGCTTATAATTGGCCAGTTCCTTTTCCAGGGCGGCGAGCGAGAGAATGCCGTTATCGACGATGGCCTGGCTGAGGCTCAGACGCTTGAACTTCTGCGCCGCCAACAGGTCTTCCAACTGGCGGGCGGTAAGATAGCCGCGTTCCTGGGCGATCTCGCCGAACTTCTTGTCCATGCGGCGCTGCCGCAAGTGGACATCCTCCACCATCGCCGCCGTCATCAGGCCGGCATCGATGGCTAGCACGCCGAGCTTCGGGCGGATGCTGCGCTCGCGGGCCAGCACGTCATACAACTGGGCGGGCGACAGGAGCTGTTTGCTGAGCAGGTAGTGGCCGAAATACTGATTAAACATTGCCGTGTCCCCCCGGATCCGAAACTTTCGTACGTACCTGCATAATCCGGCCGCGCAGTTGCATTGATAACACCTCTCGTTCGAAAATAACACTTTTTGTCGAATTATAGGAGTTATTCGCGCGAAATTATTCGAATCCTTCCAGGGAGTACCAATTTATTGCGACAAAACACATTCGGCACAAAAAGAACCCCCGGTCGGACAGACCGGGGGGCAATGTACGGACACCGCGAAGAGACTATTTTCTGTTGGCTTCGAAGAACTTGAGGGCGACGTCGGGGAAGACGGCGTACGACAGCACATCCTCCATCGAGGCGTTGGGGTAGCCCTTCTCGGCCAGGGTTTGTTTGAGGCCTTCGAGTTGGGGAGGGATGTCGTCGGCCGGGCGGTGGGTGATGATCTCCTCGCCCTGGAGGATAAGGTCGGCCACCTCCTTGGAAATCGGCGCCGGGGTGCGGCCGTACTTGCCGCGGGCCAGGTCCTTAACCTCGCGGGGCACGTTTTTGTACCGGCCCATGATGACGTTGAAGGCGGCCATCGAGCCGACGATCTGGCTGGTGGGCGTGACGAGGGGCGGGTAACCGAGATCGGCACGCACCTTGGGCATCTCCTCGATGAGGGCGGGATACTTGTCGGCCATGCCCATTTCTTTCAGCTGGTTGAGGAGGTTGGACATCATGCCGCCGGGGATCTGGAAGGACAGCACCTTGGTGTCGATATCGATAGCGGTGTTGAGCTTGAAGGCTTCGGCCAGCTGCTTCTTCACGCCGCGGAAGTGGTCGGCGATGGGGTACATGGCTTCTTTTTTGAGGCCGGTGTCGCGTTCATGGCCTTCGAAGGCGGCGACGATCGCCTCGGTGGCCGGCTGGGCCGTGCCCAGGGCGAAGGGGGACAGCGAGCAGTCGACGATATCGACGCCGGCTTCGGCGGCCTTAAGATAAGCCATCGAGGCCATGCCGCTGGTGTAGTGGCTGTGCAAGTGGATCGGGATGCTGATCTGTTCTTTGAGGGTCCTGACCAGATCGTAGGTAACATACGGGGCCAGCAGGCCGGCCATATCCTTGATGCAAATGGAGTCGGCGCCGAGGTCGACGAGCTCTTTGGCCACCTTGACGAAGCTGTTTACGTCATGGAAGGGGCTGATGGTATACACGAAGGCCCCCTGCACGTGGGCGCCGGACGCTTTGGCGGCCCGCATGGCGGCTTCCAGGTTGCGGACGTCGTTGAGGGCGTCGAAAATGCGCATCACGCCCACGCCGTTGTCGACGGCCCGTTTGACGAATTCGGTGACGACGTCGTCGGCGTAGTGGTTGTAGCCGAGAACGTTCTGGCCTCTGAGCAGCATCTGCAGGGGCGTTTTTTTCAGATGCTTCTTAATGGTACGGAGCCGTTCCCAGGGATCCTCGTTGAGGAAGCGCAGGCAACTGTCGAAGGTCGCTCCGCCCCAGGCCTCCAGCGAAAAATAACCGATTTCGTCTAACTGTTCCAGCACCGGAATCATATCGGCGGTGCGCATGCGGGTGGCGGCCAGCGACTGGTGTCCGTCACGCAGGACTGTTTCGCAGATTTTTAACGGATTCTTGTTAGCCAAAAGTACAGCCTCCCTTGATTAAATAAGTCCGCAATACATTAATTCTACCCTATATATTACCAGCGCGCAATCGACTGCCCAAGTATACATGACTCAGTCAAGCTTGCGGGCCAGCAGGGTGGCGATGGGTCCCTCGCCGGTGAGCGTGGGGATATCGGCCTCGTGGCTCAGCCGGGCCAAGATGGCGTAAACCTGGGGATTTTCCGCGGGGATATGGCTGGCGGCCGCAGCGGAATAGTCATTGACCTGGCGGGTGCCTTCCTCCGGCGGCAGGATGCGGCCGGGGCCGCCCACGCAGCCGCCCTTGCAGGCCATGCCTTCGACGAAGTTGGCCGCGAATCCGCCCCCTTTCAATTCTTCGAGCATTTTTTGGCAATCGGGGATGCCATCGACCTGGCGGGCAGCAAACTTCTCCGCCCGGCGGGGAATGAGTTTGGCGAGGGTGGCGGCCACGGCCGCGCTGACGCCGCCCGTGCGCCCATACACCCTGCCGCCCCACGATGCCTGGGCGTTTTCCTCGTCCGGCTGGTCGGCGGGGTCGATTCCCGTAGCCTCGAAAATGGCGGCAAGCTCCTGGAAAGTGAGGACAAAATCCACCGCGCCCTTGAGGCCGGGAAGAACAGCCTCCGATTTCTTGGCGACGCAGGGGCCGATGAAGACCACCTTGGCGTCGGGGTCGAAAGCCTTGATGACCCGCGCGGAGGCCACCATCGGCGAGACGGACGGCGAAATATGGGCGAGCAGCTCGGGGAAGCGGTTCTCGATCAGCTTTATCCAGACCGGGCAGCAGCAGCTGGTAATGAGAAAGTCCTTTTCCGTCTGAACGTGCTCGTCGTACTCGAAGCACTCCTTCATCGTGATGAGATCGGCATAGAGAGCGGTTTCAACCATCTCGGCGAAGCCGACCTTCAGCAAGGCGGACCGCAGCTTGCCGGGAGTGACGGCGGGGCCGAACTGGCCGGCGAAGGCGGGGGCGACCGAGGCGTATACCGGTCCGGATTTCTCGCGAAGTATTTCAATAAGGGGCACAAAGGCGGATTTTTCGGCCAGGGCGCCGAACGAGCAGGCCTCCAGGCAGTCGCCTTCACCGAGGCATTTTTCGTGGTCGATCTTTACCCGGTCGAACTCGTCGCGGCTGATGGCGCCCACGGGGCAAATCCGCTGGCAGTTGCGGTCGCCGGCGTCGCAATGCTTGCAGGCATCCGGGTTGGCTACCACGAACGGCTCGCTCGCCATGCCCATGAGGGCCTCGGCGTCGTGGTCGCCGATGACGGTGTCGCTGTCGTGGGGATCGAGCCCCATGGCGATGCGGATTTGGTTGGCAACTTGGCGGCGGGTGACCCGGTCGGCGAATTCGGCGTGGACCAGGCGGCAGATATCCTCGCGGCGCTCGAACAACTTGCCCTCCCAAGCGGCCTTGGCGACTTGGTACAGGATGCGGGGCCTGATATTGAGGGCGGCGGATTGCGCGGTCATAACAACACCTCGGCATAAGCATTTTAAATATTATTAGTTTATTTATGCCTCGCTTAGTCGTTTTCCTGTTTTTTTCCCGCCGGCGCTTGCCGGTTTTGGGCCTGAAGGAACGGTTAAAAAAAGGGTTGATATCACCGCTATCAACGCCTTCTCCGGATGCCTTATCAGTTCTTTACCTCACGGTGCCGGGGGTCGGTACCCTGGAGGCGGGCTGTTGCCTTTCCGGGTAAACGCGTTGCATAATGTATACGTGTATACAAAAATTATGCCATGAGCTGGTAATATAGTCAATACGAATATCCTAAAATTCAGAATACGACGTGAAACATCATCCGCCGCGGATAAAAAAACCGCGGCGTTTTGCTTTACCGCGGCATTTTTCTTCCGGAGCGCTATTTGTTTACGAGATGGCAGGCGACGAAATGACCGCCGCGGTCGACGAGCGGCGGAATTTCGCGCCGGCAGCGATCGAAAGCCAGCGGGCAACGGGTGTGGAATTTGCAGCCGGGCGGCGGATTGAGGGGGCTGGGGACATCGCCGCCGAGCATTATGCGGCGGCGGTCTTTCTCAACCTCGGGGTCGGGGATGGGGATGGCGGACAGGAGCGCCTGGGTGTAAGGGTGCTGGGGGTTGGCGTACAGTTCGTCCACCGGGGCGACTTCCGCGAGCGTGCCGAGGTACATGACGGCTACCCGCCTGCTGATATGTTTGATCATCGACAGGTCGTGGGCGACGAACAGATAGGTGAGGCCGTATTCCTCCTGCAGTTCCTGCAGCAGGTTGACCACCTGGGCCTGGATCGATACGTCGAGGGCGGAGATGGGCTCGTCGCAGACGAGAAATTCCGGTCCGGCGGCGAGGGCGCGGGCGATGCCGACCCGCTGGCGCTGGCCGCCGCTGAATTCGTGGGGAAAGCGGTTGGCGTGCTCGGGGCTGAGGCCGACCTGGGACAAGAGGCCCATTATCCGTTCGCGGCGTTCGCCGCCGGCGGCCAGGCCGTGGACATCGAGCGGTTCGCCGACGATATCGCCGACCGTCATGCGGGGATTGAGCGAAGCGTAAGGGTCCTGAAAGATCATCTGGATGCGGCGGCGGAACAGGGCGCCGTCGGGGCCGGCGAGGGCGGCGTGCACGTCCTGGCCGCGGAATAACACTTCGCCGGCCATGGGCGCGTAGAGGCCGACAAGGGTGCGGGCGACGGTCGATTTACCGCAGCCCGTCTCGCCCACGAGACCGAGCGTTTCCCCGGCGGCCACGGAAAAACTGACCTCCTCCACCGCCCTGACCACGGCGCGGGGCGTCCCCAGCAGGCTGCGGGCGGTAACGAAGAATTTGCTCAGGTTTCTTACTTCGATCAGCGCTGCGCTCATGCCGGCCGGACCTCCTTCGCCATCCGGGGCGGCAAGACTTGGGGGCAGTCGGGGTGAGCCAGCCAGCAGCGGCTGTGGTGATTATCCCCGACCGGGAAAAGGGGCGGCGCCTCACCGCAGGCTTTCATGGCGAAGGCGCAGCGGGGCGCGAAGGCGCAGCCGGGCGGCGGCGCCAACAGGTCGGGCGGCTGGCCGTCGATCGAAGCGAGGCGCGAGCGGGTGGCGTCGAGCCGCGGCACCGAGTCGAGCAGTCCCAGGGTATAAGGGTGGCGCGGCCGGGCGTAAAGCGCGGCGACCGGGGCGGTCTCCACCACCTGGCCGGCGTACATGACGAGCACCCGCTCGCACAGGCCGGCGACGACGCCGAGATCGTGGGAAATGAGGATGATGGCCGTGCCAAGCTCGCGGTTGAGCTTTTTCATCAGGTCGATGATCTGGGCCTGGATGGTGACGTCAAGGGCGGTGGTGGGCTCGTCGGCGATGAGGATGCGGGGGTTCATGGCCAGGGCCATGGCGATCATCACCCGCTGGCGCATGCCGCCGCTGAGTTGGTGCGGATACTGGGTCAGCCGCACCTCGGGGGCCGGGATGCCCACCATACGCAGCATGGCCACCGACCGCTCGGCCGTTTCGGCGCGGGTTAGCTTCTGGTGGGTCGTGAAGCACTCCGCCAACTGGCTGCCGATGGTCAGCACCGGATTAAGCGAGGTCATCGGGTCCTGGAAGATCATGCTGACGGCGTTGCCGCGCAGCTTGCGGAGCGCCCGCTCGTCCATGCCGGCAATGTCCTCGCCGGCGAACAGGATGCGGCCGGCGGCGATTTCCCCCGGCGGCGCCGGGATGAGCCCCAGCAGCGAACTGGCGGTGACGCTTTTGCCGCAGCCCGATTCGCCCACGAGGCCGATGATTTCGCCTGCGGCCAGGGTGAAGCTGACGCCGCGGACGGCCTGGACGGTGCCGGCGTAAGTATGGAAATTGACGGTCAGGTTTTCAACGCTGAGTAACGGCTGCATACTGGCACCTCCGGTCCTATTTGCGCATCCGCGGATCGAGGGCGTCGCGCAGCCCGTCGCCGAGGAAATTGAAGGCAAGCATTGTCACGCTGATGGCCAGGGCGGGGTAGAGGAGCTGAAAGGGATAGGAGCGCAGGCCGGCGAGGCTTTCCGACGCCAGCACGCCCCAACTGGCCATGGGGGCGGAAACGCCGAGGCCGATGAAGCTCAGGAAGGCCTCGGTAAAGATCGCCTCCGGGATGGAGAGGGTGAGAGTGACGATGATCGGCCCCATGCTGTTGGGGACAAGGTGGCGGAGAATGATGCGCCGCGCGTCGGCCCCCACCAGGCGGGCGGCCAGCACGTATTCCTGCTCTTTGATCGCCAGCACCTGGCCGCGGACGATGCGGGCCATGCCCAGCCAGTACACGAGGCCCAGGGCGATAAAGATGTTGGTCAGCCCGGGTTTGAGGACGACCATCAGCAAAATGACGAACAGCAGCAGCGGGATGCCGTACAGGATATCGACGATGCGCATCATCACGCTGTCCACCCGGCCGCCGAAATAGCCGGAGATGCCGCCGTACACGACGCCGATCGTCAGGTTGATGAGGCTGGCGACGATGCCGATCGACAGCGAGATGCGGGCGCCGTAAAGGACGCGGGTGAAAAGGTCGCGGCCGAGGTTGTCGGTGCCGAACCAGTGCTGCGCGGAGGGCGGGTGGTTGGCGTCGGCCAGGACCTGGCCGGAGTAGGAATAGGGAGAAAAAAGGGGGCCGAAGGCCGCCGCCAAAGCGATGAACAGAATGACGGCCAGGCCGGCCATCGCCAGCTTATTTTCCTTCAGGCGGCGCCAGGCGTCCTGCCAGTAGGTGGTGGCCGGCCGGACGGGGCCGGCGAGGGCGGCGGAAGTGCGAACCGGGGTGAAGTCGGGCGCGCGGGACACGGCTACTCCCCCTTTCCGCCGCCGAGCTTGATGCGGGGGTCAAGCCAGGCGTAGGCGATATCGACGAGGAAGTTGAGTACGACGAGCAAAGTGCTGTAAAAGATGGTGATGCCGAGGATGACGGTATAATCGCGGTTGTAAATGCTTGTTACGAAATGGCGGCCGAGACCGGGGATGGCAAAGATCGACTCGATGACGAAGCTGCCGGTCAGGATGGCGGCGATCAGCGGTCCGAGATAGGTCACGACCGGGATGAGGGAGTTCTTCAGGGCATGGCGCCACACGACGGTGAACGCGGACAGGCCCTTGGCGCGGGCGGTGCGGATGAAGTCCAGGCCAAGCACCTCCAGCATGCTCGACCGGGTCAGGCGGGCGATGAATGCCATCGGGAAAGCCGCCAGGGCCGCCGCCGGCAAAACGACGTATTCCGGTCCGCCCCACATCGCCGCCGGAAAAATTTCCAACTGCAGGGCGAAAACGTAAATAAACAGCGTGGCCAGTATGAAGCCGGGGACCGAGATGCCGACGGTGGCCGCGAACATGCACAGGTAATCGGGCCAGCGGTTGCGGCGCAGGGCCGCCATTACCCCCATCGGTATGCCGCAGGCCACGGCAATGGCCACCGCGGTCAGGCCGAGCTCGGCCGAAACCGGGAAGCCCTCGGCGATGATATCGTTCACGGTGCGAGCCTCGTATTTGAAGGAGGGGCCGAAATCGCCGCGGGCGACGTTCGCGAGGTAATCTGTATACTGCTTGAACAGGGGGTCGTTCAGGTGGTAGCGCTCGTTGAGATTCTTCAGCACCGCTTCCGGCAAGTTCTTCTCGGCGGTGAACGGACCGCCGGGAATGGCGTGCATCAGCAGGAAGGTGGCGGTAGTGATGATGAAAAGCACGAGCAGCATCGACAGGAAGCGGCTGACGGTATACTGCAGCAAGGGCTGACCTCCTCTTGCGGGTATTTAATACCTTGTTCTCTGTCTAGCGGCTATAATCCTCGTGACGCCTGCCCATGTATTTTATGTCAGACGGCGCGGCTCACCGGGGAAAGGAAAAGCCACACCCTGCTCGGTGTGGCGCCGGTGCCGCAGTTATTCCACATACGCCTCCTTGAAATAATAGAGGCCGGTGATCGAGCGGACGTAGCCTTTGACGTTCGGCTTGACGAGGACGGCGTTGGTGTAATAATAAACGGGGGCGATCACCGCGTCGTCCATCAGCAGCTTTTCCGCCTGGTGCATGAGCCGCATCCGCAATCCCTGGTCGTTGGTCTCTTTGGCCCGGGCTACGAGCGAGTCATATTCGGGATTCCTGTACTGGGCGTCGTCGTTGCCGCTGTCGGAAACGAACATGTCGATGAAGGTCATCGGGTCGAGATAGTCGCCCGTCCAGCCGTGGCGGGCCACCTGGTAGTCGCCCTTCGTGCGGGCGTTGATGAACACCTTCCACTCCTGGTTGGCGAGGGTGACGTTGACGCCGAGATTCTTGCGCCACATCTCCTGCACAGCCTCGGCGATCGCCTTATGGCCCTCGCTGGTGTTGTAGATGAGCGTGACAGGCGGCAGCCCCTTGCCGCCGGGGTAGCCCGCCTCGGCCAGCAGCCTCTGGGCTGTCGCCACATCGTTGTCGGCGAAGAAGTCGCCGCCGACCTGGCGGAAGTCGCTCCCCGGCGCGGCGTCGGCCAGGCCGGGAGGCACCCAGGCGAGAGCCGGCTTCTGCCCGCCGCGGGTGACGTTCTGGACGATGGCGGCGCGGTCGATGGCGAGGGTGAAGGCTTGCCGCACCTTGACGTTGTCGAACGGTGGCCTGGTTACGTTGAAACAGTAGAAATAGGTGGCGAGGAGGGGGTCGAACCTCAGCTTGCCTTCCTTGACCAGGCGGGGAATTTCCCCCGAGGGGACGTTGCCGCCCAAGTCGACCTGATTGTTTTCGAACATGGCCAGTTCGGTCGTGCTGCTGTCGGTGAGGGTGAACTCCATTTTCGCCATCTTGACCTTTGCGGCATCCCAATAGTATTCGTTCTTGGCGAATTCGAGCTTGCTGTTATGGACCCAGCCGGTCACTTTAAAAGGCCCGTTGCCGATCAGCGTCTTGGGGTCGGACGCCCACTTGTCGTTGGCGGCGACGGTTTTCTTGTGCACTGGGTAATAAGTATGGAAGGTAGTAAGGGTCAGGAAATAGGGGGTGGGCTTTTCGAGCGTCACCCTGAGGGTGCGGTCGTCGAGCGCCTGCACGCCGACGCTGTCCGCCGCGGCCTGGCCCTTGTTGTATTGCTCGCCGTTCTTGAGGTAATAGAGCTGATAAGCGTACCTGGCGCCCAGGGCGGGGTCGAGGGCCGACTTCCAGGCGTATTCGAAGTCGTGGGCGGTCACCGGGTCGCCGTTCGCCCACTTGGCGTTGGCCCGCAGGGTAAAGGTATAGGTGAGACCGTCGGGGGATATCTCCCATTTCTCGGCCGTGGCCGCCACCGGCGCTTCCTTGTCGTTCAGCACCGTAAGCCCCTCGAAAATCTGCGCTTCGATGATCGCCTCCGGCGAGCCTGTCGACTTGCGGGGATCGATGGTTTCCGGCTCGGTACCGACCGAATAGCGCAGGAATTTGCCGGCCTGTTTTGTCCCGGTGGCGCAGCCGGCCGCCAGCGCGGCGGCAAGAACGACGACGAGGGCCAGACTGAGAAGCTTGGTGTGCAAGATAATACCCCCTACCCTGACTTTTCCTCTAGTATTCGCTGGCTCCCGCCTTTTCCCTCCTTGGAATATACATCCGTCCGCGGAGAAAAGCCGCAGGCTTCAATACCTGCGGCGAGGAGCGGACAAGACAATCGCGTATTACACCGGCGGCGCGCTTGCCACCCTGTTCCGGCCACCTTGTTTCGCCTGGTAAAGGGCGCTGTCGGCTATGGCGATGAAGGCGGCGGGGTCGGGCGGCGCGGCGCTCATGCCGGGATCGTAAGTCGCCACCCCGATGCTGGCGGTGATGCTGGCGGTGAACGTGCCGGCATTGTCGGGGAAAGCTCCGTCCTCCACTGCCCGGCGCACCTTCTCGGCAAGGGCGGTGGCCTCGGCGGCGCCGCATTCCGGCAGAATTACGGAGAATTCCTCGCCGCCGTAGCGGGCCGGGAAATCGATCGTCCTGGCGTTTTGGCGGAGGATATCGCCCAGTTGGGCCAGCAGCTTGTCGCCGGTAAGATGCCCGTAAGTGTCGTTATAGGTCTTGAACTTGTCGAGGTCGAGCATAATGAGACTGAGCGGGCGTTTCAGGGTGACGGCGCGCCGCAGCTCGGCATCGAGGAACAAATCGAAGTTGCGGCGGTTGGCAAGGCCGGTGAGTCCGTCGGACAGCGCCATCGACTTCACCTGGTTGTAGAGGCTGGCCTTTTCCAGGCCCAAGGCGATCTGCTGGGCCATGAGGGTGGCGAACGGATTGCGCTCGAACCGCTGCTGGTCGACGCGCCGCCGCCAGCCGAGCATGATTAGGCCGAGCAGCCGGTTGTTGACCGGCAGGGGAATGACCATGACCGGCCCGGAAGAACAATCGCCGCACAGCCCTGTGAGGGGCGGCGAATCGCCCGAGGGCAGCATGGCCGGGACCATAGTGCTTACGAGAGTCTTAAGCTCGGGGTGAGCGCCCAGATCAATGTCGGCCGGTCGGAAGCTGAGCCCGGCGGAGGCCTTGAAAATCAAGGCCGTGTTGGCCTGGCCGGTGGCGAGAAAGGCGAGCGCGAAATCGGCCTCGAGAGCCTGGGCGGCGAAAGGCAGGCATTGTTCGAGGATGGTGTCGGTGTCCACGGTGGCGGCCGCGGCCTGGGCGATCCGGTACAGGTACTGTTCCTCGTCGAGCCGCGCCTTGGTCTGCTCGTGGAGGGTGGCGCCGGCGACCGCCGCTCCGGCGTGATAGCCGAGCGCCTTCAGGAGAAGCACGTCCCGCTGGGAGAAGGCGCCCTTTTCGCTCGAATAAGCCTCGACGACGCCGATGATTTCGTGGTCGTTGACCAGCGGAGCGGCGATGACCGAACGGATGCTGGTGAAGACGAGCTGCGGCCGGAAAAGCTCAGGGCGAAGGAGCAGATCTTCGACCATCAAGGCGGTCTGGGTGTCGCAAACCATGGCGGCCGTGCTGTCCTTGAGCGGTAGGTAATCGGGCGGCGTGTTCATGCCGTAGGTCGCCGCCACCTTCAGGGCGCAGCGGTCCTCGGTGAACAGGGCGATGACGCACTGCCGGGCCCGCATCATATCCGCCACCATGTCGGCGATGGCGTCGAGCGTCTCGCGGAGGTTGAGCTGTGACGAAATGATCATCCCCACGTTGGCCAGGATATCTTCGAACATATTGCGCTGCTCCTCGGATTCCCGGAAAAGGCGGGCATTGTTCTCCGCGAGCCGCTCCATGTCCTCCTTGATCGCCGTCGCTTCCAGGAAAGGCTGGCGGATGAGAACGACGTGGAGGGTGCGCAGGACATAAAGATTGGCGAGCGCCGCGAACAGGTGGGCGGCGATGTTGAGGCTTTCCGGGGAGTGGCCGGCGAGCGCGAAGCTCAGATCGGCCAGCGCGCCGAACAGAACGGCGGTGTGCGGCAGGGTGCCCACATGATTGGTCGGCCTGCCGAGAAGAATAATAAAGGTTATGATGTTAGCCGCGCAGGCCGCATACGGACCGTAAAGGGCGACCGGATGGGTGTGGCTGTCGACATTGTAGAGATAGGGCCAGAAGTCCGGGGCGATTATGATATCAGCAACCAGCCCGCTCACAGCCACCAACGTCCCGCAGAGAAGCGACTTGCTGGAAGACAGCTGACAGTTGGGGCCGTTGCGGTCGAACAGGGAGACGGCGGCCAGCATCCCGAACGACCACACGAACCGGGAAAACAGCCAGGAGGTCACCCAGACGTGGGCGTATTCCCCGCCCGCCCCAGCCATTCTCGGGAAGGAGATCAAGTGGACGAGGGACAGGATGACCGAACTGAGGACCACCAGACTGACGACGGCGATGCCGAGACGCATCGGTCCGGTATTGTACCAGGCGATGAAAAACACTACGCAACCGAAGGCGATGCTGCCGACCTCCAAAATGGTGTGCAGCCCGACCACCCGCGGAGCTTCCAGCGTGAGTGACGTCAGGCCGCCGAAAATCAGAAACCCGAACAGTCCTGCGGCAAGAAACAGAATGGCCCGTCTGGCGCCGACGTGGCTGGAAGGTTGCATGATCAAACCATACCTCCCTTGCAGAGTTTACTATAACTACGTTCTGTTATATCATATGCGGTCATCGCCCCGGGGGTTTGACGAAGGAGGCCTAGAAGTGGAGAAAGTTTGCCCGGTCTGCAACGCCCTCATTACGGTAACGGCCCTTTGCCCGCGCTGCGGCCTGCGGCTGGCCGACGGCGGGGCGGTGGAGAATTTCCTCGGGCCGTACAGCCCTTACATGGAGGTGAATTCCCTGCAAAGGGGCGGGGCTGATACCCAGTGCGTTCATCTGCTCTATTGCCCCCATTGCGGCTACGACGTCCGGGCGGCCTGGGAACTGGTGACGGTTTGAAGGTGATTCCCCGGCCGGCTTTAAGCAATCGCGGATAAAGTGACTGCCGGCGTCGAAAACTATCAAAAAAGAAAGAGGTGGTTTTGTGTCAACAGTCAACCCTCTCGTCAAGTGTACGGTGGACCAGTGCACGCACTGGATGGCGGGCGATCAGTGCATGGCGGCGAAAATCGCCATATACAACGACGAACGGGGCGGAGCTTCACGGTCGTCGGCCGACACCCAATGCAAATCCTTCCACGCCGGCAAGGGCGTCGGCGACTATGTCGGGGCGCTCCATAACGCCAACATCGGCGGAACGGTCAAGGCGGCCTTTGCCGAAGGCACGCAGATAACGCCGTCGGTCGAATGCTACGTAGACAACTGCCAGTATTGGGAAAATGGCAACTACTGCCACGCCTCCTCCATCGAGGTCAAGGGGCCGCACGCCGCCAAAACGATTGACACTGACTGCCAGACATTCAAACAGCGGTAAAAAAAAGCCGGGACCACTAAATGAGTCCCGGCTTTTTTTATGCTGTTTATTCGGCCGCGGCTCCGGGCGGCGGCAGGGGGCGGGGGGGAGTCGTAGGAATGGCGAACGTCAGGGGAATAGCGGCCGCCAGGGGAAAGAGTGACCAAAGCAGGGCAGTTGCCAGGCCTACGTGGTCGGCGAGGGCGCCGGTGATGGCGACCCCCATCCCGCCGAGGCCGTAAGACAATCCCAGCATCATCCCCGAGGCCATCGCCGGGTTGCCGGGAATCATTTCCTGGGCCCAGACGATCGAGGACGGCAGGGTACCCTGCATGGCCGCCCCGCTGATCGCCAGCATCATCCAAGCCACCGGGCCGATTTCCGGGCTGCGGAGAAAGACGAACATCGCCGGCAGGCACACCGCCAGGCACCCGATTACGCAGGCCTTGCGGCCGAACCTGTCGCCCAGCCAGCCGCCGACGAAGGCGCCCACGGCGCCGCCCAGCAGATAGGCGGTGAGCAGCCCGCCGGCCAGAGCGGGCTGGTGGCCCTGCTGCACCAGCCAGACAGCCAGGAAATTGGGCAGGGCCATCTGCGTCCACGAGCGCAGGGCCATGACGGCGTTCAGCTTCAGCAAGCCCAGGGATTTGTACCATACCTGCCCGCCGCCGGCCGCCGGCACCGCCGGCGATAGGCTGACGCGGTGCAGCCGCTGGCGGAAATAAGCCGCCGTGAGGAGGACGGCGGGGATGATCAGCCACGGCAGGCCGCCGGGGCCGAAGGCGAGCAGCCAATAGATGACGATGGCCGGCGCCAGGCCGAAGCCAAGGTTGCCGCCGCCGATGAAGATCGACATGGCAACCCCCTTGCTCTCCGGCGGAGTCACCCTGTTCACCAGGCTGGAGGCCAGCGGGTGAAACACCGACGACCCAAGTCCGGCGAGGGCGATGAAGGCGACCAGCACGGGGTAGCTGGGGGCGAAGGCGCTGAAACAGATCGTCAGGGCGCTGGCCGGCAGCGTAACGAGGATCAGCCACGTATAGCCGCGCTTATCGATATAGTAGCCGCTCAGGGGCTGGAGAACGCAGGAAGTGAAGGAATAAACCATTACCAGAAAACCGCCCGCCGCGAGGGAAAGGCCGAGGTGCGAAAGCAGCACCGGCAGCAGGGCAGGGAGAAAATTACTGTAAAAATCGCTGAAAAAATGCCCGAGAGTCAGCAGGGTGAGAGGGGAGGCACTGGTCCGGTTTTGCGGCACGAGCGGCACCTCTTTCGCTTTTTCGCCCTGGGGGGCATATGATGGAGTAAGCCGGCCGGAGCTCCGCCCGGAGTCAGTGCTTATGATGGCAGCCGCAGTCGCAGTCCTCGGAGTGGGAATGTTTTGCCGCACCGTCAAGGGCGGCCTTCACCTGGCCCTTGATGTGGTCCACGTAAAGACGGCGAAGCTTCGCCTGCTCATCCTTCTCGGCCGCGGTCAGCGTTCCTTCGCGCTGCTTGCGGGCCAGTTCGTTGATACGGGCGATTACATCGGGAGTAATCAAAACATATCACCTCGATCAGCCAAATCATGTATTATACTAGCAGATTCCCGGCCGGCGTGCAAGAAACAACACGGGGCGGTGGGAAACGTGCACGACCTCATTATAATCGGCGGCGGACCGGCCGGGATGACGGCCGCGGTATATGCCGCCCGTAAAATGCTGGACACCCTCCTCATTACCAAAGATCTCGGCGGTCAAATGATGTGGACAAGGGAAATCGAGAATTACCTCGGCTACCAGTATATCACCGGGCCGGAGCTTATCGGCAAATTCGAAGACCACCTCAAACGCTACCCAGCCAACATCGTCTACGCTGAAGTCACCGGGCTTCAGCAGCGGGGCGACGGCACCTTCAGCGTTTACTGCGGCGACCGGGAACACAAGGCCAAGGCGGTGATAATCGCCTCAGGCAAACGGCCGCGGCGGCTTGGCGTACCGGGGGAGGAGGAGTACACCGGGCGCGGGGTCGGCTACTGCGCCACCTGCGACGGGCCGTTGTACGCCGGCAAAGCGGTCGCGGTGGTGGGAGGCGGCAACTCCGCCCTGCAGGCGGCCATCGAGCTTTCCGTCGTCGCCAGCCAGGTGTATCTCGTCGTGCGCGGCAGCTTCAAAGCCGACCCGGTCGTGATCGACAAATTGCGGGCGGCCGCAAAGGTCGAAATTTTGCGGGGCTACGTCGCCCGGGGCGTATATGGAGGGGAGACGGTCGAAAAATTCGTCGTCGCGGACAACGGCGGGCGAGAAAAAGACTTGGCGGTTCAAGGAGTATTCGTGGAAATCGGCCTTGATCCCAACAGCGAATTCGCCGTCGGCGTCGCCAAACTGAACCGCTACAAGGAAATCGCCGTCAACTGCCGGACAGCCACCGGCGTGCCGGGTCTGTTCGCCGCCGGCGACGTCGCCAGCGGCCCCGACAAACAGATCATCATCGCCGCCGGCGACGGCGCCAAGGCCGCTCTGGTGGCCTACGAATACCTGCTGCGGAATTATTAAGGACTGCCATCGGGAACGCGTCCTGCGGGGCGCGTTTTTTCCATTTGCTGCCCCGCGCGGCAGGATTTTTCCCGTCAGAGTCCGAATATCAATATATTGTAGCCGCCAACTTAATGATCGCCGTCAATGTTGACATCTTGGGGTACATCCACTACAAATCGCAGCCTTTTGCCGAGGCTGCTTTTTACGAAAATTGTTGCATAATTATTTATTATCGCTGTATATTTATTCTTACAGGAAGGTGATGGCATGTTCGAATACCATGAGCCGCAATCGCTGGCCGAGGTCACTTCGCTGCTGGCCGCTCACGGCGAAACAGCCCGGGTGCTTGCCGGCGGAACCGATCTCCTGGTGCAAATGCGCAAGGGGCGCCAACAGCCGCACCATCTGCTGAATATCAAGACCGTTCCCGGCCTCGACCAGATAATCGTCGCCGAGGACTGCGTGGAAATCGGCGCGGCCGTTACCCTCTACGACGCGGAGAAACAGCTGTCCGCCTATCAGGAATATGGTGTTCTCTGCCAAGCCATGCACAGCGTGGCCTCCTGCCAGATCCGCAACCGCGCCACCCTGGCCGGCAACATCTGCAACGCTTCGCCGGCGGCCGACACCGTGCCGGCGCTGGTCGTGCTCGGTGCGAATGTCAAGATTCACGGCACCAAAGGCGACCGCTTGGTGCCGATGGAGCGCTTCATCACCGGTCCCGGCCGCACCGTCCTCCTCATCGGCGAGGTGGTGAGCGCCATTGTCCTGCCGCGCCTTAACGGCGGCAGCCGGGGCGTCTATCTCCGCAAGGCCCGCCGGCCGTCGCTGGACCTGGCGACCGCCAGCGTCGCCGCCTTTGCCGCCGGGGGGAGTTACCGCATCGCGCTCGGCGCGGTGGGGCCGACTGTCATCAGAGTTCGCGAAGCCGAACGCCTGCTGGCCGCCAAGGGCTTGACAGCCGCCTCCGCCGCTGAGGCAGCCCGCATCGCCGGGCTGGCGGCCCGGCCGATAAGCGATGTGCGCAGTTCCGAAGAATACCGCCGCGACCTGGTCGCGGCCCTTGCCGAGAGGGCGCTGCTGGCGCTGGCGGAGGAGGTGCGGGCATGAAAACGGTAACGATGCTTGTCAACGGCAGGCCGGAGAAGCTTACCCTGGAGCCCCACCGCACGCTCCTCGACGTGCTGCGCGAAGACCTCGGCCTTACGGGCGCCAAACGCGGTTGCGAAGCCGGAGAGTGCGGCGCCTGCACCGTTATCCTCAACGGCCGCCCGGTCAATTCCTGCCTCGTGCTGGCGGTGGAACTGGACGGCGCCGAAGTGCTGACCATCGAAGGCCTGGGTGGGCCAGCCTCCTTGGACCCGCTGCAGCAGTCCTTTGTCGATAACTTCGCCCTCCAGTGCGGCTACTGCACCCCGGGGATGATCCTCATGGGCAAGGCGCTGCTGGCCAGGAATCCCCACCCCAGCGAAGACGAGGTCAAGGAGTATATCAGCGGCAACCTCTGCCGCTGCACAGGCTATGAGAACATCGTCAAAGCCATTATGGCCGTGGCCGCAGGAGGTGAGCGCATTGGCTGAGCACAGGGTTATCGGCAAAAGCGTGCTGCGCCAGGACGCGGTCGACAAGGTCACCGGGGCGGCGCGGTTCGTGGACGACATCCAGTTCGGCCCCACGCTGCTGCATGTCAAAATCCTCCGCAGCCCTCACCCGCACGCGCGGATAATCAGCGTCGACACCGCCGCCGCCGAGAAAGTGCCGGGGGTCAAGGCCATCGTCACCGGGCGGGACTGCCGTCAGCACGTCGGCCTCTATCTCGCCGACCGTACCGTTTACGCCACCGACAGGGTCCGCTTCGTCGGCGAGCCGGTCGCGGGCGTTGCCGCCGACACCGTCCTCGCCGCCAGCGAAGCCGTCAGCCTCATCAAGGTGGAATACGAGCCGCTGCCGGGCGTATTCGACCCGGTATCGGGAGCTCTCGGCAAGGAAGTGCTCGTGCATGACGCTCCTGCGGCCAGCGACCTCTGGTGGCAGGGGTTGTCCTGCATCACCACCAAGACGCCGGGTACCATCCTCCACGAACACCTCGGCGAATACACCTGCGCGCCCTTCATTCACCCCGTGCCCGGCACCAACATCTCCAACCACTTCAAACTGCGCAAGGGGGACATCGCCCAGGGCTTCGCGGCCGCCGACGTCATCGTCGAGAATGTATTCACCCTGCCTCACATCCAGCATTCCCAGATCGAGCCCCATGTCGCCGTCGCCAACGTCGACCGGTCCGGCAAGGTCACGGTCTGGGCCTCCAGCCAATCGCCCAACGCCGTCCGCAAGCTCATCGCCACCGCCTTCGAGCTGCCGATGAGCAAGATCCGCGTCATCACCCCCTACGTGGGCGGCGGTTTCGGCGGCAAAGCCGGCCTGACATGCGAAGCGCTCGTCGTGCCGCTCGCCCTGCGGCTGCCGGGGTATCACGTCAAACTGGCCCTGACCCGCGAAGAAGTCTTCCAAGGCACCTTCGTCCGCCAGGGCCTGGTGGCAAGACTCAAGACGGGGGCCGACAAAAACGGCCGCCTCGTCGCCATGGAAGCGGAGCTCTTCTGGGACGGCGGCGCCTACACCGAATACGGGGTAAACATCACCCGCAGCGGCGGCTACTGCTCCTCCGGCCCCTACGAAATCCCCAACATCAAAACCGACTCCTACTGCGTCTACACCAATCACCCCGTCGGCGGGCCGATGCGCGGCTTCGGCATGCCGGAAATCCACTGGGGCATCGAGCAGCAAATGGATATCCTCGCCGAAAAGCTGGGCAGGGACCCGTTGGCCTTCCGGCGCCAAAACGCTCTCCGCGAAGGCAGCCTGGCCGCCTTCGGCGGGCCGATGCGCGGGGCGACGCTCGTCGACACCATCGACGCCGTGGCCGCCAAAAGCGGCTGGGGCGGGCCGAAGCCGCCCGCGTCGGCTCCCCATAAAGTGCGGGGCCGCGGGATAGCCTGCATGTACAAGGCGCCCTCCATGCCGGCCAACGCCCAATCCTCGGCAATCCTCAAAATCAACGAGGACGGCACCGTCCACGTCCTCACCACCGCCATGGAAATCGGCCAGGGGTCGCTGACCGCGCTCGGGCAGATCGCCGCCGAGGAACTCGGCGTGTCGGCCGACATGGTCACCGTAAACCTGCCCGATACCGACTATACACCCTATGAGTGGCAGACGGTCGCCAGCCGCATCAGCTACTCGGCCGGCAACGCCGTGCTCGCTGCCGCCCGGGACGCCAAAGCCCAGCTGCTGGCCGTGGCCGCGCAGGTGCTGGACATACCGGCGGCCGACCTCGTCATCGAAGACGGACAAATCTTCGCCCGTGCCAATCCGGCCCGCAAACTGGCGGTAAGCGACGTCGCCATGGGCTACCTGCTGCCCGAGGGGGCGATCGGCGGTCCCGTCATCGGCCGCGGCTCGTTCATCCCCGCCGGCATCACCGGTCTCGACAAAGAAACCGGCCAGGGCGACTGCCCGGCGCCTTTCTGGACCTACGGCACCCAGGTGGCCGACATCGAGCTCGACACCGGGACCGGGGAGATAACCGTCCACAAGGTCACGGCCGCCTACGAAGTGGGCAAAGTCATCAACCCCGCCATGTGCAAGGGCCAGGTTCAGGGTGGCATCGTCCAGGGTCTCGGGTCGGCGCTGTACGAGCATCTCGTCCTCAGCGAAGGGCAATTCAGAAACAGCGACTTCGTCGATTATAAAATCCCCACCGCCACCGACACCCCGGAAATGGACATCATCCTCCTGGAGACATCGCCCCAGGCCGACGGCCCCTTCGGCGCCAAAGGCATCGCCGAGCCGACGATGGTGCCCACCGCACCGGCCATCGCCAACGCCGTGTACGACGCCACGGGCGTGCGCATCCTCGACCTGCCGCTGTCGGCGGAAAAGGTTTTGGCGGCGCTGAAGCAGAAGCAGACACGCGAAGGCTGACTTCCGCGTGATCGCTGGGGCCGCCCCGGGCGGCGGCCCAAAATACATAAGAAGAAGGTGCGACTCACAAGATGGAAAGACGGATGATCCAAGTTGAAGAACGCTTGCCCATCGCCCAGACTATCCCCCTAAGCCTGCAGCACTTATTCGCCATGTTCGGAGCCACCGTCCTCGTCCCGTTCCTGTTCAAGGTCGACCCGTCCACCTCCCTGCTGATGAACGGCATCGGCACCCTCGTCTACCTCTTCTTCTCCAAGGGCCGTATCCCGGCCTACCTCGGCTCCAGCTTCGCCTTCATCGCGCCCGTCTTCGCCGTCATGGCCATTCCCAACTTCGGCTACGCGGCCGCGCAGGGCGGCTTCATCATGTTCGGCATCTTCTTCGTCATCGTATCTTTCATAATTCGCGTCGCCGGCGTTCGCTGGCTGGATGTCGTCTTCCCGCCGGCGGCCATGGGCGCCATCGTCGCCATCATCGGCCTCGAGCTCGCTCCTGCGGCCACCGACATGGCCGGCCTCACCGGCAAGCTCATAGAGCAGCTCGGCATCCCCTACGCCACGGCGGTCACCGTGTCGATGTTCACCCTCGGCGTCACCATCCTCGGCTCGGTGCTTTTCCGCGGCTTCCTGGCCGTCATCCCCGTCCTCATCGGCGTCGTTGCCGGCTACGCCCTGTCGCTGGTGATGGGCATCGTCGACCTGAAGGCCGTCGCGGAGGCCCCGTGGCTCACTGCGCCGACCTTTTACGCGCCGACCTTCGAGATCAACGCCATTCTCATGATCGCGCCCGCCTTCCTCGTCGTCCTCGCCGAGCACATCGGCCACCTCGTCGTCACCGGCAACATCGTCGAACGCGACCTGATCAAAGACCCCGGACTGCACAGATCGCTCCTCGGCGACGGCATCTCCAATATCCTCTCCGGCTTCGCCGGCGCCACCCCCAACACCACCTACGGCGAAAACATCGGCGTTCTCGCCATTACCAAGGTCTTCAGCACCTGGGTCATCGGCGGCGCGGCCCTCATCGCCATCGCCGTCTCCTTCATCGGCAAATTCTCCGTCCTCATCCGCAGCATCCCCGTGCCGGTCATGGGCGGCGTCTGCATCCTGCTGTTCGGCACCATCGCAGCCGCCGGTATCCGCATGCTCATCGAAAAGAAAGTCGACTACACCAAATCCAAGAACCTCGTCCTCACCTCCGTCGTTCTCATCAGCGGCATCAGCGGCGCAGCCGTGAAATTCGGCTCCGTCGAACTCAAGGGCATGGCCCTCGGCACCTTTGTCGCCATCGTCATCAGCCTGCTGTTCGAACTCTTCAGCCGCATGGGCTGGGCCAACGACAGCGAACCGAGCGCACCCACCATTCATGTAGTGGACGAAAAGAAATAAGGGGAAAGGCCGTTGATAACGTCGCCTAGCCGCGTACCCGCAGGGGGCAGGCCGCAGTTCTAAGCGCTGAAGCGCTAAGAACTTACGCACTTGCTTCTCAGGGCGCTTGCTTGCGTACCTTCTGAGTACGCGGCGCGGCGCGCCCGCACCCTTTCGGGTATAAGCGATCACATCAACGCAAAGCGTTGTGTGTCTGCTTATCCGGTGCGCCTTGCTATGCTCGTTCTGAACGGCCTTGGCCCGCTTATGCGGGCTTTCTCCACTCTTAGGGACTGATTTGATTGCTCGCGGCTTTGTCGGTTGCCGGCGGCGGCCGGCGGCGCCACCGCGGGCACCGATCTCGCCGCCGGCCTGACTGTCGGCCTTCAACGCGCCGGCGAAAAGGAGGAATGACATGTCTGTTCACATCGAAGTCAGGAAAAACACGTATTACGACTCGGTCACGCTGATGGCCCTCACCCAGAAAATGGCCGCCCTGCCGGGCGTGGCCGAGGCGGTGGTCGTGATGGCCACCCCAATGAACAAGGAACTGCTGGCCGGAGTGGGCCTGCTGACCGCGGAAGCGGACGGCGCCGGCCCCGACGACCTCATCGTCGCCATCCGGGCCGAAAGCGAAGCAGCCTGCGAAGCGGCCCTGTCGCTGTTCGCCGGCGCTGCCGCCAGAAAGGCCGCGGACAAAAAGGCGGCCGCCGGCTTCGTCTCCCTGGACGGCGCCGTCCGTCAACTGCCGGACGCCAACCTCGCCGTCATCTCCGTGCCGGGCGAATATGCGGCCCGCGAAGCCAGGGCCGCCCTCCGCAACGGCCTCAACGTAATGCTGTTCAGCGACAACGTGTCGCTGGCCGACGAAATCGAACTGAAAACAACGGCCCACGAACAGGGCCTGCTGGTAATGGGGCCGGACTGCGGCACAGCAATCGTGAACGGCGTCGCGCTGTGTTTCGCCAACGCCGTACGGCGGGGCAACATCGGCATCGTAGGCGCATCAGGCACCGGTACCCAGGAGATCACCGTGCACATCGACCGCTTCGGGGGCGGCGTTTCCCAGGTTCTCGGCACAGGGGGGCGCGACCTGAGCGCGGCGGTCGGCGGCATAATGATGCTCGACTGTCTCGCCGCCCTGACCGTGGACGAGGCCACCGACGTCATCGTCCTCGTCTCCAAGCCGCCGGCGCCCGCCGTGGCCGACAAGATCGTCGCCGTACTCAAGACCTGTCCGAAACCGGTGGTCGTCTGTTTCCTCGGCGGCCAAGCCGGCGCAGAGGGCGCTTACTTCGCCGCCACCCTCGAAGAGGCGGCCAAAGCGGCCGTGGCGCTGGCCAAAGGGGAAACACCGCAGCCCCCGTCCTGCAGCCACGAAAAGCTGGCGACAATGGCCGCCGTGGCCAGGGCCAAGCTGGCCCCCGAGCAGAAAGGCATCCGCGGCCTCTTCTGCGGCGGCACCCTGTGCGAGGAAGCGGCCCGCCTGACGGCGGAGGACCGGCATATTTTCCTCGACCTCGGCGACGATGCCTATACAAAAGGCAAACCCCATCCGATGATCGAACCGTCGCTCAGGCTGCCTTATATTCTGGAAGCCGCCCGCGATCCGGCGGTGGCCGTCATCCTGCTCGACGTCGTCCTCGGCTACGGCGCCCACCCTGACCCGGCGGGCGTCACCGCCCCCGCCGTCGTCGAGGCCAAGGCAATCGCCCGCGCCGCCGGCCGCCATCTCGAAATAATCGCCTATGTCTGCGGCACCGACGCCGACCCCCAGGGCAAGGCCGACCAGGAGAGCAAACTGGCCGCCGCCGGGGCGACGCTGGCCAAAAGCAACGTGCGCGGCGCCTATCTGGCCGCCGCCATCGTTTCCGGGGAGGTGTGACCGTGTCACCGCTAAACGATCTGTTCGCAAACAAACTATCGGTAATCAACATCGGGGCGCCGGTGTTCAAGGACGAACTCGCCGCCCAGGGAGCGGACGTCGTCCAGCTCGATTGGCGTCCGCCGGCCGGCGGCCGGCCCGAACTCATCGCCGCCCTCGATGTCCTCCAGGACCGGCCCGAGACAGAGACGGCCAACGCCGAAGCCGTAACCGCCATATTCACCGCGCGGCCGGTGCTCATCGACGTCGCCCTCGCCGCCCTGGACGCCGTTCCCGGCATGACGCCCACCACCATTCTGCACGCCGGCCCGCCGGTAACCTGGGATAAGATGGCCGGCCCGATGCGCGGTGCGGTTGTCGGCGCCCTCATCTACGAAGGGCTGGCGGCGGACGAAACCGCGGCCGGGAGCCTCGCCGCCTCCGGCAAGATAACCTTCGCCCCCTGCCACGAGCACGCCGCCGTCGGCCCGATGGCCGGCGTCGTATCGGCCTCCATGCCCGTATGGGTTATCGAGAACGCCACCCACGGCAACCGCAGCTACTGCACCCTCAACGAAGGACTTGGCAAGGTGCTGCGTTTCGGCGCCTTCAACGCCGAAGTCATCGACCGGCTGCGCTGGATGCGCGACGAACTGGCCCCCGCCCTCAAAGCCGCCCTGACCGTTACCGGCGGCATCGACCTCAGGACGATGATCGCCCAAGCGCTCCATATGGGCGACGAATGCCACAACCGCA
Source organism: Selenomonadales bacterium (assembly GCA_029976065.1). Classification (GTDB taxonomy): domain Bacteria; phylum Bacillota; class Negativicutes; order Sporomusales; family UBA7701; genus Anaeroselena. The sequence continues at coordinate 44,397 of JARKNV010000062.1, forward strand.
ACAAAGCGGGCACCAGCCTCTTCATCCGCACCATCGCCCCCGGCCTGGCCAAAGCCGGCCTGGCCCCTGAGGCCGTCGCCAGAGTGCTGGCGTTTATGCACTCCAACGACCACTTCTTCCTCAACCTGTCCATGCCGGCCGCCAAGGCCGCCCTGGACGCCGCCCACGGCATCGAAGGCTCCTCGGTCGTCACCACCATGTGCCGCAACGGCGTCGAGTTCGGCGTGCGGGTCAGCGGCTGCCCGGGCAACGCCTGGTTCACCGGGCCGGCCCAGATGGTCCAGGGCCTGTTTTTCCCCGGCTACACCGCCGCCGACGCCAACCCCGACCTCGGCGACAGCGCCATCACCGAAACCTACGGCATCGGCGGCTTCGCCATGGGCGGGGCGCCGGCCATCGTCCAGTTCGTGGGCGGCACCCCCGCCGACGCGCTCGAATACACCGGCAAAATGTACGAAATCACCCTGGGCGAGAACCCCAGCTACTCCATCCCCAACCTCAATTTCCGCGGTACCCCCACCGCCATCGACATCCGCCGCGTGGTTGCCGTCGGTCTGCTGCCTGTCATCAACACCGGCATGGCCCACCGCGAAGCCGGGATCGGCCAGGTGGGCGCCGGCGTCGTCCGCCCGCCGCGGGAATGCTTCGACAAGGCGCTGCTGGCGCTGGCCGCCCGGGTGAAAGGGAAATAAAGCCTCCAAATCAATTCTCAGCAAAGCGAGGGATATTCATGGTCAAGAACTGGGACAAAATCAAAATGTACGACCTCACGCAGAAGCTCAGCCATCTTACGCCGCCGTGGCCGACCTACGAGCCGCTGCAGATCAAATTCTTCAAGCGCCTGTCCTCCAACGGCGCCAACGGCCAGGTCATCACCACCTCCAACCACGTCGGCACCCACCTCGACGGCTCGCTCCACTTCTGCACCCACGGCCGCGACATCGCGTCCATCCCCCTCACCGACCTCATCGGCCCCGGCGTCGTGGTCGACGTCAGCGACATCGCCGAAGACTACGGCATTTACACCTCCAAAGACATCATGGAACGGGCCGACGTCCGCGAGGGCGACATCCTCCTCATCCACACCGGCTACAAAAAATACTCCTGGGATCAGCCGGAAGCCGACGAAGTTCGCTACATGGTCAAGCACCCCGGCCCGACCCGCGAGTTTTCCGCCTGGTGCCGCAAAATGAAATTCAAATGGCTGGGGATCGACGCCGGCTCGGCCGACCACCCCATGAACACCAAAATCCGCGAATGGTGCCCCAGGCAGGCGGCCGAATGCGAAAAATATTTCCGGGCAAAGTACGGCAAAGGCATTGACGACATCTTCCCGCCCGATCATTACCAGCTCATGCATGTCGACCTCTTCCCCTACGACATCATCCACGCCGAGAACGTCGGCGGCGAGCTCGACAAAGTGCTGGGCAAGCGCCTGATAATCGGCTGCTATCCCTGGCGGTTCGAAGGCGGCGAATCGTCCATCTGCCGCATCGTCGCCTATGACGAAGAATAGCGCCGGCCTGCACCCCGTCTGGCGCGAAACCTTATCGGGCCTGCCGCCGGCAGGCCCGGTCACTCTCATCGGCGGCGGCGGCAAAACCAGCCTCATGTACTACCTCGTGGCCGGCCTCAAGGCCGACGGCATGGTCGCCTTCGCCGCCGCCACCGCCAAACTGTTCATGCCTGAGGGGACCGGCCACCGCACCGTGCTTGTCGGCGGCCTTGACGAGGGCCGCCGGCGGATCGCAGGGCTACTCGACTGCCCGGACATCGTCACCCTGGCGCGGGAAGTCGTGGCCGGCGACCGCCGCAAACTGGCCGGCCTTGACCCCGGCTGGCTTGACGCGCTGGCCCGGGAATACCCGGCCGTCCGATTCATTGTCGAAGGGGACGGCTCGGCCGGGCTGCCGCTCAAAGGCCATCAGCCCCACGACCCGGTCGTGCCGTCGGCCACCAGCCTCCTCGTCCCCGTCGTCGGCGCCGAAGCCGTCGGCCGTCGCCTGACCGCCGCCTGCGTGCACCGGCCGGCGCGGGCGGCCGAACTGGCCGGCGCGGCCGAAGGGGATGTCATCACGCCGGCCATGATCGTCAGGCTCCTTCTCCACCCACTAGGCTACCTGCATAACTGTCCGCCCTGCGCGCGCGTCATCCCCTTCGTCAACAAAGCCGAGGGCGCGGCCGCCGATTCCGCCGCCGACCTGGCGGCCGCCGTGCTGGACGCCGGCCATCCCGCCGTAGCCGGCGTCGTCGTCGGCAGCATGCAGCGCGGCAACTTTACCTTAATCAGAAAATAGAAATATCAGCCAAGCCCTTGGCTTTTTGCGGAAAAAAGGTATAATAGTAGTCAATACCATAACCGCCAGACAAAGGTGTTTGCCTGGCGGACTATTATTTAGCGGCTGGAGGCGCGGTACTATGAAAGTCGTCATAACCATCATCGGCCAGGACCGGGTGGGCATCGTCGCTATGGCCAGCACGACGCTGGCCGCCAACAACGTCAACATCCTCGACATCAACCAGAACATCGTCAACGGCTTTTTCAACATGGTCATGATCGCCGATATGAGCGGCGCCACGATCAGCCTCAAGGATCTGCAGCAGCTTTTCAAGGAGAAGGGACAAGCCATGGGCCTCGAAATCAAAGTGCAGCACGAAGATATCTTTAAAGCAATGCACCGGATATAATTCCGGCCCGCGGCGAAGGAGGCGGCCTATGCTATCTGTACAGGACATCCTTGAAACCAACCGCATGATCGAGGAAAATAAACTCGACGTGCGCACAATTACCCTCGGGATCAGCCTGCGCGGCTGCGCCCATCCCGACGTAAAGGTATTTTGCGCCAACATTTACGACAAAATCACCCGTACGGCCGAACGGCTGGTGCAGACCGGCGAAGACATCGAGGCCGAATACGGCATCCCCATCATCAACAAACGCATCTCGGTCACGCCGATCGCCATCGCCGCCGAAAGCTGCCGCACCGACAGCTACCTGCCGGTCGCCGAGGCCATGGACGCGGCCGCCAAGGCCGTCGGCGTCAACTTCATCGGCGGCTTCTCCGCCCTCGTCGAAAAAGGCTACACCGCCGGCGACCGCATCCTCATCCGCTCCATCCCGGCGGCCCTCGCCACCACCGAGCGGGTCTGCTCCTCGGTCAACCTGGCGTCCACCAAAGCCGGCATCAACATGGACTGCGTGCGGGAAATGGGCCAGATCATCAAACAGACCGCCGAACTGACCCGTGACCGCGACGCCCTCGGCTGCGCCAAGCTCGTGGTGTTCGCCAACGTCCCGGAGGACAACCCCTTCATGGCCGGCGCCTTCCACGGCGTGGGCGAGGCCGAAACGGCCGTCAACGTCGGCGTAAGCGGCCCCGGCGTCGTAAAACGGGCCCTCGAGGAAGCGCGCGGCCAAGACTTCGGCGCGGTCGCCGAAACTATCAAGCGCACCGCCTTCAAAATCACCCGCGTCGGCCAGCTCGTCGCCCAGGAAGCGTCGCGCCGCCTCGGCGTGCCCTTCGGCATCATCGACCTGTCGCTCGCCCCCACCCCGGCGGTCGGCGACAGCGTCGCCCACATCCTCGAGGAAATGGGCCTGGAAAGCTGCGGCGCGCCCGGCACCACCGCCGCCCTGGCCCTCCTCAACGACGCCGTCAAAAAAGGCGGCATCATGGCCTCCTCCTACGTGGGCGGCCTGAGCGGGGCCTTCATCCCCGTCAGCGAGGACGCCGGCATGATCGCTGCCGTCGAGCGCGGCAGCCTGTCGCTGGAAAAGCTCGAAGCCATGACCTGCGTCTGCTCGGTCGGCCTCGATATGATCGCCGTGCCCGGCGACACCTCGGCCGCCACCATTGCCGCCATCATCGCCGACGAAGCGGCCATCGGCATGGTGAACAACAAAACCACCGCGGTGCGCATCATCCCCGTGCCCGGCAAAAAGGTCGGCGACCGGGTCGAATTCGGCGGCCTCCTCGGCCACAGCCCGATCATCCCTGTCAACAACTTCAAGGCCGACGTCTTCATCGCCCGCGGCGGGCGCATCCCCGCTCCCGTCCGCAGCATGACCAACTAGCAACCTTTACAATGTTTGGCAGGTGTTCTATAATTTAAACATGGGATAAGCAGCAGGCCGTTTTCGCTGAAAATGGCCTTTTTGCTGCCGCAAAACGCATAGGAGGTCGGAGAAGTGGCCATCAGGAAAGTGCGCGTCGACGAAGCGGTCGGCATGGTTTTGGGGCATGATATGACCAAGATCGTGCCGGGCGAGTACAAGGGGCCGGCCTTCAAGAAAGGCCACATCATCCGGCCCGAGGATATCCCCCACCTGAAGGAGATCGGCAAGGAGCACATCTATCTTATCGAACTGGCTCCCGGCCAGGTGCACGAAAACGAAGCCGTCACCCGCATCGCCCGGGCGGTCGCCGGACCGGGAATTACCTTCGCCGAACCGTCCGAAGGCCGGGTCAACCTCTGCGCCGCCGCCGCCGGCCTCCTCAAAGTCGACCGCGACATGGCCGCGGCCGTCAACGGCGTCGAACACGCCGTCCTCTCCACCCGCCACGGCAACCTCCCGGTGAAAGCCGGCGATCTCGTCGCCGCCGTCAAAGTCGTGCCGCTCGTCGTCGACGAAGCCATGGTGGCCGCCGTTGAAAGGCTGGCCGCCGGCGGCCTCGTATCCGTGCTGCCGATGCGCGGCCTCAAGGTCGCCGCCGTCATCACCGGCAACGAAGTCTTCCACGGCCGCATCCAGGACCGCTTCGCCCCCGTGTTCGCCGCCAAGGCGGCCCAGTACGGGGCGGTCATGCTCGGCGTCACCTACCGGCCGGACGACCCGGCACAGATAAAACAGGCCATCCTCGCCTTCCGGGACCAGGGGGCGGACGTCATCGTCGCCTCAGGCGGCATGTCGGTCGATCCCGACGACGTAACCCCCGACGCCATCCGCGCCACCGGCGCCGAAGTCATCAGCTACGGCACCCCCGTCCTGCCAGGAGCCATGTTCATGCTCGCCTACCTGGGCGGCGTCGCCGTCATGGGCATGCCAGCCTGCGGCATGTACGCCAAAACCACCGTCTTCGACCTCATCCTGCCGCGGGTGCTGGCCGGGGAGAGGCTGCGCAAAGAGGACATCGCTGCCCTCGGCTACGGCGGCCTGTGCCTTTCCTGCCGCGAATGCAGCTATCCCCACTGCCCCTTCGGCAAAGCGTGATCGCCGCCGTCGTGCTCGCCGCCGGCGCGGCCCGGCGGATGGGCCGTCCCAAACAGCTCCTGCCGCTGGCCGGCCGGTCGCTGGTATGGCACGTCGCCAACGCCGCCAGCCGGTCCGTAGCCGACGAAATAATCGTCGTCACCGGCGCCCGCCAGGCTGCCGTCGCCGCCGCCCTCGCCGGCCTGCCGGTCAGGCTGGTCGCGAACAGTCGCTGGCGGTCGGGGCAGGCGAGTTCGCTCATAACCGGCCTCAAGGCCGTCGGCCCGGAGGCTGCGGCGGTTATTTTCCTGCTCGCCGACCAGCCGCTCGTCACCCCGGCGCTTATCGACGCTCTGATCGCTGCCTATCGCGCCGGCCGCGGGTCCATCGTCGTTCCCGTCGCCGGTGGGGTGCGCGGCAATCCGGTGCTGTTCGATTTGGCCCTATGGCGGCCCGCGCTCCTGGCCCTCGGCGGCGACGCCGGCGCCAGGGCGATCATCGCCGCCCACCCCGAGCAAATGGCCACGGTGCCGGTTGCCGACGGTGCCGTCTTCACCGATGTCGACACCCCGGCCGACTACGAACTGATACAACGGCTGTACGAAAAAATAAACTCCGGAGGCTGCTGACCGTGCGGACAAACAAAGCCACCCGCGATAAAATCCTCGCCACCCTGGAGGCGACATACGGCGGCACAACCACCGCGCTTCAATACACCTCGCCCTTCGAACTCCTCGTCGCCGTCGTGCTCTCCGCCCAGTGCACCGACACACGCGTCAATATCATCACCGCCCGCCTCTTCCCCGCCTACGACACCCCGGCCAAAATGCTCGCCCTCGGCGAAGCCGGCCTCGCCGACCTCATCCGCGACTGCGGCCTCTACCGTGCCAAGGCGCGCAACCTCATCGCCGCCTGCGCCATGCTGCTCGCCGATTACGGCGGCGAAGTCCCGGGCACCTTCGAAGACCTTACGAAGCTCCCGGGAGTAGGGCGCAAAACCGCCAACGTCCTCCTCAGCCAGCTGTTTGCCGTGCCGGCCATCGCCGTCGACACCCACGTCTTCCGGGTCGCCAACCGGCTCGGCCTCGCCAGAGGCAAAACGCCCGAACAGGTGGAGGAAGGGCTGAAAAAAGCCGTGCCGCGCTCCGACTGGGGAAGCGCCCACCACTGGCTCATCTGGCACGGGCGCAGAATCTGCAAAGCCCGCCGCCCGGACTGCGGAGGGTGCCCGCTGCGGGACCTATGTCCAAGCGTTGTTCCGCCCGCCGAACAGAGGAAATAACAAAAAGCCACCGCCGGACGGGCGGTGGCTTTATTCTCAGAAATCAGCATTCCGTCAGCTTCTGCACCGAGGCCTGCAGCTTGTCGCTGATCTCGCTGATGCCCTCCAGGGCTTTGGCGATGCCGGCGACCGCGCGGCTCTCCGCGGCGGCGGCCTCGGCTATCTTGGCGATCTGCCGCTGGTTGGCGCTCATCTCCGTCGATAGCGCGCCCAGCGTGGGGGTTATCTTGCCCACCATCGACTGCACCTCGTTGACCGACTGGCGGATGGTATCGGTCGAACCGCGGGTTTCCTCGGCCAGCTTGCGCACCTCCTGGGCGACGACCGCGAAGCCGCGGCCGTGCTCGCCGACCCTGGCCGCCTCGATCGCGGCGTTCAGCGCCAGCAGGTTGGTCTGGTCAGCGACATTCTTGATCGTCTCGGCGATGCCGCCGATGCTGTGGGTGGCGGCCACCAGCGCCTGCGACTGGCGACTGGTCTCGTCCACCCTGGCCAACTCCACGTTCATCCGGCCGTCCACATCGTTAATTGTCGCCGAATTGGCGGTAATCGAGCGCGACACTTCGGCGGCCGTGGCGGCAAACTCCTGCAGTTGGGCGTTCAGTTTGCCCGTCAGCGCTGCGACCTCGCCAGCCACGCGTTTATGATTATAAAGGGTGATCCAGCGCATCAGGGCGCACACCGACTCGGTCGTGGCGATGCGGGTGGCGCCGATTACCGTAGTATCCGGCCGTAAATGGGAGCCGTATTTCGTCGGCAGAACGCCGCCCGCACCGACGATGCGCTCCGCGCCGATGACATAACGCGCCGTCGCCAGCCGGGCGCCGATCTCCTCCGGCGGCAATTCGCTGTACGGCAGGCAGGAATAGCTCACATGGGTGGCGCCGTGCTCCTGGCAGTACTTCGCAATCGCTTCCGCCTGGGCGGTGTTGTTGTTAAACACGAATACCTGGCTGCCGGCCGGGAGCATTGCCACCTGTACATAAAAAAAGGCGTCGGGAATCAGTTCGAGCGCCACGATCTTATCGCGGGGGATTTTCTTCGCTGCTTCCTCCACCCGGGTAGGCAGGCAGATGAACAGATCGGCGATGCTATGGTCGCCGACGTCGCCGATGGCGTAGGCCCGGCCCCCGACCTCTTTTCCGAGCAGATGCTGGGTGGCATCGAGCAACTCATCGGCGACGATCTGCGAGCTGCCTACGGTAGCCAGCCTGATTTGGGTATCCAAACAACAACACCTACCTTTGCGTAATATGGACATATCACGATTGCTTATAGACATATCACGGCTCATTGTTTAAATTTTACCATAATTAACGACATGTTTCTATGTAAAATGCGAAAAAATGCCGGGTTTAAGGCATAAGCTTTTGTTATTGCTATTGAATAATTATTAAAACATTAGTATAATTATCCGAAAGAGGGGAGATGGTCACAGCCATGATTTATCGCAAGCCCACCTTCAAGGATATCGAGGCTATTCATAAGCTTGTCAACGATTACGCCGAAAAAGGCCTGATGCTGGCGCGGTCGCGCAACGTCCTGTACGAGACGCTCAGGGATATGGTCGTCGCCGAGGAGGATGGCCAGATCGTCGGCATCGGCGCGCTTCACCTCGTGTGGGATGAACTAGCCGAGGTGCGGGCGCTGGCGGTCGCGCCCGAAACGGTAAAAAAGGGGGTCGGCCGCGAGCTGGTCGCCAAACTGACGGAGGAAGCCCAAGAGCTTGGCGTAAAAACGCTGTTTGCCCTTACCTATCAGCCGGGCTTCTTCGCCAAACAGGGCTTCGCCGAGGCCGACAAAGACCGGCTCCCCCACAAGGTGTGGAAAGAGTGCATCAACTGTCCTAAATTCCCCAACTGCGACGAAATCGCCATGATAAAGGAAATGTGATTTGGCGCGGTTTCGAGGGCATTTTGGGTACACTCCTTACAGCTTCTGTAAGGCAGTATGCATAAATGCCTATGTGGGGAATGCTCCAACTACCTCCTGTTTAGCTGACGGGAGGTATATTTATGTCCAAAAGTTTAAGAAAGATGCAGCCGAAATTAAAAGCCTTAGAATTAGTGTCTGAATTCGTGAACGAAAAAAGATTGGATGGGTTAGGGAAGTTTGCAATTGAAGCAATTGAATATTCACTTCAAAGATTCTTCAAACAATATAAAGGTACTTTTGACGACAAAGAAGACCTGTATAGTTCTGTCAGGACATTTCTCCTTGATAAGAGTAAGGGCAACGCTTATTACGATAAGCAACTGTCCATTCTAAACCGGTTTTTTGATTACTGTATTCGGCAAGGGATAATAACGGAAAATCCTTGCAAGGGGCTTAAATATAAACCACATCCAAGAAAAATTGTTGACCTGGATGTAAAGGTTATTAAAGCTCTTTTGAAATTGCCAGACCAGAAAACATTTGCTGGGTTTCGTAATTGGGTGTTAATGGTGCTTATCCTGGATACAGGAATAAGGCCCTACGAGGCTCTACAATTGCGTATAAGCGATTTTAGGGAGACAATACTATGGGTTAGGCCAGAAGTCAGTAAAACAAGACGTGAACGCTTTTTGCCCTTGTCTAAGACAACTATTCTTGCTATCAAGAGACTGATAGCGGCAAGACATGACCTTTGGGAAAGGGATGGCTTTATCTTTTGTGGTTTTGAGGGCGAACAACTGTCTCATAAGACGATGCAATTAAGATTCCGCCAATATTCAAAGGAGTTGGGCACCAAGGTAACCTTATACGATTTGAGACATCTATTCGCAATTGGCTATGTGAGAAATAACGGTAATGTCTTTGCTCTCCAAAAAATCTTGGGTCATACAACAATGGATATGACCAGGGTTTATGTAGAACTAGTACAGGCGGACGTAATAAGAAATCATTCTGAAGCCAGCCCTATAAATACTCTCCTGACCGAACAGCGTAGGGTAGGTAAGATGAAGAAGTTTTAATTAAAGTATTTGGTAGGTCCAAAACCGCAACATAGGCAAGCAACGCCGTTGCACAATTTTACAAATTCTAAACGAATAAAGTTAATAAAAAGGATTAGGCAAAAAAAAGGCATGTCGATGCCTTTTTCTTCTAATATTAGCAAAAATATTTAAAATATATTTCTTTAAGTTTAATATCAGTATTGTTCGATAGAATAGCGTCTTTAAGCTTGGCTTTTAGAATAGACTTCGCTTTTTTGTTTTTCATAATTTTTTGTTTCCACTCTTCAGATAGTTTTATTAGCCAATTGAAATCAAAATTATCGTAATTAAATTTATCAGGGTCAATGAAAAAGTCAAATATCGCTTCCTTTCCAATAAATTTCCTATATTTATTTTTGTCTATGTAACTATTTGAATAAATAATGTTAGTGAGATGAGCCATAACATTATAGACTGGGTCTGGGAAACTTTTACCCTGCTTAGATTCGTTTTCACGGACTATTGATTCAGCCATAGCTATGCATTTGCCTTCTAGTTCTGCAGAAGGCCCAATCACTTTTCGAACACAAGCTTCTGCATATAAATCGAGACTAAAGTTATTTTCTAATGCAAATTGTGTCAATTCTGTTATTCTTATTGCAACTTCATGCGGAGCAATCGTATAAATAGGTACGACACACTCCATATAACTACTTATATTTAAATCTTTTTTTATAGTGTTAATAAAAGTAAGCAGTATTGGTGAGGTCATTTTAAAATCACTATTAGCAGAATTTATACCATATACTAATATTTCAATCATTCGCGTAGATTCGTAATAATCATCAATGACCTTTAGCGATATTAATTTTGCTAAGTAATCTTCCAAATAATTTGTTAGGCTATCAGTCTCAACGTGTTCTTTATTGTGTTTTACTTGGTGATAAATAAATTGTCTAACATACTTGCCGTTGAGTAGGTGACTTTTTGGCAATAATAATCTGAGTCCATTTATTACTGCAACAAATTCTTCGCTTTTTAGAGGTACCCTCGAAAGAATCAACGTCAGACAGTTGATTTTATCAATAAAGATGCGAAACTTATCGATTTCGAGGAAAGAATCTATTAAATTTTGATAACTAAGTAGTAGTTCTTGGTCATCAGGTGACTTCAGAACAATCTGATTGATGTTGTACTTATCCAAAAGCTTTTCTAAATATTTTGCTTCAATATTAGTAACCATAATGTACAAAGCAAAAAAAGGAATCGCTTCCATTTTGTTTACTTTCACGTTAATAAATGGGAAAAATACTTCGCTTTCATCTTTATTGCGGTCGATAGTTGTGTAACTTATTAAAACACTTTCTATATAGCTTTTATAAAAAGATTTCAGTTCACTATAGTGGTCTATCATTAAATAGTTTAGATTTATATATTCCCATAGCTGAGCGACCCTAAAATTAAGTTTAAAAATAGGACCAGTCTCTCGGGGGGCCACTCGTTGGATATTTTCTTCTTCTTTTACTTCGTTTTGAGATTTTACGGATTCATAAAAATTTTGGTATATTAATTTGAAATTTAGTAAATCCTTTAAGAAGAAATATTTCTGCCTTTGATTCTGTGGCATTTTCATATATATTTGGTCTAAATCAATGGTAGCTACTTCTTCGGATATTATCTCTAGCTCTTCTTTTGACATTTTTATATCAGATAACCATAACGTATTAGCGAGTTTTCCTACATGTCGCCTGTTAAATTCCGACAAAAAGAAAGTTAGGTAGTCGTTGGATTTAAAAGCTTTAATTGATACTATTTTTAGTATTTTATATGAGCTAAGAAAGTCACCCAATTTGTAGAAGTAAAATGCTTTTCGAATAAGTGTCATATTGGGGTAATCATATTCAATTACGGAAGATAGTAAATCTTTTTTTATTTTCTTATACTGAAAGAAGCTAAGAAGGTCGGAATCCTCGTATTTTAAAGGCTGCTCAGTAATAAATTTATAGGAAACTTTTTTAGAATGTGCTGTTGAAGACCAAAATATTAATTGGGTAATATCAGCTTTTAGGAAAATTTTGTCTACTTCCTGCTTTTTCTCTAGTTGCTCTTTATGAGCTATATTATTTGGTTTTAGCTTTTTTGCTTCCGTAACATATGATTTTAAAATTGCTGAATCAGTTTCCAAGGTGGAATAATCAACATGGAAAATTGCACTTTCTTCTAATAAGTATTTAATATCGTTAGGCAAGACTTTATTCAAAGCATTTAGAATCGAGAGTTTATTGTAAATTATGTCTATTGCGCTTTTCCCAATATCATTTTTTGCTGTCTTTATATACTTTAAAAATTTATATAAGGAGAGACCACGACCGTGTAACTTTTTGTGGTCAGACATCCCCGAAACGAACTTTTCAATAGTAGAAAAATAAAGAATGTTTATCCCGCGATTTTTATAATATTGAAATTCCACATGATTAATATCCTTTGATTTTTCACCAACATTTAGCAAATAAGCATGCTGGAAATCATCTTTTAAAATGTCTTTGACCCATTGAAATATTAGTCGAACATCTGGGTCGCTTACTGAATATCCAACAAATAATACGGTATATGTCGCAAAAAGTGATTTTACGAAGTTTTCAATTAGCTTGAAATTGTTTGAATAGGAAAGATAGTCGTCTTCTTTTAGAACAACGTTTTTTACCAAAAGGTCTCCATGCATTTTAATTATCATTTTATTGTTTGGAGTATAAGGCAAATCCTTATCCATCTTGACTGTATCAAAAAAAATACCTTTTTCCAAAACCGTTTGTTCAAGAAGGTCGTCAAAGTTTGTTGTTATAATATGAGCAGGATTTAATTCAAAAAGTATTTCATGAATAGGATTAGGTTTTGCTTTTTCGTTGAAGAGGTTGGTTAAGACGTCATAGTATTCTTTACTACCTCGTTCATTAAAATAATATTGTGGGATTTTTAGATAGTCATCAGTAGTGTAAGGGGGGGGGCTATTACCAATTCCCTTAGCGTAAGCATTGATGATTTCACCCCACGAAGGTAATCCTGAATTAGCGGAAACTCCAGCACCTGTAAATATTACAAGCTTATTCTTGTCAATTGCATCTTGGAGTTTCGCGATGCTTTCAAGAGTAAAGCGTTCCATCAAACCTTCCCTCCATTCATGGAAAAACTTTCGAGATGTAAGATGGTTTTCCCTACGTATTTTCTACAAAATTGTAATTTAATGGACATAATAGCTATAATCGTAAAATAAAGAGGCCTATTAGGCCTCTACCTTGTTTTGGTACTTTCATATTCTTTCGCCCGGTTATACCAAGTATTTTTCTTTATGCCTGTAGTTTTCATAGCCTCAACTGCTGTAATTTCTCTTGCTCTCCAACGTTTATAAGTGGCAACAAATTTATCGTCAATACAAATCTTGGGTCTCCCGTAAGGACGACCTTGATTCAGAGCAATGTCTATCCCCTCGCGCTGTCGTTGCTTAATTGTATCCCGTTCTAGCTGACTGAGTGCAGCAAAAACTGATAGCATGAACTGGCCTTGAGGGGTATTAGTGTCTATGGATTCTTTAAGACTGACTAAACCGACTTTCTTGGTTTTTAGAGCCTCGACTATATTGAGAAAGTCAAGGGTATTTCTAGCGAGACGGCTTATGCTTTCTATATAGATTGTATCTCCCTCACGAGCAAAGTCTAACATTGTCTTTAATTCGGGCCTATTAGTATTTTTGCCGCTAGCCTTCTCCTCAAAAATCCTTTCAATATTGAGAGGCTTTAACGCTTCATGTTGTCGCACTACGTTTTGGTCTAATGAAGAAACTCTAATATAGCCAATTCTCAACGGCTATCCCTCCCTACTGTTTCCAGTATTAGAATAACACTAACGTTTGAAAATGTCAATATTAATAAATAAACGTTTATAAAAACAAAAATAAACTTTTATAAACGTAAAAATGTTGCGTTTATAAAAGTAGACTTTTTAAGACGTTAATATCGAAAGGGGACTTTTCTGGATGCCCGGTACGGGGTAAAAAATAGGTGGGCAGAGTCATAAAATCCCCCCTTGTTTTTCAAAAAATGGCGCAAAATACAGAAGAATAGCTGCTATAGAGGTACCTGTAGCAAGGAGGTTCAACATCCCGCCCACTCCGCTTAGTGGCCATTTCACCATCCTGGGGAATGGGTTGTTTTTGTTTCTAGGGAGAAATCTGGGGACCAAAAACCTTATTAAGGAGGCATTAGGAGATTGTTTTCTTAGTGTGGGAGGAAAGCATATAGGAAACATGGTCAAGAAATCATCGTTAGAAGGAACGGTTTTTTGATGCAAAGGTTTCATACCGGCTGAGATTTTTTGCGCTTCCTACGACCTCCTAGGCGGGGCATAATGTATGTTGAATCAGCACCGGAAAAAGAAGGGAGGTTTAAAGCGGTAAAAATGTAAAAATAACCGGGAACGGGTTTTTGTCCTGTTCCCGGTTTTGGCTTCAAACTTGAAAATCTTTGCTTATATTACTTCTTAATGTTGCTAAGCCTCGTAGTGTTATTATAGCAATCCCTCGCAACACTTTCATGCCCGCAGGCAAGTGCCCAACGAATAGTGAGTCGGAGATTTGTTGTAGTTCCTTATCTAACACTTCCTTGGCTAAACCAAAGTGAATTGAGCCTTCAACATGTGATACGTGGTCAATTAGTTGATGTACTGTTACTGGTTTTCCGCGACACACCATGACGTTGTGTTTTAAAAACTGTTCTAACTTAAGCTCAACCGGTTTTTTTAGGGGTGGATAGGCTACATCGGGGTCAGTGGAATCCTCTAGCGAACAATATTCAATTTCATTATAAGGCGAGAACGTGGTTAGTGTATTGGCAACAAAGCGGATAGGAAGCTTGCGGTCACGGTTTACTTGATGTACTAGAGCAGAACCATCTAATAAAAGTTTGCGCAAGAGTCCGCCAAGCATTAGTGAATCATAAATGCTATTTCTGCCGAGTCTCTCTTCTATTTCTCTTAGCGTTTCAAGAAAAACGAAATCTTGGCTTACCATACTGTTTCCCCCAACTTCAAAACACGGCCTAGCTTTAACTAGTGCCGTGTATAATGCGTTAATATGTGACACAAATTTATTTTCTATAGGCTGAGGTGATATCCTGCTCGACGAGTTGCCAAAAACAATAAGCTCGGGTACAATACCAAACATATGTTTGCAATAACGGGTGAGAACATGGGAAAACCTTTGTAGATATTATAGCGGAACAGATAAAAGCGGCCATATTAGACCGCTCCTTTTGACCTGGGAAGATGGACGAAAGTTTGAAATTGATAGGGTATTAGATGTAAGGCAAACCCCTTCTTTAAAGGTCGGCGGGTTGGGCGTACGGTATACCCGCCGGATTCGGGGGAAAGAAGTGTATTTGTTCTGCGACGAGGGTAAGTGGGTTTGTTGAAAAGTGAGACCTGAGACCTAACAGATAAGGACTGCCAGCTCTTACAATTTTTGATAAGATTGGCAATAATGGATATAGTATCTTATGAAGGACTCTTGAAATAGAAGTGTTACCGATTCGTATAACTACGGTGTTTTTGGAGCCTTCAATATGAGGAGGGGATTTATGATGTACAAAGAGTTTTGTTGCGCAATCTGTGGCAATGAGCAACATCTGTCCTTCTCTGACCTTGCGGACCTAGCAAAAGCACTCGGGAAATCATTCGAGGAGATTGACGAGATAAAAACTTGCGTCTGCGGAGATTGTTCGAAGACCGAGGAGTATAGGCAGAGTTTTTTTCTCAAGCCAATACCTCATATAGTTTTAGCTGAAAAAAGAGATATAGGTTAAGAAAAGCGCTAAGAATACTGTAGCCATACCTAGATAGGTATGGTTGCTTTTTTGTATAAAAACGTGAGGATTGAGAAAACTATGCAAAAAGCATTCGGGTGGGAATTATGGATAAGTGCCTTTACAGAGATAGTGATAGGTTCCACGACTACTACGTCGGGATTGACATAGGGTATAAGTTCCATGAGGCTTCATGTATACCCAAAGATTCTTTCTATGATAGGAAACAGTCGTGGAAGAAAAGCGAAACAATAAAGTTTAATTCAGATGGCGATGGGATTTGTAGGCTACTATCCTTCCTGAAGAGTTATTCAGCCGAACCTTCAAACTTTTGCCTCCTATTAGAACCGACGGGAGGATATTTCGGTTATGTGCTGATACAGGCTATGATAAAAGCTGGCTATCAGGTGAATCTAGTGGAGAATCGAGCTGTCAAGGATTTCCGAGAGAAGAGTTTGGGGTTATGGGAGAAAAGCGACGCTATAGATTGCAGGGTGATGGCATACCTCGCTTTTCAGAAGTCATTGACCCCGTCACTTTTCGGTATCAGGATGATGGAATACTATCAACCTCTACAGAACCTTTGCAAAGCAATCGCGGCAGATAGATGGTCTACTCAAAAGCAATTGAACAGTCGGAAGAGGCAGTTTCAGCAACTGTTGTCTGTTACCTATCCGGAGTTGAAAACGGTGTTTGACATTGCTAAGGCAGGTATCGCACTAAGGCGGCTTATAAAAAAATACCCAACACTGCGTGACCTTGCAGGGGCGTCGGAAGAAGTAAATATATAAGGACTTGCTCGAATCCGGAGGTAGGTTTCGTGCGAAAAGCAAAAGCGTTACTCTAAGGAAGCTACTGGACAACGCGATTATTATAGATATGCCTTTCTTTATATCAAGGCAGAAGATGTTGATTGAAGACATTGAAAGGCTAGAACAGATTATCGCTTGCCTAGATAGTCAAATAAGAGAAATCGTGGATAATCATCCGTATAAGCCTATATTGTGGTCGCTGCCGGCCAAGGGATACATATGGGCGTGCACTTTGATTGGCGTAATCGGAAACGTTAATCGGTTCAGCAATTACAAGCAGTTTAAAAAGTACGTCGGATTCACGGCCGAGGGTAAAACGTCTGGTGTTTCGGTACGGGCGTCTAGGATGAGTTACCATGGGGCGAGACCGACAAGGCGCGTGCTGTTTCAGATGACAATGTTTTTGATATCTCCCAGGGGTGGGGATAACCCTTTCAAAGAACATTATAAAAGGCTTATAGACAGAGATATGCCAAAGATGAAAGCTATCGGACATGTTGCCGGCAAACTGGCTCAAGTAATGTACAGTTGCCTTAAGTATGGAAGAACATACGATTTAGCGGTACATCGAATGGCGTTATCCAAAAATTGAATGTAGATTTAGAACCCCTAGAAGAAAAGTGTTGCTGGCGAAAGTTGGACAACTTGATATACTCTGGGGTCTTTTTTATTTTGAATATTCCTTAACAACCTAGGATAGGAATAAGGGGTGTCGTTTGTCATCCCCAATGCCGGTTTCCACTGGCCGCGTGCTTATTGTCCTTGTCTGTACGGGAAAATTTACTTTTCACCAGGATACTAAAGGATAGAGATTTTTCTATTGGCCTGTCCCAGATGCTTTTCCTTGTATTTGGGAATAGGTGTAAAGGTTAGCTATGTAAAAAGGAGGACTTGGATACTGTTGGTATAATATGTAATGTGTTGTGAGAGTTTTAGTGCGGAGGTGTCGAAATGGCTTTTTGGGGCGGATTTATCGGGATAAATAAATATATGGATAGTCGTGTGAACGAGCTAACAGGTGCATGTAGAGATGCAATTGCCTTGTGGTCATTGTTTAAAGATTCTATTCCCGAAATGTCCGCCAAATTGTTAATTAATGAGAATGCAACTACTCAAGCAGTATTAGATATGATGTCCGAGACATTGTCTTCCGCAGGTCCTGACGATACCGTTGTCGTATTCTTTTCTGGGCATGGAACACGAAATCACAGATTAGTAATGTATGATACACAGATAGAGCATCCGTTCGATACAACTATATCTATGGAGAAAATTGCTGAGTTATTTAGGGAGTCGAACGCGAAACTCGTAATTCTGATTTTAGACTGTTGTTTTAGTGGGGGGGCGGCTGCGAAGGTATTTGATGACTTTCCCGTTGCGAAGGATGCCTTTTTTGATTGGAACAACATTGTGGGAACTGGAAGAGTAATCATAACAGCATCGAGTGCAAATGAACCTGCTTATGAACATCCAGGGGTAGGACACGGTATACTTACCAAAGCCCTCCTTGATGTACTTCAATCCGAAGAGGTTGGAGTAAGTTTGGTAACTGCTATGGATAGCGTTTTGATGCGAGTAAGGGCGGAATGTGGCAGATTAGGGCTTTCACAAACGCCTGAATTACTCGGACATTTTGAAGGTGGAGTATTCTTGCCTTCATTAAGACCAGGCGAAAACTATTACAGGAATTTCCCCGAACTACAGATTATAAAAGTATCCAACAATATTACGGACTTACTCCAATATAATATTCCAGAATCAGTATGTGATTACTGGGGCACTCAGTTTGCAAACGGGCTTAATAACTTACAGGTTAAAGCAATCAATGAGCACGGGGTATTAAGTGGAAACTCACTTCTTGTTGTTGCGCCTACAAGTTCGGGAAAAACCTTTATAGGTGAGATGGCTTCGATTCGTGCCATTAAGCGGGGGAGAAAGGTCGTCTTTCTACTCCCTTATAAGGCTCTCGTCAATGAAAAATTCGAATATTTTTCCGAGCTATATGGCGAAAAGATAAACGTTCGCGTAATCCGATGCTCTGGGGACTATTATGACCAAACTGAGGATTTTGTTCGCGGGCGTTATGATTTAGCAGTCTTAACGTATGAAATGTTTTTGAATCTTGCAGTTTCTAGACCATCCGTGCTAACAAAAATAGGTTTGATAGTCCTTGATGAGGCACAGTTTATTACAGACCCCAATAGGGGCATTATTGTGGAACTTATACTTACCAACTTAATTGCTGCGCGTGAAAAAGAAATCAACCCACAAATAATTGCACTTTCGGCTGTTATTGGTGATATCAATAATTTTCATATTTGGCTAGGATGTCAGGCATTAATTTCCAATGAACGCCCAGTTCCATTAATTGAGGGAGTACTTGATAGAACTGGAGTTTATCAATATTTGGATGAGGATGGGCAAGAAAAAACTGCTCAACTTTTACCGGCGACAGCAATCCGTGTAAGGGGAGTAAAGCAAAGTTCTCAGGATGTTATTATTCCTCTTGTTGCAAAGCTGGTAGGGCAAGGAGAAACGGTAATCGTATTCAGAAATACACGGGGACTGGTCCAAGGATGCGCTAGATATTTGGCAAAAAATCTTGGTTTAGATGCCGCGACTGATGTTATTAGCAGACTTCCAGACCAAGATATAACAACGACATCTGAAGAATTGCAGGAATGCTTGCGTGGAGGGATTGGATTTCACTGTACGGATTTAGATAGGGATGAACGGCAAGCTGTCGAACAAGCTTTTCGTGCGTCCGATAGTAAAGTTCGTGTTTTGGTAGCTACAACCACTATTGCCGCAGGTATCAATACCCCAGCCTCAACTGTGATTATTGCCGAACATGAGTTTATGGGTAGTGCAGTACAACCGTATACTGTCGCCGAATACAAAAATATGGCAGGGCGGGCAGGGAGACTGGGGTACAACGAAAAGGGCAAAGCTATTCTTTTGGCCGCAACATATAGTGAACGTGATACATTGTTTAAAAAATATGTCGTAGGAAAGCTTGAGCCACTACGCTCTTCCTTTAATGTTTCAGAGATAGATACTTGGATTTTGAGACTTCTTGCTCAAGAAAAAGCTGTTCATCGAGATGATGTATTTCGTATTCTCGCCAATACTTATGGTGGGTTTTTACAAAGCCGTCTAGACCCGACTTGGCGAGAGAAAGTTGAAGCACATCTGCAAAAGCTGCTTCCGGCGATGCTCGAACTTAATTTGTTAGAGCAAGATGGGGAGATAATTCAGCTTTCACTTTTGGGACGTGCTTGTGGACAATCATCACTGTCCTTAAAATCGTCACTGCAATTAGTTGAATTATTATTAAGAGCATCTGCTGAAGACCTTACTCCCGAAAAGTTAATGGCACTAATGCAGGCATTACCAGAGGCGGACCAAGGATATACCCCTATTTTGAAGAAAGGCCGTTCCGAATCTGACCATGCATATAATTGTTCTAAATGCTTTGGCTCTGGTGTTATGCGAGAGTTACAGAGGAAAGCCCAATCAGAGTCGGATTATTTCGCAAGATGCAAGCGGGCTTTAATATTGTGGGATTGGATAAATGGCGTATCTATTGGGGGGCTAGAACGCAAATACACAGTTAATGATTATGCACGGACAAGGCGAGGGGATATTGGTAGATTTGCGGATTCTACTCGCCACCACATGCATTCCGCACATCAGATTATGATTTTGACTCGTCCAGAAGATGCTCCTAGACAAGAAGAATATAATGTGTTATTGCAACGCTTGGAGTTTGGCATACCATTGGAAGCGCTTTTGTTACTCAAATTGCCTTTCACATTAAATCGTGGCCAATATCTTGCTTTGTTGGAACGAGGAATTCGAACGCCAGAAGACCTTAGGAAACAGGATGAGGATTGGCTTGTTAAATTTTTGGGTAAGCGAAAAGCTTACGTCTTAATGCAAAATTAGATTTAGCAGTAACCGTTGCAAAGAACAGTATTTTATTGATTGTCCCAACATCCTAAAACATGTAGGAGGTATGGTCAGGAAGTTGTTCGTAAGAAGGAAGGGTTTTTCAAGGTTTTCTTATCGACCAAGATTTTTCGCGCTTCCTAAGGCCTCCTAGGTGGTTAACTTTTTGTGTGGGGTGTGACGCCGCTGGTCCCCGGTTCGAATCCCGTTGCCCAGTCTAGAAGAAACAAGCCTTCCAGGCAGTTGCTTGAAAGGCGTTTTTGTGTTTGGTTCCTTATTTGATTCCTAAAGGCATTTATGCGTTCCCTTTAGCCAGAAAAACTGAGGGCAAAATGTTAAAGAAAGGGGACTTTTTCACAAGAGGGGGAGGGGGCGAAATGCGGGCAGGCAGGGTCACAAAAAAATTTGCTGGTTTTGAGGAAAAAGGAGTATTTCCCTAGGCGATTCGGCAAAGGAGTTGAAGTACAAAAATGGATTTTGAAAACCCTGTTAATAGATACTTGGGCAGTAATAGGCCATTAACTCTTTGGTTATTTATTTAGAGCTAAGTGAGGTATCTTCGCAAAATAGTTTGACCTATACTTTTCAGTTTGTGTGCAGGGACCGCATACCACAATGTTGATGGCGCTGACTTCTTCCAGCGCTTTATTCATTTGTTCCGCCAGTAATTTATAATCATTCTGGCCAAAAGGTATCGCCCGTCCGCAGATAGCACAGCACACTTCTTCTTTAGAACTCATAAAAATACTCCCTTCGCACATCTCACCAAATTATTTGATAAATAAATAAGTATTCCTTCTACATTCGAACAATTGTTCGCGACACAGACAGGATTTGCTAAATAAGTATAGAAATAGTTTGTAGCTTATGGGAGTAATTGAACTGGAGGGAGCTAATGTGCAAATAGATTTTCATCATGGTGTTATGTATGTGCTGTCTCGTCTGGCAGGATTCAATACTGAAGAAGCAAACATCATATCGTATTGTTCTCAATATGTAGATGACGCAATAAATGGAGGTTTTATTAAGTTTAAAAATCATCCAATGTTCTACAGAATTTCGACTGCGCATGGAATGTTAGACACTCGAAACACCGATGAGCAGGCAAATCAACACTCCTGGTTGCCATTTCACTTTCTACCGGGGAACGAGGCGGGTAATTCGAGGGATTTAGGTTTTGTGGCTCGCTTGATATGTAGGCAAAACAGCGACTTAGCCAAAGAAATGGTTACTGAATGTATTAGCAAGAAAAATGATTATAACGGACTCCATCGTCTAGGCATTACTATGCACGTATATGCGGATACTTGGGCGCATCAAGGATTTGCCGGCATCAAGCATGAAATCAACAAGGTTCAAAACCTTAGTGATGACTCAGGTAATGACTTAGTCGAGAAGATTATCGAGCCCTTGGAGGGCGCTGTAGACCACATCAAAAGTTTATTAATAGACAACTTTCCTTTAGGACACGGTGCCGCCTTATCTTGCCCTGACCAGCCTTATTTAATATGGGAATACAAAAATCACTTTGGCGAGTATATTCCAGTAAACAATTTGATTCGGTTCATGGGAGCAGTAGATAACGTTTTTGTAGCTCTTCAACGCTACAAGTTAGGTGATGCTACGGCAGCGGTTCCTAGTATTCCTCAAGATATTCGTGCCAAAATGGAAGCATTGTTTAAAACCAACTATGACGATGTTGAATGGGCAAGAAACAGAGCTTGGCTAAATAAGATTGAGGAAAACTATTTCGGATTTGGGGCAGAGAAGGTACAGTATATCCCCAAAGGCCCAGGTTCGTGGAAACATAGTGCTTTGGGAACTACAAAGGAAAAGGATGATGCTGCAGAACTTTTTGAATTCAGGTCTGAGTTTTTGGATAGCGATTGGAAGAAATTTCATGAGTCAGCGCTTGACCATTGGAAATATGTCATGTTTAAATTATTACCTAGCTATGGGATTATTCTTTAAGGTTTTGTTTCTGGAAGACCCTGATGAGTCTATAAGGCTGGCACAAATAGATATTTTGAGAGGGAATAAAATAGAGGCTTTTTTGTCTATATTTGGTAGAATAAACGTCGGAGAATAAAAGGGAGACCAACACAGAATAGCGAAAATCAAAATTGTAGAATATTAATTTTGGAGCTATTCATATGAATATTTGGGAAGCGGATAAGTTACTGATATTTCTAGCCTTATTTATTCCTGGATTTATAATAATCAAGGTTTATGATGTATTATTTCCTAATTCATCGCGTGACTTTTCAAAAGCTTGGTTTGATGCAGTCGCTTTTAGTTCCCTGCATTATGGTATAGCTTATATTTACCTTATGGTAATAAAGCAATATTTGCAGATTGTACCTACTGCATCAATAGTATTTTTATGGGTTGTCTTTATACCGGCATTATATCCCATTTTGTTCTATGGGATAGTAAAATTCAAATTCTTTAGTAGGTTTTTTAGGCATCCTATTCAGCGTCCGTGGGATTATTTCTTTTCAGAGGGAAAGAAGTACTGGCTATGGTCCATTTGAAAAATGGTGAGAAAGTTGCGGGTATGTATGATGAAGATTCATTCACGTCTTCATACCCTGAAGTCCCTGAAATACTAATAGAAGAGGTTTGGGCTATAAATGATAAGGACGAGCCGATTGAACCTATTCAACCCAGGCGAGGGGTTATTATCTTGGGGAGCGATATTAGTAGAGTAGAGTTTTACATATGGGACGAAAGTAGCGAAAAAAAAGAGGAAGGAGGGAGTAGTAGTGAACAAACTTAATAGTGGACAAGCCGTTCAAAAAATTGATAAACCGACCTTTATTAGAGGCTATACACCAACCTTGGGAAACATAAGTGCAAATAATCCACCTCGGATTAATC
The DNA here is from genome assembly GCA_029976065.1 of Selenomonadales bacterium. Lineage (GTDB taxonomy): Bacteria > Bacillota > Negativicutes > Sporomusales > UBA7701 > Anaeroselena. Next base: position 67,280 of record JARKNV010000062.1, read on the forward strand.
CCCCAGCACCTGCAAGTAACAACAATAAGCCTAAATAATCGGAGGGATAGGGTTATGGCCGGAAAACCGTTAGGAAAAGTCCAAGGTGGCCTAGCGAGGGAAAACTAAATCCTGGTAATCCTCCTAAAGTTGAACCCAAGTCTCCCAAATAAAAAGATAAAATAGAATATTGATAGTTGGAAGGGGATAACTTGCGAAAGGCTCTTGTTGTAGGAATTAACTACTATGCGAACGGCGGGCCTCTGTTCGGCTGTGTAGTAGATGCTTGTGATGTAAAAAATGCACTGGAACGTAATGCGGATGGTACTTTGAATTTTGATGTACAAATAATGCTAGCTACGAGTGATAAAGATGCAGTATCAAAAGCACAGCTAAAAGAAAAGGTTAAGGCACTTTTTGCTGGAGATTCAGATATTGCTCTATTTTACTATTCGGGGCATGGATATATTGAAACAACCGGCGGTTACTTGGTTACATCTGAATGTCCATCCGGAGATGATGGCCTACCTTTGGCGGATTTGATGACTATTGCAAACGAATCAAAAGCAAAAAATAAAATTATTATTCTAGATAGTTGTAACGCTGGTATAGCTGGCGATTTGGCAATCAATAGTGCTTTTGCGCAAATCAGTGAGGGAATGACGATTTTAACTGCCTGTGGTAAAGAGCAATATGCTTCAGAGAGCAATGGACACGGTGTTTTTACCGCTTTACTTGTGGATGCTTTGCTTGGAGGCGCTGCCAATCTTATGGGAGACGTTACGCCAGGTAGTATTTATGCGCACATTGACCAATCTCTAGGTCCGTGGGAACAAAGACCTGTATTTAAGACTAATGTTAGAAACTTTATCTCTTTGCGCAAAAATTTTCCACCGATTTCTTTAAGTGATTTGAAAGAAATTGTGACCTTATTTGAAAACAGTTCGGATATTTTTGAATTAAATCCAACCTTCGAGCCGACGGAAACATCATATTCTGAAGAAAATGGAATTAAGTTTAAAATACTGCAAAATTATGCAAGGGTAAATCTTGTCGTGCCTGTAGGAGAAGAACATATGTATTATGCTGCTTTAAATAGTAAGGGGTGTAAACTAACAGCGTTAGGCACTCACTATTGGAACTTGGTAAAGAAGGGCAGGATTTAGAAAGGCAGATTATAAAGAAAGAAGGCTTCAAAATATGGCGAAAACGAGAACTTTTATTAGCTTTGACTACGACAATGATTCTGACCTCAAAGTATTATTGGTTGGACAGGCAAAGAATACAGATTCCCCGTTTGAAATAACAGATATGTCTATTAAAGAGGCTATAGATACAAAGTGGAAAGAAAAAGCACGTACAAGAATTAAAGGCTGCGATGTTGTTATAGTAATTTGCGGGGAGAAGACGAACTCTGCGACTGGAGTTTCGGCAGAACTAAAGATTGCCCAGGAGGAAAAAGTACCATACTTTCTCTTATATGGTCGCTCTGATAAGGACTGTGTGAAACCTACCGCTGCTTTGTCAACTGATAAAATGTATAAGTGGACGTGGGATAATCTTAAAAAGCTTATTGGTGGAGGAAGATAATATAAGTGTGTGAAAATGTATGAAGATGCGTGACAAATAATACCGCTACATATTGCATCCGTAAAAACAAGGTAAATTTTCTGAGTTTCTACAGATGACGCGCGAAGCGATGTCCTCTCCAGATGCTTCATATATCTTTCTCTCTTATATATCGTATGCATGGGTGCATATCTAAATATGCACCAGTGCATGAAGAAGTGAGAGATTTCACAAGTTCATGCGTGCATGCATAGAGAAGTGAAAATTCCCACGTATTAGTTAAGAAGCGGAAAATCAAAAAGCCGCTTCTTTTTATTTTAGAGCAAGAGCGGCTTTAATAAGCAGAAGAGACGGCAGGATAATACTGCTTTTTACTTTTTCATCATAGCGGCAGCTTCGAGAAGGCGCTTAACCTGTTCAGGGGTAAAGCCATTGGCGACAGATAAATCTATTATTTCACGCCACTTGGGGTCGTTCTGGAGCAAGTCTTGAGTATCGTATAGCCTAGGGTGTCGAATAATAGCCACGATTGTTCCGAGTAGTTCAGCCTTTAAGTTCTCGCTATAAAAACAGACAATAGTTTCATTGACTAGCTTGGCAGCTATAATCTGATTAAATTGTGTGGTATCACTTGCTTTCTTGAATAACGCAATATCGCCAGCTTCTAGACCGGCAGAGACTAACTCGTTACCAGTAATGCGAATCGCAAAATCGGCGGTAAGTTCGGTTGCCGTATTTATAAAGTCGTTTGTGCCTAAGACTGGGATTACAGTAGGGGTTACTTCACGACCTGCAAGCCAATCTATACTGACGTTAAACATATCAGCTATACGGGATAGTGTGTCAAGGTCTGGCTCTCTACGGTCAGTCTCCCATGAAGACAGAGTTGTTCTATCAACGCCGATTCTAGCGGCAAAATCATTCTGATTCTCGTCTTTTCGAAGCAATCTCAAACGATTGCCTAAGCATATTCCCATACAAAAGCCACACTCCCTGCCTTTTACGATACCCGGACAAAAAACACACTTCAATCAATGCGTCGATAAGACTCTTAAAGGCAGGATAATGGGAAAGTTTGTTGAATTTGGAAATAAAAAAGCGTCACAATGACGCATTAGATTGTTCGGAGCTATGTATTTGGAAAGGAAGGTACCTTGAATGCCAACTATTGAAGAGATTCAAGAACAAATCAAACGGCTAGACGGGACAAGTAAACTTTTGGGTTTTAAAGAAATTGGTGAATTGCCTAACATCCTATGGGAAGATGAGAAGGTTGAGGCAATTATTCAGGGGCGCTATGCAGATAGAAATGGTATACTCGTTGCCACCAATAAGCGGCTAATTTTTGTTGAAAAAGGTTTGCTATGGGGGTTGCGAGTCGAAGATTTTGAATATAGCAAGGTTTCTTCAATCCAGTATAATGCCGGATTAATACTCGGGAAAATCACTGTGTTTGCCGCAGGGAATAAAGCGGAAATTGACCAAGTGCCAAAACAGCAGGGCAAGACGTTTACCGATTATGTTCGGGCAAGAATGACGGGGGCAACCCCCCACGCAAGTTATAAAGAATTAGCTGCCACTTCAGAAAAGCCAACTGGCACGAAAATTTGCCCGGAATGCGGAAAACCGATAGCCGACGAAGCTAATTTTTGTGCTGGGTGCGGCAAACAGATACCGCAGACCCTTATTGCGCAAGAGATTAGCTCAAGTAAACCTGAACCCCCGGCAACGGGGAAGCGAGAAGGGGAAACTGGAGTAGCTAAGAAAGGATGCCTTGGTTGTTTGGGTCTAATAATTGTCCTTGTAGTAGTGGTGGCAATTTTTGGAGGTTCTTCGGATAAGACAAAGCCTTCGACCGTACCAGCCACGACCCAACAACAAGGGCAGGCTAAACAAACCGCCGAAGCGCCAAAGAAATCAGCACGAGAAGCGAATATCATCAGCAACAATTTCCTATCGTTTGACAAGGCATATGACGAGAAAACCGATATTCAACGAACGGAGTATTGGAAGCAAGTAAGAGGTAAGTACGTTAAGTGGACAGGGACCGTCGCCGATGTCAGAGACGGGGGAAATATTTATTTTATTGTAAGGCCGGACACGCTAGTAGCAGATTTCGTAGCGGACTTTGGTTCTAGCCCAGAAGCAAAGAAAACACTTGTGAATATTAAGAAGGGAACGAGACTAACAATAATTGGGAAACTGCTTGGGGATAAAGGGGCTGTTATGCCTTGGCTACTGGAAGATATTGAAATAGTTCAGTAGCAAGCCTTGCGGCTAGGGAAGAGGGCTTTCGAAAATTTACCTATATACCATTTAGGAAGCGGGAAACAATGCCCCGCTTCCTTTTCTTTTTGAAATATCTTAATGGGATGCTAAGCGCCTGTTTGGGCTGCTACGAGTTTAACACTTTTCCTTAATAATTAAATGGTTTTTAAAGGCGGGGACTTTGCGAGGCGTGGGGGGCGGGGTCAATATTGGGGCGGGCAGGGTCTGAAAAATTTTTGCAGGTTTTTGGGGAAATGGCCAATAAAGCAGAATGCTTCATCAGTCCGTAGCAAGGCGGTTCCAATGTGAAGGGTTTCCCCCTAGGGCAAGATTTTTCGTGCTTCCTACGGTCTCCTAGGCGGCCAATTTTCATGCATGAGGCTATTTTTGCCCAAAATGCAATGATAATAACATACAGATATGATAAAGCTAGGGAAATACCGGCTTTAAGTCAACAGCTAAGCCGATAATACGCTTCGCGTTTGTTGGCGCATCTGAAAAAAATATAAGAAATTTTGTCCAAACAGTGTATGAAAAATAGGGCATGCTGAATAGGATGTTAGTGACTATAGAAAGGAGTGAAAATAATGGAAAACACCAAACTAATTCCGCTAGCATCTCTTTGCGCCAAGAGAGGAGGGCCTATCGACTGTTCACTTAGCCATTTGTACAAGGCTGCAAGGACTGGGGAAATACCGGTAGTTCCTATAGGGAGAAAAATCCTGGTGCCGACGTGGTGGGTTGAAAAAGTGACGGGCAATAATTCCTAAGCATTTCCCAAGTGAGCGGCGGGGAGCTGGTGGACAAGCAGGTAGCTTATGAACAATACTTTGCTCGTTCCGCTACGGCCGCTTGCGAATCGGGTTCCGCCGCTTGCGGATTCACCTGCATCAGCGCGCAGTAGATGGAGAGTTTAGATAAGTCAGTCTAGATATAAGTCAGTATAGTTAGTGTGCTGTTTTTCTTCACTACTACATGGTAAAAAACTTGCACTAGTAGATGTAAAAAACTTGCACTAGTGGATGTAAGAAATCTACACTACATGCTGGAGACGCTTCATCTATATAGTGGGAAATAACAACGTCACGAAAGGATGATAAATATGAAAAACGCTCCCAAATTTGTAAAAATGCCAAAGCTACCACAGCTTGCAAGTGCAAAAAGTATGGCGGTCTTATACGTCTTGTGCAATATGGCAGATAATCAGACAAAACAATGTTTTCCTTCTAGGCCATATTTAGCTGAAAAGACGAACCTGTGTGAGCGAACGGTGGACTTAGCTATTAAAGAATTAGAAGCATTAGGAGTGCTGTTGGTAGACCGAAGGGCTAAGTATAGTAGTAATCTTTACACGGTAAATTTTCATTCTTGTGATGGTAGCGATGCGCCTACAGACGTAAACGAGAAGATGGTCCAAGAGACCAACAAAAACACCAAGTTCAAACAATCACCCCAGGAGGTGACCGCCGCAGGGGGCGGAAAAGAGGACGATTCTCTGATAGAAGACGATAAAGAGGTAAGCGAGGAGGAATACTCGGAATTCACTCGTCATGCGAAACTTTGCATGAAAGAGGTTTTTGGGCTTGAGATTTCGGAAAAAGAGACCAAAAAGTTGAGCAAGGCGACGAAAAATAACTGTGATATATTAAAGGAAGCTTTCAAGCGTTGCAAAACGGTACCGAATATTAAACACCCAATTCCTTATCTTTTGGGAGTTACAAAGGAACTTAATCCTGCAGATTGGCCTAAACCCCAATTTCCAGTAAGCGTGTGGGGCTGAGAGAACCCCTTTTGAGTCATGTCAGTATGAAGTCATTATGATGTCAGTCCAAAGGCTGAGTTCCAAATAATTTCGGTAAAAAGAGGTGTTATCTTGGGCGGTTTGGGGAGCGGAACCTGGAGAAGACAAGGCCGGAAGCGTCTGACATCGGAATGTATGGCTCTAGATATAAAAGATGCCGAAAAAGTGGACAACCTTCAGATAGGGGTTCAGTTTCAAGAAGCCGCGTGCAACTTCGGGGGAGAGCGTAAATGGTTCGTATGTCCCGGAGGGTGCGGGAGGCGGGCGCGAAAGCTCTACAGGTGGCAAGGAGTATGGCGATGCAGAAAGTGTCATGGGCTTGCTTATAGGAGCCAATTACGTAGTAAGCCATTGAATAGCCTGGAAAAAGCCAGGAAGCTGAGGATGCGGCTTGGTGAGGATAAACCCATAATAATGGCCCCAATGCCCCCTAAGCCGCTTCAGATGACTCATAGAAGATACCAGAAGGTAATTGCAGATATAATGCAAGCAGAAATTAAAGCCATAAGAGAGATAGCGGTCTTAGGGCTGGGGTGTGACCAATTATTCAGCAGGAGGGAAAAAGCCGTGAAAGAAGTTCAGGGGAAGGTAGAAACGAGATTACCAGCAGAGCAACAAAGCGTGATAGAACTGCTCTCTCAAGGCATACAGGATGCGGAGGTTGCCAGGGTTACGGGTGTAAGCCTGGACGAGGTAAGGGTCTGGAAAAGCAATGACTCGGTTTTTATTGCAGAGCTAAACCGTCTGCGCAAAATTCATTGGGAGAACTCCGTTGACCAACTGCGGGGACTGGTACCCCGTGCCCTTGCTGCCCTACTGGAGGTGTTAAATGATTCTGCGAACCCCCAGAGGTGGCGTGCGGCCATGGAAATATTAAAGGTTGCGGGACTAAGCCCTGAAGCCTCTCACGATTTAGGACGTATGATAGGACCGGACGACCCTAAAGAGATAGAACGTAGGATTCGGTAGACCAAAGGAAAAAGAAGAGCTAAAAGCTCTTCTTTTTTGCTGTTTATATGTGATATTACCCTTTTAGTCGTTTGGACATTTACCCCAAAGAGTGTGGTATCATAATATCAACTAGTGAGGTCACTCTGACCCGCTTATTTCCTGGGAACCAAACGCGCAGTGAATGCCCCTACAGGCGACGGTTCAAATCCGTTCGGGGTCGCCATTTGCGGAAGTAGCTCAGTGGTAGAGCATCGCCTTGCCAAGGCGAGGGTCGCGAGTTCGAATCTCGTTTTCCGCTCCATTCATAGGGGTATAGCTCAATTGGTAGAGTAGCGGTCTCCAAAACCGTTGGTTGTGGGTTCAAGTCCTCCTAACTAAACCGTAAGATAAGTTGAGCAGGTAGAAATAACCTGCTCTTTCCTATTTATAGGCAGTATGAGCTTTCTCTTTCTTGGCTAAAATGGATAATTATACGTTCCCAAAGTATGGTATACTAAATATACAAAATGGCGTTGTGAGGTAGATATAACGTCAAAAATTAATAAAGCTAGACAGGAAATAGCCGTTGCCCCGGAAGTAGTCAAAAAGGGTGTCGGCCGCGAGTTGGTCGCCAGGCTGACCCAGGAGGCCGAGGAGCTGGGAGTCAAGACCCTATTCGCCCTCACCTATCAACCTGAATTTTTCGCCAAACAGGGCTTTACCGAGGCCAACAAAGACAAACTCCCCCACAAGGTGTGGAAAGAATGCATCAACTGCCCCAAGTTCCCCAACTGCGACGAAGTTGCCATGATCAAGGAACTGTAAACTTGTCGCCTCCGGGCCCGCGTCTTCGGACGCGGGCTATTTTAGTTTGCAGGACAATGGCCGCGCCGACGCCAATATATAAGACATCCGATTCGGGAGGAAAAGCGATGCACACTCTCTATTGCACGCCGCTGGGCGAAACGGTGCGGGACGAGTTCACCGCCGGACTGGCCGCAGCCGTAAGCCAGGGTCTGGGCCGCGAGCAGGCCTTTCTCCTGCCCAGCGCCCACCTGCTCGGCGTCGTCCGCCGCGGCCTGCGGGCGCAGGCGCCGGCAGGCTACGAGCAGCCCAACCTGCTCGCCTTCGACGACCTTGTCAGCGAAATCGTCGCCCGCGCCGGCCTTTCCTGCCGCCTGATGGACAGACTGACGCAGGAAATGGTGGTCGCCGACGTTCTCGACGGCCTGACCAGAAGGCAGGCCCTGCCGTATTTCGGCGCCATAGCCTCCTTCCCCGGCTATATCGGCACCGTTACCAGCCTGCTGGCCGAAATCAAACGCACGGCCGCCCCGCCCGAGGAATTCCCCGTGGGGGCCAGCGGCAGCCCCGCCAAGGACGCCGAAGTCCTCGCCATCTACGAGGCTTACCAGGAAAGGCTGGCGACGAGCGGGCTGGCCGACCTCGAAGAATTGTATTTCCTGGCCATAAAAGCCCTCGACGCCGGGCTGGAGTTGCCATACAAAAAGCTTTACATAAGCGAATTCTACCTTCTCACGCCGCTCCAGCTCGCCCTCGTCAAAGGACTCAAACGCTCGGCGGCGATCGACATCGGCATCGTCTACGAGCATAACCGCCCCGAGGTCTTTGCCGCCGTCGAGCAGACCTACACCGACCTTGTCGGCATGGGCTTCAGGCCCGTCTTCGTCGCCGGCCGGCGGCAGACGGCCGCCAGCCTCGACCATATCCGCCGCACCCTGTTCGCCTCCAGACCGGAACCTTTGGCCGCCGCGCCCGGCGTAGCCGTCGTCAGCAGCCCCACCCGCGCCAAGGAAATGGCGGTGGCTGCGGCTGCCATCAAGAAACTGCTGCTCGCCGGCGCCTGCCGGCCGGACGAGGTCGCCGTCGTCGTCCGCGATCCCGGCCTGTGGGGCGGGTTTCGCGAAGTGTGCGGCGAATTCGGCCTGCCGGTCAGCCTGGCCCGCGAGGAGCGGCTGGCCGACCAGCCGCCGGCCCGTTTGCTGATAAATATCCTGAGCGCCAGGGTCGACGGCGGCTCACGCCCCACCGTCCTCAACCTGATCAAGTCGCCGCTCGTCGCCGACCGGCTCGGCATCGACGCCGACGCCGCCGAGCAGGCGGCGTTGGGGCGGATCATCCGCACCTGGCGGGACTGGTTCGGCGTCTTCCGGGGCGAAAATGCTCCGGAAAGCCTGCTCGCCTCCCGGCGGGGCTTCGACACGCTCGGCCGCCTGGTCACGGCGCTGCCCCGGCAGGCGACAGGCGCCGCCTTTGCCGCCGCCCTCAAAGCCGTCTTCGACACCCTCGGCATCCCGACGACGCTTGGGAAATCCTACAAGGACGGCCGCATACCCTTGTCCGTCCTCCAGGCCGGCCTGCTGGCCTGGCAGCAATGCGTCGACACGCTCGATGCCCTCACGGACGGCTTCGCCCTCGCCGGCCAGGCCGACAGGCCGCTGGCGGCCGCCGACTTCCTGCGCTGCTTCCGCCAGGCGCTGGCCGGGCAGACGGTGCGGCTGGACGGCCATAACGAGCAGGCCGTCCAGGTAATTAGCCCCGCCGGCGTGCGGGGGGTCACCTTCCGGGCCGTGTTCATCCTCGGCCTCGCCGACGGCGAATTTCCCCTCAGGGAACGGGAGAACTGGCTGTACGACGACCGCGAGCGCGCCGCAATGGCCGCCCTGGGTCTCACCCTCACCACCGCCGCCTTCCGGCGGGCGGAGGAGGACCTCTATTTCGCCGTCGCTGTCGCCCTGGCCGGCGAAACCCTCACCCTCAGCTGCCGCGAGGACGCCGAAACGCTGCTCTCGCCTTATGTCGCCGAAGTGCTCCGCCTTTTCGCGCCCGGGGCCGTGGCCACTGAAAAATTCAGTACCGTCGACTTCTTCCCCGCAGCCTACGAAGCGGTCTTCTCGGCTCGCGAACTCACCGGCAAAGCCCTCCTCGACAGCCGGGACGCCGCCGGTCCCGAGGCGTGCGCGGCCGCCGGCCATGTCCTCGCCAACCTCGCCGACGACGACTTTTCGCGGCGGGTCGCGGCCGAAAGCAGCCGCGGCCGCGGTCCCGGCCCCTACGACGGTCTGGTGGGGCCGGACGAAGGGGAGGGGGGGCCGTACGCGCTCAGCATCACCGCCCTCGAAGACTACGCCCAGTGTCCCTTCCGTTACTTCGCCACCCGTATCCTCAAGCTCCGTGAGTGGGAGGAAAAAGAAGAGGAAGCCGGCTTCGACGTTATCGGCAACATCTATCACGAAGTGCTGGCCGCCTTTCTGCGCGCCCACCGCGGCGAAATCCTCAAACCCGAGCGGGCCGCGGAATACCGCGCCGAACTGTCCGATCTTCTGGACGTCGTTTGCCGCCGCCTCGCCGCCGAGGACAAAACCTTCGGCAGCAAAGCGTGGGAATACAGGCGGCGCCGCCTCGAAACCGCCTTCGGCCGCTGGCTGGAATTCGAAATCGCCGAGCAGAACGGCACAGGCCTGTCTTTCACCCCCGCCTACCTCGAATGGGGCTTCGGCCTGCCGCCCGGCGATGGCATGGACGACGCCTCCGTCACCGCACCGCTGGTGCTGGATGGCGGCGGGCAGTCGCTCCGGGTGGCCGGCAAGATCGACCGCATCGACGCCGCCGGGAGCAAACTGGCGGTCATAGACTACAAACGCAAATACGCGCCCCCCTTCCGCGATCTGGCCGCAGGCACCGACCTGCAGGCCGCCCTCTACATCATGGCCGCCGAGACCTTCCTGTGCCCGCCCGGCGGCGAAGTGGCCGGCGGGGGCTATTACTCGGTCGAGAATGCCAAAAAGGAAGGCGGCATGTGGCGGGCCGAACTTGCGGAAGAGATAAGCCACCGTGCCGCCAAAGAGGCCGGCAACCTCGACGCTGCCGCCTGGGAGGCCGTGCAGGCCGGCATCCGCCGCCGCGTGGTCGAATACGCCGCCGGTATCAGGGCCGGGCTCTACCCGCCGCGGCCGGCGGCCGAATGTCCGCCTTACTGCGTCGCCCGTTCCGTCTGCCGCTACCGGCCCGAGGACGTCCGCCAGGTGGGAGGTGAAAACAATGGCTGAGTTCACCGCTCCCCAACGGCAGGCCATCGACACCCTCGACGCCAACGTCGCCGTATCCGCCGGCGCCGGCGCCGGCAAAACGCGCGTCCTCGTCGAGCGGTACCTCAACATCCTCGCCCAGGACAAAGCCGCGTGCGACGAAATCCTCGCCATCACCTTCACCAACAAGGCCGCCAAAGAGATGAAGGAGCGCATCCGCAAGCGGGCGGCCGAGCTGGCCGCGGCCGACGACGGCAGTGCCGCCCGCTGGCGCGCCGTGCTCGGCGAGCTCGAGTACGCCCCCATCGGCACCTTTCACAGCTTCTGCGCCCGCGTGCTGCGCGAAAACCCCGTCGAAGCCGGGCTTGATCCCAACTTCGCCGTCCTTGACGAAGCCGAAACCGCCCTCCTCACCGAAAAGGCGCTGGCCGAAGTTTTCGCCGCCGGGCTGGCTGCTGACGCCCCCTGGCTGGACAGCCTCCTCCAGGCTTACGACAAGGCCATGCTTATCGCCGTCGCTCCCGAACTCTACGACAAAATCGCCTCCCAGGGCCTGCTTGCCGAAGACCTGGCCGAGGCGCTGGCCGCCCCTTACCGCCAGGCGGTCGACGCCGCCGGCGGCCTGAAAGAGAAGCTTACATCGGAATGCCTCGAACTGATCGCCTATAAGGACAATCTCAAAAAAACGGGGGCCCAATTCGCCCGCGTCGAAAAACTGGCCCGCGACTGGCCGCGGGTCGCGGCCGCCATCGACGCCGCCGACGGTGACGACGCCGCCGGCGCCGTCCTGCGCGAATACCTCGACTGTCTCGACCGCCGCTCCGGGGACAAGGAAATCGTCGCCGCCATCAGGGAAACGCTCAGGCACCTCCGCCAGGTGCGCCACGACCGGGTCGCCCTCGGCCTCGTTTCCGCCTTCTGCAGCCTGCTGACGGCCCTTGACGCCGTCCTGGCCGGGTACAAACGCGAGCAGCGGGTGCTCACCTTCACCGACCTGGAGGTCCGCACCGCCCGCCTCCTCAGGGAATATCCGGCCGTCAGGCAGCGGTACCTCGGCCGCATCCGCCACATCATGGTGGACGAATTCCAGGACACCAACGACCTGCAGCGCCAGATCGTCTACCTCGTAGCCGGCGGCGACGCCGAAAGCCTGCGCGGCCGCAAGCTGTTCGTCGTCGGCGACCCCAAGCAGTCCATCTACCGCTTCCGCGGCGCCGACGTCGCCGTCTTCGCCCGCGTCAGCGGCGACATCAGGGCGGGCGGCGGCGAAGTCCTCGATCTCGACGTAAACTTCCGCTCCCTCGACAGCCTGCTCACCCTCTACAACGAATGCTTCGCCGCCGTCATGGGCACGCCGGAGGACGCCATCCCCTTCCAGCCCCTCCGAGCCTTCCGCCGCGACGACCGGACCGGCGCGATCCGCGCCGAATTCCTGGCCGTCGCCGCCAATGGGGAGGGGGAGGCCGGCGGGTCGCGGAAAAGCGAAGCCGAAGCCGTCGCCTGCCGCATAGGCGCGATGGTGGCCGGCCGCGAGGAACTAATCGACCGGGACACCGCGCCGCGGCCCGTTGCCTACGGCGACATCGCCATCCTCTTCCGCACCGTCACCGACCTCGATACCTACGCCGCCGCCCTTCAGACCGCCGGCATCCCCTACTACGTCGTCGGCGGCCGCGGCTTCTACCACCGCCAGGAGATCATCGACATCCTCAACCTCCTGCAGGTCGTCGACAATCGCGGCAACGAAACCGCCCTCGCCGGCGTGCTGCGCTCGCCCCTCTTCCTCCTCTCCGACGCCGCCCTGCTCGCCCTGAAAAAGGGCGGGGCGACCCTGTGGCAGGGGCTTGAGCGCCATGCCGCCGTCGCCGGGCTGCCGGCAGACCAGCGCCGGGCCGCGGCAAGGGCATGGCGGATCATCGCCACCCTCCGCGACCTGCGCGGCGCGGTCGGCGTCGCCCGCCTCATCACCCTGGCGCTCGACGAAACGGGCTACCTCAACTTCGTCCTCACCCAGTTCATGGGCCAGCAGAAATACGCCAACCTCCTCAAACTGTCGGCGGTCGCCGACGCCTTCGAAAGCAAAGGCTCCGCTACCCTCGGCGACTTCCTGCGCTACGTCGCCAAGCTCGTCGCCGGCGAGGTCCGCGAAGGCGAAGCCCAGGTCGAAAGCGAAGGCGGCGACACCGTCAAGCTCATGACCATCCACAAAGCCAAAGGCCTGGAGTTCCCCGTCGTTTTCCTCCCCGACCTCCACCGCCGTTTCCGCGACGAAACCGGTCCCGCGCTGTTCGGCGCCGGCCTGGGGCTCGGCCTCAAGGTCCCGGCCGCCGGCGGCGAACTCGTCGCCACCTCGGTGCACGAGGCGGTCGCCGCGCAGGAAAAAAGGCTCTCCCTCCTCGAACTCAAGCGGGTGCTGTACGTCGCCTTCACCAGGGCCAAAGACTACCTCGTGCTGTCGGCGGCCGGCGACAAGGTCAACACCGGCAAAGACTTCACCGCTCTCGGCACTTGGCTCGGCTGGCTGGGCAAAGTCTACGGCTTCGGCGACCTGTCCGCCCTGCCCGCGCGGCTGACGGCCGGCGAGTCCGCCATCCTCGTATGCCCCGCCCCCGCCGCCTTGTCCGCACCTCCCGCCCGCCCCAAGGCGGCCGTCGCGGACGGCTCCGTACCGGCCGGCTGGCTCGACGGCATCGCCGCCCGCATCGCACCCCTGCCGCCCGTCCGTCCCGAGACGGTCTTCACCGTCAGCGCCGTCGGCAAATACCGGCTTTGCCCCCGCGCCTACTATTACGGCTTCATCGCCGCCCTGCCCGAGCCGCCGGCCGAAGCGCCGTTCCGCCGGGCCGAGGACGCCAAACCGCCGGGCCGGATCGTCGGCGACATCCTCCACCGCGCCCTCGAACTGGCCGTTCCCGGCCGGCCGGCCGAGGAATGGCTGGCCCGGGCGGCGGAAGAAAAAGCGCCCCCGCGCTGGCGCCGGGCGGCGATGGATGAAGTGCGGCCGCTGCTGGCCCGCTTCGCCGCCAGCGGCCTTTTGCGGGAAACCGCTTCCCACCCCGTCCGCCGCGAATGGCAGTTCACCTACCGCCTCCCCGACCCCGCCGGACCCGATCCTTATACCTTTGCCGGCCGGATCGACTGCCTCATCGACTACCGGGACGGCACCTGCGGCATCGTCGACTACAAAACCGACCGCGTGACCGCCGGCGAGGCGGCCGGCAAAGCGGACGAATACGCCCTCCAGCTCGCGCTGTACGCCCTGGCCGCCGAGGCGGCCGGCCTCGGGTCCGTAAAAACCGCCCGGCTCCACTTCCTGCGGCCCGGCGTCACGGTGGCCGTGCCGGTCGACGTCCCCGCCAGGGAGGCCGCCGCGGCCGAACTCGCGGCTGCCTGCCGCCATATCCGCGGCAGCGACCGCGAGCGGGACTACCCTGTCAACACCGCCTGGTGCTCGCACTGCGGCTACCGTGTCTTGTGCAGCCAGGGCCGTTGATAAAGCCCCATCAGCGTAAAAACAAACCCCGCCGGATTCCCGGCGGGGTTTCGGATCGGACGGAAACAATCAGTTTTTCTGTGGCAATTGAGGGGAAGTGGTAACTATGTCGGCACATTTCTCGCAGTCGCGCCAGAAATCGCATCCCGGGCCGAGGCAGGCGATATTGCAATCGTACATGGAAACACCCTCCTTTCCCTTCTTGACTAAAGTATACCAGAAACCATATTATTTAATCAATAAAAAACGACAAGTTAAATAAATAACTTATAGAATGTTACGAATATAACTTATTTTAAAAAAGAAAGTTACGTGAATAACTTAATTTATTCCGTGAGTATGATATTATTGTAACGTATTCGGCTGCCGTAACGCGGCCAAAAAAAAAAGAATCCGGCACCTGCGTGCCGGATTCTTGCGTCCTATGCGAGATCTTGCGTCGCGCCCGGTTTAAGCACCAGCACCGGGATGCCGAGGCGCTCTTCCACATCCCGCTTGAAGTCCTCCGGATTCTGGGCGATTACCGGCCAGGTGTTGTAATGCATCGGCACCACAAAGCGCGGCTTGAGCATCGCCACGGCTTCGACGGCGTCCGCCGGCCCCATGGTGAAGTTGTCGCCGATCGGCAGCAGGGCATAATCGATCTTTTCCAGCCGGCCAAGGAGAGCCATGTCGCCGAAAAGGGAGGTATCGCCGGCATGGTACACCGTCGTGCCGCCGAAATTGACCACGAACCCGCAGGCATGGCCGCCAGGCACGCCGGCGCCGTGGAAAGCGAGGGTCAGGCGGACGTAGCCGAAATCGAACGCGCGCTTCCCGCCCAGATGCATCGCGTGGGTCTTACAGCCCTGCCCGCCGCACAGCCCCGACATCTCCGCCGTAGACACGACCGTGGCCCCGGTGCGTTTGGCGATCTTCACCGTATCGCCGAGGTGGTCGTTATGGGCGTGGGAAGGCAGCACGTACTGGCAGTCGATATCGGCTGCCGCCGCCGCCGCGTTGGGGTTGTCGGTAAGGAACGGGTCGAAAATGATCGACGTCCGGCCGTCGGAAAGCAGAAAGCAGGAATGACCGAGATATTTGAGGGTCTTCATCGTACAACCTCCTTACAATATTATTCCCGGCTTCATTGTAAACAATATCCAATATAAATATTATCGCTCCGGCGGCAAAAACCTCCCCCTCGGTGCGCATCTTTTGCGTCTTTCGTTTTTCCGTTCCCCCGGGCAGGTTATCCGTCCACGGCGGCGAATACAGTAATCTACATCCCTATCCGGGGAGCGAAGGGAGGCGAAGCAATGCGCGACGGCCATGACCGGACGATCCATTATCTCCGGGTATCGGTCACCGACCGCTGCAACTTCCGCTGCGCCTATTGCATGCCGCCGCGGGGAGTAAAATGGCTGCCCCATGCCGAGATCCTCACCTACGAGGAACTGCTGCGCCTTATCGCCATTTTCAGTCGCGAAGGCATCAGAAACGTGCGGCTTACCGGCGGAGAACCCCTGGTCCGCAAGGGTTTGGTCGATTTCGTCGCCGCCGTGAAAAAACTCGGCACAATCGAGGACCTGTCGCTCACCACCAACGGCAGCCTCCTGCCCCGGTACGCCGGCGACCTCAAAGCGGCCGGCCTCGACCGGGTCAATATCAGTCTCGACACCGTCGACCCCGCCAAATTCGCCAAAGTGACCTACTGCGGCCGGGTCGAAGACACCCTGAGGGGAGTGGAAAGCGCCCTCGCCGCCGGGCTTACGCCCGTCAAGCTGAACGTCGTGCTTACCGAAGCCCTGAGCCGGGCCGACCTCGCTTACTTCATCGACCAGGTCCACCGCTACCCCATCGCCGTGCGCTTCATCGAACGCATGCCGCTCGGCGGCAAACGCGGCCTGGAAACCGGCCCCGGCGTCGCCGCCGTCAAACGCCTGCTCGAAGAAGCCGGGCACGGCCGGCTCGAACCGGCCGCCATCAAAGGCAACGGACCGGCCCGTTACTGGCGGCTGCCGAAATCGCTCGGCACTTTCGGCTTCATCACCCCCATCTCCGAGCATTTCTGCAACGCCTGCAACCGCCTGCGGCTGACGGCCGACGGCCGTCTGCGGCCCTGCCTGCTCAGCGACAGCGAGATCGACGTAAAGACCCCGCTCCGCGCCGGCGCCAGCGACGCCGACCTGGCGGCACTGTTCGTCGCCGCCGTCCGCGCCAAGCCCCAGGGCCATTCCCTGTGCCGCACCAGCGGCTATCCGGGCTTCGGGCGCCGGATGTCACAGATCGGCGGATGACGATAAACTGTTAATAATTGGTAAAAAGTGGCAGGATTTTAACCGAACTGCCCGAATAATGATATGTGACATTATCTAGAGATAACGCATATGCGGGAAGGTGTGGGGCAGGTTTGGTTATCGAAGTGCGCTTATACGCGTCGCTCAGGCGCTACCGGCCGACAGGATCGGATACCGGCATGCTGGCCGTCGACGTTCCCGACGGCATTTCCTTGGGCGAGCTTCTTTCCGAGTTGGAGATAAACACCGACGAGATAAAACTGGCGGCCGTCAACGGCGACGAGAGCGCCAAATCAAGAGTGCTGGCCGACGGCGACCGGGTGGAACTTTTCCCCCGCGACTTCGCCGCCAAGACCTAAGCCGCGCAGGAAGGGGCCAGAGAGTGGAATTAACCCATTTCAATAAAGCCGGCCGGGCGCGGATGGTGGACGTATCGGCCAAGGACGACACGCAGCGCGAGGCGGTAGCCGAAGGCCGCGTCAAAATGCTGCCAGCCACCCTCGCGCTTATCAAAGCGGGGGCGATCGGCAAGGGCGACGTCCTGGGCGTGGCCCAGGTGGCCGGCGTCATGGCCGCCAAGCAGACCTGGCAGCTCATCCCGATGTGCCATCCGCTGCTGCTCACCGGCATCGACCTCGGCTTCTCCCTTGATGAAGAAGCCAGCGCGGTCAACATCGTCGCCACGGTAAGAACCACCGGCAAAACCGGTGTGGAAATGGAAGCGCTTACGGCCGCGTCCGTGGCCGCCCTGACCATATACGACATGGCCAAGGCGGTGGACAGGGGCATGGTCGTCGAATACATCCGCCTGGCCGCCAAATCGGGCGGCAAGAGCGGCAACTACGTTCGTGGCGACCACGACCAGGAGGACAATAGTGCAAGGGAACATCATCGCAGTATGTACGAGCGTCCATAAAGGCGAACGCAAGCAAAACGTCGGCCGCGCCAACCTGCTGCCGGGACTGGGGCTGGAAGGCGACGCCCACGCCGGTTTCGCCCATCGCCAGGTTAGCCTGCTGGCTCTGGAAAGCATCGACAAAATGCGCGCGAAGGGCCTTGACGTCAATCCGGGCGACTTCGCCGAAAACATAACAACCCAGGGGATATCCCTCGTGTCGCTGCCGGTGGGCACCCGCCTGAAAATCGGCGACACCCTTCTGGAAGTAAGCCAGATAGGCAAAGAATGCCATACCCGCTGCGCCATCTACTACCAGGCCGGCGACTGCGTCATGCCCAAGGAAGGCATCTTCGCGATCGTGCTGACCGGCGGACCGGTGGCGGTCGGCGATACTCTAGAGGCGGTGACGGAAAATGTTTAGCATCGGTATAATCACGGCAAGCGACAAAGGCTCCCGCGGCGAACGCGAGGACGTCAGCGGGCGGACCATCGCCACCATGCTCGCCGGCATCGGCGAAGTCAGGCACTACGTCGTCGTCCCCGACGAGCGCGACGCGCTCAGTCGGGAAATCATCAACATGGCGGACACCCTCGCCGTCGACCTCATCCTCACCACCGGCGGCACCGGCCTCAGTCCGCGCGACGTAACGCCCGAGGCCACCCTGGCCGTCATCGAGCGCCAGGTGCCCGGCATACCCGAAGCCATGCGGGCCAAATCGCTGGAAGTAACCTCCCGGGCCATGCTGTCGCGGGCCGTGGCCGGCATCCGCGGCCGCACGCTCATCATCAACCTCCCCGGCAGCCCCAAAGGCGTCAAGGAATGCCTCGAAGTCGTCCTGCCCGCCCTGGAGCACGGCCTGGCGATCATGAAGGGCGAAGCCGGCGAATGCGGCGGGCCGGCGCCTGCCGGCAAATAGCTTTTTCCCTGTTGCCATAAAATTAGCTTGACATGGCCAAACCCTTTTTGCTATAGTTACTATCAACAACACATCCAAATGCGATGAGCGGGAGAAGTAAGCCAGAAGCGTTTCCCAGAGAGCCGGGGGTCGGTGCGACCCGGCAAACGCGCTGACCGAAATACACCCGCGAGCAGCAGGTTGAAAGCCGCAGGCAAGTAGACCTCGCCGGAGCGCCACCGTTAACGCAGGCTAGGGTATCGGACGAAATGTCCCGTACCTGAAAAGAGCGGCTTGCCACAAGCAAGCAGGGTGGTACCACGGATTAAAACCCGTCCCTGATTTCAGGGGCGGGTTATTTTATTTCCGGGGAGGCTGCCTAGAAAGTTCATCTGTTGTGTCGCTTCTCCGGGCGCTCCTCCGACGTACTTCCAGTACGCCTCCGGTCGCGTCCTCGTCGCTCCTTGCATCTGAAGCTTTCTAGACAGCCTCGCACAGTCCATTAAAGAATAACGGGGAGGAACACAATCATGATCATCGTAATGCAGTCCCACGCCAGCGAAGCCGACATCAACCGCGTAGTCGAGAAAATAACCGGCCTCGGCCTCAAAGTTCATCTCTCGGAGGGCCGATACCGCACCATCATCGGCGTCATCGGCGACAAAAAGGTCATCAACGGTTTCCCGGTCGAAGTCCTGCCGGGGGTCGAGAAGGTTGTCCACGTCACCGAAAGCTTCAAACTTGTCGGCCGCGAATTCAAGCACGAGGACAGCGTCATCGACGTCGGCGGCGTGCCCGTGGGCGGCGAAACCATCGTCGTCATGGCCGGGCCGTGCGCGGTCGAAAGCCGCGAGCAGCTCATGGAATCGGCCTTGGCCGTCAAGGCCGGCGGGGCGCAGTTCCTGCGGGGCGGGGCCTACAAGCCGCGCACGTCGCCCTACTCCTTCCAGGGCCTTGAAGAAAAGGGCCTCGAAATGCTCGCCGAGGCCCGCGAGAAAACCGGCCTGAAGATCGTCACCGAAGTGGTCGACATCCAATCCGTGCCGGTGGTATGCGCCTACGCCGACGTCCTCCAGGTCGGCGCCCGCAACATGCAGAATTTCCAACTCCTCAAAGCCGTCGGCAAGGCCGGCAAACCCGTCCTCCTCAAGCGCGGCATGGCGGCCACCATCAACGAATGGCTCAACGCCGCCGAATATATCATGAACGAGGGCAACTACGACGTCATCATGTGCGAACGGGGCATCCGCACCTTCGAGGACTACACCCGCAACACCCTCGACCTCAGCGCCGTCGCCGCCGTGAAGAACGTCAGCCACCTGCCGGTCATCGTCGACCCCAGCCACGGCACCGGCGTATGGAAGCTCGTCCGGCCGATGGCCCGGGCCGCAGTGGCCGCCGGCGCCGACGGGCTGATGATCGAGGTCCACCCCAACCCGGCCGAAGCGCTATCCGACGGCAAACAGTCGCTCACCCCCGAAAATTTCGCCGGCCTGATGCGGGAAGTTGCCGGCATCGCCGGCCTCATGGGCCGGAGGATGGCATGAAAACCCCGCGCATCGCCATCGTCGGCGTCGGTCTCATCGGCGGGTCGCTGGGACTCGCCTTCAAAGCCGCCGGCCTCGACGTCACCGGCGTCGACAACGACCGGGGCAGCCTCGACATCGCCGCCGGGCGCAGCTCGATCGACCGCGGCACAACCGACCTCGCCGCCGGCGTGGCGGGCGCCGACGTCATCTTCCTCTGCACCCCCGTGCTCCAGATACCCGCGGTCGTCGCCGCCCTCGCTCCCCATCTCAAGCCCGGCGCCATCGTCACCGACGTCGGCAGCACCAAACGGTTCCTCGGCGAAAAAATAACCCGCCTGCTGCCGCCGGGCGTCCACTACGTAGGCGGACACCCCATGGCCGGACGGGAAAAAAGCGGCATCGCCGCCGCCGACGTAAACCTGTTTCGCAACAAACGCTATATCTTCACCCCCGGTCCGGCGACCCCCCCGGAGGCGGTCGCCGCCGTCGCCGCCCTCGTCCGCCTGACCGGGGCGAGCGTAACCGTCATGGACATCGCCCATCACGACGACTGCGCGGCCGTCATCAGCCACATCCCCCACGTCGTCGCCGCCGGCCTCGTCAACCTCCTCGGCCGCTATCCCGGCGAAGAGGAAAACCTCGGCGCGCTCGCGGGCGGCGGCTTCTGCGACACCACCCGCATCGCCTCCTCGGATGCCGACATGTGGGCCGACATCTGCCTCACGAATCCGGCCGCCATCACCGGCGGGCTCGAAGAACTGCAGGCCCTGCTCGGCGACGTCGTCGCCGCCATCCGCCGCGGCGACCGGGCCGCCGTCCACGCCTACTTCTCCGCCGCCAAGGCGCGGCGCGACGGCATCATCGCGTCACTCTAGCCCACTGGGCGTTGATTATCTGCGCGATGACCTTCTTCGCCTCGATATCGGGGTGGAGGCCGTCGATCGCGTAGTAATCCGGCAATTCCCGCCCGGCGTCCGCCAAGTGCGGGTCGAGATCGATATAATAGCGCTGCTGCCTGATGAAATTATTGACGGTGTCGAACTCCTGTCGCCAGTTTGACGCCGTTTCTTCGTTGAAAACCTTCTTGATCGCCTCGGGATTTATCGGCGGCAGCGTGAGGAAGATCGGCCGGATGCCGCGGGCCTGACACTTGGTGCGGACCGCCGCCAGGTCCTCGATGACCTTCTCGGCCGGCGTGCCGCCGCGCAGACTGTTGGTGCCGCCCATGATCAGCAGGAATTTCGGGTGGAAGGGCAGCACGTCGCGCTCGAACCTCTCCGCCATCGTTTCCGAAGTGTCGCCGCTGCGCCCCAGATTGACGACCGGGAAATTGAGATATGTCTGGAAGCTGTATTCCCAATCGCAGGGCGCATAGGAGACCGCCCCGCCGCCGTGGGTGATGCTGTCCCCCAGGGTGGCGGCGTAATTGCCCTTCCTGGGATCGACGACGAAACTGCCGGCCTCGGAAAATTCGCCCACCGGCCCGCCGGCGGCGTCCAGGCCCCGCACCCGCCAGTAATAAGTGCCCGGCGTCGCGCGCGGCTCGTCGTCATAGCACGCGAACCCGGTCACTTCTTTCCGCCAGATGCGGTGCACCGAAGGGGCAATGCCCCCAGGCAGCTCGGGGGGCGCGCTGAGCACTTCCACCTCGTAGCTGACCGCGCCGGCAATCGGTATCCAGGCGTAGGCCGGGTAAAGCGGCGTCGGCATGCCGTTGCGGTTGAAGACGGTTGTTATCAGCGGCCGCAGCACCTGCTCCTTGCCATGAGCGATGAAAATCTCCTGGGCGTCCGCGAAAACACCCAGCGGGTCGCCGTCGTAATCGAGGGCCCGTACCCGCCACCAGGCGCGATTGCCGGCGTAGCGGGAAAAATCCGCGTTATAGCCGTTGATGAACACCTCGCGGGAGTGGGTGAAGCGGTGCTTCGACGGCTCGGTGCCGTTCGGATTCTCCGGCGGCGCGTCCAGGAATTCGATCTCGTAGTACACTGCCCCGGGCACCGTCGTCCAGGTGAGCATTGGCTTGTCCGCCGCCGGGTCGGCGGCCGGGTAGGCCGACGTAGCGGCAGGCTTGAGACGCTGGAAATCCGTCACCGACTGTCCCATCAGCTTCGCCAGATCGAGCGGGTCGGAATAATCGCCCAGCGGGTGGCGGAACAGGCCGTGGGCCGAAACGCGCCAGTATGTACGGAAAGGAAAATTCTCGTTGACCGTGAAACTGTTCCGCCACGTGCGGAAAAAGAAAATACGCTCGCCGGGGGGCGCCGCGAACTTGCTCAGCGGCGGCGTCTTCAGCACCTCCACCTCGTAATAACCGAAATACGGCAGCCGTTGCCAGGTCAGGACATACTCGTTGGCGGCGAATGCCGCCTCCAGTTTGGGCTTGTAGCCGCCCAGAACGGCAGCGGCGGCAGCCTCGACCATATATACGGAGACGAGGGCGATAACGATCGTCACCCAAAAACGCTTCATAGACAGCCTCGCATTTTTGACGGATTTTACCAAAAAGGGATTCAACCGCGCCGTACCGAACCTTTTTTCTCATGTCCTAGTTACGGGAGATGATCTGTTGATCGACCGCGGGTTTTACAACCGTTCTTTTCTCGGCCTGGTTGCCGCTAACGGGTTCTTCTGGATGAGCGTCAACTTTTTTCTGCCGGTGCTACCAATATATTACCACAGCCTGGGCATGAGCGACCATCAGATTGGCTTCGCCATCGGGGCTTTCTCGCTCGGCGCCCTCGCCTTTCGCCTTTATTCGGGCCGGGCCGTGGACCGCTACGGCGGCGCCCCCGTCCTGACCGCCGGCACAATCCTGGCGGTTGCCGCCATCGGCGGCTACTATTTCGCCGTCACCCTGGCCGCGGCCGTGATAATCCGTTTCCTGCACGGCGTCGGCATCTCCGGCTACAGCGCCGCCGCCCTCACCACCGTAACCATGATGCACGACGAAAAACGCACCACCGAAGCGGTGGCCGTATACACCCTCTCCACCATGATCGGCGCGGGCCTGGCGGCCAGCACGGCCAACTGGCTGCTGGCCGTGGGCGGCATGCCGCTGGTCATCGCCGCCGGCGCGGTCACGACCTCCATGTCCCTGTTATTATTCCCCCGAAAATTCAGGCCAAAAGCCGCCGCCGCCTCCGGCCAATCCCTGCCGCTCAAAAAAATCGTGGCCTCCCCGGCGGTGATGATATCCACCGTCAGCCTGCTGGCTGCCAACATGTGCTACGGCAGCATCATGACCTTCCTGCCCCTCCTCATGCTCAGCCGCGGCATCACCGAGTACAACTCCTTCTACGTCGCTTACGCGGTCGCCGTCATCTTTTCCCGCATGTGGATCGGCCGGCTCTGCATCGTCATGCGGCCCGACCGGCTGGTGTTCTACATCCTCGCCGTCCTCGGCCTCACCATGCTGATCGCCGGGAACGTCACCGGCGGCTGGGTGCCGGCGGTATGCGGCGCAGGCATTGGCATCGGTTACGGCCTGGCCTTTCCCGCCATGGCGACGATCATCACCGCCAACGTTCCGGCGGCCAACCGCGGCACCGCCTTCGGCTTCTTCACCATGGCCGTGGACATGGGCTTCGGCGCCGGCGCCATCGGCATGGGGGCCGTCGCCACCGGCTGGGGCTACCCCGCCGTCTTCGCCGTCGCCGGCGTCTACACCCTGGCGTATGCCGCCCTGTACCAGCTGTGGCTGCAGAGGAGAATCGCCCGGGAAGGGGAGAGCGGAGCATAATAAAAGCAAAGGCCGGTCGGCAATTATTGCCGACCGGCCTTAATTATTTTCTAGAAATACAGGTCCCGTTTCCCGGCCTCGATATCCTGCAGGCGCGCGACCGTCGCCGTCCGGATATGCTCCTGGGGTATATCGTCCAGCGAACGGGTAATGAGGCTTTCGCCCAGCGCCTTCGTCCGCTCGTCGGCATAGTCGAGCAGATACTCCTTGAAGGTGAGGAGGGCGTTGGGGAGGCAGACATTTTGGATCTCGCCGTTCTTGGCCAGGGCCATGAACCGGTCGCCCGTGCGGCCCTGGCGGTAGCAGGCCGTGCAGTAGCTGGGCACGAAACCCTTCTCGCACAGCATGCGGAGAATCTCGTTCGGCGACCGCTGGTCGCTCGGCTCGAACTGCTGGCCGCTGTTGGGGCCGCAGGCAACATGCTGTTGGGCCTGCTGGTAGCCGCCCACGCCCGTGCACGACCCGGCGCTGATCTGGGAAATGCCGTAGGTGATCAGCTCGTCGCGCAGCCCGGGCTCCTCGCGGGTGGACAGGATCATGCCGGTGTACGGCACCGCCAGGCGGATAATGGCGATGACCTTCTTGAAATCCTCGTCGTTCACCAGATGGGGGAAGCTCTCCAGATTCACGCTGCCGGCGGGGCGGAGGCGCGGTACCGAAATGGTGTGGGGGCCCACGCCGCAGTCGCGGTCGAGATGTTCGGCATGGAGGAACATCGCCACCGTCTCGTACTTATAATCGTACAGGCCGTACAGCACGCCGATGCCCACGTCGTCGATGCCGGCCTTCATTGCCCGGTCCATCGCCGTCGTGTGCCAGTTGTAGTCGCGCTTTGGGCCGCTGGGATGCAGCGCGGCGTAAGTCGGGCGGTGGTACGTCTCCTGGAAGAGGATATACGTGCCGATGCTGGCCTCCTTCAGCTTGCGGTAATCCTCGACCGTCGTCGCCGCGATGTTGACGTTCACGCGGCGGATGCTGCCGTTGCCGTCCTTGATGCTGTAAATCTCCCTAATGACATCGGTGACATAATCGATCGGGCAGTTCACAGGATCTTCGCCGGCCTCCACCGCCAGCCGCTTGTGGCCGAGTGACTCCAGCACCTCCACCTCTTCTTTGACCTCCGCCGGCGTCAGGCGGCGGCGGAGCTGCTCCTTGTTGCCGGTGCGGTAGCCGCAGTACACGCAGTTGTTGATGCAGTAGCTGGAAATGTACAGGGGAGCGAAAAGCACGATGCGCTTGCCGTAGATCGCCTCCTTCACGGCGGCGGCGGCGGCGAACATCTCCCGCAGCAGCCCGGGGTCGGTCACCTCAAGCAGCACCGCCACCTCGCCGGCGGTAAGCCCCTTATGGTCCCCGGCTTTGGCGATGATGCGCCGGACGCCGTCCCTGTCGGCGGCCTTCGTTTTCGCCTCGGACAATAGCTTCCCGATGAGGGCGTCGTCGATGAACGCGTCGGAAGTGCGCTGTTTTTCGTCAATCATCGTTCTTCTCCTCCTCTAAACTTTGCGTGGTAAGGGCCGATTTCACCGTTACGCCCGGCAGCTTGCCGAGCTTGCCGGTGAGGGCGCCCACATCGTCGGTCGTGCCCTCGATAATCAGGGCGATCACGCCGACGTTGGCCTCGGGCCGCGGTATGCCCATGCGGCCGATGACGATGTGGCCGTAGGCGGAAATGACGGTATTGACCTTTTCCGCGACATTCCTGGGCTCGTGGATGACGATGCCGACAACCCCGATGCGTTTTGCCATGTGCCATTCCTCCCGAAAATACAGAAAGCCTTCTTCTGCCAAGGGCAAAAGAAGGCGACGCTACCGTGCGGGTAATCATCGTCATCCTCGGCGCAGGCGCGCTGCCCTTGCTTGCAGATACTCGAGGGGTATTTTCCTTCGCAGCCGGCAAAGCCCACTGCGTCAGAACCTATTTTTTTTATTATACACCGTCCGCGGGGAAAAAAGAAAGCTATTTTTCGCATCCGCATAGCGCGCGGCGTCGGCGGCCATAATAACCTAGTTGATCACACCGCGCGCGTTGCGAAGGGATGATGTGTTTTGCCGCTCAGGATCGGCATTCCCCGCGGGCTTTTATACTATTACTACGGCGACGTCTGGAGCGACTTCTTCCGCACGCTCGGCGCCGAACCGGCGGTGTCGCCGGAAACCACCCGGGCGGTCCTCGCGGCCGGCGGCTGCATCGACGAAGTCTGCCTGCCGGTCAAAGCCTTTTACGGCCATGCCCGCGTTCTCGCCGGCACGGTCGACCGCCTGTTTCTGCCGCGGGTGGTCAGCGCAGCTCCCGGCCATTATACCTGCCCCAAAATCATCGGCCTGCCCGACATCCTGCGCAGCAGCCTCCCCGGCGGGCCGCCCCTCATCGCCCCGACCGTCGACCTGCGCGCCGGCCGCCTCAGCCTTTACCGGGCGATAACCGGCGTGGGCGCTCTCCTCGGGCGCTCCCCGCTCTATAGCCTCTATGCCTGGCAGCGGGCCTGGCGGGTGCGGCGCGGCGAACAGGCCGCCGCCGTCGGGGAAGGGGATGGGGGCCGCCCGCGGGTCGTCCTCGTCGGGCACCCTTACCTCCTCTACGACCGGCAGATCAGCATGGACGTAATCGGTCGCCTGACCGCCCTGGGGATGGCCGTCGTCACCCCCGACCGCGCCGACCGGCGGGCGGCCGACCGCGCGGCGGCCGCCCTGCCGAAAAACATCTTCTGGCACTACTGCCGCAGCCTGGCGGGAGCGGCGCTCGCCTTCCTGGGAGCTGCCTCGCCGCCGGCCGGCATGATCTTCCTTACCTCCTTCGCCTGCGGCCCTGATTCCCTTATCGGCGAACTGCTGCGGCGGCAGGCCGGGAAACGCGGCGTTCCCTTCCTGCTGCTCGCCCTCGACGAGCATACCGCCGAGGCCGGTCTCGTCACCAGGCTGGAGGCGTTCACCGACATGCTCCGCCGGAGGCGGCCATGACCGTCACCTTCCCCCACATGGGCACGCTGCACATCGTCCTCAAGGCGCTGCTGACAACGCTGGGCGTCCGCGTTGCGCCGCCGCCCCCCACCAGCAAGGCGACGCTCGAAATCGGCGCCCGCTACTCTCCCGAGACGGCCTGCCTGCCGTTCAAGACGACCCTCGGCAACTTCATCCAGGCCCTCGAGGCGGGCGCGGACACCATCCTGACCTGCGGCGGGGAGGGGCCCTGCCGCCTCGGCTATTACTCCGCCATCCAGCAGGACATCCTCCGCGACCTCGGTTACAAATTCGCCATGCTCGCCATCGAGCCCAATCCGGCCAGCGTCTGGCGAAACCTCGAACGCCTCAGCCCCGGCGGCTGGCGGCGGCTATGGCCCGCCCTCCGCCTGGCCGGCGCCAAGCTCGGCGCGCTCGACGCCATTGACCGCGCCGCCTGCCGCGCCCGGCCGCTGGCTCGGGAGGCGACCGCCGTCGACGCCGTCCGCCTCCGGGCCATGGCCGCCGTCGATGCCGCCGGCCGCCCGGCCGCCGCCGCCGAAGCCGTCGCCCCGCTGCTTGCGGCGCTCGCGGCCCTGCCCGCGGGCAATGGGCCCGCCCCTCTCCGCATCGGCCTGGTGGGGGAAATATACGTCATGCTCGAAAGCTTCGTCAACGGCGAGCTCATCCGCCGCCTCGGGCAGATGGGGGTCGAGGTCTGCCCCACCATGCTGCTGGGCGACTATGTCCGCACCCATATCCTCAAGGCCCCGGCCGCCCGGCGAAGTTCCGCCGCCGTCCTTGCCGCCGCCGTCCCTTATCTCGGCCACTACGTCGGCGGCCACGGCATCAAAAGCATCGGCCACACCGCCGTCATGGCGCGGAGCGGCTTCGACGGCGTCATCCACGTCTTCCCCTTCACCTGCATGCCGGAAGTCATCGCCAAAAACATCCTGCCGGGGGTGAGCGAACAGGAAGGCATCCCCGTGCTGTCCCTCGCCTTCGACGAGCAGACAGGCGCGGCCGGGATGGTGACGCGGCTCGAAGCGTTCGTCGACCTGCTCCGTTACCGGCGCAAAAAACAGGAACCGGCCGTTGCCACACAGAAGAAATAAATGGATAAACCGCCGCGGCGAAAAAAACGGCGGAGTGTGACGGAAATCACTGCGGCCCGCTCTGCCGCCGGATATACTAGAAACAGACATACAGCGAGAGGTGAAAATAATGGCTAAAGTAAAACGCAAAATCGTGAAAATCGACGAAGCTCTCTGCACCGGCTGCGGCAAGTGCGTCTCCCCCTGCGCCGAAGGGGCGATCGAAATAGTGAACGGCAAGGCCAAGGTCCGCCGCGAACAGCTCTGCGACGGCGCCGGCTTCTGCCTGGGCGTATGCCCCACCGGCGCCCTCACTCTCGAGGAGCGCGAAACCGTGCCCTTCGACGAGCACGCCGTCCACGAACATAAAAAAAACCTGGCCGACAAGCCGGAATACAACGTCACCATGAAGTGCCACCTGTGCGGCGCCTCCGAGCACGACCGGCCGCTGCTGCCCATCAAGTCGAAGGGGGAGAGCGATTGGGTGTGCGTTAAGTGTATCCCCCGCCTCATCCACGGGTAACCGGTACCGGCCGTTGATAAGCCCCGCCTGCGGCGTTGCTCCTCGGCTGCCATCCTCAGCGTACGTTCCGTGTACGCTTCCGGTGTCATCCTCCGGTGCGCCTTGCAGGCAAGGCTTCTGAACGGCCTTAAGCTTCTACCAACAAAACGCTCCATACGGGGCGTTTTTGTTTTAGAGGGCGTTATAGGATTTTTCCCGGCCGCTATGGAAATATAACAGCAGGAAGGTGAGCAGCATGGACAAATTCGTCGTCTCCACCCCCGCCGAAGGGTTCGTCGACATCACCGCCCAGGTCGCCGCCATCGTCAGAACCGGCGGCGTCGCCGAAGGCCTATGCCACGTCTACGTTCCCCACACCACCGCCGGCGTCACCATCAACGAAAACGCCGATCCCGACGTCGTCGCCGACATGCTGGCCGGCCTGGGGCAACTCGTGCCGCAACTGCCCTACCGCCACGCCGAGGGCAACTCGCCCGCCCATATCAAAGCCTCCCTGCTGGGCGCGGCCGCGACCGTGCCGGTAACGGGCGGCGGCCTCGTCCTCGGCACCTGGCAGGCGATCTACCTGGGCGAATTCGACGGTCCGCGCCGGCGGACGGTCTGCGTTACTCTGGTGGGCCGGTAGCATGGCGGTCGTCGTCCTGACCATCGAACTCCATATTCCCGCCGCCGGCTCGCTCAAGGCCAAGCGCCACGTCGTGCAGAGCGTCGCCGGCCGCATCCGTTCCCGCTGCGCCGCCGCCGTAGCCGAAACCGGCCACCAGGACGTCTGGCAGCGCGCCGCGCTCGAAATCGCCCTCGTAGGCAGCAGCCGGACCGTGCTCGCCAAACAGGTCGAGCTCGTCCGGAAAATCGTCGACGATTGCGGCGACGCCGAAGTCGCCTCCTTCACTGTCGACTATCTTTGACCCGTGCTGTCCACGTTTGCGGACAGTTGTGTATATGATGCTAGACAAGGCCGCAGGCTAAAATGGACAGGCTGTCCTATATGAGGTGACCCTATGCACATCGTCCTCGTCGAACCGGAAATCCCCGGCAACACCGGCAACATCGCCCGCCTCTGCGCCGCCACCGGCTGCGAACTCCACCTCGTGCGGCCGCTCGGCTTCTCCACCGACGACCGCTACCTCAAGCGGGCGGGGCTTGACTACTGGCACCTCGTCAAAGTCCGCTACCACGACTCCTTCGCCGACGTGGAAAAAATGCTCGCCGGCCGCAGCTTCTACTTCAACACCACCAAGGCGGACCGCTTCCACAGCGAAATCGTCTACACCCCCGACGACGTCATCGTCTTCGGCAAGGAAACCGCCGGCCTGCCGGAAAGCCTCCTTGCCGCCAACCGCTCCCGCTGCGTGCGCATCCCCATGCTGGCCGGCGCGCGATCACTCAACCTTTCCAACGCCGTCGCCGTGGTCGTCTACGAAGCGCTCCGCCAGCAAGATTATCGGAATTTTATTTGAAAAAACGACAAAAATTGGCATAAAAATTGCAGGAGTTGATGGGATATGCACCAAGCTCAGTTCGGTTCGGCCGGAAACCCGGACGCTTTCTACGCGGCGGGACACAAAGCCTCGGTCGAGATGCCCGCCTGGTTGGCCTCCCAGGGGCTTAACGCCTACGAATACCAGTGCAGCCGCGGCGTCACCATCCGCGAAGAAACGGCCCGCGCCATCGGCGCAGCCGCCCTTCGCCACGGCGTCAGGCTCAGCGTCCACGCCCCTTACTACATCAACCTCGCCACCGAGGACCCCACCATCGCCGCCAACACAACCCGGCATATCCTCAAATCACTCGAAGCCGCCCGCTGGCTGGGGGCCGACCGCATCGCCTTCCATATCGGCGGACCGGGCAAACAGCCCCGCGGCCAGGCGCTCGAACGGGCCGCCGTCCTCTTCCGCGCCGTCCTTGAAGAAGCGGATAAGCAGGGGCTTCTGCAAGGCATCTACCTGGCCCCGGAAACGATGGGCAAACAGAATCAGCTCGGCACCCTCGAAGAAGTGCTGGCCTTCTGCGCCTTCAGTGAATGGACCATCCCCGCCATCGACTTCGGCCACCTCCACGCCGTCACCGGCGGCCGCTACACCACCCGCGCCGAATACGAGGCCGCCTTCGACCTCGTCGCCGCGAAACTCGGCGAACAAAAAGCCGCCGCCGTCCACATCCACTTCAGCCGCATCGAATTCACCAAAGCGGGCGAAAAGCGGCACTGGACCTTCGACGACGACTTCGGGCCCCCGCACGAACCCCTTCTCGACACTATCGCCGCCCGCGGCTACGCCCCGCGGATCGTCTGCGAATCGGCCGGCACTCAGGCCGCCGACGCCATAACCATGCGCGACTACTACCAGGCGATCCTCGCGCGCCGCTAAGGGCAGACTATCTCCGACAAGCCGAAAATGGAGGAATGAGCAGTGAGCGACACACATCCCTTGCTGGATCACTTTCTGCACGTCATGCCTGTCCTGGTCGATCTCCATGCGGGCGAAATCGGCGTAGCCGTAACCGACCGCGAAAAGTACCTCTACTACCGGCCGTCGAAAAAACTCGACCTCAAAATCGCCGCCGGCACGCCCCTCAAGGCCGGTACGGCGATCGTCAAAGCCCTGGAAGAAAATCGCCGGGTCGTGGTGCGGGGCGACAAAGCCACCTTCGGCCTCCCATACATCGCCACCGCCTACCCGATAACCGACGCCGCCGGCCGCGTACTCGGCGGAGCGGTCGTCATCGAACCCACCGACCGCCAGGACGCCCTCAAGGAAATGGCCGCCAAGCTCAGCGACAACATCAGCGTACTCGCCAGCACCACCGAAGAAATCTCCGCCCAGGCGGAAGAAATCGCCACCGTCAGCGCCAACCTTTCCCACCTCTCGCGCGAATCCCAGCAACGCGTCAAAGAAACCGACCAGGTCCTGGGGCTCATCAAAAACATCGCCGGGCAGACGAACCTCCTGGGCCTCAACGCCGCCATCGAAGCCGCCCGGGTCGGCGACGCCGGCAAGGGGTTCGGCGTCGTGGCCGAAGAAATCCGCAAACTCGCCACCGGCAGCGCCGACTCCATCAAAAAAATCGAAAACATCGTCAAAGCCATCCAGGCCGACAGCGACAGCACCTACGGGCAACTGAACCAGGTCAACGACGTCATCGGCCAGATCGCCTCCGCCCTCGCCCACGTCGCCGGCGCCGTCCAGGACGCCGGCGGTATGGCCCAGCAGCTTGATACCATGGCCGACGACCTCGGCCACGACAAATAGTCGACTTTATCTGAAGCCCCATCTGCGGCGTTGCTCCTCAAAGCGCTTGCTAGCGTACGTCTCGTGTACGCGTCGCGTCGCGCTTTTCCGGTGCGGCCCGCACACCGTCCGAGCGATTATCGCCTAAAGCGGCGAATGCTGATAAGGCTATCGAAATCAGGACGTGCATCTGGAGCTTCATATAAAGTCTCCGGCTTTCACAAACCTACAGCCCCGCCGGCCCGGCGGGGCTTTTCCGTTCATTTTGCCCGCTGTCGGCAGGATTTACCCCTGGCGCCATTGAATACACCAATGTCACCACCCGGTATGCCCCGACAAGTCCGCGTGTATTAAACCGGGCCGGTGAGCATAAGATACATTGTATACTGGAGGAGTAGGCTTGAATCCTTACGACAAAGCGCACGAACTGGCCAGAACGCTCAAAGCGTCTGTCGAATACCGCGCCTTCCTCACCGCCAAGGAAGCCCTCGCGGCCGACCTGGACGCGCAAAAAATGACCCAGGACTTTCTCCGCAAGAAAATGGAACTGGAATACGAAGCGCTCGCCGGCAGAGAAGATAAGGCCAAGACGGAAGCCCTGCAGCGGATGTACGAACTCCTTGCCATGAACGCCAAGGCGCGGGAATTTCTCGAGGCCTATTTCCGTTTCCAGCGCATCATGGCCGACATAAGCAAAATTATTGGCGACTCCGTCGCCGAAGGACTGGATCTGTTTGCAAAGGATTAAGCTGAAGGAAGACTTCTTCACACAACTCCAGAAAGTAATCGCCGCCGACCGTCTTTTGCTCGACGAGCCCATGTCCAAGCATACCACCTTCCGCATCGGCGGCCCGGCCGACTACCTCATCCTGCCCGCCTCCGCCCGGGAAGTATCGGCGGTGCTTGTCATCGCCCGCGAACACGGCCTGCCTGTCACCATTCTCGGCAACGGCTCCAACGTCCTCGTCCTCGACAAAGGGATCCGCGGCCTCGTACTCAAATTCGACGCCACCATGGGCCGGATCAGCCATACCGGCACGACCGTGAAAGCCGGCGCCGGAGCGTCCCTCGGCGACGTCTCCCGCTACGCCGCCGCCCATGGCCTCACCGGGCTCGAATTTGCCGTCGGCATACCCGGCAGCATCGGCGGCGCCGTCTTCATGAACGCCGGCGCCTACGACGGCGAAATTGGCTGCTTCGTCGCCGCCGTCACCGCCGTCTGTCCCGACGGCAAACTCAAACGCTTCAGCCACGCCGACATCCGCTTCGGCTATCGGGACAGCGCCTTCCAGCACAACCGCTGCATCATCTGCGAGGTCGAACTAACCCTCGCCGCCGGCGACGACGATGCCATCGGCATGAAAATGACCGACTACACCACCCGGCGCGAAGCCAAACAACCCATCGAAATGCCCAGCGCCGGCAGCACCTTCAAGCGCCCCCCCGGCCACTACGCCGGCACCCTCATCGAGCAAGCCGGCCTCAAAGGCTTTAAAATCGGCGGCGCGCAAGTATCCGGCAAGCACGCCGGCTTCATCGTCAACGCCGGCGGGGCCACGGCCACCGACGTCCTCAGCCTCATCAAGGAAGTCCAGCGCCAGGTTCACGAACGCTTCGGCGTCAGGCTCCAGCCCGAGGTCCGCATCTTCGGCGAGGAATAGGGGAGAGGCGGCCCATAATGCCAAACTGCGGCGCAATATCTTAAAAAGCGGGTTATAACCCGCTTTTTTCGGTCCCTCAACAAAGATAAGCTTTCTGATGGGCATAAGGACAAGCTATGGCTTAGCCTGCGCCGGGAGTATTGGCGAAGCCAAGTTTTCTGATGGGCAGGAAATGGTATACTAACGTGGAAAATAAATAAAGCTGGCAAAAATTTGGAGAATATTGGCGAAGGAGCGTTCAAAAAATGCGACTGACCTTTTTAGGAGCCTCGGGCATGGTTACGGGATCCTCATACCTTCTGGAAGCAGGCGGACGTAAAATCCTCGTGGACTGCGGCATGTTCCAGGGCTCGAAAGCCACCGAAGCCCTCAACCGGCGGCCGTTCCGCTTCGAACCGGCCGCCATCGACGCCGTCCTCCTCACCCACGCCCACATCGACCATAGCGGCCTGCTGCCGAAACTCTGCAAACAAGGCTACAAAGGCAACATATACGCCACCCACGCCACCACCGATCTCTGCCGCATCATGCTGCCCGACAGCGCCCACATTCAGGAATTCGAGGCCGAAATCCTCGGCCGCAAAGGGCGGCGCGCCGGCAAGGCTCCCCTCGAACCCCTCTACACCGTCGACGACGCCTACACTTGCCTGAAGAATTTCGCCCCCCTGCCTTACGGGAAAAAAATCGAAATCACCCCGGAAGTAGCCGTGTCCTTCAACGACGCCGGCCACATCCTCGGCTCGTCGATCATCGAAATATGGATCGCCGAAAACGGCCAAACCACCAAACTCGTCTTCTCCGGAGACCTCGGCCAGCCCGATCAGCCGCTCATCAAAGATCCGTCCCCCATCGAAGCCGCCGACTACATCGTCATGGAATCCACCTACGGCAACCGCAACCACGAGCAGTACGACAAAGGCGAAGCCCTGGCCGCCATCATCAACGACACCGTCGCCCGCGGCGGCAACATCGTCATCCCCGCCTTCGCCGTCGGCCGCACCCAGACCATCATCTACTACCTCTACAAACTCCTCAAAGCCGGCAAAATACCCAGCATCCCCGTCTTCATCGACAGCCCGCTGGCCATCAACGCCACCGACATCTTCGCCCATCACCCCGAGGACTTCGACGCCGAAGCCCACCAAATGCTCTACGACAGCCGCGAGAACATCCTCAAACTGCTCAAGCTCAACTTCACCAGAACGCCCGACGAATCCAAAGCCATCAACTTCCTCAAAGAGCCCGCCGTCATCATCTCCGCCAGCGGCATGGCCGACGCCGGCCGCATCCTCCATCACCTCAAACACAACCTCTGGCGGCCCGAATCCAGCGTCGTCCTCGTCGGCTACCAGGCCGAAGGCAGCCTCGGCCGCCGGCTGATCGAAGGCGTCAAACGGGTCAAGATAATGGGCGAGGAAGTGGGCGTACGGGCTAAAATCCATAACCTCGACGGCTTTTCCGCCCATGCCGACCAGGACTACCTCATCAAATGGCTCACGATGTTCACCCAGCCCCCCGCCAATGTCTTCATCGTCCACGGCGAACCCGAGCAATCCGCCGCCCTCGCCGGCGTCATCAACGCCAAACTCGGCTATTCGACCTACCTGCCTCACTTCGGCGACGTCGCCGTCATCGACGGCCGCAGCTTCACCGTCGAAGCCAGCGGCCTGGTGCTCGTCGACCCGGCCGTCATCGAGCTGCAGGAACTCCTCGAACAACTCGACAGCGAATTCATGGAATTCCGCAAACGCCTGGAAACCGCCAGCACAGCCGACCCGGTCAAGCTGTCCGCCATGCTGCGCGGCGCCCAGAAAGTCCGCAAATTCGTCCGCCAAACCCTCGAAGCCGCCGGCGGCAACGGCGCGAAATAACGGGAATAAACACAGCCCGGTCTGCAAGAGACTAAACACTAAACACAGCAAAACAGGCACCTGAACTGCAGGAGGAGAAATTATGCAACGCAACGACCTACGCAACATCGCCATCATCGCCCACGTCGACCACGGCAAAACCACCCTCGTCGACGCCATGCTCAAACAGAGCGGGGTATTCCGCAGCAACGAACAGGTCATGGAACGCGTCATGGACTCCAACGAACTGGAACGCGAACGCGGCATCACCATCCTCGCCAAAAACACCGCCATCCATTACGGCGGCGTCAAGATCAACATCGTCGACACCCCGGGCCACGCCGACTTCGGCGGTGAAGTGGAGCGCGTCCTTAACATGGTCGACTGCGTCCTCCTCCTCGTCGACGCCTTCGAAGGCCCCATGCCCCAGACGAAATACGTACTGCGCAAAGCCCTCGAACAGGGTCTCCAGGCCATCGTCGTCATCAACAAAATCGACCGTCCCGACCAGCGGGTCGGCGACGTCCTCGACGAAGTCCTCGAACTCTTCATGGAACTCGAAGCCGACGACAAGCAGCTCGACTTCCCGGTCGTCTACGCCACCGCCCGCGACGGCATCGCCAAACTCAGCATGGACGACGACAGCGAGGACCTCAAACCGCTGTTCGACCTGCTCATCTCCGCCGTTCCCGCCCCTCACGGCGATATCGACGGCCCCCTGCAGATCATGGTCACCACCCTCGACTGGGACGACTACGTCGGCCGCATCGCCATCGGCCGCGTCATGCGCGGCCGGGTGCAGAACGGCCAACCGGTCGTCATCCTCAACGGCGAAACGGAAACGCGGGCCAAACTCAGCCGCCTCTACGTATACGAAGGCCTCAAGCGCGTCGAAGTCAAAGACGCCGCCCTCGGCGACATCGTCGCCATCACCGGCCTCGAGGCCGTCAACATCGGCGACACCATCGCCGACCCCGAAAACCCCGAAGCCCTGCCGTCGATCAAAGTCGACGAACCCACGCTGGCGATGATCTTCAGCGTCAACACCAGCCCCTTCGCCGGCAAAGAAGGCCAGTACGTCACCAGCCGCCACCTGCGCGAGCGGCTGTTCCGCGAAGTCGAAACGAATGTCAGCCTCAGGGTCAACGAAACCGACAGCCCCGACGCCTTCGAAGTCGCCGGCCGCGGCGAGCTGCACCTGTCCATCCTCATCGAAACCATGCGCCGCGAAGGCTACGAATTCCAGGTCGGCAAACCGCGCGTCATCTTCAAAACCATTCACGGCCAGAAATGCGAGCCCCTCGAGCGCCTCACCGTCGACGTGCCCCAGGAATACATGGGCACCGTCATGGAAGCCCTCGGCACGCGCCGGGCCGAACTCATCAACATGGTCGAGCTGGCCGGCTACCTTCGGCTCGAATTCGTCATTCCCGCCCGCGGCCTCATCGGCTTCCGGTCCGAATTCCTCACCAACACCAAAGGCTACGGCATAATGCACCACATCTTCCACGGCTACGCCCCCTACAAAGGCGACATCTCCGGCCGCACCCGCGGCGCGCTCGTCGCCTTCGAAACAGGCGAAACCACCACCTACGGCATCCACAGCGTCCAGGACCGCGGCACCATGTTCGTCGTCCCCGGCCAGGCCATCTACGAAGGCATGGTCGTAGGCGAAAACGCCCGGGAAATGGACATGGAAGTCAACCCCTGCAAGAAAAAACACGTCACCAACATGCGTTCAAGCGCAGCGGATGAGGCGCTCAGGCTGGTATCGCCGCGCATTCTCAGCCTGGAACAGGCCCTCGAATGGATCAACGACGACGAAGCCGTCGAAGTCACGCCCAAGAGCATCCGGCTGCGCAAGGCCACCCTCGACAGGCAGCTCAGAGCGCGGGAGCGCAAAAACGTCAAGGAGGCCCAGGAAGAAGGGGAATAGGCATGTTGTCTCCCGAAGCCCTATCCGTCCTTCAGGCCCGCTACCTTAAAGACGGCGAAACCGCGGCCGGTCTCTTCCGGCGGGTCGCCGACCACGTAGCCCGGGCCGAAGCCCTGCACGGCCGCGACGCTGCTGAGGCGTCCGCACACTACCGGCGGCTGATGGAAGAGCTCGTATTCCTGCCCAACTCGCCGGCCCTCATCAACGCCGGCAAGGCGCGAGCCCAACTCGCCGCCTGCTTCGTCCTGCCGGTCGAAGACTCTCTCACCAGCATCTTCGAAACCCTCAAGAACGCCGCCCTCATCCACCAGAGCGGCGGTGGCACCGGCTTCGCCTTCTCCCGCCTCCGGCCGTCCGGCGATCGGGTATCCACCACCGGCGGCACGGCCAGCGGGCCGGTATCCTTCATGCACGTCTACGACGTCGCCACCCATGTCGTCAAACAGGGCGCGGCCAGACGCGGCGCCAACATGGCCGTCCTCAGGGTCGACCACCCCGACATCGAACAGTTCATCACCGTTAAACGCAACCACGACGTCCTCAACAACTTCAACCTGTCGGTGGCGATCACCGACAGCTTCATGCAGGCGGTCGACGGCGACCGCCCCTTCGCCCTCGTCAGCCCCCGCGACGGCCGCACCGTCAGGACCGTCGCCGCCCGCTCCCTGTTCGACCTCCTCGTCAGAATGGCGTGGGAAAGCGGCGAACCCGGTCTGTTCTTCCTCGACACCGTCAACCGCTTCAACCCCACCCCGGCCCTCGGCGCCTTCGAAGCCCCCAACCCCTGCTCCGAACAGCCCCTCCTGCCGTACGAATCGTGCGTCCTCGGCTCCATCAACCTCACAAAGCTCGTGAACCCCGGGGCCAAAGACCCGGCGCTCGACTTCGCCCGTCTGCGGGAAGCCGTCCGCATCGCCGTCCGCTTCCTCGACAACGTCATCGACATCAACGACCATCCCCTGCCCGCCGTCGCCGAGGCCACCGGCCTTACCCGCAAGATCGGCCTCGGCATCATGGGCCTGGCCGAAATCTTCATAATGCTCGACATCCCTTACGCCAGCAAGGCGGCCGTCGAATTGACCGGCGCCATCCTTGAATTCATCACCCGCGAAGCGCGGCAGGAGTCCGCCCGCCTCGGCGCCGAGCGCGGCAGCTTCCCGGCCTTTGCCGCCAGCGTCTACCCCGGCCGCGGCTTCACCGCCATGCGCAACGCCACCGTCACCACCATCGCCCCCACCGGCACCATCAGCATCATCGCCGGCTGCTCCAGCGGCATCGAGCCCCTGTTCGCCCTGGCCCTCTCCCGGCGGGTCCTCGAAGGACGGGTGCTTACCAGCGTCAGCCAAACGGTCATCGACTATCTAAGTCAACGTAACCTGTATACGGAAGAAGTCGCGGCCGCCATCGCCGCCTGCGGCAGCGTCGCCGGCACCTCGCTGCCCGGCCATGTCAAAGAAGTGCTCGCCACCGCCCGCGACATCGACCCTTACTGGCACGTCGCCCATCTCGCCGCCGCCCAGGCGTTCACCGACAACGGCGTATCGAAAACCGTCAACATGCCCCACGACGCCAGCGAAGCCGACGTCGCCGCCATCTTCCGCCAGGCGTACGCCGGCGGCTGCAAGGGCGTCACCGTCTACCGGGACGGGAGTAGGGCGGAGCAGGTTCTCACCGGCGGCACCCTCTGCGAGGACTGTGTGCTGTAATACAATGAAAACTGCCTAAAAGCCCATCTGCGGCGTTGCTCCTCAGAGCGCTTGCTAGCGTACGTTCGAGTACGCGTCGCGGCGCGCTCTTCCGGTGCGCCTTGCATCTGGAACTTTTAGGCAGTTTTGTCCTATCCATTTGAAATTTTCCTTAAGTTTTCGCTTCTTTTTGACGAATTTATGGACAAATGCCATTTTCATGCAGGAAAATGGCAAGAGATGTCGAAACTTTACCGGAAAATGGATTCGACAAATTCTTATGTCAAGGAGGTGGGGAACTTGGCTTCGGGCCTCATCGACAAACTGACCAACTTCCTCATGCCGGTGGAAGAAGAACAGCAGGTTGTGGAAGCGCCGGCCGTAGTCGGCGACCGCCGCGCCCAATTGAGAGTGCATAGCCCGGCGGCGCTGAAAGTGTTCATCGCCTCGCCGGCCGAGTTTGACGACGTCAAACTGTGCGCCGACTATCTGAAAGCCAACGTCGCCGTAATGATGAACTTCGAGGCCGTCGACGCCACTGTTCGGCAGCGCATCGCCGATTTCCTCGACGGTCTGCTGGTCATCACCGGCGGCGCCTGCCAGCGCGTGTCCGAGTCCGTTTTCGTCTATGTGCCCGCCCACGTCGACATCAACAAGGAAATGTACGCCTATTCCATCCCGTCCTACAGCAAACGCAACCGGGAGTAAGACGGGCCTTAAACAATCGCACGGAAAGAGCGGTTCCGAGAGCCGCTCTTTTTTGCTTTTCTCAATAATTAACCTTCCTCCCGTCCCCGGCGCCGCTCGGCGGCGGAAAAGGAAATCGCCGCCCCGTGGCGAAAAATCCCTGTAATAGTACTTCTTGCCGGCGTCACACGGTTCCACCCCGAGGGCCGCCTTGCCGGGAGACGAAAGGACTGACCGAAATGCGCACCCTGAAAGCCGTACCGCTTCTGCTGGCGGCCTGCCTGCTGCTCCTGGCGGGCGCTTCCGCCGCCGCCGCGCCGCTGTCCGACGCCGACTGCAAGGACCTCTTCGTCACCGCCAACCAGCAGCTGCTCAAAGCGAACAGCTACCATATGACCTTCGAAATGGCCGCCTCCGTGCCGCTAAGCGGCCAAAAAGCCGCCTTAGCCCTCGCCGGCGACTTCGACGTCCAAGTCAAACCCATACTGATGAAAAACACCATGAATTTCAGCATGGAAGCCGCCGGCAAAAAAAACGAAATGACCATCAAGCAGTACCTCGAGGAAACCGACGGCAAAATGGTCTCCTACTCCTTCGCCGCGAACAAGTGGGTCAAACAGATCCTCCCCATACCCGTCATCCGGCAGAACCAGGCCGAGTTTCTCGAATACTGCGAAGGCGTCTTCCGGGACACCGCCGTAACCTTCGCGCGGGAAACGGACGACGAGCTTGAACTGGAAGCCACCATCAGCGCCGACAAACTGCGGGAACACTTCGAAAAATCGCTCGCCCTCCAGGGCGTCAAGGACGTCAAGCTGCCCGCCGACCTGTTTGAAGATGTCGCCGATCTGACATACACCGTCGCGATCGACAAAAAGACGCAGCTCATCACCCGGATATCCATGGACATGACCGTCTTTCTACGCTCGGTCGGCGAGAAAGTCCTCGCCGCGGCGCAAATGCCTGAGGACAAAAAAGCGCCCTTCCGGGAAATCCTTGCCGGCGGCAACGTGCAGATAAACGTCGGCATCTCCCGCGTGAACGCCGTCCCCGCCATCGTCATCCCCAAAGAAGCCAGGAACGCGCCCCTTGCCCCCGAGCCGCCCGCCAAGAAGCCGTCGCCGCCCGCCGCTTCCGGGGCCGTCGTCAAAATCGGCCTCAATCTTGAAATGACGGGCGCCCAGGCCGTCTTCGGCCAGCGGGCTCTGGAAGGCGTCCGTCTGGCGGCCGGGGAAATCAACGACGCCGGAGGCCTGTTCGGGCGGCAGATCGAGCTCGTCGTCAGGAACAACGCCGGCCTGGCGACAGAAGCCGCCAGAGCTTCCGCCGCCCTCATCAACGAGGACAAGGTCGTCGCCATCGTCGGCTGCATCACCAGCACCAACACGCTGGGCGCCGCCCTCACCGCCGAAAGATACCGCATTCCGCTGCTCACCCCTTCGGCCACCAACCCCAGGGTGACCGTTCCCCAACAAGGCCAGCGGCGCGAATACGTCTTCCGGGCCGCCTTCATCGATCCCTACCAGGGGAAGGTTATGAGCCGCTTCGCCGCCGACAGCCTGAACGCCAAAACGGCGGCCATCCTCACCGACGCCAGCTCCGAATACTCCAAACAACTCGCCCGCGAGTTCGCGGATCACTTCGCCGCCATGGGCGGCACCGTTATCGCCCGGGAAATATACTATCAGAAGGATGCCAACTACAGCGTGCAACTAATGCGCATCCACAACCTCAACCCCGACGTCCTCTTCGTTCCGGGCTACTATCAGGAAGTCGGCCTCATAATCCGTCAGGCGCGGGAAATGGGCATAACCGTCCCCATCCTGGGCGCAGACGGCTGGGACTCGCCGAAAATAGTAGGGATCGCCGGCCCCGACGCCCTGAAAAACACCTACTTCAGCAACCATTTTACTCCGCAGGACCAAGCGCCGGTGCCGAAAAAATTTGTTGCCGCCTATAGCAAAAAATACGGCAAGCAACCCGACGCGCTGGCCGCCCTCGGCTACGACGCCGTCCTTCTCCTGGCCGCCGCCGTGAAAAAAGCCGGCAGCATCCAGCCGGAAAAAATCCGCGCCGCCCTCGAAAGCGTGGAGATCGAAGGCGCCACCGGCAAGATAACCTTCGACGCCTTTCACAATCCCGACAAGACCGCGGTTGTCATGACCTTCCACAAAGGGCAGTTCACGCTCTTCCGGCGGGTCGACCCCGACTGAACCGCAGCAACGCAGGAGCGGCGTACGCCGCTCCTTTTTTATTGGCGCAAATTTCATATTGTGAACTATCGTGCCATTTTTGCGCACCTGCAGCAGGATTATGGCGCAGTAAAGCATAAATTAGCACTGAAATTCTATCATGCGGCATATAGTTTCACAATATGAAACGGAGAAAGAGTATGGAAAAGCACTTTTTGGAAGTCCAGGTACTGCAAAGGGCGATGGACATTCTCGAAGTCATCGGCACCAGCTCCGACCCGGTAAGCCTGAAAAACATCACCGAAAAAGTCAGGCTGCCCAAGTCCACGGTCTACCGCAT
The DNA here is from genome assembly GCA_029976065.1 of Selenomonadales bacterium. GTDB lineage: Bacteria > Bacillota > Negativicutes > Sporomusales > UBA7701 > Anaeroselena. Next base: position 108,851 of record JARKNV010000062.1, read on the forward strand.
CCTCTCCAACCTCGAATCGCGCGGCTACGTCTGCTGCAGCAACGAAGGCGGCTACCGCCTGGGGCTCACCTTCCTCACCCTGGGGCAGAAGGCGGAACGGGGCTTCGAGCTCAAGCGCCTGGCGCGCCCCCACATGGCCAGGCTCAACCAGCTCACCAGCGAATCCGTCCACCTCGGCGTGCTGGCCCGCAACCGGGTCCTCTACCTCGACTCCATCGACAGTCCCCATTCCATCCGCCTCGTGGCCCAGATCGGCGGCAGCAACAGCCTGCACTGCACCTCGCTCGGCAAAGCCCTGCTCATCAGCCACAGCGACGAGGAAATCAGGCAGATCCTCGCCGAATCCGGCATGGAACGCCGCACCCACTACACCATCTCCACCCCCGAAGCCTTCATCAAAGAAATGGAAGTCGTCCGCCGCGTCGGCTTCGGCTTCGACGACCGGGAAAGCGGCGACGACTGCTTCTGCATCGGCGCCCCCATATACAACCATCTCGGCCAGGTGCTCGCGGCCATCAGCGTCTCCGGGCCGATCTCCCGCGTCTCGCGGCGGACGGCCGAAACCATCGTCGCCCCGCGCCTGCTCGAAGCTACCAAATCCATCTCCCGTTCATTGGGGCATGTTTCCTGAAGCAGCAGACAACCAAATCACTCACAAGTACGAAGGAGGCCATTAAATTGGAAATCAGAAACCCCGCCCATCCCCAGGATGCCAAGCACTACACCACCGATCGGCTTCGCAACGATTTTCTCATCCAGAATCTGTTCGTCCCCGGCGAAACGAAAATGGTATACAGCCATTTCGACCGCATCATCACCGGCGGGGCCTGCCCGAAAAAGCCCCTGACCCTTGAAGCCGGCAAAGAGATTGCCGCCGACTACTTCCTCCAGCGGCGCGAGATCGGCATCATCAACGTCGGGGCCCCCGGCAAGGTCATCGTCGACGGCAGCGAATACCCCCTCAAGAAGACCGACGGCCTATACATCGGCATGGGCGCCAAGGAAGTCTCCTTCGTAAGCGACGACCCCGCCAACCCGGCCAAATTCTACTTCAACAGCACCCCGGCGCACAAAACCTACCCCACCACCAAAATCCTCGTCAACGACATCACCCCCGCCGCCCTCGGCAGCATCAGCCAGTCCAACGAACGCAAAATCTACAAATACATCGTCCCCGGCGGCGTCCAGAGCTGTCAGCTCGTCATGGGCATGACCGTCCTCGCCCCCGGCAACATGTGGAACTCCATGCCCTGCCACACCCATGAACGGCGGATGGAAGTATACTTCTACTTCGACCTCGCCGCCGACGCCGTCGTCTTCCACCTCATGGGCGAGCCGGAAGAAACGCGCCACGTCGTCATCCGCAACGAAGAAGCGGTAATATCGCCGAGCTGGTCCATCCACTCCGGCGTAGGCACCGGCAACTACACCTTCATTTGGGGGATGGCGGGCGAAAACCAGGAATTCGGCGACATGGACAATGTCGCGATGACCCGCTTGAAGTAAGATATCATTCATAAGACGGATAGGAGGTGCTGCAACCGAGAACGACAGCATAAACAAGGCAAAAGAACCAAGAGGAGGGCAAGAAATGGCAGAAGAAAAGCAATATGTGTTTACTGTCAAGGAGCTTCCCCCGGTGCCGCTGACCGACAAAGTCAACACCCGCTTTCTCCTCGGCGACAACCTGCTCCTGAGCTTCATCGAGCAGCCGCCGGGAGCCGTCTTCCCCATCCATGCCCACGACTGCGAACAAATTCTCATCATCCTCGAAGGGTCCAACGAACAAATCGTCGACGGAAAGACATACCACATGGAAGCCGGGGACGTCTGCGTCCACCCCGCCAACATTCCCCACGGCGGCGAAACCAAAACCGGCTTCAAGGGGATCGACATCTTCTCCCCGCCCCGTCAGGATTATGTAGAAAGAATCAAACAATATTCCCAGAAATAACCGCCGTCGGCTGACGGTACGGAGCACACGGGAACTTCGGTGAAAATTTAATTATGGTAGAGAGGGATGCTTGTGAAAAAGACGCTCAGCATTTTGCTTGCCCTTACTCTCCTGGCCGGCGTCATCGCCATGGCCGGGTGTGGCGGCAAGAGCGAACCCGCCAAGCAGGAAGTCAAAGCCATTACCATGAAGTTCGGCCACTACGCTCCGGCCGGTCACCCCGGTCACGCCGCTGCCAAGATGTTTGCCGAAAACGTCGAAAAGCGGACCAACGGCGCCATAAAAATCTCCGTCTTCCCCGACAACCAGCTCGGCGCCCCGCCCGAAATGCTTGAACAGAACATCATGGGCGCCATCGACATGAGCCTGCCCACCCAGGGCGCGCTCGACAAATACTCCAAGAAATTCGCCGTAGTAATGCTGCCCTTCGTCTTCAAAGACGCCGACCACGCTTACAAAGTCCTCGACGGCCCCTTCATGCAATGGGCGGCCCCCGACCTCGAAAAACAGGGACTCATCTTCCTCGCCAACTGGGAATGGGGCTTCCGCAACCTCACCAACAACATCCGCCCCGTCAACGCCCCCGATGACGTCAAAGGCCTGAAAATCAGGACGCCGCCGGAGATCCAGCTCCAGGCGGCCATGGAGGCGCTCGGCGGCAACGTCACCAAGATCGCCTTCCCCGAACTCTTCATGGCCCTCAAGCAGGGTGTCGTCGACGCCCAGGAAAACCCCCTGTCCATCATCTTCCACAACAAATACTACGAAGCCCAGAAACACCTCGCCCTCACCAACCATGTCTACAACTCCATGGTTCACGTCATGAGCAAAAAGACCTGGGACAAACTGACGCCGGAACAGCAGAAAATCATCAAGGAAGAAAGCAAAAAAGCCGGCGACTACATGAGGGCCGAAGTCCAGAAAGAAGAAGCCAACCTCGTCAAACAGCTCGAAGAAAAAGGCATGAAAGTCACCAGGCCCAACGTCGCCGACTTCAAAGCCAAAATGCAGCCCGCCTATGACAAAATTGGCACCTATGCCGGCAAAGACAACGTCGACGCCTTTATAAAGATGGCTGACTCCACCAAATAATCCGCCCCTTCCATGGAAACCCGGCCGGCCGGACCACGGCTAGGCCCGGTTCGCCCCGCCGGGTTTCCTTTTCCCCTCCCACAGCGCGGACCAGTCACTCTTTACTAAGGAGTTGGGATTGAGCATGCTTGCTCTCATGATCTTCTTCGTACTGGTCTTTTTCATGTTCATCGGCGTACCGGTCGCCGCCGCCATGGGCATCACCTCCATGCTGTTCTTCACCATCCTCGACACCTTCGACAACCTCACCATGGTCGCCCAGCGCATGTACTCCGCCACCACCGGCTTCACCCTCCTGGCCATCCCCTTTTTCATCGCCGCCGGCAACCTCATGAACATGGGCGGCGTCACCACCCGCATCTTCCGCTTCGCCTCCTCCCTCGTAGGCCACATCTGGGGAGGCCTCGGCCAAGTCGTCATCGTCGCCGCCGTCATCATGTCCGGCATGTGCGGCGCGGCCGTCGCCGAAGCCGCCGGCCTCGGCATGCTTGCCATGAAAGCCATGCCCGAGCGGGGCTTCGACCGCCGCTTCACCGCCGCCATAACCGGCGCGGCCGCCACCATCGGCCCCGTCATCCCGCCCAGCATCCCCTTCGTCATCTACGGCAGTATCACCGGCGTCTCCATCGGCCAGCTCTTCCTCGCCGGCTTCCTGCCCGGCTTCCTGATGGCAGCCGCCATGGGCCTCGCCGTCTACTTCATCTCCAAAAAACGCGGCTACCCCCGCCAGGACCCCGCCCCGATCAAGGAAATCCTCGTCAGCTTCAAAGAAGCCTTCCTCGCCCTCATGTGCCCCGTCATCATCATCGGCGGCATCGTCAGCGGCATCTTCACCCCCACCGAAGCCTCGGTCGTAGCCTGCGTCTACGCCCTCTACCTCGGGCTGTTCGTCTACCGGGAAATCAAGCTCGCCGACCTGCCCCGCATCGGCTGGGAAACCACCGTATTCACCATCCGCATCATGTTCATCATCTCCGTCGCCGGCTTCTTCGGCTGGCTCCTCATCCACCAGACCGTGCCCCAGCAGGTCATCACCGAACTCACCGCCCTCGGCACCAGCGCCAACGTCTTCATGGCCATCACCATCTTCATCCTCCTCATCCTCGGCTGCTTCATGGAAGGCATCGCCATCATCGTCATCACCGTCCCCGTCTTCATGCCGATCGTCTACCAATACGGCATCGACCCCGTCCAATTCGGCGTCGTCAACATCCTCTGCTCCATGGTCGGCCTCCTCACCCCGCCGGTCGGGATGTGCCTCTACACCATGGCCAGCATCAGCAACGTCGGCATATGGGACCTCAGCAAAGAACTGCTCCCGTACATCCTCGGCATATTCGGCGTGACTGTTCTGTGTGCGTATTCGACGGACCTCGTCCTATGGATACCCAACATGTTCAAATAGGAGGGGATGACAATGGAAGCGTTGAAAACAATTGATAAAGTATTCGGCGGCATCCTCCGCTGGGGCAGCGTCGCCATGCTCGGCGCCATCTTCCTGCTCCTCATCGCCAATGTCTTTGTGCGGTTTTTCCCCTTCACCTCCTTCGGCTGGTTCGACGAAGTCGTCGAAATGCTCATCGCCTGGTTCGTATTCCTCGGCGCCGCCGCCCTCTGGCGGGAAAACGAGCACTTCGTCGTCGCCTTCCTGCCCGATTACCTCAAAGGCAAAAAAACCGGCCAGCTCCTCGACATCCTCATCAACCTCATCGGCATCTCCTTCATCGGCGCCTTCACCTACTACTCCTTCAACCTCACGCTACGTGCCGAAGACTGGACCCCGATCATCAACATGCCGAAAAAACTGCTCTACGCCAGCATGCCGTTCTCCGGGGCGCTCATGATCGTCTACAGCGTCCGCAACATCGTCCAGAGCGGCTGCCGGCTGGCGCAAAAACACAATAGCATCAGCAAACAATCAGGGGTGATCAAAACGTGAAAGAACTGAGATTTCACGGCCAGGCCATCATCACCGGCCGCGGCTCCGTCGAAGCCTTGAAAGACCTGCCCATCGGGCGGGCTTTCCTCGTGACTGGCGGCAGCTCCGTAGTCAAAAACGGCATGCTCGCCAAAATCCAGCACCTGCTGGCCGCCAAAGGCTGCCAGACCTTCGTCTACAGCGGCGTGCCCAAGAACCCGCCCGTCGAAACCGTCGTCGACGGCATCGCCCGCATGCGCGAATTCGCGCCCGACACCGTCATCGGCATCGGCGGCGGCTCATGTCTCGACGCCGCCAAAGTAATGAGCGTCTTCTACGAGCACCCCGGCCTCGACGTGGCCACCGCCTTCCGCCAGGCCATTCCCCAGCAACGGGAGCGAATCAAACTCATCGCCATCCCCGGCACCTCGGGGACAGCCAGCGAAGTCACCTGCTTCGCCGTCCTAACCTTCCGCGGCGAAAACCTCAAAGTAGGCGGCAAATCGCCCGCCTTCGTCCCCGACTACGCCATCCTCGACGCCGACATGACCCTGTCCATGCCCAGGAACGTAGCCGCCGAAACAGGCATGGACGCCATGGCCCACGCCGTCGAATGCTACACAAACCCTGCCCTCGACGACTTCACCGAAGCCCTGGCCGCCGGCGCCGTCGAAGGCCTCTTCCGCAACCTCCCCGCCAGCGTCGCCGCCGGCGACGCCGCCGCCCGCGAAAAAGTCCACAACTACCAGTGCCTGGCCGGCTGCGCCTTCGCCAACGTCGGCACCGGCCTCGACCACGGCCTCGCCCACGCCTTCGGCGGCAAATACGACCTCGGCCACGGCCTGCTCATCGCCGTCGCCCTGCCCTATGTCCTCGAATTCAACTCCCGCGACGCCGGCGTGCGCGAAAAACTCGCCCGCCTCGCCAAGCGGATCGACCGCGACGACTTCGTCGCCGCCATCCGCGAACTCAACGCCCGGCTCGGCATCCCCGCATCCTTCAAAGCCCTGGGCATCAGCGAAACCGACTTCGCCGCCGACCTCCCCGCCCTCGTCGAAAACTCTCTCAAGGGCTCGACCAAAGTCAACCCCGTCCCCGTCTCGGCCGGCGACATGCAGGTTATTCTACGCTCCATCTATGCAGGCCGGAGCATCAAATAACAAAACGCGATATAATTTTGGAGGCGATCACATGATTCTCGACCAATTCTCCCTGGCCGGCAAAAAAGCCATCGTCACCGGCGCCAGCCGCGGCCTCGGCGCGGGCATGGCCCTCGGGCTCGCCGAAGCGGGTGCCGACGTATTAGTCGTAGCCAGCAGCGACCGCATCAACGAAACCGCAGCCAAGATCTCCGCCCTCGGCCGCAAAGGCATCGCCCTTAAAGCCGACCTCACCGACGTCAAAGCCGTCCCCAAAGTCATCGACGCCGCCCTGCAGAACCTCGGCCGCATCGACATCCTCATCAACTGCGCCGGCATCATCCGCCGCGCCCCGGCCATCGAATTCTCCGAAAAAGACTGGGACGACGTCATGAACGTCAACCTCAAGACCATGTTCTTCATGTGCCAGGCGGCCGCCAAACAAATGATGAAACAGGGCAAGGGCAAAATCGTCAACATCGCCTCGCTGCTCTCCTTCCAGGGCGGCATCATCGTCCCCTCCTATACCGCCAGCAAATCAGGCGTCGCCGGCATGACCAAGGCGCTCGCCAACGAATGGGCTCCCCACGGCATCAACGTCAACGCCATCGCCCCCGGCTACATGGCCACCGAAATGACCGAAGCCCTCCAGAAAAGCGCCGAACGCGCCCCCGCCATCCTCTCCCGCATCCCCCAGGGCCGCTGGGGAACGCCCGACGACATGGCAGGCGCCGCCGTCTACCTCTCCTCCGCCGCCTCCGACTACCTCCAGGGCCACGTCCTCGTCGTCGACGGCGGTTGGATGGGCCGCTAACCCCCGCATCCGCACACAAAATAAAATGTTGCGTTCCCGACCTCCCGAAAATGAGGCCGGGAACAGGGAGGCAAATCCGTGAAAGCAGCGATCCTTTACGGGCCCCACGACCTGCGAATCGTCGAAAAAGACATGCCCGCCGTCACCCCCGACGGCGTCCTCATCCGCGTCAAAGCCATGGGCATCTGCGGCTCCGACCTCCACGCCTACCACGGTAAACTGGCCACCGTCGTCTATCCGCGGCTCATCGGCCACGAAGTCGTCGGCGAAGTCGTCGAAACCGGCAGCGCCGTCAGCAAAGTCAAAGCCGGCGACCATGTCGTCATGGACCCCGTCGTCAGCTGCGGCGTCTGCCCGGCCTGCAAGGCGGGGCGCGGCAACGTCTGCCGCGACGTCAAATGCATGGGCGTCGCCGCCGAGGGCGGCTGCGCCGAATACATCGTCCTGCCCCAAGGCAACGTCGAAAAAATCCCCGCCGACATCCCCTGGAACGAAGCGGCCCTCATGGAACCCTACACCATCGGCGCCCAGATCACCGCCCGCGGCGAAGTCGCCCCCGGCGACACCGTCCTCATCATGGGCGCCGGCCCCATCGGCCTCGTCGCTCTCCAGGCCGCCAAACGCCGCCGCGCCAAAGTAATCATCACCGACGTCTCCGAAGGGCGGCTCGAACTGGCCCGCAAACTCGACGCCGACGTCACCGTCAACCCCCGGAAACAGGACCTCGCCGTCGCCGTCAGCCAGTTCACCGACGGCTGCGGCGTCAACGTCGCCGTCGACGCCGTCGGCCTGCCCGAGCTCTTCGCCCAGGCCGTCGAATACACCGCGCCCACCGGCCGCGTCGTCATCATCGGCTTCAACCCCGCGCCCTCCCAGGTGCCCGAACTGCCCATCACCCGCAAAGAACTCGACATCCGCGGCTCGCGCATGCACTCCGGCAAATTCCCCGAAGTCATCAAATGGTTCGCCGCCAGGGAGGTCAAAACCACGCCGCTCATCTCGCACCAGTTCCCGTTTGACAAGGTCAACGACGCCTTCAAGATCCTCGAAAGCGAACCCGACAAAACCTGCAAAATAATCATCACCTTCTAAGGTGAAAGCCGGCGGGGACTCCGCCGGCTTGAACCTTGCCCTCATACCATTAATTACCTTATACTATTCACAAGGAGGAATAACAATGCTCTCACGACAAGCCGTAGTCCAGAAAATCACCGCAGCGGGTCTCGTCGCCGTCGTCCGGGCCGAAAGCTCCGAACAGGCGGCCAAAATAGCCGACGCCTGCATCCAGGGCGGCGTGGCCGCCATCGAAATCACCTTCACCGTCCCCGGGGCCGCCGACACCATCAAAGACCTTTGCAAAACCTACAAATCCGGCGAAATCATCATCGGCGCCGGCACCGTCCTCGACCCCGAAACCGCCCGCATCGCCATCCTCGCCGGCGCCCAGTACGTCGTCGCCCCCAGCATCAACTTCGACACCATCAAACTCTGCAACCGCTACCAGATCCCCATCATGCCCGGCTGCGGCACCATCAGGGAAATCGTCGAAGCCATGGAAGCCGGCGCCGACGTCATCAAGGTATTCCCCGGCGAAACCCTCGGCCCCACCTTCGTCAAAGCCGTCAAAGGCCCGCTGCCCCAGGCGCCCCTCATGCCCACCGGCGGCGTCAGCCTCGACAACGTCGCTGACTGGATCAAAGCCGGCTGCGTGGCCGTCGGCGTAGGCGGCAACCTCACCGCCGGCGCCAAGAAAGGCGACTGGCAGTCCATCACCGCCATCGCCAAGGAATTCGTCGCCAAAATACGCGCCGCCCGCGGCCAATAAGGAAGGAGACCCCCGACAATGAAAGCAGTTACCTTCGGTGAAATCATGCTGCGCCTCGCCCCTCCCGGCTACCTGCGCTTCGAGCAGACCAACGTCTTCGAAGCCGTCTACGGCGGCGGCGAAGCCAACGTCGCAGTATCGCTCGCCAACTTCGGCATTCCCGCCCTCTTCGTCACCAAAGTTCCCGACAACCCCATCGGCCAGTCCGCCGTCAACGAAATGCGCCGCTACGGCGTCGACACCACCTACATGCTCAAAGGCGGCGACCGCCTCGGCATCTACTTCCTCGAAAAAGGCGCCTCCCAGCGGCCCTCCAAAGTCGTCTACGACCGCAAACCGTCCGCCATCTCCCAAGCCAAGCAGGAAGACTTCGACTGGCCGGCCATCTTCAAAGGCGCCGACTGGTTCCACTTCACCGGCATCACCCCGGCCCTCGGCGACAACGTCGCCGCAGCCGTCCTGGACGCCTGCAAGGCCGCCAAAGCCGCCGGCCTCACCGTCAGCTGCGACCTCAACTTCCGCAAAAACCTCTGGACCAGCGAAAAAGCCGGCCAGACCATGGCCCAGTTCATGCCCTACGTCGACGTCTGCATCGCCAACGAAGAAGACGCCGAGAAAGTCTTCGGCATCAAAGCCCCCGACACCGACATCGTCGGCGGCAGCCTCAGCCACGACGGCTACAAAGCCGTGGCCCAGGAACTCAAAAACCGTTTCGGCTTCAAAGCTGTCGCCATCACCCTCCGGGGCAGCATCTCCGCCTCCGACAACAACTGGGCGGCCATGTTCTTCAAAGACGGCGAATTCCACTTCTCCCGCACCTACCCCGTCCGCATCGTCGACCGCGTCGGCGGCGGCGACTCCTTCGCCGGCGGCCTCATCTACGCCCTCCTGAACAACTTCGCCAACAAGGACGCCCTCGAATTCGCCGTGGCCGCCTCCTGCCTCAAACACTCCATCGAAGGCGACCATAACCACGTCACCGTCGCCGAAGTCAAAACCCTCGCCGGCGGCGACGCCTCCGGCCGCGTCCAGCGCTGAGCGACAAAATTGGCCCTCCCCCAAGGCGCCCTCCGGGCGCCTTTTTCCGTCGGTCCCAAAAACTTCCGCCTTAAGTCCCGTTGTCCCCGCCGCAGCCGTATGGTACCCTTAACTTAGGGAGGTGTACCCCATGCTGTGGCTCACCAGGCACCATCTGCTCTCCGAAGTCCAGGCGGGCATGATCCTGGCACGACCGGTCGTTTCGGACGACATGAGCATCCTGCTCAACGAAAACTCCGTCCTGACCGAGTCGATGCTCACCCTGCTCAAAACCTGGAGCATCCAGTCCGTATACATCAAAGAAATCATCCGCGAAGGCGGCAGCCACCTCCACAGCTTCGTCTCCGAACGGGAAGCCTTTGCCGGCAAATACGCCGACATCATCCGCACCCTCCGGGACGTCTTCGTAAAAACCCGCTACTTAAAACAAGTCCCCCTGGCGGAAATCGACGAACTCGCCGACCAGACCATCGAATCCCTCGTCAAAACCACCGGCGTCATCAGTCACCTCGCCTATCTCAAACCCGCCGACGACTATATCCTGCGCCACTCCCTCAACGTCGGCGTCCTCGCCGGCCTCCTCGGCAAATGGCTCAAAGCCAAGGACAAAATGCTCCGCGAAATCGTCCTCGCCGGCCTCCTCCACGACATCGGCAAAACCCAGATACCGCTGAACATCCTCAACAAGCCCGGCGCGCTCTCGCCCGAGGAAAGGGCCGTCATCGAAGAACATCCGGCCCGCGGCTACAAACTCCTCGAAGACGCCGACCGCATTCCCCAATCCGTCAAACTCAGCGTCTTCCAGCACCACGAACGCCTCGACGGCAGCGGCTACCCCCTCGGCCTCGCCGGCCGGGACATCGCCGACTACGCCCGGATAATCGCCATCGCCGACATCTACGACGCCATGAGCTCCCAGCGCGTCTACAGCGGTCCCCTCAACCCGTTCGGCGTCGTCGCCGAAGTGTTCGGCGAAATGTTCACCGGCCTCGACCCGGCCGTCGCCCTGCCGTTCGTCAGCAACGTGCGCGACTCGCTCATCGGCTTCATCGTCCGCCTGTCCGACGGCAGCGAAGCCAGAGTCGTCTACCTCGACCGGGAAAGGCCCGCCCAGCCGGTCGTCAAGCTGGCCGGCGGCGATTATATCGACCTGGAGAGGCGGAAAGACCTAACGATCCTCGAAGTCGTCGCAAGCTGACACGCGGACGTTGATAAGCACCCATCTGCGGCGTTGCTCCTCAAAGCGCTTGCTAGCGTACGTTCGGGTACGCGTCGCGGCGCGCTTTTCCGGTGCGCCTTGCATCTGGGCGCTTCTGAACGTCCTTAAGTTTTCTGCCACCAGCTTTCCGCACAAAAAGGCGACGCAAGTCGCCTTTTCTGTTTATATAATTTCGCTGGGGAAGGGGGAGGGAGGATTATCCGCGCAGGGAGCGAAAGAAGTGGTAAATCATCCCCCAAGGAGGGACGCATGAGCGCCGGCCGCAAACCCTACCTCAACCTCCAGACCAAGATCGCCATCCTCGTCTGCGGCGTCGTCGCCCTGGCGCTCCTGGTCACCAACGCCCTCACCACCCGCCACATCGCCGCCACCGTCGAAACCAGCATCGGCGAAAACGCCGCCGACATCGCCCGCATCATGGCCCGGTCGCCGCTCGTCGTCGCCAGCCTCGAGGGCAGCCCCGGCGCAGCCGATGCCGACCTCCAGGCGTTCACCGGCGGCATCCGCAAAGCCACCAACGTCGAATTCATCGTCGTCATGGACATGAACGGCATCCGCAAAACCCACCCCAACCCGGCGATCATCGGCCAGCACTTCGTCGGCGGCGACGAAGTCGCCGTGCTCAAGGAAGGGCGCGAATACACCTCCGTCGCCCTGGGCACCCTCGGCCTCTCGCTGCGCGCCTTCACCCCCGTGCTCGCCGCCGACGGCCGCCAGCTAGGCGCCGTCGCCGTCGGCATCCTCCTCCACGACGTTGAACGGGAAATCGCCCGGGCCCGCTCCATCATCTACCTCGCCGTCGGCGTCGGCCTGCTCGTCGGCATCGCCGGCGCCCTCGCCCTCGCCGCCAACATCAAAAAAACCATGTTTGGCCTCGAACCCTTCGCCATCGCCCGCCTCGTCGAGGAACGCAACGCCACCCTCCAGTCCGTCCGCGAAGGCATCATCGCCGTCGACCGGGAGGCCCGCATCACCGTCGTCAACGACGAAGCGGCCCGCATCCTCAAAAAAGCCGGCCTCGGCGAAGACCTCGTCGGCCAGAAAATCACCGACACCATCGCCAACACCCGCCTGCACGAAGTCTTAGAAAGCGGCCGGGTCGAACTAGATCAGGTGCAGAACATCAACGGCGTCGAAATCCTCACCAACCGCATGCCGATAAGAGTCGACGGCGAAGTCGTCGGCGCCCTCGCCACCTTCCGCGACAAAACCGAAATCCGCCTGCTCGCCGAACAGCTTTCCGGCATCCGCACCTACGCCGAGGCCCTCCGCGCCCAGACCCACGAATTCATGAACAAACTCCACGTCATCCTCGGCATGGTCAAAATGGAATGCTACGACCAGCTCGCCGCCTACATCACCGGCATCGCCCAGGCGCGCCGCAACGAAGCGGGCTTCGTCACCGCCCAGATCCGCGACCCCGTCCTCGCCGGCTTCCTGCTCGGCAAACTCAGCCGGGCCAGGGAACTGGGCGCCGAAATCATCCTCGCCCCCGCCGGCAGCCTGCCCGCCCCCGCCGACCCCGAAACCGTCCACGAACTCATCACCATCGTCGGCAACCTCATCGACAACGCCCTCGACGCCGTCGCCGACGCCCCCCGCAAGCGCGTAACCCTCGAATTCGCCCATGAAAACGGCCTGCTCACCATCGCCGTCGCCGACAGCGGCCCCGGCATCGACCCCGCCCTCCGCGGCCGCATCTTCGCCAAAGGCTTCTCCACCAAAGCCGACGACCGCGGCCTCGGCCTCTACCTCGTCCAGTGCAGCCTCGACCGCCTCGGCGGCCGCGTGGAACTATCCACCGGCAGCGACGGCGGGGCCCGCTTCACCATCACCGTACCCTACCAACCGGCGGAGGGAACAGCATGATCAAAGTCCTCATCGTCGAAGACGACCCCATGGTAGCCGAATTCAACCGGCGGTACCTCGCCAGGACCGAAGGCTTCGAACTCGTCGCCGTCGCCGCCTCGGGCGACGAAGCCCTGGCCGTCCTCGCCCGCGAACCCGTCGACCTCGTCCTCCTCGACATCTTCATGCCCGGCAAAAACGGCCTCGAGCTCCTCCGCGACATCCGCCAGGCGGGAGGCGGCGTAGACGTCATCCTCGTAACCGCCGCCGCCGACCGCGGCAGCATCCAAAAAGCCCTCCAGTACGGGGCGGTCGACTACCTCATCAAACCCTTCGAATTCGAGCGCCTCAACGCCTCGCTCACCGCCTACCGCGAACGGGTGAAGCTCATGCGCCGCAGCGCCGTGCTCAGCCAGGCCGACCTCGACCGCCGCATCCTCCACAAAGACCTTCCCTCCCAGACCGAACTGCCCAAGGGGCTCGACCGCAACACCCTGCGCCGCGCCTGGACGAGCATCGCCGCCGTCGGCGCCGCCCCGTTCTCCACCGAAGACATGGCCCGCACCGTCGGCATCTCGCGCGTCTCCATGCGCAAATACCTCGACTTCCTCACCCGCCAGGGCGTGCTCGACGTCGCCGCCGTTTACGGCGCCATCGGCCGGCCGGTCTACAAATACCGCTGCGTCAACGCCGACGAAGCCCTCGTGGCCCGCTACTGGTGAACGGCTCCGCTTGCATTAGTTATAAAACCCTTACTTTAATTGCATAAATGTTTACAAACTAACCTAAGATATCGGAATCAGCAGCCGAAAAGGTATTATTGAAATGATGAGCGGGCCGGCAGTGTATGCGCCCCCACCGGCATCATTTCATAATCCGGCATGCACAGCAGCCCGAAGGAAGAAACAGGAGGGATAACGTGAACAAAAACCTCATTCGGGCCCTGATAACCATCGGCATCGGGGCGATCATCTGGTTCTCCCCCGTGCCGGCCGGAGTCAAGCCGCAGGCTTGGCACCTCTTCGCCGTCTTCGTCGCCACCATCCTCGGCTTCATCCTCCAGCCCCTCCCCATGGGTTCGTTAGCCATCATCAGCCTGACCTTCACCGCCCTCGCCGGCATCCTCAAGCCCAACGAAGTCCTGAGCGGCTTCGCCAACGGCACCATCTGGCTCATCGTCGCCGCCTTCCTCTTCGCCCGCGGCTTCATCAAATCCGGCCTCGGCCGCCGCATCGCCTACCAATTCATGAGCGCCCTCGGCGGCAGCACCCTCTCGCTCGGCTACTCCCTCGTCGCCAGCGACCTCATCATCAGCATGGCCACCCCGTCCAACACCGCCCGCGCCGGCGGCATCCTCTTCCCCATCGCCCGCAGCCTCAGCTCCGCCTTCGGCTCCGAGCCCGGCGACAATCCCCGCCGCTTCGGCTCCTACATGATGCAGACCGTCTACCAGGGCAACGTCGTCACCTCCGCCATGTTCATGACCGCCATGGCCGGCAATCCGCTGTGCGTGGAACTGGCGCGCAAAACCCTCAACATCAGCATCAGCTGGGTCGACTGGGCCCTGGCCGCCATCGTCCCCGGCCTCATCTCCCTCATCGTCATCCCCTACATCCTCTACATAATCTATCCGCCCGAAGTCAAAAAGACGCCGGAAGCCAAAGAAATCGCCGCCGCCGAACTCGCCCAAATGGGCCCCATGACCAGGGATGAAAAAATCGTCGCCGGCGCCTTCGTCCTCGCCCTCGCCCTGTGGGTCGCCGCCGGCCTCAAAAAAGTCCTTCCCTGGGTGCCGGTTGTCGACGCCACCATCGTCGCCCTGCTCGCCGTATCCATCATGCTTGTCAGCAAAGTCATCGACTGGAAAGACGTTACCGAAGAAAAAGGCGCCTGGGACACCCTCATCTGGATGGGCAGCATCGTCTGCCTGGCCGACTTCCTCTCCAAGCTCGGCTTCATCCCCTGGTTCGCCAAAACCGTCAGCGCCGGCATCGCCGGCGTCTCCTGGGTGCCGGCCCTCGGCATCCTCCTCGCCGTCTACATGTACGCCCACTACGGCTTCGCCAGCCTCACCGCCCACATCACCGCCATGTACGCCGCCTTCACCGCCGTAGCCGTCGCCGCCGGCGCCCCCGTAATGCTGGCCGCCCTCGCCTTCGCCTTCCTCTCCAACCTCTGCATGTCCCTCACCCACTACGCCGCCGGCCCCTCGCCCATCTTTTTCAACGCCGGCTACATCGACCAGGGCACCTGGTGGCGGCTCGGCTTCATAACCTCGGTCGTCAACTTCGTCATCTGGGTCGGCCTCGGCTCCATGTGGTGGAAAATCCTCGGTCTGTGGTAGAATAACCTCAGGAAGATAAGACAAGGGGGAGAAAAATGAACATCCGCGAAGAAGCGCTCAAAGTCCGTCAGCAACACCAGGGCATCCTGGGCGTTGCCCCCAAAGTGCCGCTCACAAACCGGCAAGACCTCAGCATCCTCTACACCCCGGGCGTCGCCGAACCCTGCAAGGACATCAAAACCGACAAAGACCTGTCCTTCGAAATAACCTGCCGCGGCAACATGGTCGCCGTCGTAACCGACGGCACCCGCGTCCTCGGCCTGGGCGACATCGGACCCGAAGCCGGCCTGCCGGTCATGGAAGGCAAATCAGTCCTCTTCAAAGTCTTCGGCGACGTCGACGCCGTGCCCATCTGCCTCGACACCAAAGACCCCGACAAAATCATCGAAACCGTCAAACTCCTCCAGCCCAGCTTCGGCGGCATCAACCTCGAAGACCTCTCCTCCCCGAAATGCTACGACATAGAAGACAAACTCAAAGAAATCATGGACATCCCCGTCTTCCACGACGACCAGCACGGCACCGCCATCGCCGCCCTCTCCGCCCTCATCGGCGCCCTCCGCTTCGTCAAAAAAGACATCAAAACAGCGCGGATAATCGTCAACG
The DNA here is from genome assembly GCA_029976065.1 of Selenomonadales bacterium. GTDB lineage: Bacteria > Bacillota > Negativicutes > Sporomusales > UBA7701 > Anaeroselena. Next base: position 124,648 of record JARKNV010000062.1, read on the forward strand.
GCGCCGGCGCGGCCGGCACCGCCATCGGCCGCCTGCTCGTCAAAGCCGGCGCCGCCAACCTCGTCATGGTCGACATCAAAGGCGCCCTCTACGACGGCATGGAAGGCCTCAACCGCATCCAGGCCGACCTCGCCAAAAACACCAACAAAGACAAGAAAAAAGGCAACCTCGCCGACTTCGCCCAAGGCGCCGACGTCCTCATCGGCGTCTCCGGCCCCAACCTGTTCACCAAAGAAATCATCGCCAGCATGGGCAAAGACGCCATCGTCTTCGGCATGGCCAACCCCGTGCCCGAAACCACCTACGCCGACGCCAAGGCCGCCGGCGCCCGGGTCGCCGGCACCGGCCGCTCCGACGCCCCCAACCAGGTCAACAACGTCACCGTCTTCCCAGGCATCTTCCGCGGCGCCCTCGACGTCAGGGCCCGCCAGATCAACGAAGAAATGAAGCTCGCCGCCGCGTACGCCATCGCCGACCTGCTGCCGGAAAAAGACCTCCGCGAAGACTTCGTCGTCGTCGACGCCTTCGACCCGCGGGTCGCCCCGGCCGTAGCCGCCGCCGTCGCCAAAACCGCCATCGAAACAGGCGTGGCGAGAGTCAAAGTCGATCCGGAAGAAATTCGCGCCAAGACAGCAGCCCGGGTAGGCCGGTAAACAGCACTACTAAAGG
>JARKNV010000074.1 GCA_029976065.1 Selenomonadales bacterium
GTCCTGAGCCAGGATCAAACTCTCCAAAAAATTGTATTTCTTGGAGCCTTTGATGGCTCTTGTTTGACTATTTGTTTGTTGACTGCTCTCTCTTACGAGAGCGCAGCCCGCACATCTGGCTTATTCTTACCTACATTGTTCAGTTTTCAAGGAACACTGTCCGGCGTTTTGACCGGAACTTTATGTTAACATAACCTCTCGGCTCTGTCAACAGCTTCTTTTTTCCATCCCTGCCGCCCTCTGCCTTCTCTGGCCTTTTACTCCAGTTCTGCTTGCGGCGACTTTGTTATATTAACATAACTCGTAGGTCATGTCAATATGCATTTTTTGGATCAGTCAGCCGGAACGGGGCATTAAAAAACGCTCTGAGTTGCCTCACGAGCGAGCTCGTTTCCCCTTGCCGTGACAAAAATTATAATAGCACACCGGCCAGGCGATGTCAAGCGAGACACCGTATATTAATACGATGTCTCGCAATAGCGGGCGATGTATTCTTCGGTCAGGGCATCCAGCGTCCGGCGCAGTTCCATGACGCATTCATCGGACAGGTCATAAGATTCAACACCACCGTGAACGATGGTGGCGAGTTTCTGGATGCGCTTGAAGAGTTCCAGTTTGGCCATCGGTAATACCTCCTTGCGACAATATGAGTAAGATATTATCAATGGCCGGGCTAATTGTAAATAGCCTGAGAAAAACGCAGAAGAGCAAGTTTTTTCTGATTATTAGACCGGGACGGCGTTTCTCCTGAACCAGTTCACGAGGTGGTCGACCTTGTATTTGCCGGTTTCCGTCCCTTCGGCCAGTTCCGCGAGGCTGTCCTGGGTGGAGATTACGTTGTAGCCATTGGCGCGCATGAGGAAGAGCGCGCACATTACCGCGGTCGGCTTGTTGGCCGAGGCGAACGGCTTTAAGTTGACCATGGCGTACATAAGGACGGCCACTTTGGTAAAGATGTCGGGGTAGAGTTCTTCCCCCTCGAAGGCCACCAGCGGCTTGGCGAGGATGCTGTCAAGCAGGCTGTCGTCGTTGATCCCCGGCTGAACGCCGCTTCGCTGGACGATCTCGGAATAGATGTAGATTACTTCTTCAAGGCTGAGGTAGCGCATTATTTATTCAGCCTCCTCAGCGCAAAGTCGTAATCGATAAGGAGCTTGTCCACCAGGCGGACGAAGTCGATCGAAACGTTGCCGCTTTTCACTACGACCGGTTTGAGGACGAGCTCCCGCTTTTCGCGGTTCAACTCGACGGAAACGTGGGAGCCGTCCTTGATTCCCAGCGCTTTGAGCATTTCGAAGGGCAACGATACGACCGAGCTGTTGCCTGCCTTGAATACTTTGCGAACTTCCACGTCGACCTCCCGCACTCCGTCATTACTGTATATACCTTTATAATAGCATATATATTTATTATAGCGGATGGGCCAGGTGAGGGCTACAAAAATTTACCTGCAGCCGCTCCGCCCAGATAGCGGCACAGCCTGCCCTGCCGGGTGTCGCGCTCGTCCATGAGACGTTCGATGTCGTCGCGGATGGTCCACCAGCCGGACTGCCAGTTGGCAAACAGGGTGTGGCTGGCGGGTGCCCGGCCAACGAGGCGCTGAAGAACGATGTCGGGGTGGAGGTATTCGAGGAAGGTGACGACGCGTTCCACATACTCTTCTTTGCTGATGAGGGCGACTTCGCCCCTGGCGTACTGCTCGGCCAGAACCGTCCCCTTGACGATGTACAGCGCGTGGAGCTTGACCTGCTCGACGCCGAGGGCGGACAGCACCTTGGCGTTTTCGATCGTGTCGGTCATGTCGTCCCACGGCAGGTTGAGGATTACGTGGGCGCAGGTTTCGATCCCGTGCCGCCTAGCCCGCAGGACGGCGTCGATGAATTCGGCCAGGGTGTGCCCGCGGTTGACCTTGAGCAGGGAATGGTAGTTCACCGTCTGCAGGCCGAGTTCGAGAAAGATGTCCACCTTATGCGCGGCCCGCACGGCGGCCATCACTTCCAGGTGCCTGTCGCCGAGGCAGTCGGGGCGGGTGGCCACCGCCACCCCGACGACGCCCGGCACGATCGCCTGGGCCAGGTAGTCGGCGAGCCGGTCGGGCGGCAGGTAGGTGTTGCTGAAGTTCTGGAAGTAGGCGATAAACTTGCGGGCTTTGTATTTGGGGGCGATGTGGGCGATGTTGGCGGCGAGCTGGTCGCCGACCGTCATCTCGGCCGGCAGGTTCTCGTAGCCGGCGCCGATCTCGCCGCAGAAGATGCAGCCGGAAACGCCGCAGGTGCCGTCCCTGTTCGGGCAGGTGACCGGCAGGCTGACCGGCAGCTTGTAGACTTTCTCCCCGTACCGCTTGCGCAGGTAATCGGAATAGACGCGGTAGCGCATCAGAACGCACGTCCTTTCAGGAAATCGCCCGGCTCGACCGCCTGCCAGCGAGGGGCGCCGCCGGAGTGCGAAAACAACACGGCGGTAGAGCGGCGGCAAAGCTTTCCTTCTCCGAGCCAGGCGGGGATATCAACGGCAAAGACTTCGAGGTGGTTATTCTTCTTGACCTCCCGCCAGCTGGTGAAGGCATAGCCGGGCAGATAACGGCGGACGGTAGCCTCGTCCCGCCAAAAGGCGGTTTTGGCCTCCTCCCACTCCGCGCCGTCCCAGGAGAGGAAATCCGGCCGGCCGGCGGCGCGGTCGCCGCAGAGGATATCGAATTTGAGAAACTGCCGGCAGAGGTCGGCCCGATCGGGTAGGTTTTCCCGGCAGAAGCCGTCAAGGTGGCGGGCGAGGTTCCTGCCGCTGTGGGCGACGAGGTGCAGATCGCGCTGTTCCCAATAGCCGGCCAGCGCCTCGTAAAGGGCGAAGGCGTCGCCGCCCCGGGCGGCCACGAGCAAGGCGAGGGTAGCAGGAAATCGCCCGCTGTTGTATAGCTGGTCGAACATTTCCTCAAATATTTTCAGCCTGCGGATCTCGGCGTAGGCTATATATTTGTTGGCAAGCACTTCGTAGGGAGCAGCGTCCATATATATGTAGCAATGATCGCCGGCTTCCCGCCGTATGCCGGAGCCTTTCAGCATTTTGAGGAAGCCGAGCTGCAGCATATGAGGCTTGAGCGCGTACACGTCGTTGAAGGATTGGCCGAACCGCCGGTAATCCTCGTAGGGCAGCCCGGCGATCAGGTCGAGATGGAGATGGCTGTTGCCGGCGGCTTTGAGCGCTTCGACGTTGGCCACGAGCCGCGGCCAGTCGTTATGGCGCCTGATTGCGGCCAGCGTTCGTCCGTGGGTGGACTGGACGCCGATTTCGAACTGGAAGCGCCCGGGCGGAGCGGCGGCTAACACGGCCAGCGCGTCGCCGTCGAGCAGGTCGGCGGCGATCTCCAGGTGAAAGTTCGCGGCCGTGTCCCGAGCGGCGAGAAATTCGATGATCGGCAGGTAGTGGTCGCGGCGGGCGTTGAAGGTCCGGTCGACGAATTTAACCTGCTTCACCCCCTGGGCGATGAAAAAAGCCAGTTCGTCCAGCACCCGCCTGACAGGCAGAAAACGGACGCCGGCGGTCGCGCTGGAAAGGCAGTATTGGCAGGAGTACGGGCAGCCGCGGGAAGACTCGTAGTACACGATCCTGCCCCGCAGGCCGGCGATGTCGGCCTCGTCATACGGGAAGGGAATTGACGCCAGGTCGCTTACCACCTGCGGGCTGCCGGCGACAAAGCCTCCCGCGCGGCGGAAGGCCAGGCCGGGGATATCCCGCGGCGGGCGCCCCGCGCCCAGGTCGGCCAGCAACGCGGCTAGCGTCTCCTCGCCCTCGCCCTGGACGATATAATCCACGGCGGAATTCTGTTCCATTACCGGAACAGGGTCGTAACTGACCTCCGGGCCGCCGAGGACGACCGTCGTGCCGGGCAGAACCTTCCTGACCAAAGCGGCGAGGGCCAGGGTCATGTCGATATTCCATATATAACAGGCCAAGCCAAGCACGTCCGGCTTCTCGCGATAGATTTCACCGAGGACGGCGAGCAGTTCATTGTTGATCGTGTATTCGCGCACGGCAATGTCGGGGCAGACCTGCAGGCAGTATCGCCGGAGGCTGTAGAGGGCCGGTGCGGAATGGACGTATTTGGCGTTCAGCGTCGCCAGCAAAACCTGCATGTGGCATCACCCCCAGGTATTATTCCCCTCCGCCCGTCCCTATCCCTGCTCCTCGCCGCGGATGCCGGGAATTCACCGCCGACCGCCGTTTAGCATACTATAAGAGAGGCATATGGGGAAGGAGAGAGGAATAATGCGGATCATCATAGACGGACAACGGATGCCGGTCAATGCCCGCGCTTCCAAGGACATCCTGACAACGCTGAAAAGCATGTCCAAGATGTTGGGCTGGGGCATTTTCTATGACGCCGCCAAAGAGGTGGTGTATATCAACTCCAAAAGCTCCAGCCCGCCGTCGCCCCCGCCCGATCGCCAGACGGCGGCCGAGCCCATCGAAAGCACCCGGCTGCTCGGCAAGACCATCTGCATCGATCCCGGCCACGGAGGCAGCGACCCCGGAGCCGTGGGCCCCACCGGCACCCTGGAAAAGAACAATACGCTGGCGGTAAGCCTGCTGCTCAGGGACCGGCTGGAAAAGAACGGCGCGACGGTCCTCATGACGCGGGAAGGCGACAAGGACGTGTCCTATCCCGATTCGACCGCCGACGAGGAACTGGGCGCGCGGGTCGATGTCGCCAACGAATCGGGTGCCGACATCTTCATCAGCCTCCATAACGATTCTTTCACAAGCTCCGCGGCCGCCGGCACGACCACCTTCCACTACGGGGACACCGAGTCGGTGCGGCTGGCCGGCAACGTGCAAAAGTGCCTGGTCGATGAGCTGGGCACCCGCGACCGGGGCAGCCGTTTCGCCAGCTTCTACGTCATCCGCTACACCGACATGCCGGCCATTCTGGTGGAGGTCGCCTTCATATCAAATCCCGAGGAGGAAGTGTTGCTGGCCAGCGTGGACGGCAGATACAAAGCTGCAGAAAGCATTTTTCAGGGGATCGTCAAATTTTTCAAAGTATAATATCGCGCAGCCCGACACTGCGGCGCCTCCGATTGCGAGCGCGCCGCAGAGGGTTTATTACCCCCAAAGGCAGTATAAACGGCACAAATTTCCGGGAAAAATAAACAGGAAGTTTGCCCCACTTCTGCTAATATATAAAGAACAAGATTATTAACAGAAGGGGTTTAGGAGTGAGAATTTTAACGATGGCCACAATTGTTCCCTTTTTCCTTGGCAGCATGCTGCTGGGCAGCGTCGCCGCCGGGGCTGCTCCCGCGGCCGGCGGCAAAGTCCCCGAGCGCAGTGAAATCGCCGCCGAATTCAAGTGGCGCCTCACCGACATTTATGCCGATGAAGCCACCTGGCAAGCCGACTTCGACAAACTGAAAGGGCAGCTGCCGAAAATCACCCAGTTCCGCGGCAAGCTCGGCAACGCCGGCAAAGACCTGGCTGCCTGCCTCAAGCTGCGCGACGAAATCGGCGTCATCGGCGGCAAGCTGTACGCCTATGCCCGCATGCATAAGGACGAAAACACCGCCGACGCCAAATACCAGGGCCTCACCGGCAAGGTCGAGACGATGCTGTCCGAGGCCGGCGCCGCGACCGCTTTCATCGAGCCGGAAATCCTGGCCATACCCGAGGGGACGCTGGCCGATTTCCGCAAACAGGAACCCGGCCTGAAGGAATACTCCTTCTACTTCGACAATCTGCTCCGCCAGAAGAAGCACGTCTTGTCCCCCGCGGAGGAAGAAATCCTCTCGCGCTCGTCCGAAGCGACCGGAGTGGCCGAAAATGCCTTCAACATGCTGGCCCACGCCGATATGCGCTTCCCGGAAATAACCGACGAGAACGGCAATAAAGTGCAACTGAGCGAGGGCCGCTACCGCTCCTTCATCATGTCCCCCGACCGCCGCGTACGCGAGGAAGCGTTCAAGCAGCTGTTCAATACTTACGACCAGTACCGCAACACCTTCTCCGCCACCCTGGGCGGCAGCGTGAAGAAGAACGTTTTCTACTCCAAGACGAGAAAGTACGCCACCACCCTCGAATCGGCGCTGGAAGGCGACAATGTGCCACAGGCCGTTTACGACAACCTGATCGACACGGTGCATGCCAACCTGGGGCCGCTGCACCGCTATGTCGCCCTCAAACAAAAAGCGCTGGGCGTCGACGAGATGCACATGTACGACCTTTATACGCCGCTGGTGCGTGACGTGCAGCTCACCTACGAATACGGCGAAGCCCTGAAAACAGTCCACGCCGCCCTCGCTCCTCTGGGGCCGGAATACGCCTCCATCCTCGACAAGAGCTTCACCTCCGGTTGGATGGACGTATACGAAAATAAGGGCAAGCAGACAGGGGCCTATTCATGGGGGGTCTACGGCGCCCATCCGTTCGTGCTTCTCAACTACCACAACCGTTACGATGACGTGTCCACCATCGCCCACGAGCTCGGCCACGCCATCCACAGCTACTACAGCCACAAGAGCCAGCCGTACGCCACTTCCCACTACACCACTTTCACCGCCGAAGTGGCTTCGACAACCAACGAGATCCTTCTCATCGACCACATGCTGAAAACCACCACCGACAAGCGCGAGCGCCTCTACCTCATCAACCAGTACCTGGAAGCGGTCAGGGCGACGGTTTACCGTCAAACGATGTTCGCCGAATTCGAAAAAATTATTTACGCCAAAGCCGATCAGGGCGAAACGCTGACCGCCGACCTCCTTGACGAAATCTGGCTGGAGCTGAACAAAAAATATTACGGCCCCGACATCGTGGTCGATAAGGAGATCAAAGTGGAATGGGCCCGCATCCCCCACTTCTACTGGCACTTCTATGTGTACCAGTATGTTACCGGGTATGCGGCCGCCACCGCCCTCGCCGACCAGATCCAAAAGGAAGGACAGCCTGCCCAGGAACGCTATATCAACTTCCTGAAAAGCGGCGGCAGCGATTACTCCATCGAAATCCTCAAACGGGCCGGAGTCGATATGTCGACCCCAAAACCGATTGAAGTCACCCTGCAAAAATTTTCCAATTTGCTGGATGAGCTCGAGAAAATACTCCGTGAATCTTGACATATCTGTTAACTAATGGTTATTATATAGTAAGCTAGACAAATTGCCCCGGTCCGTATTCGCAGGTTAGTCTTACCAACCGACTGGCATTTGTTTTAGTGATATCATTAAGGAGGTTGGTTAAGAGTAATGTACGAAGACAGGACCCTCACTTGCAAGGAGTGCGGCGCCGAATTTGCCTTCACCGCCGCCGAGCAAGCTTTCTACGCTGAGAAGGGCTTCCAGAACGACCCGTCCCGTTGCCCGGCCTGCCGCGCGGCCCGCAAACAGAGCCGCAACGACCGTCCCGCCCGGGAAATGTTTACCGTGACCTGCAGCGGTTGCGGCGTCGAAACCCAGGTTCCCTTCAATCCCACGGCCGGCCGTCCGGTATACTGCCGCGACTGCTTCCAGGCCAGCAAACGCTCGTACTAGAACTACCGAGACCCTAGCCCCGCTAGGGTCTTTTTTTTGCCAAACAAACTCTGTGCGAGGTCGAAATGCTGAAGCCCTCCGCCTCCTTCCGCGAGGCCCTGGCTGCCGCCCGCCGGCCGTTGGTGGGCGCTCACCGCGGCGCAAGCGCCGAATATCGCGAAAACACGCCGGCGGCCTTTGTCGCTGCCGCCGACCAGGGCGCAGATTTCTGGGAGCTTGACGTGCGCCTGTCCGCCGACGGCGTGCCGATGGTCATCCATGATGCCGCCATTGACCGTACCACCGGTGGCCGCGGCCTGGCGAGCAAACTGACGGCGCTGTTCCTCGAAGGCTATGGCGTGCCGGCCTTGGCAACCGTGCTGGCGCTCGGAGCGGGCCGCACCTACTTCAACATCGAACTCAAGACGGACTACGATGCCGCCGACCTGGTCGCCGTGGTGTTAGACGTTGTCGCCGCCCTGCACCTCGAACGGCACGTTCTCGTCTCCTCTTTCGACCATGGCGCCCTGCCGCTCGTCAAAGCCCGGGACCCGGCAATCCTCACCGGCCTGCTGTACGAGGAGCGGCTGTCCGATCCGATCGCTTACGCGCGGGAGTATGACGTCGACGCCCTGCATCCCTGTTTCCGCCTCGCCGGCGCCCGCCTCTGCAACGCGGCCCACGACGCCGGGCTGTCCGTAATCCCCTGGACGGTCGACCGGCCGCTGTACCTGCGCTATTTCGCCGCCGTCGGCGCCCAGGGGATAATCACCAACAGACCGGCAGCCGCAGTCGCTCAGCTGAAAACCCGCGCATAACCCCTTACGCGTCATTTCTGCCGGCCAGCGCCGGCTTTTTTGTTGGCGGGCGACGGATGGCGGCGGCCCCCGGCGGGCAACACTAAACTATCCGACCTCTGAACGGGTGGTATGATGGCTGCACAACAAATGCCCGCAAACATCCCGCCGATGCTCGCCAAGACCGGGACGATGCCCGCCGACCCCGGCGAATGGGGCTTTGAAATCAAATGGGACGGCATCCGCGCTGCGGCGTATCTGAACAAGGGGCGCTTCCGGCTGCTCAGCCGCAATCTCAAAGACATCACCGGCCAATACCCCGAACTGGCCGCCCTTGCCGCGTCCTTGAGCGCCAGCCGCCTGATCCTCGACGGCGAGATCGTCGCCCTCGGGCCGGACGGACGGCCCTCCTTTTCCCGCCTCCAGCACCGCATGGGCCTCAGTTCCCCGCGAACGATCGCCAAAGTGGGCCGGGAAATACCCGCCACCTATATCATCTTCGATATCCTGTACCACGATGGCCGCCTGCTCACCGACCTGCCCTACCGCGAACGGCGCCGTATTCTCGAAGAGCTGGCACCGTCCGGGCCGGCGTGGCAGACGCCGGCCTGCAAAGCCGGCGAAGGCCAGGCAATGCTGGCCGCCAGCCGGGCGGTGGGTCTGGAGGGCTTATTAGCCAAGCGGCTCGACAGTATTTATGAGGCCGGCAAACGGACCGGCGCCTGGCTGAAAATCAAGAACCAGCGCCGCCAGGAGCTGGTCATCGCCGGCTGGGTGCCGGGAAAGGGCAAACGTCAAGGGTCTATCGGCGCTCTGCTGGTCGGCTATTGGGACCGCCTGCCGGTACGGGGCGCCGAGTCACCCCCGCGCCTCGTATATGCCGGCAAGGTCGGCAGCGGATTCTCGGGCCGCACGCTGGCCGAGCTTGCCGCCAGGCTCGCCCCCCTGCGCCGCGCGGCCAGCCCCTTCGCCGTGAAGCCGCCGGTGGCGGACGCCGTCTTCGCGGTTCCGCGGCTCGTGGGCGAATTCGAATTCACCGAATGGACCCCTAATAATACCCTGCGCCACCCGTCCTTCAAGGGCCTGCGCACTGACAAGGATGCCGCCGAGGTGGTCAGGGAACCGATGCCGTGACAGGAGGGATACGATGCAACGACCGATCTGGAGCGGAGCGATAAGTTTCGGTCTGGTCAACGTCCCGGTAAAATTGTATAATGCTGTCAAGAAGCGGACAGTGAGCTTCAACCAGTTGCGGGCCAAGGACGGTTGCCGCATCCGCCTGAAGAAGGTCTGCTCCACTGACGGGGCCGAGGTGCCACCAGACAGCATCATTAAAGGCTATGAGATATCCCCCGACCGCTATGTGACGATTTCGGCGGAGGAACTGCAGACACTTTACCCCCAGGCCAACCGCAGCATCGAGATCGAGGACTTCGTGCGGCTGGAGGAGATCGACCCGCTGTATTTCGAACAATCATACTATCTTGTCCCTGACAAGGGGGCGGCAAAATCGTACAAGCTGCTGCTGGCGGCCATGCGCGACGCCGGCCGGGTGGCCGTGGCCCGCTTCGTTCTCCGTAACAAGGAGTACCTCGCCGCCCTGAGGCCATCCGGAGAGGCCTTGAGCCTGGCGACGATGCATTTCGCCGACGAGGTCGTCGCCCAGGAGGAACTCGAGGGCCTGCCAGGGGACGATACCGCCCCAACCGCCCGGGAACTGGCGATGGCCGGCCAGCTCATCGAATCGCTGGCCGCCGCCTTCGACCCGAAAAAATACCGCAACGAGTATTACCGGCGGGTAATGGACCTCATCGAGCGCAAGGCCGAGGGGCAGAAGATCGTCGCCCGGCCGGCGGCCGAGGAAGGCGCAAAGGTCATCGACCTGATGGCGGCTTTGGAAGCCAGCCTGGCGGCCGTTAAGAAGAAGCCGCCGGTGAAGGAAAGGAGGAAGAGGGCCAGTGCCCGCTAAAACGCTCGTTAAGGTGGACGGCCAGGAACTGGCGCTGTCCAACCTGGACAAGGTTTTTTACCCGGACACCGGATTCACCAAGGGGCAGATGATCGACTACTACATCCGTGTCGCTCCCGCCCTCCTGCCCCACCTCGCCGGCCGCCCGGTGACGCTCAAACGCTACCCCGACGGGGCGGAGGACGATTTCTTCTACCAGAAGGAGTGCCCTGCCCACCGGCCCGACTGGGTGCCAACCGCGCCGGTGTGGAGCGAAGGCAACAACCGCAACATCAATTTCTGCCTTCTGGCCGACACGCCCGCCCTGGTGTGGGCGGCCAACCTTGCGGCCCTGGAGTTGCATACCTCCCTGTCGCTGGCCGCCTCGCCCGCCACGCCGACGATGCTGGTCTTCGACCTCGACCCGGGCCCGCCGGCGACCATCGTCGACTGCACCCGGGTGGCGCTATGGCTGAAGGAGGTCTTTGACCACTACGGGCTAGTGTCCTTTCCGAAAACTTCAGGCTCGAAAGGCCTCCAGGTATACGTGCCCCTCAACACCCCGACCGACTACGACCGCACCAAGACGTTCGCCCGCGCGCTGGCCCAACTGCTCGAAAAGCGGCACCCCGACGCGGTCGTCTCGCGGATGACCAAGGCGCTGCGCACCGGCAAGGTGCTGGTGGACTGGAGCCAGAACGACGAACACAAAACGACGGTCTGCGTCTACTCGCTCCGCGCCCGGCCCAAGCCGACCGCCTCGACGCCGGTTACCTGGGACGAAGTGGCGGCGACTTTGGACAAGCGCGATCCCGCCCTGCTGTCCTTCGAGGCCGGCGAAGTGCTGGCGCGGATTGAGCGGCTGGGCGACCTGTTTGCGCCGGTCTTGAACCTGAAACAAAAATTGCCCTCGCTAGGATGATAAAAAGCAAGGCCCCGCCATTCTTGGTGGGGCTTTCTCCTTTGTCGGCGGTTACTAAGCGGAGCGGCTATTCCCCGGCATTGAGTGCCGCAGGCGCCAGCGTCCCACGGTCCGTTCCTCCCTGAATTGCTGCCGGCCGCTCAGAAGTGCCCAGATGCAAGGCGCACCGGAGGATGGCCCACGACGGCGTACTTGGTTGCGTACGTCGAGTAGGCCATCCGAGGAGCAACGCCGCAGATGGGCGCTGCTGGGCGGCCGACACTGTAATAAAAAAGCAAGCCCCGTCGATTGACGGGGCTTTTCGCAATACTTAGCTTACCCTCTCGGCCCGGCGGCCGTAATCTCCGGCGGCACATCCTTGCCGAACTTCACGAAATTCTTCACGAACCGCGCCGCCAGCTCCGCGGCCGCCTTGTCGTACGCCGCCTTGTCCGCCCACGTCTGCCGCGGCCTCAGCACCTCCGCCGGCACTCCCGGGCAGCTCGTCGGCACCTGGA
>JARKNV010000019.1 GCA_029976065.1 Selenomonadales bacterium
CACACCATCCAGGGCGCCGGCCAACTGGGCGTCAACCTTATCGGCCTCGACAACCAGGGCCTGATCGTCGCCAACCAGACCACGCCACTGACCATCAACCCGCGGGACGACCTGGGAATCACCAACAGCGGCATCCTCCAGGCCAATGCCGGGAGCACCCTGCAGGTCACGGACAACCTGACAAACTACAGCGGCACGACCCTCACCGGCGGAACGTATGCGGTCTACGGAACAGCGGGAAGCCCGGGGAACCTTCAACTGCCGACCGGCGCCATCGTCACCAACGCGGCCACCATCCTGCTGGACGGCGTCAACTCCAACCTGAAACAGAACAACGGGACCGATGCGTTGACCAGCCTCGCAACGAACACCGCCGACGGCAGCTTCACCATCCGGAACGGCCGCAACTTCACGACAGCCGGGGCGTTCGGCAATGCCGGCATCGTCCAGGTCGGACCGTCGAGTACCTTTATCACCAGCGGCGCTTTTACCAATACCGGCACGGATCCCAGGGGTCTTCAGCTGCGCGGCGGGACTTTCAACGCCACGTCTCTGGACAACAGCGGCGAGGTGAACGGCTTCGGAACCATCGGGGTGGCGGTAAACAACAGCGGCCTGGTCCGGGCATTCGGAGGCGTTCTCAACGCAACTGCCGGCATCACCGGACCCAGCGGCACGGTACAGATTGATCCGGACGGCAGCCTTGCTCTCAGCGCCGCCAGCAGCGCGGGCACCCTGGCGCACAACGGGAGCGCATCGGACAGCCTTGCCCTGGGCGCCAACAACATCACTGTCTCGACCGATTACCGCAATGCCAACTTCGGCACGGGGAACAATTTCAACCGGCGGGCCAATGTGACGGGTTCAGGACTGATTCTGGCTTCCGGCGCCGGCGCAGCCACGGCGCAGCAGCTCTCCGGCGACATTGCGGGCGGTCCGACTTCGGGAAACGCCACCCTCGCCTTCGGCAACGTCCACGTCGGCGATCTCGTAACCATGAACTACCAGGTCGGAAACGCCAATACCGGCGGCCCGGTCCTGCGCGGCGCGATCCAGACGGCGGCCAACGGCGGCAGCATCACCGACGGACGCCTCGCCGGTACCGGCGTTACCGCATCGAACTGGGGCACGGTCTCCGCCGGAGCGACGACCGGCAATCTCGCGGTATCGTTCAATGCCACTGGCAGCGGAGCGCTGACCGGTCAGCAGGTTGCGATAGTTAACAACTTCGACAACACCAACAGCCAGATCCTGACGATTACCGGCGCCGCCTATAATCTTGCCGCGGCCGGCGCACATGCCCCGGAGCCCGTCACGCTCGGCAATGTCCGGGTGGGCGGGACATTCGGCACCCAGGCGCTGTCCATCGCCAATACGGCGCCCACGGACGGCTATTCCGAGAAGCTGAACGCCTCCATTGCCCCGACCACGGGCCCGGTCAAGGCCGGCGGCTCCTTCAGCGGGCTGGACGCCTGAGCAACGGATAACGGGAGTCTCGTGGTCGGAATCTCCGATACCGCGACCGCCGGCCTCAAAACCGGCACCGCCACCATTTCCCTGGCATCCGACGGCGCCGGCACCAGCGGCCTCGGCATCACCGCCCTTCCCTCGCAGACCGTGACGGTCAGCGGAAGCGTATTCCGCACGGCGGCCCCCAACACCCTCGCGCCGGTCAATTTCGGCATCGTACAT
>JARKNV010000033.1 GCA_029976065.1 Selenomonadales bacterium
CAGGTTACCCGCTGATCACCGCCCCACCGGCAGCATTATGCCCGCCGCCACCGTCCGCCGATCGCCGTAAAGCCACCACCCCGCCGGGCCACCGCCCAGCCGTCCGCCGGCCAACAGCGCCGCACCGTTCGTTCCCCACCCGCTCCCACATCGCCTCCGACATCCCCCGCTTCTGCTCCTCCTTCCACGCCGCCGTGCGCTTCGCCGGGTCGGCCGTATAATGCACCCGTACCACCGTCACCCCCTGCTTTGTCCGCCAGCGGGTCACCCCCTCTGGAATCCCCGTTTTCGTCATCTCCGTTCCCCCTCCGCAAAAAGAACGCCCCCGGGATTGCTCCCGGGGGCATTGGGAGAAAACTCCCGTTACCCTTCCGCGCGTAATTAAATACTCTCGGTCCCTGCCCAGCGGCGACAATTGCCGTGCTATCCCGCCGCCGCCTTCCCCATTATCCACCATATCTGTCCATATTTTATGGTAATATTTACCATCTATGTAAATTTTAACATGCTTTTTGTGAGATTAGCAATACCTATTTTCAAAATTCCCCAAAAAGCCCTCCATCAGGCCAATCGTCTGACTTTCTGCCCCCCGGCCCGCCTTCATTCGCCACCATTTAAAGCTCCCCGTGGATAAGCCGGTCGAAAAACCCCGGCCCCGCGCTCGAATCGATCGTCACCTTCCCGCCTCCCTGGATCGTCGGCAGCAGCGACGCGAACGTCTCCTCCGCCCACTCCCAGAACGCCATCTCCGTGAGATAAACATGCGACGCCGTATACTGGCGGAGCTGGTCCGGCCCCTGCCCCACCGCCGCCACATACGACCCGTTCGCAAACCGCAGATAAGCGTACCCCTTGCCGCTCTTCCCCGCCATCGCCTTCTCCAGCGCCGGCCAGGGGCACTCCTGCGGCAGCTGCCGATACACGAACATCAGCCGGTCCTCCCCCAGCAAAAACTCGCTGTCCTCCTGCTTCTTCGACTGGATGAACACCGCCGCGTTCGGCCTCGTCAGCGCCGCCCACAAGTGCAAGCATAAAAACAGCCACGTCATCAGCATCCGCCGGCTTTTCGGCACCGCCAGCAAGCTCTCCTCCCGCCACGCCTGCGTCACATATCGCAAATATCCCTTCGCCGGCATATCCTTCACCTTCCCCCCATCCGCCTCGTCCTTCGTCCGGCAGCACTCCGTCACAAACAACCACGGATCCTCCAGGTACTGCCGGTATGCCTCCAGCGCCGCCAGCTCCGCCTGCTCCTTCAAGTTAAGCATCGTTGCCGTCGCCCCCCTCCTCTTTCGCCCCGCCGCCTTCCCGGTAACGCCGCCACAGCTCCTCCAGCCGTCTCGCCACCGCCGCCGGGTCCGAATAATCCAGCAGCGTCCTTCCCCCCTGCGGCCCCTCGCTCCCCTCACGTCTTTCCCCCTGCCTGCCGCGCGCCCGGTCCAGCACCTCCTGCGCCGCCCTAAGCCTCACCGAATCCGTCTCCGCGTTCTCCATCAGATTCAGCAGGATCGCCAGCGCCTTCGCCGACTCCCCCGCCAGCTTCGCCTCCACCCCATCCCTCGCCTCGTTAATCGCCGCCTGCACCCTCGCGTTCCGCATCATCCGGTACCCCGCGCTCTCCGGGCTCTTCACCCCCGCCGCCCGCGCCGCCTGCAGCACATTCCCCCTGCTCACGAACTCCCTCACGAACATCCGCTGGCGATAAGTCAGCTCTCTGTTCCCTCCTGCCACATCCATCCCCCCGTACGTGTTATAATAAAAGAAAAGCCACCGCGCGAAAGGACACGCCATGGCCGACGCCCCGCAAAAAGCCTCCGTCAAACAAAAAACCCGCCTCCTCAAAGGCGAAATTATTGCCCTCTTCTTAGCTGTTAAGCACCCCGCCACCCCTTGGTACGCCAAAGCCCTCGTCGCCCTCATCGTCGGCTACGCCCTAAGCCCCATCGACCTCATCCCCGACTTCATCCCCGTCCTTGGCTACCTAGACGACTTCGTCCTCCTCCCCCTCGGCATCGCCCTCGCCATCAGGCTCATCCCGCCCCCCGTCCTCGACGACTGCCGTCGCCAGGCCGCCGCCTACGGCAACATCCTCCCCAAGCTCTGGCTCGGCGCCCTCCTCATCCTCCTTCTCTGGCTCGTCATCGTCTACGGCGTTTACCGCCTTCTCACCTAGCCGCCCCTCACCGCAGCACCGTCACCCGGTCGCCCACCCAGCGGCCCCGCGCATTCTTATGGCAGCCGCAGCGGAACGTCCGCATCAGGCTCTCCGCGTCCACATACTGCCCGCACAGCCCCTCCCGCCCGGGAAGCGCCGTGGCGTACTCCAGGCAGTTCCCCGGCCGGCTGCGGTCGTGGTTCAGGCAATCGTGCTTGTAGCACCCCTTCATTCCTCTCACCCCCTCTTTCATCTGCAAACGCAAAGACCGCCCCTGGCGGTCTTTAACTTTCCTGCTTCCCATAATCGCACCTCTAATTTATTTTACGTCATAAAAAGAAGAAGGCCGCTCGCGGCGGTCTTCTTCACACTAATATCATAACACACTTTTTTGCCCTACAGTTCACTAAAAGTCCACAAATCGTACAAAAGGCCATTTTACGCGGGGGAAATTTTTAAAAAATTTTAAAACCCCGACCGCTCGGCCGGGGTTTGGCAAAATCTTTCTCTCAAATCACAGCTGCTTGGCCCGTTCCTGCAGTTCGGCCTCCTCGGCGTTGCTCGGCTCGATCACCAGCCCGTGCGGCAGCGATTTGCCCTCCAGGTCGACGTGCACAAACGTCATGAACCCGTCCACAATAACCTCGTCATCGTTGGCGTGCTCCACCTTCACATACGACACCAGCTTCGTCCGTGTCGCATACACCACCTTGCTGATATACCTGATGATCTCGCCCTTGCGAACCGGGCGCTTGAACGTCATCCCGTGGATCTTCAGGCAAACGACATTCTCCGGATTGGTCATCGACGCGGCGGCGGCGAACCCCGCCTCCACCAGCCATTCGGCGCCGCGGCCGGCGTACAGCGTCCCATGATGGTTAAGATCCTGTCCCTTGATAAGGTGATGGGATATGAACTCTCTCACGCTGACAACCCCTCCCCGTTTTAGTTCTGTAGTACGGAGGCTACTTGGCCGCCGCCTTGCCCAGCTCCTTCACCGTTATCTGCCGGACATCCATCGGCGTCGCCAGCACCCTCTCTTCTTTGAACTTCTCCTTGAAGCGGCCGGTGTAGATAGCCGTCGCCAGCCCTTCCGTGTTCAGCCTCGCCAGATAAATCACGTTATTCTCCACCCCCACCAGGCGGTACTTGCCCCCCGGCGGCGAAATCACCTGCCAGCTACCGTCCACATGCCTCGCCGTCACCGTGCCCTCGGCCAGGTTATCGTAAAACATCGTATCCTGGTCGTAAAGCACCGCGATCCGGCCGATCCGGCTCGCGTTCAGGTATACCCTTTTCAGATCCCGGTTGGCGTCCGTACGGTAAACGCGGTACTGTTCGGGGCTCGTCGAAACAATCACCTGCATATAAATAACGTTCGTCGCCGTCGAATAAGCCACATCCACAACCTTGCTGCCCCTCGGCAGCTTGCTCACCGTCTCCGACAGCTCGTGCTCCGCCCCCAGCGGATGAATCTGCGTCAGCGTCACCGCGCTTGAGTCGCCGCTATCCTCATGCAGCGCCATCAGTGCCAGGTCCCGGTCCTTCAACCAGCGGAAATACGACACCTTCTTGCTGCCCAGCTCCACCGTCCGCACCGGGTCCTTGCGAGGCGCCATGTAAATATCAACACTGTTCGCCTTCACAATCGCCGTATAGCGGCGGTCGCGCGAATAATAGGCCTTGCCGCCGGCCACCGAGTCCGCCGCCGCGCTCACCTCGTAAGTCGACGTCGGCGCCAGCAGGAACTGGTCGAAATATAAATAAATGCTGCCCTGAAAAATCAGGCTGGCTACAATCCAAATGGCGAGTTTCCGCCGCTTTTCGTCCACCCGTTGCCCTCCCTATTTTACGATAAACGCCGTCGGCACCATGCGCTCGCCCAGCATATCGGCCGGCTTGTTGATAACCTTGCCGTTGTAAAACAGCGTCGCGCTTGAGCCGCCGTCGAGATTGGCAGCCGTATAGGCGCCCTCATCGTACAAGATGTTCTGCACATCCAGCAGCGTCGCCCCGATGGAATACCCCGGTTGGCGCCCGTCGATAACCAGGAAAAGAATCGTCCCGTCCTTGCGCTGGCCGATGGCCGTACGCGGAGCGATCCCCCAGCCGCCGTCGCCCTGGGTGATAAGCTTCTTGCCGTTTTTGATCAGCGACGGCCCGAACGTGACCGCCTCGGCGATACTCATCTGCTTCATTTCCGCAATCGTGTGCGTGCCCGTCACCAGCATCCCCGTTTTGGTCAAACCCACAACATCGATGCTGTCCTTTATATCGCCGCCCACCAGGAACTTCCCGTCGCGAATGATAATCCCCCACGGGAGGCGTCCCGTTCCCGTACCCTCGGGGTCGTAGAATCCGCCGGCGTTGATCGCCGCAATGGCATTATTGTTCAACGCGATCGTACTCACCGTATCGCCGATCTCCTGGATATCGCGCGCCGTAGCCACCTTCACCCGCGCCGGGTTCGGCACCTCCAGCAGATAACCCTTGAACCTGCCCCCCGTGATATTGATCAGGCGCAGCGTATCGTCCTCCCGTTTCGTAAACGACAGGGCCTGTTGCCGCACCGTCTGCCCCTGATTGCTGTCGCCGAGGATATCCTTGATCTGCCGCTCGGAAAACAGCCACGTAATATAGTGGGGATGGCGCGACGTCATAATCGCGCCGATGACGCTCCGCTTGATATTCGTAAACGGGCCGAAAAGCACCACCAGTGGCCCGGTCAGGATAAGAAACGCCAGATTGAGGGCCAAAAACCGTATATAAATATTTGTCGGCAGTGACAACCTTAGCATCAAGCAGTCCTCTTTCAACAAAAATAATGGCAATCTCAGAGGATCGGGTAATCCTCGCGGGTCACACGGGCCTCGAAATTCTTCAGATCGACCCCGTTGCCCATCCACACTCTTTTCAGCAGCAGCGGATTATCGCCGCGCTTCACCCATCCCGGCTCGATCGTCACCGCCAGGCGAAACCCGTTCGCCCTCAGCAACCGCAGCGTCTCCTCGTCGTAGCTGCCGTTGGGATAACAGAAATAGCGGCTATCTTGCCCCAGATTCCGGTCGAGAATCTCCTTCGAGCGCTTAACCTCCTCCGCCTGCTGCTGCGGCGTCATCGCACCCAGGTCGCGGTGGGAAAAGCTGTGCGAGCCGATCTCCATCCCGGCCGCCTTCATCTCCCTCAGCTCCGCCCACGAATAGCGCTGCTCGGCTTCCCCCGCGGGAATGAACAGCATACTCTTGAACCCGTACTTTCTCAACAGCGGCATGGCGATCTCGTACGTATCCCGGTAGCCGTCGTCGAACGTCAGCACCACCGGCTTCGGCGGCAGCTCCGCCCGCCCGTCCAGATAAGCGGCAAGCTCGTCCATCGACAGCGTCCGGTAACCGTTCTTGTGGAGATACTCCATATGCTCGGCGAACCGGGCCGCCGAAATCACGGCATCATTGCCCTTCTCCTCGCCGATCTGGTGATACATCAACACCGGCACCCCGGCCGGAGGCTTGGTCGCAGCCGGTTCCGCCTCAGCCTTCTGAACCGCGGGGCCGGCAGGCACAGCCGCAGGTTTCCCGCCGGGAGCAGACCCGCAGCCTGTCAGCCACAAACCGCCCGCCACCGCCAAAACCGCCGCGCCGATTACCAATAAACGCTTCATATAGCCACCAATACAAATTTTTCGTCCTAAAAAATTCTACACGTGGGCCAAAAGTCCCTGCGTCGACAATAATATTCTTCACAAACCAGGCTTCCACAAAACAAGACCCTCTTGCGGAGGGTCTTGTTTTTCCCATGTTTTGGACGGCGGGCATCAATACCCCAGATCCTCGCCGACCACCACCACCGTAATATCGGTCAGCATCGGGCGGCGTTTCAGCACCGTATAAATCCGGCAACCCCGCTTGTCGGCGCGGCAATCCATGCAATAGCCCGTCTGCACGCACGGCGTCGGCATATTCAGGCGCCTCATGTTCATCGGATTGGACACCTTATCGAGGCGCTGCCAGGCGCTCGCCATATCGGGCACGATCTTGTTCGTCCCCGCCACCACGATCACCTTCCGCGGGCCGAACGTCATCGCCCCGGTGCGGTTGCCCGTCCCGTCCACGCTCACCAGATAACCATCCATCGTCAACGCGTTCACGCTGCATAAATAAACATCGCTAAGCAGCTGCTTCCGCCGCGCCTCGAACATCATCTCCGGATCGCCGTACGCGTTCTCGATCAGCGTCGCCCCCGTAGCCTTGATCCTGTCGATAATCGCCATATCGCGGGTCAGCGTCGCCGAGCCGCCGTGGGCCACCACCTTTCCCGGTACGCAGTACCCGAGAACATATTTCGCGGCCTCTTCGCGGTCAGGCACATACAGCGCATCGAACCAATTCGCCTTCAGCGCCGCCACCGCCTGCTTGCCCAGCGTCTCCCGCCGCCAGCCTTCCACATCGTTGCACCACTGATCCTGCTTCATAATCTTCGTCATAGCGCCAGCCTCCTCAATAATGGGCTTCTCCGGCGCCGTCCGCTGACCGCCGCCGGCATGTTTCCTTCGTTTCCGGAAAAATTCGCCAGTCGGCGGCCGTTTCCTTCCGCACCGCCAAAGGCAAAAGAAAAAAGCCATCTCATTATGGCTTTTCCCCTGCCGTTGCAAGCCGGAAGGAAGCGACCAGCGCCTCCTTCTCCCGCCTGTCCATTCGCTTGATCTCGCATTCCCGCCGCCGCGCTTGGCCCTGGTCCTCGTACTCCTCCCAGTAAACCAGCGCCACCGGCCCCCGGCCGCGCGTGTACCGCGCCCCCGTGCCGGCGTTGTGCGCGGCCAGCCGCGCCGCGAGATCGTTCGTCCATCCGGTGTACAGCGAACCGTCGGCGCAGGCGACGATATACGTGAACGCCTTGCTACTCGCCATCAACCGTGACCTTTTTCATCTCCACCGGCTCCAGCGGCCGGTCGCTTGCGTTGCGCTTCACCGTGCTTATCGCGTCCACCACATCCATGCCTTCCGTCACCTTGCCGAACACCGCATGGCGGTTATCCAGCCACGGCGTCGCCGCCACCGTCACGAAAAACTGCGACCCGCCCGTATTCGGGCCGGCGTTCGCCATCGACAGAATGCCGGGCACGTCATGCTTAAGCTCGGGATGAAACTCGTCCGGGATGGCATAGCCCGGGCCGCCCCGGCCGGTGCCCGTAGGATCGCCGCCCTGAATCATGAACCCGGGAATCACCCGGTGAAATATCACCCCGTCGTAATAACCCTTCTTCGCCAGCGTCATGAAATTCTCCACCGTCACCGGCGCCTTATCGGCGAACAACTCCACCGTAAAATCACCCAAAGTAGTCTCGAACTTCGCGGTCGGATTCTTCTCCATCAACCCCAACTCCTCCTTATCATCCACATCCGTGTTAGCATTAGCCGGCCGCCTGGCAATCATGCGGCCCTGGCGATCCGCCACCTTTAATCTTCGCCCGTCGCCCCGTCATCTCCTGCCTCGTCCCGCGGCCGCCGCCAGCAGCGCCATCGCCACAAGCAGCCCGGCCGCGAACGTCAGCACCGTCGCCACATCGTAAACCTGCTTCAGCAGGCTTGAAAGCAGCAGCGCCAAAATCCCTCCCCCGGCGCCGATCGTCAGAAAAAACGTCGTCAGACGCGGTGACGGCCCCCGCACCATCTGCGTGCCGAGCGATAGGATTGTCGCATAAAGGCCGGAATACCCTGCCCCCATCGCCGCCGCCAGCCACAGAGCCACCGCCGGCGTCCCCGCAGTCAGCAATCCGGCGAACGAACCCGCCGCCAGCAGCGACAGCCCGCCGATATAGCGCCCCAGCCCCAGCCGCGCGATCAGCGGCCCCGCCGCCAGGCGTCCCAGCGCCATCGTCACCCAGAACAACGACAGCGCCAAACTGGCTGTCGCCACATCCGCCGCCAGTTTGTCCATCATATACGTAACCACCCAGTAAGTAAACACCATCTCCGACACAACGTAGCACAGCAACGCCAGGCTGACCACATACACCCGCCAGCCCCAGCGCGAGCCGTCGCCGCCCGTCCCGGCCACGCGGTGCGCCGGTCGCACGGCAAAGCGGCCCGCCAGCGCCAAGGCCGCCGCCACCAGCACCAGCGGCACCGTCGCCTGGAACACCGCCTGCCAGCCCGCGCCGCGCGCCAGCGCCTGCCCGGCCAGAACCGGCGCCACCACCGAACCGGCGCCGTAGAAAAAATTCAGCACATTCAGCTTCGCCGCCCGGTCAGCCTCGGCGTACAAATTCACGATCAGGAAATACCCGACCGAGCACATCACCCCCAGGCAGACGCCGTAAACGAAAATCGCCGCCGCGAACATCCATACCGTCGGCAACAGCGTCGCCGCCAGCGCGGCCACACCCGCGGCCGCAGCCGCAGCCGCCGTCTCCCGGCCGATATCCACCCTGTCCAGCAAAAAGCCGTTGCCGAAAATCGCCGCGCTGTAACCCACCGAAAATAGCGTAAACACATACCCGACCACCGCCGTATCAACCGCGAAATACGCGGCGATCTGCTTGGTCGCCACCCCCGCCAGGCTGAAAACGGCGCCGATCGCCAGCAACATAAAATACGCCAGAGCGGTCAGCCGCCTGGCGTCCTTGTTTGCGCTACCGGCCATATTCTCTCACCGTAATGCCCTTCAGCGGCTCCCTGAAAACCGGGCCGTCAGCCAAATTTGATTACCCCCGCTTCCATGCTCTCGATCACCGCCAGCGACTCGATGCGCAGCCCCGCGGCCCGCAGCTTCTCGCCGCCCCGCTGGAACTTCTTCTCGATCACGATGCCGGCCCCGGCCAGTCTCGCGCCGGACTGGCGCACGATGTCCACCAGCCCGTTCAGCGCCTCGCCGTGGGCCAGGAAATCGTCCACGATCAGCACCACATCCCCGGGCCCCAGAAACTTGGCGGCCACCGTGATATGTACCGACTCGCGGCGGGTGAACGAAAAAATCTCCGCCGCGTAAAGCTCGCCCTGTTGCGTGACCGCCCGCTTCTTCTTCGCGAACACCACCGGCACGCCCAAGGCCAGACCGGCCGCGGCCGCCACGGCGATCCCCGAGGCCTCCACCGTCAGAATCTTCGTGACCCCCTCGCCCGCGAACCGCGCGGCGAGCTCCTTGCCGATCCGCTGGATGAACGCCGGATCGATCTGATGGTTCAGAAAAGAATCCACTTTAAGAATATCGCGGCCGACAACCTCGCCGTCGGTCACGATCCGTTCGCGCAATTCCTGCATGGTTCGCTCCTTAATTCATCGCTCTTCCCGGTCGTAAGGCAGCCCCAGGGCCCCCGGCGGCACGACCCGCCCGCCGCTCTTGGCCATCAGCAGCGTAAGCACCAGGATAGTGAACAGATATGGCATCATACTGAGGAAAAAGGTCGGCACGGACACGCCCAACACCTGGAGATTGAAGCCCAGCGCGTCGACGCCGCCGAACAGATACGACCCCACCAGCGCCCGCCAGGGATCCCACAGGGCGAAAACGACCAGCGCCACCGCGATCCAGCCCCGGCCGGCCGTCATATTCTCCAGCCAGCTCGGCGCATACGCCAGCGACAGATACGCGCCGCCCACGCCGCACAGCATCCCGCCGGCGACCACATACAAATGCCTGAGGGTAAACACCTTGAAGCCAAGCGCGTCGGCGGCCGCCGGATTCTCGCCGATCGCCCGCAGGATAAGGCCGGGCCGCGTGCGGTAGATGAAAAAGGCCATCGCCGGCACCAGCAGATAAGTCGCGTAAACAAGCACGTCATGGCGGAAAAGGATCGGCCCGATATACGGGATGTCGGACAGCGGCCCCAGCGTCGTCGCCTTGAAGGCCTGCGGCACCGGCATGCCGATATACGACTTGCCCAGATACCCCGACAGGCCGGTGCCGAACAGCGTCAGCGCCAGGCCGCTCACCGTCTGGTTGGCCCGGAGCGTGATCGACAGCACCCCGTGGATAAAGGCCACCGCCCCGCCGGCCGCCATCGCCGCCAAAAGTCCCCACCAGCAGCTGCCGGTAGCCACCGCGGCGATAAAGCCCGTCACCGCGCCGACCAGCATGATACCCTCGACCCCGAGATTAAGGATGCCGGCCCGCTCGGTCAGGAGCTCGCCCAGCGCCGCGTACAGGATCGGCGTGCCCGCGGTTACGGCGGCCGCGAGAATGGAAATGATTATCGACTGCTCACCCATCCGCCTTGTCCGCTCCCCTCATCCCCGGGAAAACAACCCGGTAATTGACGTACATCTCGCCGCCGATCACGAAAAACAGCACTGCGCCCTGGATCATCGCCACCATCGACGCCGGCACCCCGAAGGTCTGCACGATATAGCCGCCGACCTGCAGCCCCCCGAACATCCCCGCCACCAGCACGATCGCGACCGGGTTCAGCCGCGCCAGCCAGGCCACGATAATCGCCGTATACCCGTAGCCGGGGCTGAGCCCCGGCTGCAGCCGCCCGGCAATGCCGCTGACCTCCGTCATGCCCGCCAGACCGCACACCGCGCCGGAAAGCGCCATCACCAGCAGCATATTGCGCTTGATATCCATGCCCGCGTAACGCGCCGCCCGCTCGCTCGAGCCGATCACCTTGATCTCGTAGCCCCAGCGGGAATTGCGGAAAATGACGATAAACAGCACCACCAGCGCCAGCGCCAGCAGCAAACCCACATGAATGCGCGAGCCGCCGAACGTCGGCAGCAGCGCCGCCGGCGGGAACTCCGCCGTCAGCGGGAAATTGAACCCCTTCGGGTCGCGCCAGGGACCGTAAACGAAATAGTTGACCAATAGTATGCCCACATAATTAAGCATCAACGTCGTGATAATCTCGTTGACCCGCCACTTTACCCGGAGGAACGCCGGACCCAGCGCCCACATCGCCCCGGCGGCCATGCCGAGAACAAGCATCGCCGGCAACATAATGAACGCCGGCAGGTTCGGAAAAGTCAGCGGCACCCATGTGGCGGCGAACGCTCCCAGGTAAAGCTGGCCCTCGGCGCCGATATTCCACAGCTGCATGCGGTATGCCAGCGAAACGCCCAGGCCGCACAACATCAGCGGGATCGCCTTGACCGTCGTCTCCGACAGGCCGTAGGCCGAGCCCAGCGCCCCCTTAAGCATGGCGGCGTAAAGCTCGAACGGATGGCGGCCGGTGAGGGCCAGAAAAGCGGCGCAGAACAGCAGCGCCAGCGCAACCGCAACCACCGGCACCGCTACCGTCATGAACGGCGAAGGCGCCAGGCGCTTTTCAAATCTGATAAGCATCGGCCTTGCCTCCCCCCGTCCCCGACCCGGCCATCAGCAGGCCGATCTGCTCGATATCCGCCTCTTCCACCGGGAACTCGCCCACCAGCCGGCCGTTATACAGCACGCCGACCCGGTCGGCCAGCTTCATTATCTCGTCAAGGTCTTCGGAAATAAGCAGCACCGCCGTCTTCTCGGCCTTCAGGTCGAGCAGCAGGCGGTGAACCGCCTCCGTCGCTCCCACGTCGAGACCGCGGGCCGGATACACGACCACCATCAGCCGCGGCTTCTCGGCAATCTCCCGGGCCAGCAGCAACCGCTGCAAATGGCCGCCGGACAACATCTTCACCGGCTGATCGAGGCTCGACACCTGCACCTTGTATTCCCTGACAAGCTTGGCCGCCCGCTCCTTGATCGCCTTGCCGTTGAGCAGCCAGCGGCCGGAAAACTCCGGCTGCTGATAACTCTTCAGCAGCAGATTCTCAAGCACCGACAGCTCCGGCACCAGACCGACCCCCAGGCGGTCCTCGGGCACATAACTAACCCCGCGGCCGATCATATCGCCCGGGCGGAAATTCGTCACATCCTCGCCATACAGCTTAATCGTGCCGTCCGCCACACGGCGCAGCCCGGTCACCACCTCGGCGAGCTCGCGCTGGCCGTTGCCGGCGACCCCGGCGATCCCGAAGATTTCTCCTTCGTTAACCGTCAGCGACAAATCCTTCAATCCGTACATGCCCATATCGTTGAAGGCAACCGCCTTGTCCACTTCCAGCACCGGCCGGCCCTCCGGCATAACGTCCCGCTCGTATTGGGACACGACATCCCGGCCGACCATCATCCACACGAGCTTCTTCGTATCGAACCCGCCCCGTTCCAGCACGCCGGTCAGTTTCCCGCCCCGCAGCACCGTCACCCGGTCGGCCAGTTCGTACACCTCGTTCAGCTTATGGGTAATAAACACGATCGCGCAGCCGTCGTCCGCCATCCGGCGAAGCGTCTTGAACATCTCGGCCGCCTCCTGGGGCGTCAGGACCGCCGTAGGCTCATCGAGGATAAGCACCCGCGAGCCGTGGTACAGCATGCGGACGATCTCCACCCGCTGCTTTTCTCCCACCGAAAGCTGCCACACGCTCGCCTCCGGTTTTATCGCCAGGCCGTACTTCTCGCCGAGTTCGGCAATATCGGCCGTCATCTTCTCCGTCGAAAGCATGAACGAGCTATTCTGCCCGCTCATAGCGATATTCTCCGCCACCGTGAACGGCTCCACAAGCTTGAAATGCTGGTGGACCATGCCGATGCCGCAGGCGATGGCGTCACGCGGCGAACCGAACTTCTTCTCCTCGCCGTCCACGCAGATCGACCCGCCGTCCGGCCTATACAACCCGGACAACAGGCACATCAGCGTACTCTTCCCCGAGCCGTTCTCCCCAAGCAGCGCGTGAATCTCGCCCGGGTATATGTCCATATCGATATTGTCGTTGGCCAGCACGCCGGGGAACCGTTTGTACATCCCCCGCAGCGTGATAAGTGGCTTAACCATGCATTTCCTCCGCTGGCTAAAACGCAGAGCGCCGGCAGGCCGAAGCCTGCCAGCTCTCCGTCAAGCGCATTATTTATCCGTCTTATTTGGGAATCGTGCCGTCCACGCCTTCGACGAACCAGTTCCAGCCGAGCTGGTCGGGATCGGGCATTACCTGGCCGGCGGGCACCTTAACCTGGCCGCTCTGATCCTTCAGCGGACCGGCGAAAATCTTCAGGTCGCCCTTCACGATCTTGGCCTTGGCGTCGGCGACCAGCTTCTTCGTATCCTCCGTCACCATCGGTCCGAAAGGCGCGATGTCGGCGATGCCGTCGCTCATGTGGCCCCAGTACTGCTCGTTCTTCCAAGTGTTCTTCTTAACGGACTCGATAACCTTCACATAGTAGGGACCCCAGTTCCAGACCGCCGAAGTCAGTACAGCCTTAGGCGCCATCTTGCTCATATCGGTGTTGTAGCCCACGCTGAACTTGCCCTTCTCCTCGGCAGCCTGCTGCGGGCCGGGGGTATCCTGATGCTGAGCGATGACGTCCGCGCCGGCGTCAAGCAGCGAAACCGCCGCCTGCTTCTCCTTGGCCGGGTCGTACCAGGTATTGGTCCAGATCACCTTAACCTTGGCGTTGGGGTTCACGGAACGGACACCGAGCGTGAAACCGTTGATGCCGCGGACAACCTCGGGAATCGGGAAAGCGGCCACATAACCGATGACGTTGCTCTTGGTAGCCTTGCCGGCCGCGATGCCGGTCAAGTAGCGGGCCTCCTCGATGCGGCCGAAATACGTGCCGACGTTGGGGGCGGTTTTAAAGCCCGAGCAATGCATGAAAATAACGTTGGGGTACTTTTTGGCGACATTGATCGTCGGGTCCATATAGCCGAAGCTGGTGGTGAAAATAACCTTGTGGCCCTGTTCGGCGAGCTGGGTGATAACCCGCTCGGAGTCGGCGCCTTCAGGCACGGACTCGATAATCGTCGACTGGATGTCCGGCATTTTCTCCATTAAATACTTGCGGCCCTGCTCGTGGGCGTAGGTCCAGCCAGCGTCGCCGACCGGCCCGATGTACACGAACGCCACCTTCATCTTCTCCGGCGCCGCCGGCGCAGCCGGTTTCTTGTCCCCGCCGCCGCAACCGCCAAGGACCAGTGCAACCGCCATAACCAGTGCCACAGCCAGAATCAGATACCTGTTCTTCATCCCCGATATGACCTCCTGTTCGTGTTTTCCGACATGGAAAAGCATTACTAGACAACGATTCACCGCGATACGACTTTCCCCCTGCTCGCCGCCGAAAAAAAATCAACTTTTTTTATCGCTGCTTGCCGCTCTGGCAAGGGCTGTCAGAAGTCCCCCGCCTACAACGCCTCGAACGAATTCTTCACAAAATAGAAGAGATTTTCCAGCCTGGCCGTCGGCGTCAGCACCCTCATATCTACAGGCTTGGTAAGCTGATCCGCCAAATCCTGGGCCATCGGCGGCAGCGCCAGGAAGCTCACCGTCGAACGGTGAACCGCTCCCCCCAGCGGCGCCAGCAGCGGAGCCCCGTGCACCGGCTGGCGGCTGGCCGCGAACAGGCCGTAATCGTATCTCGCCAGCTCCCTCACCGCCGCCGGCACTTGGCCCTGCACGCCATCGTCCGGCTCGGCCCCTGCAGACACAAGCACCAGCGGCGCGTCGTAAGCCGACAGCCAGTCGCCCGCTCCCTGCAGCAGCGACAGCCCCACCCCCGGCGCAGCCAGCCGCACCAGCGAACCCGCGGCCCGGTAATCGGACAGCAAAAGCGGCTTCACCAGCGGGCCGTCCTCCAGATAAAAAGCCCCGCCCTTCGCCGAATCGCCGGCCGTGCAAACCGGCGCCGCGACATTGGTCAGGCCGTTCATGGCCGTCCCGGCCCGCAGCTGCTTGTACTCCAGCGGCGAAGGCTCCAGCGCCGTCACCGCCACCCCGTTCTGGGCGGCGAGAAAAGTGAAATAACCGTTGCCCGCCCCCACCTCCAGTACATACTCAAGATACGGCAGCAGCCGCAGCACCAGCAGCGTCTCCCCGGTCTCCGTCAAACCGCGGGCCAGCGGTTCCCAGGTCCCCCAGCCGTCGGTAATCAGATCGAACCCGAACAGCGTCCGGCAGGCAATACTCTCCGTACGCGACAAATTCACCGTCCCGTTCAAGACCGGGCTGTCGGTCGGCCACTGCCGCCCATAGCGCGTATGGCGCAGCAGCGTGCGGACAACCCTGTCGCCCGGCCCGCCAACGCCATCATATTCATACCAGCACAACTGCTGGCACACCGTCTGCCAAATCTGGCGGTAATTCTCCGACCAGCGGTCGTCGGTCAGCCGGGCGCACACCTGCTCGTGATAATAGTCTATCTCGCCGAGCAAATACTCATTACGGGCAAGAAAACTCATGCGACCCTCTCCCGAAAATAATCACCGTGCGCGCACCTCAGCCAACCCGGCAAAGCACGCCCACAAAAGCGGCGAACGACGCCCAGAGCGCCGCCAGCACACCGTATGGCACCAGGCTGACCAGCAGCGCTTCCGGTCTTTTTCCCGCCGCCCGCAGCCTCCGCGTTATCAGGTTGAACACGACCACCGCGACAGGATAAACGGCCAGATAAGCCCAGAACAAAACGGCCGCCGTCTGCGGCGTCCGGGCACTCTCGCCCACCATGCTCCCCAGGAAGAAAGCGATATAGGCATAAGGAAAAATCAGCAGCCAGCTCAACCCTTCCGAAACCCGGCTCATACCATCCCTCCGCCTACCTTCCCGCCCGGCAAATTCCGACACAGTTAACTACTACACGCACGCCGCCGATTCCTTCCGTCCGCCGAAATCACCCTCACTCCCGCCTATGGAAAAAAAGCCGGTAACTCCCTTGCCATCCATGAATAAACTGATTAAAATAGTAAATAGTAATATTATTACTTGGGAGAATCCTCATGGAAAACTTCTTGCGCCTCCTGCGGAGCAAAGGCTTCAAACTCACCCCGCAGCGGCGGGCCATAATCGCCGCCCTCCTTTCCTGCGCCCCCTTCCCCACCGCGCAGGACATCCACCGCCACATCCGCCAGACTGCTCCCGACGTCAGCCTCGACACCGTCTACCGCAACCTGGCCCTCCTCATCCGGCTGGGCACCGTCAACCAGGTCAACCTGCCCGGCGGCAGCGCCTTCGAAATCGTCGCCGGCCACCATCACCACCACCTCATCTGCCTCGCCTGCGGCCGGGCCGAGTGCATCGACTACTGTCCCGTCATCACCGCCGATCTCGCCCAGGCGGAAGACCGCGGCTTCACGGTCGTCTCCCATTCCCTCGAATTCTACGGCTACTGCCGCGACTGCCGCCCGGCCGGCTAACCAACAGGAGGCTTCATGAACAAACCGTTTAAATACCTATTGCTTGCAGGTGCCCTCGTCGCCACCCTTTTACTTGCCGCGGGCTGCGGCGCGAAAACCAGCACCCCTGCCCCGGCGGCGCCCGCCAAGCTCAAAATCGTCGCCTCCGTCTACCCGGTCTACGAATTCGCCCGCCAGGTAGGCGGCGACAAAATCGACCTCACCCAGCTCGTCCCCGCGGGCGCCGAACCCCACGACTGGGAACCCACCGCCAAAGAAATCGTCGCCATCCGGGCGGCCCGCATTTTCCTCTACCACGGCGCCGGCTTCGAAGCCCTCGATAAAATCCTCACCCCCGAAACTCTCGGCACCGCCAAAGCCGTAGCCGTAAGCCAGGGAATCCCGCTGCTCAAACCCGAAGACGACGACCACGCTCATGACCATGATCACAGCAGCGGCGCCAAAAACGCCAAAGGCCACGACCACGGCGACTCCCACCTCTGGCTCGACCCGCTCCTCGCCCAGAAAGAAGTGGCGGCAATCGCCGACGCCTTCGCCGCCGCCGACCCCCAGAACGCCGACTACTACCGGCAGAACGCCGCCAAATACATCAACGAACTCGCCGCCCTCGACAAGGAATACCAAGCCGCTCTCGCCGGCCTGCCCCGCCGCGAAATCGTCACCAGCCACGCCGCCTTCGGCTACCTGGCCGCGCGCTACGGACTCAAACAACTGCCGATCATGGGCCTTTCCCCCGACAGCGAGCCAACCCCCGAAAAAATGGCCTCGGTCGTGCGCTTCTGCCGCGAACACAACGTTAAATACATCTTCTTCGAAACGCTCGTCAGCTCCAAGCTCGCCGAAACCATCGCCCACGAAACCGGCGCCAGCCTCCTCGTCCTCAACCCCGTCGAAAATCTCACCCCCGAAGAAACACAGCAAGGCAAAAACTACCTCGGCATAATGCGCGACAACCTGGCAAACCTCAAAAAAGCCCTCGCCCAGTAACAGACAAAAACCGGCATGCATACACATGCCGGTTTTTCCTTTTCTCTTAATCCACGATGAACAACTTTGCTCCCGTCGCTGTCGACGAACGGTGCGGATTCACCCCGTCGGCCACCTGATAGCTCGTTCCCGCCCTCATCGTGAACTTGCGGCCGTCGTCGAGCTCGGTCACCATCTCGCCCTCCAGCACCAGCAGCACGTGCCCGCGGCTGCACCAGTGGTCGGCCATATACCCGGGCGTATACTCCACCATCCGCACGCGGATATTGCCCATCTCAAAAGTCCGCCAGTACGCCTTCCCGGTAATGCCCGCGTGCTCCGTCGCCGGCACCGCGCTCCAGTCCACCGTGCAGAAGGGCACCTCCGTAATAACCATCCGTAATCCTCCCCTTTCCCTCAGTCCCGCTCCGCCAGAAACTTTCTCAGCAGCTCCACGCCGCCCCGCTCCAGGACATTGCCGAACTCCATCACCTCCACGCCCGGCGGCACGAGCCTGCGCACATCCTCCACCACCGACCGGCAGCCGGCGATCACCTTAACCTCGCTCAGCATCTTCGCCACCGCCGCGTTGTCGGTATAGGTGATGCATTCGTAATCTATATGCCCGAGCCCGGCGGCGCCCAGCGAACCGGACATTGCCTCCGTGCTCGCCTCCGTCCCGCAAATGAAACCCACCTTCGTGCCCGGGGGCAGCTGGGCCACCTGCATCAGCGCCGACATCTCCGGCGCCGGCATGATCGCGATCACCTTCTTGTCCAGCGGCTCGCAAATCGCTTTCACGTCCTCCACATGGAAGAAAGTCGTCACAACCACGTCGACGGCCGGCGCCGCCTGGTCGTCCATCCTGTCCGCCAGGTTGGACAGCAGGCAGCCCTCCACCGTCACCATGATCTCCTTCTCCAGCGACTTGACGTAGAAATTCACATCCGGCGGATTGCACTCCACGAACAGCACCCTTGTCGCCCGCGCCGGACTAAGCCCCAGCACCGTCTGGCTGAAAACGACCGTAAACAAATCCTCGGCGCCGAACCCCAGCTCGCGCGCCCTATCCAGCGCCTCGCGGGCCAACTCGATCAGCGCCTGCTTCCGTTTCAGCCCCGGATCGGCCGGCAAATCATCGGCCACATATGTCCCCTGACCGTGCTTCGTCACGATGACTCCCTCTTTTTCCAGCTCCTTATATGCAACGATAACGGTATTCTTATTGATCCTGAGATACCCCGCCAAATCCTTCGGCGGCGGCAGCTTCGTCCCCGGCTGCAAATCGCCGTTGAGCAAAAAATACTTGATCTGTTCCTTCAGTTGCTGATAGATGGGGAACTCCGTCTTCTTGTTAAGCTGAAACTCCATTGTGTCACCCCGCAGCTTCTCGGTTCGTTTTCAGTCAGTAAACCATTCACCGCCTTAGCCATAATCTCCTCCACCAACTGCTGACCAAAAAGCGGGTGGACCACCGCCCAATCCCGCGAAACCCCGCCGGGTCCCCGAAAATAAACGCCCAGGAGCTCCGCGCCCCGCGTCAGAACGAAATAATTCCTCAGTCCGGCGGCGAGCGCCGCCTCGTCGGCCGTCCGGCCCTCGCAATGCATAAGCCGCCACATCCCGGGGATGTCGGTCCTCCTCGCCGCCCGCACGCTGATAACGCCGTCCACCATTCTCCGCACCCTCTTTACATATAACCATTTAACTAGATTACTAATTTATTAGTAATCTAGTTAAATGGTAACAAATCCCCTGGCGGCTGTCAATCCTTATTTTTCCTGCCAAGCCTTATTTTCAGTTACCCCGCCTTGCGGTATGATAAAAGTGCATACTAATCCCGCAGGTGATTGTTAAATGAGCGACGACATCCTCCACCTTCTCGCCGAGCAGCGCATCCGCGACGCCATCGAAAACGGCGAATTCGACGACCTCCCCGGCAAAGGCAAACCCCTCCCGCCCGACAACCTCAGCCTCGTCCCGGCCGACCGGCGGGCCGCCTACAAGATCCTCCGCAACGCCGGCCAACTG
Organism: Selenomonadales bacterium; assembly: GCA_029976065.1. GTDB lineage: Bacteria > Bacillota > Negativicutes > Sporomusales > UBA7701 > Anaeroselena. The sequence continues at coordinate 19,302 of JARKNV010000033.1, forward strand.
CCCGTCGAAATGGACCTCAAAAAGGAAATCGCCGCCCTCGAGCAAACGCTTCCCAGCGCGACCGACGAAGAAAAACCGCGGATAAAACGCAAACTCACCGAAAAGACCACCCTCTTAAACATCCTCATGGAAAAAAACCGCCGCCGCTAAAAAAGAGCCCGACCGGTCATGGTCAGGCTCTTTCCTTATTCCTCAGCCCAGTTCAAAGGTCGTCACGCCGAAAACCTTCGCCAGCGGTACGGCCGGAGCTTGCCGCGAATACATCCTCGCCGTGGAAAACACCTTCTGCAGCCGGTAGCGGCTGGCAAGCCCGACCGCCGCGGCATTGACCTCCGGCACGTCGAGATACACCGGCTCGCCCCGGGTGCGCGCCGCCAGGGCGGTGAACAGCTCGTCGGCTATCCCCTCGTCGTCGGCGAACAGCGGCCCGATCTTATACCCCTGCCGGCAGGGGCGTAGCACCCCGTAGCCGGCCAGCCGCCCGTTGCGCCGATAACCCAGCGCCGCCCCCTCCGGCTGGGCGATCCAGGCCTGCAGGAAAGCGCCGCGGTCCGTGCCGAATACCGCGCCGTCGTAAGCGGCCACCGCCCCGGGCCCCAGCTCGGCCAACGGCACGACATTATCGCTCACCCGATCCGCCGCCAGACCGACCCCCTCGTAGCGGGCGTTCTGATAAGCCAGGCGGAAACCCGATCGCCGGTAATTGTCCTGCTGAGCCACAACCCCGTCCAGGCCGATATTGCGGCCGGCCAGCCTGTCCATCGCCGCCTGCCACAGCCGGATGCCCATCCCCCGGCCGCGGCGCTCCGGCACCATCATATAGAAGCCCAGGAAACCGTAATCCTGTCCGTACCTTACCGCCGAAATGCACCCCACCGGCTCGCCGTCCAGGGTGCCGAGCAGGAACCCCTCCGGGTCGGCGGCGTAAAAGCAGTCCGCGTCATACTTCCCGGGATTCCAGCCCTCGCGGGCCGCCCACTCCACTGCGTAATCCAACTCGGCCCGTTCCATGGTCTTGATGACAAACCCCTTGTCCGCCATCAGCCAGCCCTCCCCTGCTTCTACGGCTTGATAACCGCCTTCATCACCCGGCAATGCTCGACATCGTCGATCGCCTTGTTCGCCTCATCCAGGCCGTAATGGCGGGACACCATCTTCTCCCAGGCGAACCGTCCGCGATATTTCCCCATAACCAGGATCGAACGGTAAAAATGACTGAGGTCGATCCCCCAGACGCCTTTCATCGTCAGATGCTTCTTGTTCAGCAGCCAATGCGGGTTCACCGTCACGTCGCCGTTATCGGTGTACTGCCCGGCCACCACATACGTCCCGGCATCGCGGGCCATCGCCATCCCCTCGGCGACCGCGCCCGGCGACCCCGTCGCCTCGATCACCACATCCGCGCCCCGGCCGCCGGTCAGCTCCTTCACGGCCTTCACGCGCTCCTCGGCCTTCGTCGCCTCGATATTGATAACCTCGTCCACGCCGAACTCGCGCGCCAGCTCGAGCCTCAGCGCCGGCCCGCCGACAACGATCACCCTGATCGCCCCCACCAGTTGCGACAAAATCGCCGCATTGAGGCCCACCGGGCCGCTGCCCTGGACGACGACCGTGTCGCCCAGCTTGATCCCGGCCTGCTCCACCGCGTGGAACGCCGTCGGCAAGCCGCAGCCGCCGCCGATGAAAACCGCCGGATCGAGCCCCGCCGGCAGCTTCACGATCTTCACCCCCGGCTTCAGATAAATCTTCGTGCTCCAGCCGCCGAGAATGCCGTCCCCCAGCCCGTACGTTATGCCGTACACCTTGCGCTGCGGGCAGCGGGTCGACGTCTTCGCCACCAGACAGTACCAGCAATTGTTGCATGTCTCGTGCACATCCAGGAACGTCACTACGTCCCCTTCCCTGAGAACATTGCCGTCCACATCGCGGACCTCGCCGTTCATCCGGCCCATCCGCCCCACATTGATATGGCCCTGGATTATCGGATACGGCACCCCCGCCAGGCGGCCGTGATAAAGATGCACATCGGTGCCGCACACCTCGCTGTATATCGTCTCCAGCCACGCCGCCCCCTGCTCCAGCTCGGGCTCCGGCAGCTCCCGGACCGCCAGGGGCGTCAGCGGTTTCTCCAAAATCGCAGCGCGAATCATATAACACCATCTCCTTTTACAAATTATTACACTCTTTCGGCACAAACCGGCCAAACCCTCTCTGCCCACCGCCGGCATTTGACCGCGCTCCCCGCACAAGGAACCCGTTGCGCTGCATCGACATACTATGTTAACAGAAACATACTATCTTTAGGAGGTGATCCACTATGCCCAAGCGCCGCCGCAAGCGGCCACGCCCCACCTTCACCGACTGGGATCACGTCACCAGGCCGCCCACCAAAATCCTCCCCGTGGGCTTCCCCTTCGTCACCTGCCGGCCCGTATGCCCCTGCTCTCCCTGCGCCGCCAGTGTCTGTATGCCTGTAACCGACGGCATATGCCAGCCAGGCACCCTCTTCTTCCCCACCACCTGCCTGCCCTCCGAAACCTGCCTGCCGACCGTGCCGCCCGGATGCGTGCCCCGCCCCTGCTTCCCCGTCTAACAACGGCCGTTGATAAGCGAAACTTGGCTCGGGCAAACTGCCCGAGCCTTAGTTGAGCTATCCGTGCCATCGGCACGGGAAAGCCCCATCTGCGGCGTACCCGCAAGGGGCAGGCCGCCGTTCTAGAGTGCTGAAGCACCAAGAACGGCGCGCTTGCTCCTCGGCTGCCTAGTATCTGGGGGGCTCTGAACGTCCTCATACATATACGATTCTTTCTACTTCTTATGCTATAATATTCATACCAACACTCCCGACCGGAGGTACATGCGTGAAAAAAAATATCGTCATCCTCGGCACCGGCGGCACCATCGCCGGCAAAGCCTCCTCCAGCACCGAAACCGCCTGCTACACATCCGCCCTCCTCACCATCGACGCCCTCATCGCCGCAGTCCCCGCCCTCCAGGACATCGCCGCCGTATCCGGCGAGCAGCTCGCCCAGCTCGACAGCGCCGACATGACCCATGCCGTCTGGCTCGCCCTCGCCGCCCGCATAAATACCCTCCTCGCCTCGCCCGCCGTCGACGGCATCGTCGTCACCCACGGCACCGACACCATGGAAGAAACCGCCTACTTCCTCAACCTCGTCGTCAAAAGCGCCAAGCCCGTCGTCATGGTCGGCGCCCTCAGGCCCGCCAACGTCATCAGCACCGACGGCCCCATGAACCTCTACGACGCCGTCGCCCTCGCCGCCGACGACGCTGCCGCCGGCAACGGCGTCCTCGTCTCCCTCAACGACACCATCAACTGCAGCCGCGACGTCACGAAAACAAACACCGCCCTCCAGGACGCCTTCAAAGCCCCCGAGCTCGGCTACCTCGGCTACATCCAGGCCGGCCGGCCCTACTTCTACCGCCGTCCCGCCCGCAAGCACACCTTCGCCGCCGAATTCGACCTCACCGGCCTCACCGCCCTGCCCAAAGTCGAAATCATCTACACCTACGTCGACAGCGACTGCTCCCTCGCCACGGCGGCCGCGGCCGCCGGCGCCAAAGGCATCGTCGTCGCCGGCGTCGGCAACGGCGGCATGTCCGCCGCCGCCCGCGAAACCCTCGCCGGCCTGGCCCGCCGCGGCATCGTCATCGTCCGCAGCACCCGCGTCTCCAGCGGCATCGTCACCCGCAACAGCGCCGTCTGCGACGACGACTGCGGCTTCATCGCCGCCGACACCCTCAATCCCCAAAAAGCCCGCGTCCTCCTGATGCTGGCGCTGACGAGGACGGCGGACCCAGCCTCAATCCAGCGCATGTTCTTTGAGTATTAGCGGCTTAGTACAAAGCGGCCGCCCAGAAGCGCCCATCTGCGGCGTTGCTCCTCGGCTGCCATCCTCAGCGTACGTATGTGTACGCTTCCGGTGTCAGCCTCCGGTGCGCCTTGCATCTGGGCACTTCTGAACGGCCGTGCGTAATTCTTCTTTTGGAACGCTCCAAATGCTAAAGCCGCCCGTACGGGCGGCTTTTAATGTTTCCTATTTCTTATAATCCTTCCCCAAGGTCCAGCCCTTGCCGAGCATTGGGCCGAGGCCCCAGTAGCGGTTGTCGAACATCGAGAACACCACCGGCTTCATCTTCGTCACATCCGGCATCCCGTCGGTCAGGTACTCCTCCCCGGCGTGCGTCTCCACGATCTCGCCGATCACCACATAATCGTTGCCGCCCATGTCCAGCACCTCGCGCACCCTGCACTCCATGCCGAGCGGACACTCCCTGATCATCGGCGCCCCGGCGACCTCGCCGCGGAATACCTCGAACAGCCCGCTCTTGTCCGCCTTCGCGCCCGACACCATTCCCGCGTAATCGGCCGCCGCCAGCATACCCTCGGACGGGATATTCACGCTGAACGCCTTGTTGGCCAGCAGCCCCTTCGTGCTGTGATGGTTCCGGTTGATGCCGATCGCCACCATGCCGGGGTTCATATTCACAATCCCGCAAAACGCGATCGTCAGGAAATTGGCCTTCCCGTCCACCTCCGTCCCCACAAGCACCACCGGATACGGATACAGGAACGGCCTGTTGCCGAGCTTCCTTTTCGCCATACACTTTCCTCCTCGCGCACTATGCCCATATCACTATATAAATCATATCTCCGCTCCGCCCGCCCTGTCAATATTTACCTCCGGCCGCCGTTTTTCCCCTTTCATCCGAAATCCACATTGGCGAACGTCCGTCGCACCGCCCGCCGGTACTCCACCGCCGGGTAGCCGAACACCACCGCCAGGCCGTCGCGCCCGTTCGGCCTCACCCCGTACTTCGCCGCCAGGCGCTTGTTCTGCCGCAGGAACGGCACCACCGTGCCGATCATGCACGAGCCCAGCCCGAGCGCTTCGGCCGCCAGCGTCGCATACGTCGCCGCGATCATCGGGTCGGCGGGACTGGCGTACGGCGAGCCCTGAAACACCATCACCAGCGGCGCGCCGTACAGCAGCGCATCCTCGCCCCGCTCCCTGGCCGCGACGATACTGTCGACCAGCGGACCGACGAAATCGCGCATCGCCTCCACCGCCTCCCGCCCGGCGAACGGCCGCATCAGCGCCAGCACCAGCGGCGAAAAAAGCCACTTCTTCTTCGCCGCCAGCTGATCGATAAACTCGAACGCGAACTCCCGTACCTTCGCCCTTCCGGCCAGCAACCACACATTCACGTCCGACGGCGGAATGCTCACCGGCGCCGTCGAAGCCGCCGCCACAACCCTGTCGACCGTCTCCCGGTCCACCTCGCGGTCGGCGAACAGCCGCACGCTGCGTCGCGCAAGCATCAGCCCGTACAGCTCCCCGAACCCCGCCCTCGCTTCCAGCGGCGGCAGCGGCACCATATCGGCCGGCGTCATCGTCCGCCCCTCCACGGCAAGGCAATCGGCAGGGCACGCCGCCGCACACTGGCCGCAGCCGATGCAGCCGAAAAGCCGCCCCTGCTCGACCCTGGGGCGTCCGCCCTCCATCGTCAGCGTCGTGCCGCACACCCTCGCGCACGCCCCGCAGCCCAGGCACCGTTCATAATCGATCCGAACCCTGGCAGCCTCCCGGGTCCGCGAATTCACCACCGCCATCTGCCCATTCCTCCTCTTCAGCCAACATCCGTCTCTTCCACTTTATCCTCCGCCCCAATTCCTGTCAATCGGCCACTTGTAAATCCTTCCCAAATATGTTATGGTGAACATACGTACAATATAACATACGTCATCCGGAGGAACAGCCCATGGAAAACCTGTCCGCCGTCATCGGCGCCAACCTGGCGGAAATCCGCCGGCAGCGCGGCCTCAGCCTCGAAAAAGTCGCCGAAATGTCCGGCGTCAGCAAAGCAATGGTCAGCCAGATCGAACGCGGCGAATCCAACCCCACCGTCGCCACCCTGTGGAAAGTCGCCCTCGGACTCAAACTCTCCTTCAGCGAACTCATCACCGAAAAGCGCGCCCACGTCGAAGTCGTCCGCTCCGCCGACGTCCCGCCCGTCGTCGACGACGCCGCCGGCGTCAAAATCTTCCCCCTCTTCCCGTTCGAGCAGGACCGCCACTTCGAAATATTCCTCGCCACCCTCGACCCCAGCGCCTCCCATGCCTCCGACCCTCACGCCACCCACTCCGAAGAATATATCTTCATCACCGAAGGCGCCATCGAAATCATCGTCGGCTCGGCCGCCTACCGCCTCGCGACCGGCGACGCCATCCACACCCGCGCCGACAAGCCGCACTTCTACCGCAACCTCGCCGACAAGCCGGTGCACTTCCTCAACATCATCTACTACGGCCAAAGCAACGAACCGTCGCCCGCCCAACTCGTCCGCTCCCCCTGACCGCCGCCACGCACAAAGGGACTGCAGCCTCGCGCCGCAGCCCCTTTTATTTTCCCGCTTCCCTTATGCGGCGCGAATCACGGCAGCAGACCGGCCAAACCGGGCAACACCGCAGCCGCTGCATAATAAGCGGCGATCCAGATTCCCGCCGACCCCACGTACACGACCATCGCCCGCCAGATCGGGATATTGGCCGCCGTGGCGATCGCACCCATCGTGATATACGACGACCAAATCAGGATGACGTTATCCACCAGCGTCGTCACCAGGCCCTTACGGGCAATGAGAAAAAACACCGCCAACCGCACGACGCCCAGAAAAACCCCGGGGATCGCCGTCGTGAACGCGTTCACCACCCTCATCTCCCACACCTCGCACCGCCCGCCCATCAGCCTGCTCAGCGCGTACAAGAGATAACTCTCCGCGATGTAATAAAGCCACGACAGCAGAAAAATCACCGGCGTGAACTTCACCAGCTGGATCTTCGTCTCCTGGCGGTCGAAATCGCCGGGATAAAACATCACCGTCAAAAACAGCATCACGACAAACAACGCCGTAAACGACAACCACATCATCTGCGCCGACGCCGCCGTCTCATTGGCCAGCAGCCAGCGGGTCGTCGCCCGCGGCCGGAAAAAGATATCACGCCACGGATTGATATCCGGCGGCGTCTCGGGCGGCCCGTCCCTGTCCTCGGCGCCTTCCCCGGCGCGGCGTTCCTCGTCCATGTCCTTCCCCTTCCTGTGCATTCCCGTTTATCGCAACCCGGGCGGCCCGGTTCACCCCGCCCGTTCCTGCACACCGGCGACCGCAGCGACCACGAGCGCCATACCCGCCAGTTGCCAGCCGGTCAAAGCCTCGCCGAACACCGTCGCCCCCAGCGCCGCCGCCACCAGCGGCTCGATCGTCGCCGTCACCGCCGCCCGGCCTGGCTCGACATATTTCAGGCCCACGGTATACAGCAGATAAGCCAGCACCGTCGACACCAGCCCCAGCCCGGCGGCGTAGCCCCACACCTGCCAGGCCGCCAGCAGCGCCCGCTGTTCCCAAAGCCCGCTGAACGGCAAAACGGCAATCGCCGCGAAAATAAAAGTATGGGTCGTGACTGTCAGCGGCTCGTACCTGCTGAGCGCGAGCTTGCCGAAAATGCTGTACAAAGCGTAGCCCAGCCCGGCCCCCAGGCCGGCGAGCAACCCCAGCGGCGAAACGGCCCCCGCGAAGCCGGGTACCAGCCCCGCCACCAGCGCGCAGCCGAGGAACGTGACCGCCACCGCCGCGGCCTTCCGGGCAGTGATCCTCTCGCCGAAAACCACCCGCGACAAAACAGCCACAATCGCCGGCGCCGTATAGAGGAGCACGGCCGCCACCCCTGCCGAAGTCGTCTCGATGGCCGTAAAATAACACCAATTGAAAAAAATAATACTTATAATGCCCGTGCCGACGAAATAGCCCGCATCAGCCGGGCGGATAACCAGCGCCCGCCTGTCCGTAACGGCCGCATACGCGACAAGCCCGGCGGCGCTTAACGCAACCCTCACCGCCACCACCTGCAGCGGCGAAAGCCCCCAGGCGGCCAGGCCCTTCACGAACAGCGCGATTATCCCCCACAGCACCGCCGCCGCGGCAATCAGCCAATATGCCCAGCGCCCCAATGCCATCCTCCCCGCCATGCCCATAATAAGCAAGCGGCCCCTTACCGCCGGTAAGGGGCACCTTCGAAACCAGTCTATAACCCGTAGCCGGTATTTGTCAAGAGGTTAATCCTCCGCCCGCGCCTACAGGAGAATCTCCGCCAGCTTATCGAGCGCGCTGCGGCGGATATTGAACAGGCGCGTCCGGCGCAGGCCCATGTGCAGTATGATATGGTGCCGGCCCCACCGTTCGAAATACAGCAGCCTCACAAGCTCCCTCTCCTGGGGCGACAGCGCCCCGCAGGCGATCTCGACCGCCTTCGCCAGCCGCATGCTCCTCGAGGCCTCCTCCCTCTTCGCCGCGTACGCCCCCGTGCCGTCCGGCAATTCGCCCCCGCGGGGCTGGCCGTCGTAACGGCCCGTGCAGGTCGGGAAAAGGTGTCTCAACTCCTCCGCCTCGATCGCCGCCTGCGCCTTTATCAGCGGATAACTCTCCAGCAGCTCCTCCACCATCGCGTCGTTGCTGCGACCGTTCATCCTCGCCCCTCCCCGCGGCGCGGCAGCAACTTCGGCAGTACCGCCGGTACTGGACGATTGCCGCCACCATCGCGGCCAACTCCGTGGGCAGGCCGTGCCGGCCCTCGTACCACCACAGCGCCGTCCGCTCATCCTCCGTCGACAGCGGCAGGCCGTACAGCGCCGTACACTGCGCCAGGCAGCCGCGCTCGCAAGCTCTCCTCAACCGCATCACCCGGTCGTAAACAACCTCAAGATCAGCACGGGCCTGCTCAAAAACAGCCATCAACAGCTCCTCCGCCCCGCCGTCAGCGATCACCCTCGTCACTCCCCGCCTTTCCGCCCGTCTTCCGCCTGTTCCGGTAATCGCGGAGAAAAGCGCCCACCCGCACCCGGCCGCATCCGCTGCGCGCCGCCAAACTCCGCAGGAACAAACCGGCGGCTGCCCAGCGCTCGGGCGGCAGGGCCGCGCGGAAGCTTATCCCGTGCCTCACTCCCCGCCCCGCTCCCCGGCGTCCTCCTCCTCGCGCAGGCGTCCGCCGCATACCTCGCAAGGCTCGTCCGCCCGCCCCGCGCTATACCACACCCGGCCGCAGCCGCCGCACACAAATCTCCGCACTTTCGTCCCTCCTAAACCATCACTTCCGCCCCAGCATCCGGTCGACAAACCCCACCTTACAATCCGGGTGGGCATGGATCATCTTGCCGCTCTCGAAAACCAGCGCCTCCTCATCAGCCAAAATCCACTCGCCGCAGCCGCTGCACCGTCCCGCCTCCCGCGGCTCCCGGCGCGGCTCAAGGCGCCAGTCGCCGAGCTTCAACCCTTTTCGCCTCCCCTTGCCGCACCCGTTGCCCGTTCCTGATAAGCCGCGATCGCCGCCCCCACCGCCGCCAGCTGCGCCGGGCTCAGGTGGAGGCACACCATATCGGCAGTACCGAATCCCCCCAGCGTAAAATACACCACCTCACCGAAAGCGAACCGTTCCCCCTGCACCTCCACCGGCAGCCCTTCCTCCTCGTACAGCGACAAACTTATCCTCGCCATGCGGGCACCTCCAGCACACACGGCCGACGCCGCGGCCGCATTTGTTCACTTTTTTCGCACACAAAACCTTTTCTACTAACATAATATCGACTTATTCGAACAAAGTCAATATATATATTCGAATATTTTTTTAAAAATTTGTATAAAATATCGACTTACCCGAAAAGGTTAACTATCGACAAAACCGAAATATACCAAAAGTCGAGCGCATTTCTTTCGACTTTGGAGGCTGAAGTATGGAGTTTCACGGCGATCGCCTGCGGGCGCTACGGGAATCCCTGAAATGGTCGATGACCCATACCGAGAAGGTCACCGGCGTCAAGCAATCCACAATCTCGGAACTTGAAAACGGAATAATAAAATATCCCCGCGAATCCACGATAGACAAGCTTTGCAAGGGATTCAAAATCAAGGACAAAAACTTCTTCTTCCTGGATGACGTCGTTCTCCCCGCGGAAATCCTCCCCCCCGACACCCCCGAGGATCTCCTCAAATTCATCATGTCAGGCGAAAACATCCCCTACATCGCCCTTGGCAAAAAAATCAAGGAAAGCGGCCTGCCGCCCGAAGACCTCGAACAAATTCTCACCATCCTCGCCAGAAACAAAAAGTAGCCCTCGCCGACTACTTTTCGTCCGGAAAATATAAACGCAAAAATTCGTCGAGATACTCGCTGTTGACCCAGTATACTCCCTCGCGGTCACGGATCCACCTCACAGCCGGGGAAAACTTCCCTAGTCGGTATTCCATTCCCCCTACCTCCGCACAAATCGAACATACGTTCTACTTCTGCGTCCTCAGGCAAAATCCTTCTGCCAATACAATATCATTTTCGCTAAACTTTGGTTACTAACTAAGGTCCCAATTATCCGGGACCTAAGTCCTGTTTTTCCATAAATTTGTATTAATGGAATTCCATTACAAAAAGCACGCATTTATCAATGCGTGCTTTTCCTTGTGTTGTTCTACCATTGCTATAATTCGATGACCGTGCCCACAAACGCCGGCACGAACCGCGCCCCGAAAATCCCGTACAGCCTGGCCAGCATATAAAAGCCAGTGCAGTGATTGGCGGCCACCAGCTCAGGCTCCAGGCGCTTCAGCTCCTCGAGCGTGGCCTCCTGCTGCCCCTTTTCCACCGGGCCGAGATGGGTGCCGCCGACGATGGCGTACAGCCGGCCGCAGCCCGTCACCGCCAGCCCGTGCCTGATGACGTTGATTATTCCCGAGTGGGCGCACCCACTTATCACCGTCAGACCCTTGTCTCCGGCGTGAAAAATCGCCATATCGTCAGGCACCGTATCCCGTGCGCCGCAGCAGCCGTCCGCGCCGGCAGCCACCAGGAACGGGTCGCCCGTCTCGAAGCCCGTCGCGCGCGGCACCGCCCCGCTGATCGTCAGGCCGGCCGCCAGCGTCGTCGGCTCCGTCACCGGGCAAAAATCCGCCCCCAGCGAAACCAGCTGCTCCCTGGCGTGCGGCATGCCGGCGTAGCGATTGGCCCCGCCCGCCACCGAATAGCGGTCGGCGAACGCCCCGGGGTGGCAATACACCGGCAGCCGCTTGCCGGCCCGCGCCAGCACGGCCGCCAACCCGCCCGTATGATCGTAATGCCCGTGGCTGAGGATAATCGCGTCAAGTTCCCGGGGGTGAACGCCCAGCAACGCCAGATTATCAGCCGCCACCTCGCTCTGGCCGGCGTCGAACAGGAACCTGCCCTCCGCCGTCTCGAGCAGCAGCGACAGCCCGTGCTCCGCCCGCAAAGGCTTCTTCGTCTTCGGCATGATGCAATTGTCCACGACAACCGTTACTCTCATTCCATCTCCCCCTAACAGCCGTCGCAGCCCTGGCAGCCGCTGTCGGCAATCGCGAACCCGGCCGCCCGCGTTCTGCCGTCCCTGGCCTTGCCCTCATCCACCACCACCAGCGTGCCGGTATGCGACAAATACACCACATGGCCCTTTTCCTTGTCGGCGAAAACATTCACCGCCGCGTCGCCGCCCGGCACGGTCACCGTGCGCTCGAACTCCAGCATCCTAGCGTCCTCCGCAGCAGCCGTGCCCGTGTCCATGGCCGTGTCCCTGGCCGTGATGTCCGCCGCCGCACCTCGTGCTGCTGCCGTCCTCGGCCACCTTCAGCTTCTTCATCCCGCCGCACTTAGGGCAGGCGATCTCGTACCCGTGGCGGCCGCCGGCCGTGCACGGCGGTTCCTCCCAGCGCTGACCGCAGTCGACGCACTCGAAAACCCTGTTCTTCATCATATAACTTCCTCCTTCAAATATTATCTGCCGGCCGGCCACCAGCGCCGTCGCCACCTTTTGCCGCGCGGACCGCAAAATCCGCTGGAAGGTCGGCCTGGAAAGCCCCATCGCCGCGGCGCAGCCGCTCTGGTCGAGCCCCGCCACATCCTTCAAACGAATCGCCTCGAACTCCTCCAGGGAAACCCTCGTCACCCCCGCCGCCTCGCCGCCCTCAGGCAGAAAACGGCGGCAGCAGGGCTCCTCATCCACCTTTCCGCAGCAGCGGCGCCTTGCCATAATGGCACCCCCTTAATTGGGCATATGCTCATTTTAATTATAACTCCCCTGGGAAAAACATGCAAGGTCCGGACGGCGTTTTCGCACAGACATTTCCGGCCCCGCGAAAATAAGGTATAATTAATGCGTTTGGAATTACCCCCGGGAGGGATTACCTTGACCAATTTCCCGCTTTCCCCCGTCACCCCCTGGCGCCGCTTAACCGCCGACCTCTCCCTCATCGCCGTCGTCTTCGTCTGGGGCGTCACCTTCGTCGCCGTCAAAAACGCCCTCGCCGCCATCGGCGTCTTCACCTTCATCGCCATCCGCTTCGCCATCGCCTTCGCCTTCCTCGCCCTCCTCTTCCGCCGTCGCCTGGCGAGCGCCGGCTGGCCGGCCGTCAGGGCCGCCCTCATCATCGGCCTCTTCCTCTTCGCCGGCTACGCCTTCCAGACCGCCGGCCTCCAATACACCTCCGCCTCAAGCGCCGGCTTCATCACCGGCCTGTCGGTAGTCCTCGTCCCCTGTTTTGCCGCCGTCGTCAGCCGCCGCCTTCCCGGCCTCCCGGTTGCCGCCGGCGCCGGCCTCGCCGTCGTCGGCCTCGCCCTCCTCACCCTCGACAACGGCCTCACCGTCAGCTACGGCGACCTTCTCGTCTTCTGCTGCGCCGTCGCCTTCGCCCTCCATATCCTCTCCATCGGCGCCTTCGCCCCCCGCTTCGACGCCAAAATCCTCGCCACCCTCCAGATCGGCGTCACCGCCCTTCTGAGCGCCATCTTCGCCGCCGGCGCCGAAACAATGCCCGCCCACTTCACCGCCGACGTCTGGATCGCCCTCGCCGTCACCGCCATCCCCGCCACCGCCCTCGCCTTCCTCGTCCAGACCACCGCCCAACAGTTCACCACCCCCAGCCGCACGGCAATAATCTTCGCCCTCGAACCCGTCTTCGCCGCCCTTGCCGGCATCTGGCTCCTCGGCGAAACCCTCTCCGGCCGGCAAATCCTCGGCTGCGCCCTCATCCTCTCCGGCACCCTCGCCAGCGAACTCCTCCCCGACCGGGAAAATGCCTGACAACATACAGAAGACCCGCGGGGGCATCCCCGCGGGTCTTTTTTCATCAGAACCACTTCGTCTCGTACAGTCCCAGCACCCGGATCTGGAGCGCGGCCCCGTGCTTGGCCGTCACCGCCTCCAGCCCCGCGGCGCTGCCGCCGGCCGCCTCGGCCACGAACACATACTCGCCCAGCTTCGTCTTCGCCGGCCGGTCGTGGATCGCCGTCAGCGCGAAGCCCTTGCGGCCAAGATCGCTCAGCAGCCCCGGCAGCTTATCCGCCGCTCCCCGGACGATCAGCGCCGTCTTGCCTTTCTCCGGCGCCTGGCTCTTCTTCAGCGTCACCACCCAGAAGCGCGTCACATTCGTATTCGTATACTGCAGATCGGTCGCCATAATGCTCAGATTATACACCGCTGCCGTCCGGGAAGCCGCGATTGCCACCACCGACGGATCGCCCAGTTCGGCCACCTTCCTGGCCGCCTCGGCCGTGCTCGTCACCTCCACGATCCTGGCGTCCGGCAAATGCTTCTTCAACCAGTCGCGGCTCTGGGCAATGCCCTGAGGATGGGACATAACCGTCTTCACCCCGCTCAGCTCCGCGCCCGGCAAAGCCAGCAGCGTCTGCCGGATCGGCAGGTTGAGCTCGGCGACCACCGTCAGGCCCTTGTCAGCCACAACCAGATCAAGATACGGATAAACCGGGCCGCCGATCGTGTTCTCCACCGGCACCACGGCATAATCGCACTCGCGGCTGTTCACCAGCGCCAGCGACTCCGCCACCGTCGCCACCGGCACCAGTGTCTCCTGCGGCCCGAAATGCAGCGCAGCCGCCTCCTCCGTGTATGTACCCGCCGGCCCCAGGAAGCTTACCGCCGCCCCGGCCGTCCCGCTGAAAACCAAGACCAGCGCCACCAGCAAAGCAAGCGCGAATGAATACCGTTTAACCATTATTACCCTCTCCTTTCGCAATTTTTTGTTTAATTTTGTGCCCGCCTGCCATTTTCCTGCGCCGCGGGAAAAATATCCCAAAAAACGCAAAAGCCGCCCGCAGGCGGCTCGCCATATTATACCCGGCTGGGGCACGCCTTCTTGCCGTCCGTCACTGCCGGCGGCTCCTCGGCCGTCTTCCGCCGCGTCTGGCTGGCGGTCAGCAGAATGACCGAAAACACGATCACCGCCGCCGACACCAGCGTCCGCCCGCCCAAAGCCTCGCCGCCCAGCACCGCCCCCAGCAGCATCGCCACAACGGGATTCACGTACGCATACGTCGACGCCAGCACCGGCGGAGCGTTCTGCAGCAGCCACACATAGGCGCTGAACCCCACCAGCGACCCGAACACCACCAGATACCCGAACGACAGCAACGACTTCAGCGACACCGCCGCCACCGCAAGCCGGCCCCACTCGCCGGCCGCCCCGCTCATCAGCAGCAGCGCCGCGCCGCCGCCCAGCATCTGCATCCCCGTCGACATCACCGCCGACCCGGGCAGTCTCAGCTTGCGGGACGCGATCGAGCCCAGTCCCCACAAAAACGACGCTCCCGTCAGCACCGCCGCCCAGAACGGACTAACCGGGCTCTCCCCCGCGAAAATACTCTCCCCGCCGGCCAATAGCCCGATGCCCGCCAGGCCCAGCACCACGCCGGACCACGTCATGAGCCCCGGCCGGACGTCCTTCAGCCAGAGCCAGTTCAGCGTCACCATCCACAGCGGCGACGTCGCCACCAGCAGCGCCGTCAAGCTCGACGGCACCATATGGGCCGCCCAGACCACGCCGCCGTTGCCCCCGGCCAGCAGCAAAATCCCCACCACCGAAGCCCGCAGCCAATCGCCGCCGACCGGGACGGGCGCCCCCCGCCAGCGGGACAACGCGTACATGAACGCCCCCGCCAGCACGAACCGCAGCCCCGCCATCAAAAACGGCGGGATCGTCTCCACCGCAAACCTGATCGCCAAATACGTGCCGCCCCAGCAAACATACACCGCTAACAGCGCGGTCGCCAGCAGCACGGTCCTCCTGTCGGCAAACAATCTCCCCATGGCACTTCCCCATCTTTTCTTTTACTAGCATTATATTCTGATTATCAATCCTAGTAAAGAACAAAATTCTAAATTTCTGCATATTTTTAGAATAAACATAGGCCCAGCTATCTTTCAGCCGGGCCTATCGTCATGCTGTGTGCCTTTCATTCCGGCAGCGGCAGGCTGCTCGTCTCCTTCACCGTCGCCAGCACGATCGTCGTCTTCGTCGACTGGATCGTCGGAATATTGCGGAACTGCTCGCTCAGCAGCCGCCCCAACTGTTCCGTGTCCCGCGTCCGCACCTTCACCAGGTAGCAGTCGTCGCCGGCCACGTTGTGCACCTCCAGCACCCCCGGGATGGCCGCCAGTCGCTGCCCCGTATCGTCGCTATCGCTGTAGTCCGCTTTCACCGCCACGAACGCCAGCAGGCCCAACCCCACGGCCGCAGGATCGAGCCGCGTGCTGTACTCCCTGATCACCCGGCGCTCCTCCAGCTTTTTGATCCGCTCCAGCACCGCCGACGGCGCCATATTCACCCTGCGGGCGATCTCCGCATTCGGGATGCGGGCGTTCTCCTGCAGCATATCCACGATCTTCCGGTCAATATCGTCCATGCAAAATCCCTCCGCCGCCGGCAAATAACTCCACCTATATTCTACCTGTTTTCCCGCCGATGTAAAGCCCCCGGGATTCGCTGCGCCCGGGCGCGCGCCTCCGGCTCCTTGGCGGCAAATCCTCCCTGCCGGCAAAAACTTAGCAGGCCTCCATGGGCCTGCTAAGTCAACCGGCGCTTCCTGCGCCAGGCGCCATACAGGCGCCTCATCGTGTTATTCGTCCCTCCGGGCCGCAGGGAGTCAACCTCCCCGCCCCGTCTTTCCCGGAAACCCAGAGCGACGTAACCCGCTGTCACAATCCCCAGAAGAAAGCCCACCGCCAGGCCGCAGGCAAATACCCTCAGAAACTCCGTCTCCGTCACCGCCAACCTCCTTAACTCAACGAATCCGCTCGCCCCGGTTCCGCAGGCGGAAATAGCGGAACGCCGCGACCTTCATCTGGTAGGCGCGTTCGTGCTCGCGCCGCGAAACCAGCCAAGCGTAGCCGCCGGCCACAAACGCCGCGGCCACAACGCCATATACAATCGTCGCCGCCGTATCGACCCCCGGCAGGCTCGCCACCCATCTCAACAACGCAGCGTATAAATAATCCAGCATACCGTCTCATCCTCCGCCGCTCTTTTTCCAAATTGTATCATAATTTACATTTATTTACAATAGAGATTCCCTACTTTTCCCTTTCGCCCTTTTCCCCCGCACGGCGTCACTGCCCTAAATAAGGTACAACATCGCTTCGCAGCCAACTATGCCACAACGAAAAGACTCCCTGCTATGCAGGGAGTCTTTTCGTTGTGGCAGGGGCAGAAGGACTTGAACCCTCAACCAACGGTTTTGGAGACCGCTACTCTACCAATTGAGCTATACCCCTATGTGAATGGAGCGGAAAACGAGATTCGAACTCGCGACCCTCGCCTTGGCAAGGCGATGCTCTACCACTGAGCTACTTCCGCATAAATGGCGACCCCGAACGGATTTGAACCGTCGATCTCCGCCGTGACAGGGCGGCATGTTAGACCACTACACCACGGGGCCTTGCGAGATATTATATTACCATGCTTCTCGCCCCTTTTCAAGAGGTATCGCGCCCCTTTTTCCGGTTTTTTTCCTCGCTCCCCGCCATTATGCTCGCCCACTCCCTTGTTTACAATAATTTTCGCCTCGCCGGCGTTATTTCGCCGCCGCCAGGCAAAAAAAACCTCCCGCTAATACAATATAGTAAAAACAATCGGGAGGTGATCCCCATGCCGCGCTGCGACGCCGTCTTCGCGGGCGGCGGCGTCCGGGGCATCGGCCTCGTGGGCGCCGTAGCCGCCGTCGAACAGGCCGGCTATACCTTCGAAAACCTTGCCGGCACCTCCGCCGGCGCCATCGTTGCCGCCCTCCTCGCCGCCGGCTACACCGGCGACGAACTCGCCGCCATCTTAAAGACCCTCGACTACACCCGTTTCCAGGACCAGGGCTTTCTCGACAAACTGGCCCTGCCCGGCAAAGCCCTCAGCATCCTCCTCGAATACGGCCTCTATGAAGGCCGCTTCATCGAAAACTGGCTCGCCGGGCTCCTGGCGGCCAAAGGCAAAACCACCTTCGGCGCCATTCGCCTGCCTGCACCCGAACAGGAGAAATACACCTACAAATTCCAGGCCATCGCCGCCGACCTCACCGACCGGCGCCTGCTCGTCCTCCCCGGCGACCTCCGCCGCTTCGGCCTCGACCCCGACGAATTCCCCATCGCCCGCGCCGTTCGCATGAGCATCGGCATCCCTCTCTTCTACGAGCCCGTCCGCCTCGCCGACCGCCACGGCGACGTCCACCTCATCGTCGACGGCGGCCTCCTCAGCAACTTTCCCGTCTGGCTGCTCGACGACGGCAGCGACGATCCCCCCTGGCCCACCTTCGGCTTCAAACTCGTCGACTACGCCCCCCGCACCCTCGCCGACGGCCCCCGGCGCCCCCTCGTCAACCTGTCCCAATACCTCGAAACCGTCATCAGCGCCATGATCGACGCCCAGGACAACTGCTACATCTCCCACGTCCACGGCGACTTCCAGCGCACCATCCCCATCCCCACCGCCGTAGAAATAAACGGCGTACACCAAAAAATCGCCACAACCGACTTCGCCATCACCGCCGAAGAAAGCGCCGCCCTGTTCGCCAACGGCTTCGCCGCCGCCGAGAACTTCCTCGCCTCCTGGGACTTCGCCGCCTGGAAGCAACTCTTCCGCCGCGGCGCCGGTGGCTGACAGCCCGTACCGTTTGCCTCGCAGCCGCGGATGATGTACTATAACAAATAGAGAATTCCGACGAAACGAGGCTGCCATGACCAAACACACCCTTTGGCACGACGCCCAAACCCACCTCATCGCCAGCGACCCCGTCCTGGCCGGCATCATCGCCCGCTACGGCCCCTGCACCCTCGGGCCCCAGACCGACTACTTCGCCGTCCTGTGCGAATCCATCGTCTCCCAGCAGCTCGCCATCAAAGCGTCAGACGCCATCTACGCCCGCCTCGCCGCCCACTGCGGCGGCGCCCCCACCCCCGCGGCGCTCCTCGCCACCCCGCCGGAAAAACTGCGCGAACTTGGTCTCTCCGGCCAAAAAGCCTCATACCTGCTCGACCTCGCCGCCAACTTCGCCGGCGGCGCCATCACTCCCGCCGCCTTCCCCGCCATGTCCGACGGGGAAATAATCTCCCGGCTGGTCGGCGTCAAAGGCATCGGCGTCTGGACCGCCCACATGTTCCTCATCTTCGCCCTCAACCGTCCGGACGTGCTTCCCGTCGGCGACTACGGCGTCCGCAAAGCCTTCCTCCTCGCCTACCGCCTTGACGCCCTGCCCGGGGCCAAACTCATGGAAAGCATCGCCGCCCCCTGGCGGCCGTGGCGATCCGTCGCCAGCTGGTACCTATGGCGCAGTCTCGAAAATAAATAGCCCTCACTCCCTCGCCCCCTTTTGCCGCGGCAAAAAGGGGGCTTTCATTTCCTTCCCTTATCCAGGAAACGCAAAAATTTCAATTCTTTTTTATGGATTATATGGTAATTTCTGTAAATACATGTTACAATAAAACCATCGCCGGAGGGAGTTGGTGTCCTGTGTTGTATTGGTACGTCGCATTCTGCGGTCTGCTGTTCGCCCTCGCGCTGCGCCATGCCCATTGATACCCGCCAGCCCTGTTCCCCTGCCGGCGACCGGGAAATCGCCCTCGACCGGCTCCTGCGGGCCGCCAATCGCCTCGCCCTCCTGAGCGACGACTGGTACCCGAACGAATACCATTTCATCAGCGAAGAAACCTTCGCCGTCCTCCTCGAACTCCGCGCGGCCGCCGGCCGTTTGTCCTCCGGCCGCTGAGAATACATCCGCGCCCGGCGGGCAGACTAAAGCCGTCCCCTATTCTCCAACCGAACGGAGGGAATCCGATGGCCAACCTCTACCCGTACATATATTCCGACGACGCCAGAAAACAGGCGGAATTCTACGCAAACGCCCTCGGCGGCGAAATCATCCTCATTAAAACCTTCGCCGAACTGCCCCAGGCCGACGAACAGGCCAGGGATCGCTTCAAGGACAAAATCCTCCACCTGCGCCTGCGGGCCGCCGGCCAGGTATTCTTCATGTCCGACTCCGTCTGCGAGCCCGTGCAGCGCGGCAACGGCCTCGACCTCACCCTGGAATTCGCCGCTGAGGAAGAAGCGCGGCGGGCCTTCGCAGGATTAGCAGCAGGCGGCCAAGTCCGTATGCCCTTCGCCAGGCAGTTCTGGGGCGCCATGTCCGGCATGGTCGTCGACCCCTTCGGCGTCTGCTGGCAGATCACCACCGAATTCCCCGCCGAAAGTTGATAAACCGCGCCATGAGCCGCGAGGCTCTTTTTTCTTGCCTATAACCCCGCTTGGATGTAAGATAGTGGCAATAGCTACTTTTCACACCCGGAGGTACCAATGGAAAACATCAGCATCAGACAATTCGTCAACGACGATTACGACCGGGCGGTCACAGTCTGGCACCAGGCCGGCCTGGCCGTCCGCCCCGGCGACGATAAACCCTCCATCATCAGCACCCTGGAGCGCAACCCCGGGTTATCCCTCGTCGCCTGCGCCGGCGGCGAAATCGTCGGCACCGTCATCGGCACCTTCGACGGCCGCCGCGGGCACCTCTACCACCTGGGAGTTCTGCCCGCCTACCGTTGCCACGGCATCGGCCGCCGCCTCGTCGCCGAAGTCGCCGAACGCCTCGCCGTCCTCGGCTGCTCCCGGCTCAACCTCTCCGTCCGCCACGACAACGTCGCCGCCGTAAAATTCTACGAAACCCTCGGCTTCGAAACCACCGGCCTGCAAATGGGCAAAGAAATCTAAGCCCGCCTTACAAAAATTTTCCTTGCATTTTATAGACGACCGGTCTAATATATAACCATGGATAAACAAGACGTGCGTCTCCACCTAATCGAAACCGGCGCCCAGGCCTTCATGGCCAAAGGCTACCACGCCGTCGGCCTCAAGGAGATCCTCGACGACGCCCGGGTGCCCAAAGGGTCGTTCTATTACTACTTCCGCTCCAAGGAAGACTTCTGCATCGCCATCATCGACCACTACATCCGCCTGTACGCCGAAAGGCACCTCGCCGTCCTCTACGATAAAACCCGGCCGGCCAAGGACCGGCTGCTCGCCTTTTTCGCCCAGGAAAAGGAATACTTCCGCGAAAAGCAATGCCAGCACGGTTGCCTGCTCGCCAAACTGGCCCTGGAAATGGCCCTCCTCAGCGAACCCATCCGCGCCGAACTCGAGCGCGGCATGAACGGCTGGATACGCACCGTCGCCGCCTGCCTCGCCGAAGGCGTCGCCGCCGGCGAATTCGCCCTCTTCCGCCCTCCCGCCGTCATGGCCGAATTCCTCTACGCCTCCTGGGCGGGCGCCCTCACCCGCATGCAGGCCACCCGGTCCGTCGAACCGCTCGACATCTTCATCGCCTTCGCCGCCCGCGAAATCAGCGGCCAACCCTCGTAAGCCCTTTACTTTGTAGCCGACCGGTCTACTACGGACATGGGTCGCATAAAATATAAAAACTGCTAAGGAGCGTGTTGCCTATATGCTTACCGTCTCCCCCGCCTGCGTCAAATGCGGCATCTGCGCCGAGGTATGCCCGATCGGCATCATCGGCATGGACGAAAACGGCCCCACAATGCTCAAGAACGCCTGTATCAAATGCGGCCACTGCGTCGCCTCCTGCCCCCACGCCGCCCTCGACCATAGCCTCGCCCCCCTCGCCGACCAGGTTCCCCTCGGCGACTTTCCCGTCCTCGACGCCGACACCGCCGCCCGGTTCCTGCGTTCCCGCCGTTCCATCCGCCGCTACAAATCCGCCCCCGTCCCCCGGGAAACGCTGCGCAAACTCCTCGACATCGCCCGCTTCGCCCCCACCGGCAGCAACAGCCAGGGCCTCTCCTACCTCGTCGTCAGCGACCGCTCCCTGCTGAAGAAACTCAACGACGCCACCCTCGATTGGATGGAGGAGCAAATTCGCGCCGGCGTCGCCTGGATTCAGCCGTACGCCCACGTCGTCAACCATTACCGGCAGGGCAACCTCGACATCTTCCGCAACGCCCCCCACCTCATCGTCGCCCTCGCGCCCAAGAATTTTCCCATCGGCGAAAAGAACACCCGCTACTCCCTCGGCTACGCCGAACTCTACGCCCCCTCCCTTGGCCTCGGCACCTGCTGGTCGGGCTTCTTCGAAATGTGCGCCTTCGCCGGCTACCCCGCGGTCTACGACCTGCTCGCCGTTCCCGAAGGCATGGCGGTCACCGGCGCCATCTTCTGCGGCTATCCGCTATACCGCTATTACCGTCTCGTCGACCGCAACCCCCTCGCCGTCGACTGGCGATAACCGCGACCACACACGCTACGAAAAAACAGCCCGGCGGGCTGTTTTTTCGCGCTTAAAACCTGATTCCCACCCCGGCGGCGCCGAAACCGCTCATCACCGCAGTGCTGCCGGTCGTCCCCCGGAGATGTTTGTAGCTCATATCGAGAAACATATTCTTATTAAGCCCGATCGCCGTCCCGATCACAAAATCCTCCACCCTGTCATTTCGCAGGTAAGTGGCATAGGCGGCGTACCGGTCGCCGAAATCGTACCTCAGCGCCGCCCCGTACACGAACCCGCGGATCTGGTCCGTAGCCATGTCGGCCGCCGTCGTCTGCCGGCCGTTCAGGTTGCGGTACCCGGCCAGCAGGCCGACATGCGGCGATATCGCGTACTGCAGCCCGTAATCGGTATAGCTCGTCTCCACCCTTGTCGGCTCGCCGTCTGCCGGCGCGGGCAGCGTCTTGCCCATCGTGCCGTAGGCGGCAAAAATCGCCGTATCCTTCGCGACGCCGACGGCTGCGTAGCCTTCGTAAAACTTGAAGCCGTCGCCCCAATTTCCATCGGCGTCGTTCGTCAAATCCAAGTTATACAGCGACACCCCCGCGCTTGTGCGGCCCGGTTTCACACCAACGTCCGGAACGGCGGCAAATGCCGTCGCCGGTAGGGATAACGCCGCCAGCAAGGCGGCGATAATCAGGACAGCTTTTTTCATCTCCCGTCCTCCCTCAGGCTTTATACCCCGATTATACCTCGCCAGCCGGCATTTTTGCACAGCCAATCTTTGGTCTTATGTAAAATGAAAACGAATGAATAACCCTAATTATTCATTCGTTGCTGTTTTTTCAAACTCTACATATAAAGTCAACGAAATCTACTTGCCGGTTCGCCCCCGCTTGGTGATCGGCACCCCGTCCCGGCACAGCGGGCAGACGTCAGGCCGATACGTCGGCACCTCCAGCGTCAGCAGCGCCTCCGTCCGCACCCCGAAGTCCGCCTTGCCGCCGCTGCGGTCCACCAGCAGCGCCACCCCGGCGACCTCGCCGCCCTGGGCCCGCACCACCTCAAGCACCTCCTGCACCGAACCGCCGGTCGTGACGATATCCTCCACCACCAGCACCTTCTCGCCGGGCGCGATGGCAAAGCCCCGCCGCAGCGTCATCTTGCCGTTCTCGCGCTCGGTGAAAATAGCGCGCGTTCCCAGGTTCTTGCCCACCTCGTGGGCCAGGATGATGCCGCCCGTCACCGGCCCCACCACCACCTGCACGCCGGCGCCCCGGAATCTTTCGGCCAGCGCCGCGCACAGCCTGGCCGTATGCTCCGGCCACTGCAGCACCTGGAACTTCTCCACGTACAGCGGGCTATGCAGCCCCGAGGTCAGCAAAAAATGCCCCTCCAGAATCGCCCCGGTATCGACAAGCAGCTTCCTGACCGCCGCCTTATCCATGCTACTCCGCCCCCATTTCCCGCAAAATTGCCAATGCCGCTGCCTTCGGTTCGAGCGCCGCCGTTATCGGCCGCCCCACCACCAGATGCGTCGCCCCGGCCCTCAGCGCCCCGCCCGGCGTAGCCACCCGGCTCTGGTCGTTGACCGCGCTGCCGGCCGGCCGCACCCCCGGCGTCACGATCAGGAACTCTGCTCCGCACGCCGCCCGGATGGCGGCCGCCTCCTGCGGCGAAGCCACCACCCCGTCCAGCCCGGCCTCGCGGGCCATTTTCGCCAGGTTGACCGCCTGGGCGCCGATCGGCGCCGCACAGTTCAGCCGCGCCCACTCGGCCTCGTCCAGGCTCGTCAGCACCGTCACGGCGATCAGCTTCGGCCGCGGCCGGCCGCTCGTCGCCGCCGTCTCCAGCGCCGCCAGGGCCGCGCCCTTCATCATCGCCAGTCCGCCGGACGCGTGGACGTTGACCATCGTCGCCCCCAGCATCGTCAGCACCTTGGCGCTATTGCTCACCGTATTGGGAATGTCGTGCAGCTTCAGATCGAGGAAGACCTCCTTGTCCGCCGCCCGCAGGAAGCGGATCGCCTCGGCCCCCACGGCGTAGAAAAGCTCCATCCCCACCTTGTAATGCCCCACCGCGTCGCCCAGCTCGGCCACCAGCTTCTGCACCTTGTCCATGCTGTCGAAATCAAGGGCCACGATCAAACGATTATCACTCATCAAAACACCCCCGCTCCGTTCCCAATGCAGGAAAGACTTAGGCCGTTCAGAATTCCCCAGATGCAAGGCAGGTCGAGGAAGCGCAGCTTGCGTACTCGGAACGTACGCAAGCAAGCTCCCGCAGACCTAACGCGGCAGCTGGGGGATTATCAACGGCCGTATTAAATATTATCGTTTATGCGGCCGACTATATCGCTCACATTCTTCAGCCCGCGCTCCACCAGATAATCCCTGATCCCCTCGGCAATCTCCACGCTCGCCCGCGGGTTGACGAAATTGGCGGTGCCCACGGCGACCGCGCTCGCCCCGGCCAGCAGGAACTCGATCGCGTCGTTCGCCGTCATGATGCCGCCCAGGCCGATCACCGGGCACTTCACCGCCCGCGCCACCTGCCACACCATCCTGAGGGCCACCGGCTTGATCGCCGGCCCCGACAGGCCGCCCGTCACGTTGCCCAGCACCGGCCGCCACTTATATATATCGATCGCCATGCCCAGCAGCGTGTTGATCAGCGAAATCGCGTCGCTCCCGGCCTCCTCGGCCGCCTTGGCGATGCTCACGATATCGGTCACATTCGGCGACAGCTTGGTGATCACCGGCAGCCTGGTATTCTTCCTCACCGCCCGCACCACCGCCGCCGCGTTCGCGCAGTCGGTGCCGAAGGCGATGCCGCCCTCCTTGACGTTCGGGCAGGAAATATTGAGCTCCAGTCCCGCCACGCCCGGCACGCTCAGCCGCGCCGCCAGCTCGCCGAACTCGTCCGCCGTCCTCCCGGCGATATTGACGATGATCGGCACATCGTACGCCGCCAGCCCCGGCAGGATATGGCCCACGAATTCGTCCACCCCCGGGTTCTCCAGCCCGATGCAGTTCAGCATCCCGGCCGGCGTCTCGGCCATCCGCCGCCCTTTGTTGCCGCCGCGCGGCTCCAGCGTCGTGCCCTTGACCACGATCGCCCCGATCTTGTTCAGGTCCACGAAATCGGCATACTCCGGCCCTGAGCCGAACGTCCCCGACGCCGTCATAACCGGCGTCTTCATTTTGATTCCCGCAATATCGACCGCCAGCATCACAGCGTCAGCACCTCCTCCGCCCAGAACACCGGGCCGTCGCTGCACACCTTGCGGCGCTTGCCGTCCGTGCCGGCGCAGGTGCACGACAGGCACGCCCCCACACCGCAGGCCATGTGGTCCTCGAACGAAATCTGGCAGGGGATGCCCTGCGCCTTGGCCAGCCGCGCCACGCCCTCCATCATCTTCACCGGCCCGCAGGCGTATATGCGGTCGTACTCGCAATTCTCCAAAAGCTCGGGCAGCAGGTCGACCGTGAACCCCCTGCGCCCCATCGAACCGTCGTCGGTCGTCACATGGATGCTGCGGCAGGCGCCGAGAAACACGTTCCGCCACCACAGCTCCTCCTTGGTGCGTCCGCCCATCAGCACCGTCACCGGCCGCGGGCAAAGCGCCTTGGCGAGAAACAGCATCGGCGCCAGGCCCATGCCGCCGCCCACCAGCAGCGGCCGCTCGGTATTCAGATCGAAGCCGTTGCCCAGCGGGCCCATGCAGTCCACGAACTCGCCCGGCGGCAGCGACGCCAGCAAGGCCGTGCCCTGGCCGACGATGCGGTAAATCACCGTGATATTGCCCACCTCGCGGTCCACCTCGGCGATGCTCAGCGGCCGCCTGAGCAGCGGGTGGTAGCTCTCCCCCACCCTCATGTGCACGAACTGCCCCGGCTTGGCCGACCGGGCGATCGCCGGGGCGCCGAGCGTCAGGCGCTTGATCATCGGCGCCAGGCTGAAATGCTCGATCACGATCCCGTCGGCCACCGTCTTAGACAAGCGCGTCCCCTCCCCCGACATAATCCTGCAGCGCCAGCACATACACCAGCCGCCGCTCTCTCATGACCTCCAGCACCTTCAGCACCTCGAACGCCGTATCGATCGACGTCAGGCACGGGATAGCATGCTCCACCGTCGCCCGGCGGATGTGGAACCCGTCGCGCTCCGGCTCCTTGCCGTGAGTCAGGGTATTGATAACCATATTGATCCTGCCGGCCTTGATCAGATCGATGATATTTATGCCGGCCTCGCGCACCTTGAAAACCGTGTACACTTCCAGGCCCAGCCCCTGCAGGTACCTGGCCGTCCCCTCGGTGGCGATCAGCTTGTAGCCGAGCTCGACGAAGCTTTTCGCCAGCTCCCCGGCCTCCGTCTTGTCCTTGTCGGCGATGGTGAACAGCACCGTGCCTTCGGCGGGGATGTTCATCCCGGCGGCGGTGATCGCCTTATACAGCGCCCGGGAGTAGTTGTAGTCCACCCCCATCACCTCGCCGGTCGACTTCATCTCCGGCCCCAGCGATATATCCACCTTCTGCATCTTCGCGAACGAGAACACCGGCGCCTTCACCGCCGTATACTCCTGGTCGGGCAGCAGCCCGCCCTCGTAGCCCATCTCCCGCAGGCTGACGCCCATCGCCGCCCTAGTCGCGATATTGACCATCGGCACATTCGTCACCTTGCTCAGGAAGGGGATGGTGCGGCTCGAGCGCGGGTTGACCTCCAGCACGTACACCGCCTCGTCCACGACTACGTACTGGATGTTGATAAGTCCATTGACCTTAAGCGCCAGAGCCAGTTTATTGGTATAATCGACGATCGTGCTGATGACCTGCGCGGACAGCGTCCGCGGCGGATACACCGCGATGCTGTCGCCCGAATGCACCCCGGCCCGCTCCACGTGCTCCATGATGCCGGGAATCAGCACCTCGGTCCCGTCGGCGATCGCGTCCACCTCCACCTCGGTGCCCATCATATAGCGGTCCACCAGCACCGGGTGCTCCGCGGACGCCTTCACCGCATACTTCATATAATCCTGCAGCTCGGCGACGTTATACACGATCTCCATCGCCCGGCCGCCCAGCACGTACGACGGCCGCACCACCACCGGGAAGCCCACCTTCTCGGCCGCAGCCACCGCCTGGGCGGCGCTCGTCACCGTCGTGCCCTTCGGCCGGGGAATGGCCAGCTTCTCCAGCAGCGCATCGAACTTCTCACGGTCCTCCGCCTGGTCGATATCGCCCACCGCCGTGCCGAAGACCGTCACCCCGGCCTTCGCCAGCGGCCCGGCCAGATTGATGGCCGTCTGCCCGCCGAACTGGACGATGACCCCCTCCGGCTTCTCCTTGTCGATAATGTTCAGCACGTCCTCGGCCGTCAGCGGCTCGAAATACAGCCGGTCCGACGTGTCGAAATCGGTGCTCACCGTCTCGGGATTGTTGTTCACGATTATCGACTCGAACCCCATCTCCCTTAAAGCCCACACCGAATGCACCGAGCAGTAGTCGAACTCGATCCCCTGGCCGATGCGGATCGGACCCGATCCCAGCACCATCACCTTGCGGCGGCCGGTCGTCGTCACCTCGTCCTCCTGGGCGTAGGTCGAGTAGTAGTACGGCGTCACCGCCTCGAACTCGGCCGCGCAGGTATCCACCATCTTATAACACGGTGTCACCCCGGCATCCTTGCGCAGCTGGCGGATGAAATCGGCCGTGCAGCCCGTCAGCTCGGCGATCGAGCGGTCGGCGAAGCCCATCTTCTTGGCCGCCGCCACCAGCTCGCCCGTCAGGTTCTGCTCCTTCAGCCTTCTCTCCATCGCCACGATGCCGGCGATTTTGTCGATAAACCAGCGGTCGATCGCCGTCACCCGGCAAATCTCGTCCACGCTTATGCCGCGGCGCAGCGCCTCGGCAATCACGAACGCCCGCTCGTCGTTGGCCAGCTTCAGGTTGTCGCGCACCTGCTCGGTGCTCAGCGCCGCGATCTCCGGGATATGGAGGCGGTGGAGGCCGATTTCCAGCGAGCGCACCGCTTTAAGTAGCGCCCCCGCGAACGACCGGTCGATCGCCATCACCTCGCCCGTCGCCTTCATCTGCGTGCCGAGGATGCGGTCGGCGAAATTGAACTTGTCGAACGGCCAGCGCGGGAACTTCACCACGCAGTAATCCAGCGTCGGCTCGTGGCACGCCTTCGTCTTCTCCGTCACCGCGTTCACGATCTCGTCCAGGTGGTAGCCGATGGCGATCTTGCTCGCCACCTTCGCGATCGGATAGCCCGTCGCCTTCGACGCCAGCGCCGATGAGCGGCTCACCCGCGGGTTGACCTCGATAACGTAATATTTCGTGCTGTGCGGGTCGAGGGCGTACTGCACGTTGCAGCCCCCCTCGATGCCCAGGGCGCGGATGATGTTCAGCGACGCCGTCCGCAGCATCTGGTACTCGTAGTCGGTCAGCGTCTGCGACGGCGCCACCACGATGCTGTCGCCCGTGTGGATGCCCACCGGGTCGAAATTCTCCATATTGCAGACCGTGATGCAGGTATTGTTCGCATCCCGCATCACCTCGTACTCGATCTCCTTCCAGCCGGCCACGCTCCTTTCGACCAGCACCTGGCCGATCGGGCTGTGCTTCAGGCCACGGATGACGATATCCCTAAGCTCTGCCTCGCTGGCGGCGATGCCGCCCCCCGTGCCGCCCAGCGTATACGCCGGACGGATAATCAGCGGAAAGCCGATCTGGGCCGCGAATGCCTGCGCGCTCGCCAAATCTTCGCAAATCGTGCTCTCCGGCACCGGCTGGCCGATCTCCTCCATCGTCTCCTTGAAAAGCTCGCGGTCCTCGGCCTTCCTGATCGCCTCCAAAGGCGTCCCCAGCAGCTCGACGCCGTACTTCGCCAGCACGCCGCGCTTCGCCACCTCCACCGCCATATTCAGCCCCACCTGGCCGCCGAGGGTCGGCAGCAGCCCATCCGGCCGCTCCTTGTCGATAACCTCGGCCACGAACTCGGGAGTGATCGGCTCGATATACACCCGGTCGGCGATATTCGCGTCCGTCATGATCGTCGCCGGGTTGGAGTTTATCAGCACCACCTCGAGGCCCTCATCCTTCAGGGCCCGGCAGGCCTGGGTGCCGGCATAGTCGAACTCGGCCGCCTGGCCGATAACGATCGGCCCCGACCCGATAACCATAACCTTCTTCAGCTTCGTATTCCTCGGCACCCTTACCCCTCCTTCCGCAGCAGCGCCATGTATTCGTCGAACAGGTACGTGTTGTCGTCCGGTCCCGGCGCTGCCTCGGGATGGTACTGCACCGAGAATATCGGCAGGTGTTTGTGCTTCATGCCCTCGATCGTCCCGTCGTTCACCGCCCGGTGGGTCACGATATAATCCTTGCCCGCCAGCGTCGCCTCCGCCACCGCATAGCCGTGGTTCTGCGACGTGATGTACACCCGGCCGGTCGCCAGGTCCTTCACCGGGTGGTTCGCGCCGCGGTGGCCGAACTTCAGCTTGTACGTATCCGCCCCCGAAGCCAGCGCCAGCAGTTGATGGCCCAGGCAAATGCCGAAGATCGGCTTCTTGCCCATCAGCTCCTTAACAGCCGCGATCGACTTCGGCACATCCTTCGGATCGCCCGGCCCGTTCGACAGGAACACCCCGGCGAAATCGCGGCCCAGAATCTCCGCCGCCGGCGTATCGGCCGGGAAAACCGTCAGGTCGCAGCCCGCCTTCACCAGTGAATTCAGGATATTGCGCTTGATGCCGTAATCCAGCACCGCCACCCGCGGCCCCTCGGCCGCCATGCGGTACACCTCCGGCGTCGTCACCTCGGCCACCACCTCGATCTCCGGCGGCCGGCCGAACAATTCCTTTATCTCCTCCGCCCCCGCGTCCGCGGGCACGATAATCCCCTTCATCGTCCCCGCCGAGCGGATGCGGCGCGTCACCGCCCGCGTATCCACCCCGTGGATGCACGGGATGCCGCGGCTCAACAGGTACTGCGGCAGGCTGCACTCCGCCTGCCAGTTGCTCGGGTCGCCGGCCAGCTCGCTGATCACGAACCCCCGCACATACGACCTGATCGCCTGGTCGTACACCGCCGCCGTCCCGTAATTGCCGATCAGCGGATACGTCATCGTCACGATCTGGCCGCAGTACGACGGGTCGGTAAGCACCTCCTGGTACCCGGTCATGCCCGTGTTGAACACAACCTCGCCCACCGCCCGCTCGCGGCTTATCACCTCGCCGGCGAACACGCTGCCGTCCTCAAGAATAAGTTTGCCCATCATAAACATATCTCCCCGTTTCTCATCACCAGGCGTCCGCCGACGATCGTCGCCACCGCCCGGCCTTTAAGCATTTTTCCTGCAAACGGGGTACATTTCCCCCGAGTATAAAACTGCGCGCTGTCCACCGTCCACTCCACCTCCGGATCGAGCACCACGACATCCGCCGCCGCCCCGGGCTTAAGGCTGCCCGCCTCCAGGCCCAGCACCCGCGCCGGCGCCGCCGTCAGCTTCTCGATAATCTCCGGCAGCGTCAGCTTGCCGGTATGGTAAAGCCCCGTCAGCACCACGCCCACCGCCGTCTCCAGCCCGGCGAAGCCGCTCGGCGCGTAGCGGAACTCCACATCCTTCTCCTCGAACGCGTGCGGCGCGTGGTCGGTCGCGATGCAGTCGATCGTCCCGTCCTTCAGCCCGGCAATCAGCGCCTCCACATGTTCCTTCGACCTCAGCGGCGGATTCACCTTCGCCGCCGGATCGTAGCCGATCACCGCCTCATCCGTCAGCGTCAGATTATGGGGCGTCGCCTCGGCCGTCACTCTCACGCCGCGCGCCTTCGCCCGGCGGATCAGCTCCACCGCCCCGGCCGTGCTCACATGCGCCACATGCAGCCGTCCGCCCGTATACTCCGCCAGCAGAATATCGCGGCCCACCGCGATATCCTCGGCCACCGCCGGCCGGCCCTTCAGGCCCAGCATCGCCGACACCGCGCCCTCGTGCATGAAGCCCTCCTCCACCAGCGACTCCTCCTCGGCGTGCGAAATAATCAGCCCGCCGAACATCCCCGCGTACTCGAACCCCGTCCGCAGAATCTTCGCGCTCGCCACATGGTGGCCGTCGTCGGAAAGCGCCACCGCCCCGGCCAGCAGCATATCGCCGACCTCCGCCAGCTCCTTGCCCTCCTGGCCCTTCGTCAGCGCGCCGATAACCTTGATATTCACCAGCCCCTCCACCTCGGCGCGGCGGAGCAGGCCGTTCACCAGCACCGCGTTATCCACCGCCGGGCGGGTGTTCGGCATGCTGCATACCGTCGTAAACCCGCCGGCCGCGGCCGCCTGCGACCCTGAGGCGAAATCCTCCTTCGCCTCCTGGCCGGGCTCGCGCAAATGCGCGTGCATATCTATCAGGCCGGGAGCCACCACCAGGCCGCGAGCCTCGAAAACCTCCGCCCCCGCGGCGTCGATATCGCCGCCCGCCTGCGCGATGATCCCGTCTTCGATCAAAACGTCGCCCACCTTGTCCAGCTTCTGCGCCGGGTCGATTATCCGTCCGCCTTTAAGCAATAGTTTCAACTTTCGTCCCTCCCATCAGCACAAGGAACAGCACCGCCATCCGAACCGCCAGGCCGTTCTTCACCTGCTCCTGGATAACCGACTGATCGCTGTACGCCACATCCGGCGCGATTTCCAGCCCCCGGTTCATCGGGCCGGGATGCATCACCATCGCATCCGGCTTCGCCAGATCAAGCCGCTGGCGGTTTATCCCGAAAATGCGCGCGTACTCGCGGGCCGTCGGGAAAAGCCCCTTCTGCTGGCGCTCCTTCTGAATGCGGAGGATGTTCACCACATCCGCCCCCTCCAGCGCCGGCTCCACCCGGTCGTACACCTTCACGCCCATCTGCTCAATATCGCGCGGCAGCAGCGTCCGCGGCCCGGCCACCGACACCTCCGCTCCCAGCTTCAACAACGCCCAGATATTCGACCGCGCCACCCGGCTGTGGAGAATATCGCCCACGATCGCCACCTTCAGCCCGGCGATCGTCCCCTTCCGCTCCTTGATCGAAAACATATCCAGCAGCCCCTGCGTCGGATGCTCGTGCTGCCCGTCGCCGGCGTTCACGATCACCGGCTTCACCACCTTGGCCGCATAGTGCGACGACCCCTCGGCCTCGTGGCGCATCACGATCACATCCACCCCCATCGCCTCCACCGTCAGCAGCGTGTCCCTCAGGCTCTCGCCCTTCACCACGCTCGAAGCGCTTGTCGTGATATTAACCACGTCCGCCCCCAGATACTTGCCGGCCAGCTCGAAGGAAGTGCGCGTCCTCGTGCTCGGCTCGAAAAACAAGTTCACGATCGACTTGCCCCTCAGCGTAGGCACCTTCTTTATATCCCGGTCGATGATATTCTTCATCTCCCGGGCCGTATCGAGAATCAGCTCCATCTCGGCAACGCTCATGCCCTGCAGCTCCAGAATATCCCGGCCCCGCAGCGAAACCTGACTTTTCGTCATCAGCCTCTCTCCTCCCGTACTCTCTTCCCATATGATACCCAGGCTGGCCGCATGCTTGCCGAACAAATAAAGCCTTCTCGGCACCAAGGCGCGAGAAGGCCATACAAACCCTCGTATAGTTTCCCTTCCCGGCCTCGCAGGACCAGTTTTAAAGGTACCATATTATCACAATAGCCTTCCCGCGTGTGAGAACGCAAGAAGGCCAAACCCTCGGCTCAAAAATCCTTCCCGGTCTCACAGGACCAGCTTAAAGGCTATATGTTATTGTCAATATTTTATCACCCCCAGTTTGTGCCTGTCAATAGGGGAAGGCGTCTCAAAAGTCCATCTGCTGTGTTGCTCCTGCGAGCGCTCCCTCCAACGTACTTCCAGTACGCCTCCGGTCGCGTTCTCGGTGCGCCTTGCATCTGGAGCTTTTGAAACGCCTTCCGGCAATTCAAGGTTTTTTGAAAAACCTAACTTAGCAAGGCGTAACCCATTATTAGCACATGAATAATGAAACAGGGAATTATTTCGTTATATAGAATGGTAGTAATTAATCCGAAGGAAATTCTTTACTAGTAGGTGATCTTTTGAATCCTGAAATTAGAGAATTACTCCTAAGTGTCGATGATCCTAACGAATGGGAATTCCCCAAAGTATTTAACTATTATGAAGCAATTGGGAAGGTTAAACAAGTTAAGCCCCTAATCGAAAACGTCATTAACCAGACGCTTCAAATTGACGAGAGTGTTCAAGACGCCTCTTTTTTTACTGAGTTATTTATTCTAGATGAAAGCCAGCGAAAGTTCAGAGATGCCGGTTTATCTCATATGCATTACGTCGATTTTGCCATTAGGTTTTCTGCTTTCGGTAGCTTAGTTTCAATATATTGCAGCAGGAATAACTCGGATTATCTAGACAAGTACCCCATCGAAAAAGTGTTGAAGATACTTAAAGAATCCGGGTATGTATTCGTTGAATCTAGCCATCTACAAGAGCCTTATGATGGTCTTCACAAATCTTTGCGTAATAGTGGTTCCTCATGGTGGATTAGGTATTTCGACTATTTATAGCCCCCAAATTCACTTGTCGGTTCTCGCGGCCGTCCATGGCTCGCGTCGGTCGCCGTACCCGCAAGGGGCAGGCCGCAGTTCTAAGCGCTAAAGCGCTAAGAACTTACGCACTTACCGGCTCTCTCGCTAAGTAGCGGCCGCCGTCCTCGCTCTAAACGGTGGGTTCCCAATGCCGGGAACGCCGCACGTCTGACGAGAACGAAGCGGTAAAAAACAAGGTGGCGAGCGATACACATTCATCGCTCGCCACCTTATCCTCAATATAATTTGCCTATTCCGCGTCTGGCGGCTCGGTGTCATCTTCGACGGCGGTGATTACCACTGTTATCTTTTGTGTAAATTTTTTATCGGTATCTCCTTGCCCGAAATCCTGCCTCTGCTCCAGCGTGAACACTTTCCGCTCCGCTCGCTTCACTATCCAGTTGTCGGGGTAAGTATACTCCATTACGTATTTTACATGGACCTTCAGTTCGTACAGGTGATGGCCGCGTTTTTCCTCCAGGATGCGTCCCTTCTTGGTAAAGCTGGCTAGTTTGCATTCGGCGAGGCGCAGTTTTATCCTCTGGGCGTAGCATTCCTCTACACGTTTCTTCTCGGCTGCGTACACCGGCCGGCTGGAGTCGAGGTAGGCCGACACCCACCGGAACCCGTCAGGCCGTTTGACGGCTTCCTCCAAAGTCTTCACATAACGTTCTGCTACATTATCTACATAGTAGTTATACGCTTTACTCCTGCCTCCTCTAGTATCCTCCTCAATAACAAATTTTTCAAGTGGAGACACTGGCCAAACGGCCGGCGCAACCACGGGCTTAGGGTTTTCACCCTTATTAGCCGTGTCAGCAGCCGTAGGCCCGCCTAGGTTCTGTGCCTGGGCCGGCGTGGGAGACGCCACCTCTTGCCTCGTTCCGCAGCCGGCAATCAGCGCCGCTGCAACGCATAGGACCATAAAAAGACCAACCCTGGCCACCGAAAATCACTCCAATGACAACATGCCTCTTTATATACTAAATTTACCATTTAGTATATAAAATGTAAATCGTTATCAGCCATTGTTATTCACACAACTAAAGAAAAAAGGGGAGCTTCGCTCCCCTTTTACCTATGTCTCTTCTGAAGTTCGAGCGCAGCCTGCGGTTCGTCGATGTTTAGTCGGTTCCAAACCCCGAGCATGTTATCGATCGACCCGCCGTAATACTTTAACGGTTTGCCGATAAGATTGTGCTTACGTGCGAAATTAAGGCGTTCCTCTGCTTCTTCTGGACCAAACTTTGCTCTTATAGCCTCTTCGGTAATATATGGACCTTCTTTACTATCAGTGCTGCCGCTCTCTTTGTATATTGCCTTGATAATCTCCTCGGCATCCTCGTTGTTTAAATCGACATATTTAAAAGCATTTTTTATTACATTTACGGCATCATCTGACCCGTGCTGAACGGCGCGCGACCACAGCACATTTCGTAGGGCATAACTTTTGTTGTTGAAATCGAAGCCCGTCTCCTTTTTGATAGCCGCCACCGCCGGGTCGTAATACTTTTGCTTCGTGAACGCGTACTGCAAATTGAGAAATGCATCCGGATTCTCGGCGGCTATCTTCTGCCATTCGGCGTCGAAGGCGGGACCGTAATTGTTGCCGTCGGCATTGTAGGCTCTCTGCAGCCTTGCATGAACGTCCGGGTTATTGTCAGCCAGCCACGTTACGAATTCTGTCGGCACATCATTATTTGATGAAAACTGGAACGCACCGTAAGATTTACCACCCGGGTCTCCTTGTCCTCCAGATACAACGCCAGGATTGCCACTTGATTCTCCATTTGCACTCAAATACCCCAGATGATCGCCGCCGGCAATCTGCGGCGGGCGATTTGGGTCTGTGTTTGTTCCTTGTCCCTGGTTCCGGGCTGCCCCCTCCGGCAGCGTCATATCCCCGTATGCTCCGCCGTCCGCATACCCGCCCGCATATGGGTTGGCCGCCGTATTCGTCCCTTGCCCTCCGTCATTCCCTCCCGTAGTGTAGCTCAGCGGCCTTACCGCCTCTCCCCGGCTGGGGGAACTCCCGCCGAAGTTTCGCCCGAACGGCCCTTGCCCCGGCAGCTCCCATCCTTTAATTTCAAAGCCGCCGTCCATAATCTTCGTAATCTTCCCTGTCACCGGGTTATACATAGTATCATGCAAATCCGGTTTCATCCCTCTTTTTCCGGGCGGCGCGGGCACGTACGGTCCGGGATTAAGCTCAGGCATCTCCTCCTCCCCGTTGTCCCAGCCGTTGAGATAGAACTCCTGCCCCTTGGGGATCGCGCTCTCGTCGTACGGCTGGCCGAACATGCGCAGAATCCGCGCCTTCAGCCCCGGGTCCACCGGCCGGTACACCGTCCGCGTCGGCTGCGGCTGCTGCCATACCGCCTCCCGCCGCCGGTCCGCCTCCTCCATTTTGGACAGTTCCCACTCGATGTCCTCATCATCCATCCCCATCAAGCTGTCCGAATACCCCCTCTCCCGCATCCTCCTAAGATACTCTTCCACTCTGCTACCCATGTCCTCTCTCCCTTTATTGCCGTTTTCGGCGCATATAGCAAACTTGGCTCCGCCAAGCCTCCCGGCGTAGGCGAAGCCATAGTTGCCCTTATGTCTATCAGAAAGGTTGCGCTTTCTGATAGACGAAAAATAAGAAGACCGCCCTCCGGCGGTCTTCTTCACGCTACTATCATATCACACCTTATTGCCCCGACAGTTCACTAAAAGTCCACAAATCGTTCAAACGAAAACGCTTCTCAAAAAACTTCCCAAATACATGATGCTTCAAATTAGTTACCCGGGAGCTTTCGTCTCTCCTATTCCTCATTTCCCTTGTACTCGAACTCGATCTCCCCGCCGAGACGGTGATAATACGCCATCAGTTGCAGCGTTCTCTCCCGCAACCGGTAGCGGTAAGCGCTGCCTTGCTGCACGATGAAGATTGTCCCGGAATTGTTGCTTAGCGCCTTGCTAGTGAAGCGTTGTTCGTTCTCATGGTATTGCAGCCACCCGACCTGCGCTTCGATAAGCAGTTCCTTCTCCTCGTCGTTAAGTTTAAGCAGCAGCTTCTGGTAAATGACGTTCAGTTCCCGGTCCCATAACTTGATATATTTCTTATTAACGTCAGCCATACCGTAGGTAGTGCCGTTCTCCGGGTTGAGCATGTCACGCTTGTAATCCCGGTCAAGGGGATTGCTTTCAAGCGTTTCTCGTAATTGGCCTGTCATGGCATAAGTGTAATACCCTTCTGCAATGCTCCCAAGAGGCAAAGTAAGAACTAAAACCAAAACTAGCAGGATAACTGTTTTTCTCATTTAATAACTCCCTGCTTTCTCCCTCAGGAAAAAGTCCCTCCAAACCTCATTCTCGGCTTTTATATTCTCCGCTATATCCTCATACTTGATTTCGAATTCCGCGTGGTCCCCGATGGGGTGTGGAGCATTCACGCTGATACCCAGGGAATTCGGTGTAAAATAGCAATAATTGCTTGGCAGTCGCCCTTTCTGGGCCACTTCGTCCGCTTCGTTGAAACGTCTTACCGTGTCGGTGACCTTATTGAATGGCGTGCTGTCGATCAAAATTTGTTTCCCGGATAGCGCGCCGGGGTGGGGACTGACGGTTCTGATATTCTCGTGCCGGAATTTCTCCACAAAACCCTCGTCTATCCTCACAACATCCTTCAGCTTAACTTTTTTCACCTGAGCGATATCGATGTTGGTCGTATAGAAGAAATGGTTCGGGTGCGGTGTGCCTTTAACATATCCCACCCCGCTATATTGAATGCTCAGCAGGTTGTCGCTCTGCCAGGTAATTTTATAGTCGATCGGCAACGTGAATAGCCTTTTGTCCGTGTAATTGAGAAACTGGCCTGGTACCGCCTCACTCCTAATCAAATCGTTGATTCTGATCTGTCGTTCTTCATCGTCCAGATTGATGATCTGCGGGTACCGTATGGCGATATCCATTGTATCATTGTAGGCTATATAAGTTTCAGTGATTATCTGATATTTCGTCGGCCAAGTTACCGACTTGTCGGTGGGCCATTTCTCATCGTTCCTCTTAAGGACTTCTTGCGCCTCCGACCCGGTTTTCGCATACGTCGCCGCGCTCGCCCCGGCACTTACCGCATCTTTCAACCCCCCGCCGGCTCCGGTCAGTAATACCACCAGTAAAAACATCGTAATAATAAGGATATTGCTGATCCTCACGCGATTGCCCTCCCCACAAATCTTACTAGAAAAAGGAAGTTTCGGGCTGGTTTGTATCATTATACCATACAAACCAGCCCGAAAACATATTCTGCCAAATTATGCGGTTTTTGTTAATCTTTGATTATCCCCCGAATCTCCCTGTGTCGGTCTTTTCTTTCCTGGCGGGCCTCGTCACTATCCCCCGGATTTACCACGTCAGTTACTTTGTCCACATCAGTGTCGTGATCCTCTCCTTTCAGGCTGTCGACTAACGCGTTCATACGATTCTTTTCCCACCACCGGCCGGCCGCAACCCACGGGTATTTTCTCGCTACATATTCCGCGCCGCCTTCCATTACCTTCTGGTCGCCGACATAGTCGGCGAAGTCCTGATACTCATCCCTTCCTGTGATATGGATAGCTCCGCCGCCGATGAACTTTTTGCCGTCTCCTGGGTATATATTTCCAATTCCTCGTCGGCCTTCGTACATCCTATCAAAGTATGTCTTGTCTCCAAAATCCTGTTCCGTATAATACTTACCTCTTGTCGTCTCCTTCGCACATTGCGCGAGGAAATGCCTTATCCGCGCCGGTGTTGTTATTTCATACTTCCCCAGTACATTGTTCAAATCTCTTACCAAATTGTCATCCACATTCTGCCACCCGAACGCCTTGAGTTGGTCCGCGCCGACATACTGTTTCGGTTGTTGCGGCGTGACTCCCGTGACCCCGAACAGCATATCCCCGTATGCCCCGCCGTCCGCATACCCGCCCGCATATGGGTTGGCCGCCGTATTCGTCCCTTGCCCTCCGTCATTCCCTCCCGTAGTGTAGCTCAGCGGCCTTACCGCCTCTCCCCGGCTGGGGGAATTCCCGCCGACCCGGTTTCGCCAGAACGGCCCTTGCCCCGGCAGCTCCCATCCTTTAATTTCAAAGCCGCCGTCCATAATCTTCGTAATCTTCCCTGTCACCGGGTTATACATAGTATCATGCAAATCCGGTTTCATCTCTCTTTTTCCGGGCGGCGCGGGCACATACGGTCCGGGATTAAGCTCAGGCATCTCCTCCTCCCCGTTGTCCCAGCCGTTGAGATAGAATTCCTGTCCCTTGGGGATCGCGCTCTCGTCGTATGGCTGGCCGAACATGCGCAGAATCCGCGCCTTCAGCCCCGGGTCCACCGGCCGGTACACCGTCCGCGTCGGCTGCTGCGCCTGCTGCCACTCCGCCTCCCGCCGCCGGTCCGCCTCCTCCATCTTAGACAGTTCCCACTCGATGTCCTCGTCATCCATCCCCATCAAGCTGTCCGAATACCCCCTCTCCCGCACCCTCCTAAGATACTCTTCCACTCTGCTACCCATGTCCTCTCCTCCTCTTTCTTCGCCGTTTTCCGGCGCAAGTCAGCGCCACCCGTCTAACGGGTGGCTTGCACGAGCCCTAGAAGGGCATAATACTAGCCAGCGCCTAAATGACGCTGGCTTTTCTCTTCGTTCAAGCCATCGGGCACCGATTACTTTACGGGATCCCTAAAGGGATT
>JARKNV010000064.1 GCA_029976065.1 Selenomonadales bacterium
GAGGAAGGAGGTATACGGGAATGGATTATGCTGTCAACATCATCACCGTGATTCAGTTTTTCTTCGCGATCGTGATCGGCATGTACTTCTGGAATCTCCTCCGTTCCCAGCAGGGCAACCGGATGGCCGTGGAGAGAGAGTCGAAGAAGGAGATGGAGAAGCTGCAGCGGCTGCGGGAGATTTCCCTGACCGAGCCGCTGGCGGAGAAGACCCGTCCGGCCAGTTTCGGCGAGATCATCGGCCAGGCCGAGGGGCTGAAGGCGCTCCGGGCCGCGCTGTGCGGGCCGAATCCCCAGCACGTGATCATGTACGGGCCGCCGGGGGTGGGCAAGACGGCCGCCGCCAGGCTGGTGCTGGAGGAGGCCAAACGCAACCCGCTGTCGCCGTTCGGGCCGAGTGCGAAGTTTATCGAGATGGACGCGACCACGGCGCGGTTCGACGAGCGCGGCATCGCCGACCCGCTGATCGGCACGGTGCACGACCCGATATACCAGGGCGCCGGGCCGCTGGGGATCGCCGGCATCCCCCAGCCCAAGCCGGGGGCGGTGACCAAGGCCCACGGGGGGCTGCTGTTCATCGACGAGATCGGCGAGCTGCACCATATTCAGATGAACAAGCTGCTGAAGGTGCTGGAGGACCGCAAGGTTTTCCTCGAGAGTTCGTACTACAATACCGAGGACACCAACATACCGTCCCATATCCACGACATCTTCCAGAACGGCCTGCCCGCCGATTTCCGCCTGATCGGGGCGACGACCCGCATGCCGCAGGATATCCCGCCGGCCATCCGTTCGCGGTGCGTGGAGATTTTCTTCCGGCCGCTGCTGGCCGACGAGGTGGCGCTGATCGCCCGCAACGCCGTCCGCAAGGTCGAGCTGACCATCGACGAGGCGGCGGTCGAGGTTATCAAGCGGTACGCGACCAACGGCCGCGAGGCGGTGAATATCGTCCAGATCGTGGCCGGCGTGGCGCTGAACGACGGCAAGAAGAACATCGGGGCCGCCGATGTGGAATGGGTGGTGAATTTCGGCCAGTACAGCCCGCAGCCGGAGCGGAAGATCCCGGCCAAGCCCCAGGTGGGGTTCGCCAACGGACTGGCGGTCTATGGTGCTAACGTCGGCGCGTTGATGGAGATCGAGGTGTCGGTGGTGCCGAACGCGTTCGGCAGCGGCAAGCTGACGGTGACCGGGGTGGTGGATGAAGAGGAGATCGGCGTCCCGGGGCGGACGATGCGCCGCAAGAGCATGGCCCGGGGATCGCTGGAGAATGTACTTACCGTGTTGTGGAGCCGCTTCGGTATCGATTACCATAAGTACGACATCCACGTGAATTTTCCCGGAGGCGGGCCGGTCGACGGACCGTCGGCGGGTGTGACGGCGGCAGCGGCGATTTATTCGGCGGTGAACAATATCCCGATCGACAACACAGTGGCGATGACGGGGGAGATTTCCATCCGCGGCCTGGTAAAACCTGTCGGTGGGGTGAGCGCTAAAATCAATGCTGCCAAGCAGGCGGGCGCGCACCGGGTGATCATTCCCAAGGAAAACTGGCAGGAGCTGTATAGAACGATCGGGGTTGAGGTGGTGACGGCGGAGACGATCGACGAGGTGCTGCGCCACGCGCTGGTGAAGGTCGGGGACCTGTGCCGGCTGGAGGTGCTGACGCCGAAGCACGATTTTCTGCCGGCAGCGGGGATGAAGATGTGAAGAAGGGGCCGATTAATCGGCCCCTTTGGTTTGCGGTACCGTCTATATATGCCGGCAGGCGAAATATGGCAAAATGCATCAACGCGGGTAGGGGGAGTATAGAGGATTTTTCCCGCGGTCATGAGAATATTTATAAATATCGACGTTGAAACTAACACTGCCACGCGAATCGAAGGAGGCGACTCTGTTGTCGAAACAGCTCAGAAAAATGCCCTTACTGCCGCTCCGGGGCATTCTTGTTTTTCCATATATGATTATTCATCTCGATGTCGGCCGTGAGAAGTCGATCGGCGCGCTGGAGGAGGCGATGGTCCACGACCGCCTCATCATGCTTGCCAGCCAGCGCGACGCCCAGAACGACAAGCCGCTGCCGGAGGATATTTTCAGCGTGGGCACGGTGGCCGAGATCAAGCAGCTGCTGAAGCTGCCGGGCGGCACCATCCGCGTGCTGGTGGAGGGGCTTCACCGGGCGGAGATCGTGCGCTACGCTGAGCTCGAGCCTTTTTATATGGCCGAGATCCGCGAATACGACGGGGCCGAGCCCAAGACGCCGGAGGTGGAGGCGCTGACCCGCACGGCGATCAGCCAGTTCGAGCAGTGGGTGAAACTTAGCAAGAAGATTCCGCCGGAGACGCTGGTGTCGGTGGTGATGGTGGAGGAGCCGGGGCGGTTGACCGACCTTATCGCCAGCCACCTGGCGCTGAAGATCGAGGATAAGCAGGTGCTGCTGGACGCGATCGACGTGAAGGAGCGGCTGGAGAGGCTGTGCGACATCCTCGGCCGCGAGATGGAGATCCTGGAGCTGGAGAAGAAGATCAACGTCCGCGTCCGCAAGCAGATGGAGAAGACCCAGAAGGAGTATTACCTGCGCGAGCAGCTCAAGGCCATCCAGAAGGAGCTCGGCGACAAGGACGACCGGATGGCGGAGGCGGACGAGTACCGCCAGCGGATGAAGGAGCAGGAGCTGCCTAAAGAGGTGGCCGAGAAGGTCGCCAAGGAGATCGAGCGGCTGGAGAAGATGCCGCCGATGGTGGCGGAGAGCGCCGTTATCCGTACTTATCTCGATTGGCTGCTGGCGTTGCCGTGGGCGAAGGAGACGACCGACCGCCTCGATATCGCCATCGCCGAGAAGATTCTCGACGAGGATCATTACGGCCTGGAGAAGGTGAAGGAGCGAATCCTGGAGTATCTGTCGATCCGCAAGCTTACCGAGAAGATGAAGGGCCCCATTCTCTGCCTGGTGGGGCCGCCCGGCGTCGGCAAGACGTCGCTGGCCCGTTCGATCGCCCGGGCGATGGAGCGCAAGTTCGTGCGGGTGTCGCTGGGCGGGGTGCGCGACGAGGCCGAGGTTCGCGGCCACCGGCGCACGTACGTGGGGGCGCTGCCGGGGCGGGTTATCCAGGGGATGCGGACCGCCGGGTCGAAGAATCCGGTGTTCCTGCTCGACGAGATCGACAAGATGAGCTCGGATTTTCGCGGCGATCCGTCGGCCGCGCTGCTGGAGGTGCTCGACCCCGAGCAGAACAATTCCTTCAGCGACCATTACGTGGAGGTGCCGTTCGACCTGTCGCGGGTGCTGTGGGTGGTGACGGCGAACGTGATGCACAATATCCCCCGCCCGCTTCTCGACCGCATGGAGATGATCACCATTGCCGGCTATACGGAGGAGGAGAAGGTCCAGATCGCTATGCGCTACCTCATTCCCAAGCAGGTCCGCGACCACGGTCTGACCGCCAAGCAGATCATTTTTTCCGAGGGCACCATCCAGAAGGTCATCCGCGATTATACCCGCGAGGCCGGGGTGCGTAACCTCGAGCGCAATATCGCCAATCTGTGCCGCAAGGCGGCCCGCCAGATCGTGCAGGAAAAGCGGAGCGCGGTGAAGATCACCGCCCAGAACCTGCACACCTTCCTGGGGGCGCCCAAGTACCGCCACAGCCTGACAGAGCGCAACCTCCAGGTGGGGGTGGCGACCGGCCTGGCCTGGACGGAGGTGGGCGGCGACGTGCTGGGGGTCGAGGTGTCGACGATGAAGGGCAAGGGCAAGCTGACCCTCACCGGCCAGCTCGGCGGGGTGATGCAGGAGTCGGCCCAGGCGGGCTTCAGCTATATCCGCAGCCGGGCCCAGGAGCTGGGCGTCGATCCCGAGTTTTACGAGAAGACGGATATCCATATCCACCTGCCGGAGGGCGCCATTCCCAAGGACGGCCCGTCGGCCGGCATAACGATGGCGACGGCGGTGGCGTCGGCGCTGACCGGCCGGCCGGTGAAGAACGATATCGCGATGACGGGCGAGATAACGCTGCGCGGCCGCGTGCTGCCGGTCGGCGGCATCAAGGAGAAGGTGCTGGCCGCCCACCGGGTGGGCATCAAGAAGATCGTGCTGCCCAAGGAGAACAAGCGCGATATGGATGAGATCCCCGTGAATGTGAAGCGCAGTCTGGAGTTCGTCCTGGTGGAGCATATGGACGAGGTGCTGAAGACGGCGCTGGTGGACCAATGAGCATGGGGGCGGCGACGCCGAACGTGACGGCGGCCCGTTATCTGGCGTCCGCCGTCCGGGCCGACCAGTATCCGGAGGGAGATTTCGCCGAGGTGGCTTTCATCGGCCGCTCGAATGTGGGCAAATCGTCGCTGATCAATTCGCTGTGCCGCCACGGCGGGCTGGCCCGCACGAGCGCCACGCCCGGCAAGACGCAGACGATCAATTTCTACTCCGTGGGCCTGAAGTACAGCGAGGAGGAGCGGCGCCAGTTCCTGCTCGTCGACCTGCCGGGCTACGGCTACGCCCGCACCGGCCGGGCGGCGCGCCGCCAGTGGACGAAGTTCATCGACGAGTATCTGGCCGCGTCGCCGCGGCTGCGGCTGGTATGCCAGCTGATCGACAGCCGCCACCCGCCGATGGCCAGCGACCTGGAAGCTTACCGGCGGCTGGCCGAGCTCGGCCGGCCGGTGCAGGTGGTGGCGACGAAGACCGACAAGCTTTCCCGCCAGACGGCCAGGAAGAACGTGGCGGTCATCCGCGCCGGCCTGGCGCTGCCGGAGGGCGCGGATGTGATCGCGTATT
Organism: Selenomonadales bacterium; assembly: GCA_029976065.1. Lineage (GTDB taxonomy): Bacteria > Bacillota > Negativicutes > Sporomusales > UBA7701 > Anaeroselena. Next base: position 4,774 of record JARKNV010000064.1, read on the forward strand.
CGGCGACGGAGGGGACGGGGCGGAGCGAACTTCTTGACGTAATCAGCCACATTTTGCTAAAATAGAGGTATAGAGGGGCAGGCCAGTCTGCCCTTTGTTATTTTCAGGGGGAACTATGCTGACCGACTTCGACAAGCAGTTGCTGAATATCGTCCAGAGCGACATACCGCTGGTTTCCCGGCCGTTCGCGGCCGTGGCCGAGCGGCTGGGGGCCGACGAGGCGACGGTGGTCGCGCGGCTGAGGTTTCTCCGCGACAACGGCTTTATCCGCCGCATCGGCCCGTTTTTCGATTCGGCGCGGCTGAATTATGTGAGCACGCTGGTGGCGCTGGCGGTCGAGCCGGACGACCTGCCCGCGGTGGCGGCGGCGGTGAACGCTTATCCGGGCGTCACCCATAACTATGAGCGGGAAGGGGAGTACAACCTGTGGTTCGCGCTCCTCGCCCCCGGCCCGGCGGCCCAGGAGAGGGTGCTGGCGGAGGTGGCCCGCCTGCCGGGGATCAAGGGGATGCTGAATCTGCCGGCGACGAAGAAGTTCAAGGTTAATGTGCGTTTTACGCTGGAGTAGGTGAGAAATGCTGGACGAACTCGACCGGAAGATTATCGCCGCGATGCAGGACGATCTGCCGCTGGTGCCCGAGCCGTACAAGGCGGTGGCCGAACGGCTGGGGATAAGCGAGGACGAGCTGCTGGCGCGGCTGAAGGGCTACCTGGCCAGGGGCGAGATGCGGCGGATGGGGGCGGTGCTGCGGCACCGCGAGATCGGCTACGCCGCGAATGCGCTGTGCGCCTGGACGGTGCCGCCCGCCGACCTGGAGAGAGCGGCGGCGGCGATGATGCGGAGCCCGGCGGTGACGCATTGTTACGCGCGCGTGCCGCGGGAGGGCTGGCCCTATAATTTTTATATCATGCTTCACGGCCATACCCGCGAGGAGTGTTCCCGGCTGGCGTCCGCCCTGGCGGACGGGCTCGGCCTGGGGAAATCCGTCATGCTTTTTTCCACCAAGGAGTGGAAGAAGACGAGTATGCGTTATTTTGGGGAGGGAGAAAGGTGATCAGGAGGTTCGAGGAGCTGCTGGCGGCGGTCCGCAGCCTGCCGCCCTGCCGGGTGGCGGTGGCGGCGGCCCATGACGATGTGGTGCTGGCGGCGGTGCGGGACGCGCGGGCGCGGGGCATCGCCGATTTCGTGCTGGTCGGCGACCAGGCGAGGATTAGTTCCCTGGCGGACGCCGCGGGGGTGAATCTCGCCGCGGTGGAGGTCGTGCACGAGCCGGACGCGCGGCAGGCGGCCCGCCTGGCGGCGTCGATGGTGGGGAGCGGCCGGGCCGATATGCTGATGAAGGGGCTCATCGGCACGGGCGATTTCCTGCGGGCGCTGCTGGACAAGGAGGCGGGCCTGAGGACGGGCTCGCTCCTCAGCCATGTATTCGTCATCGAGCTGGCCGGCCGGGACAAGCTGCTGTTTCTGACCGACGCGGCGATGAATGTCAGCCCGACGCTGGCCGATAAAAAAGCCATCATCGATAATGCCGTTACGCTGGCGGGTGCTTTGGGCGTCGACCCGGTGCGGGTGGCCGTGCTGGCGGCGGTGGAGACGGTGGAGGAGGGCATGCCGGCGACGCTGGAAGCGGCCGCGCTGGCGAAGATGGCCGATCGGGGCCAGATAAAGGGGGCGATCGTCGACGGCCCGCTGGCGCTGGACAACGCGGTCAGCGAGGAGGCGGCCCGCCACAAGGGGATCGTGAGCCCGGTGGCCGGCAAGGCGGACGTGCTGGTGGTGCCCGATATCGAGGCCGGCAATATGCTGGGCAAGTCGCTGGTTTATTTCGGCGGGTGCCGCATCGCCGGGCTGCTGATGGGCGCGGCCAAGCCGGTGGTAGTCACTTCGCGGGCCGACAGCGCGGAGTCGAAGCTGCTGTCGATCGCGCTGGGGGTCGTGCTGGCGAAGCGGCCAAGATAAGATTGCATAAATTGCCCAGGAAAGCAGGATTTTGTTTAGGGGTCGAAGAATACGTGTATGTGAAAAAACTGGTCAGGCCACCTGTCCGCTGGGATGCGCGCGGACAAGCGGTACATAGCGTATTTATCGCCGGTTGTTGGTAAAAACTAACGAATGATTATGAAGGTGCGGGTTTCCCGCCTTTGTATACGGAAGGTCTGAATCAGTCCGGATTTTTTTTGCCCTGGGGGCAGGTGACGGTTTCGCACGCCGTGCGCGGGGCGGAATTGTGCTCTTGCGCCTTAAGCCGCAGATGTTGGGAAGCGCTCGGCGCCTGCGCCCGTGTGCCGCCGCCCTCGGCACGGTTGGACGCGGGCGGAGGCGCTTGCCTGCAGCGGCGGAACCGGGATTGATTCGACTTCCGGGGGTCATATTATTTTCAGGAGGTGGCTTATTTATGGCCGAAGTTTCACTGCAAGGTGAACAGAGAGTATTCATGACTGGCAACGAGGTCGTTGCCTGGGCTGCCGTGGCAGCGAAGGTCGATATCATGTACGGGTATCCCATTACCCCCCAGAACGAGATCATGCACTATTGGACAAGGCTGGCGCCCAAATACGGCAAACGGTTCCTCCAGACGGAGGACGAGATTTCCGCCGGTTTCACGATGCTGGGCGGCGTCATGACCGGGCGCAAGTCGTTCACGGCGACCGCCGGCCCGGGCAACGTGCTGATGCAGGAGTCGTGCGTGATGGCCGAGATGATGCGCCTGCCCGCGGTGTACGTGATCCAGCAGCGGGGCGGCCCGTCGACGGCTACGGTTATCTATGCCCAGCAGGAGACGCAGCTTACCTGTTTCGGCGGCAACGGCGAAGGCCACCGCATCGTGTATTCGACTTCCACCCACCAGGAGTTGTTCGATTATACCCTGAAGGCTTTCAACGCCGCCTGGACGTACCGTTTCCCGTCCTTCGTGCTCGGCGACGGCTATCAGGCCAAGATGCGCGAGCCGCTGACGATTTACGAGGCGGCCGCCAGGGGCGTGAAACTGGTGCCGACGACCCCGCTGGTGGGCGAGGCCAACGGCAAGTTCAAGCATCTCCGCAATACCTATAATACGGAGGACGAGCTGTACGAGGTCGTCATGGCCAACCAGCGGGACTGGGACGCCATGGCTCCCCAGATCGTCGAATGGAAGGATATGGAGTGCCAGGACGCCGACGTGGTGTTCGTCTGCCACGGCGTGGTCGCCCGCGCGGCCATCGGCGCCGTCGAGGAGTTGCGCTCCCAGGGTAAGAAGGTCGGTCTCTTCCGCCCCGTTACCGTTCGCCCCTTCCCGGAAAAACAGCTGGTGGACGCGGTGAAAAACGCCAAGAAGCTGGTTGTGGCCGAGTCGGCGTACGGTCAGTTGTTGAAGATGGTGGAGGTCGCCACCCGCGGCACGAAGGTCGAGATCGTCCCGATGCTTCGCCCCGGTATCGGCATCACCACCGAAGAACTCGTGGAACAATACAACAATCTGTAATGGCAGGGGGAAGATAGCATGCAAGAAGTGAAAGAGAACAATGTTCTTCAGCCGGCTATGCCCAAGTGCTGGAATGAAGAGACCAAACCGCATAAATTCTGTCCCGGCTGCGGCCATGGGATGATTCTCAAGGCTCTCGGCGAGGCGATCGACGAGCTCGGCATCCAGGACAAGGTCGTTTTCGGCTGCGATATCGGCTGTTCGCTGCTTTCGTGGGATTTCTTCGCCTGCGACAGCGTCCAGACCCACCACGGCCGCACGACGCCGGTCATCACCGGCATGAAGCGCGCCAATCCCGATATCATCGGCATCGCTTACATGGGCGACGGCGGCGGCTACGCGATCGGTTCGCAGCATCTTTTCAACGCCGCGGTGCGGGGCGAGAAGATGACGATCATTCTCTGCAACAACTGCAACTACGGCATGACCGGCGGCCAGATGGCGCCGACCACCTTGCCGGGGATGAAGACCGAGACGACCCCGTACGGCCGCGATGTCGAGCAGACCGGCTACCCGACCAAGGGCCCGGAAATGGTGGCTGCGGTGGCTCCCGAGGGTGCGTACGTGGCCCGCGGCACGGTCGCCAATATCCGCCAGCTGAAGGGCTTTATCAAGAAGGCTCTTGAGAACCAGATCGCCGGCAACGGCATCTCGTTCGTGGAGTGCCTGTCGTCGTGCCCGACGAACTGGCGCACCAACGCCAAGCAGACCTGGGAGTTCGTGGAGAAGGATATGGCTCAGTACTTCAAGGTCGGAGAACTGCGGACCCCGCAGGCGAAGGAGGGCAAATAGCATGGCAAAAGTCGTAAAAATAGCCCTGGCCGGTGAAGGCGGGCAAGGCGTTCAGTCGATTGCCGAGATTCTGGCCGAGGCGGCCAACGAGGAAGGGAAAAACGCCCTTTATATTCCCAACTTCGGCGTCGAGCAGCGCGGCGGCGTTTCAATCGCCTATGTGCAGATTTCCGACGGGGGGATCGGCGCCCCGAAGTTCGTGAAGGCCGATATCCTCATTCCCCTGAGCCCGCGGGCGGTAAAGCGGACCAAGATGCACGCCGGCAAGGATACCGTGTATATTTACGACAATTCCCTCGTGCAGGAGGCGGAAGTCAACGATAACGTCATCGGCATGCAGTATTTCGACGTGACCCCGCCCTGCCCGACGGCCGACGAGGCCAATAAGGATCTCCAGCAGGATATGATCGCCGGCGAACCGAAGACCTGTTCGTTCACGAAGCCCGGCCCCGGCGTCGATCCCGCCGATATCCCGACCAACGTCAAGAAGGTCATCGCCTGCCCCGCCAACGACCTCGCCAAGAACGAGCTGCATCCGCGGGTTTTCAACATCATCATCCTCGGCGCGATCATCGCGGCCACCGAGGTGCTGCCGCTGGAAACCATCAAGAGGGCGCTCGACACCAAGCTCGGCGATAAGTTCAAGGCCGATCCCAAGCTGCGCGACATGAACTTCAAGGCGCTCGACCGCGGCTACGAACTTATCAAGAGCGCGATGTAAGGAGGGGTACGAAGATGGCAAAAGTTAACTGGGAGTCGGCTGTTTACGAGAGCAACAAAGGTATGTGGGCGGTGTTCGCCGGATTGTGCAAGGGCTGCGGCCTGTGTATCGAGAAATGCCCGGTGAAGTGCATCAGCTGGTCCGAGGGTCTGGGCGTGTACGGCACGCCCCGCGTGGAAGCGGACATGGAAAAATGCATCACCTGCGGCATCTGCCAGATGGTTTGCCCCGATTGCGCAATCAGGGTCGAAAAGAAGAAATAGTTGCCGCCTATGGACTGACCAGGAGGGGATAGTGTATTATAGAAGCAGATTTTGAGGTTGGTCAGGAGACTTTGACGGTGAAAAAACACGCCATTTTTGCTCTGGCACAGACCGAACTAGCAGACGTAGAACAGGAACTGGCTTCTATAATCCGTTCCCGGGTCGACCTGGTCACCGATATCGGCAGCCATTTGCTCAGGGCGGGCGGCAAGCGTCTGCGGCCCGCCCTGTATATCCTTTGCGCCAAGAGCGGCAAGCCGGACCCTGCGGTGCTCACGCCTGTGGCCGCGGCCATCGAGCTTATCCATATGGCCACGCTGGTGCACGACGACGTTATCGACAACGCGGCGACGCGCCGGGGAATCGCCACCGCCAACGCCCGCTGGGGCAACCACGTGACCGTGCTGGCGGGAGATTTCCTCTTCGCCAAGGCATTTTCCCTGATTGCCGTCCACGGCGGCAACGAGGCCCTAAGGATTCTTACCGGCACGATCTGTGCCATCTGCGAGGGGGAGATCAGCCAGGCCAAGGATTTGTTCAACCCCCGGCAAACCGAGGAAGATTATCTTGCCCGAATCGGCAACAAAACGGCTGGCTTTATCGCCGCCAGTTGCGAACTCGGCGCAATTACCGCCGGCCTTCCGCCCGCCGACGTCGAAGCCTTGCGGCATTACGGCTACGCGATCGGGATGGCTTTCCAGATTACCGACGACCTGCTCGATGTGACGGCGTCGTCGGAACAGATCGGCAAACCGGCCGGCAACGATCTGCGCCAAGGCGTCTTGACACTGCCTATCATCTACGCCCTGCAGCACAGCCCCCAGGCGGGGGAACTGCGCCGGATCATCGAAGCCCGCGACATGGCGGACGAGCAGGTGCGACGGGGCATCGCCGCCGTGCATATGACTGATGCTGTGGAATACTGCTACAGCCGGGTGAGCGATTACCTGGCGACCGCGCGCCGCGTCCTGCCGTCTTCGCTGCCGGCAGAGGTGCACGCTTCGCTGCGGAATATAGCGGATTTCGTAGGACTCCGCAAATATTAGCCTCACGGAGGAAGCATGTTTAGGCCGGTTAAGACCAAAAAGGTTTACGAGGAGATTATCGGGCAGATCAAGAAGCTGATCGTCGACGGCAAGCTTCAGCCGGGCGACAAGCTGCTGTCCGAACGCGAACTGTCGGAGAAGCTTAATGTCAGCCGGGCGTCGGTGCGCGAGGCGTTCAGCGCCCTGGAGATGATGGGCATTATCTCCATCCGCCCCGGGGAGGGCAGCTTTGTCCGCCAGGTGTCGTTCGAGGGCATGCTTGAGCCGTTGTCCTTCCTTCTCCAGATGGATATCGACGATATCATGCAGCTTTTGGAGGTGCGCAAGATCCTTGAAGTGGAGACGGCCGCCCTGGCGGCTCTCCGGGCTAAGCACGAGGATTTGGAGGATATCCACCGCGCGATCCTCGGCATGAGGGAGGAGCTGAAACGGGGCGAGGTCGGCGACATCGCCGATGCCAGCTTCCATTTCGCGGTCGCCAAGGCCGCGAACAACCCTATCCTGATAAAGGTGATGGGTACCATTTCCGATCTCATGAATAATTCCTTCCGTTCCTCGCGGCAAAAATTGTTTTTGGTCGAGAATATGCCGGCGGTGCTGTATAACGCCCACTTCGAGATTTACGAGGCGGTTTGCGACCATAACCCGAGCCTGGCCCGCCTGCGGATGCGCGAGCATCTGACGATGGTGGAGGATGCCATGCGCGAGCTCAGGGACGGCGGCATAAGTTCACTGAGGAATTTCCGCGATATTCCGCCCGAACACAAGATCAGGAAAGATTTTGGCTTCCCTTCGTAAAACCCGCCCACGGTTGAAGTTGAAGCCTTTTTCTTGGGGCGGAGTTTTCAGAATAATGGGAATGTTAAATATTTCACAAACAATTGCCGCCGACCGGACAGGCATAACGGGGCTTGATAGCCATATCAATAAGTTATAGCATTGTTTTCACGCGGCCGCAGGGGGAAAACCTGGGCTGCTGCCAGAATAGTTAGACATTGTCCGGATGTTTTTCCAGGGTAGCGGGCCGTTAGGTATTGTTGGCCTGACCAATATACCAGTGAGAGGGGGGATGTGGAGGCTGCTTGGGAGGGGAGTCACCGCGAAAGATTAAAAAAAATGAGGGGTGTATGCGATGAAATGGACCCAAATTTATGATCCACTGGGAAATATCGGCCTTTCGGCGCTCATTGCCGCCATTCCGCTATTTATCCTTTTGTACATGCTGGGCGTCCGCCGTTCGAAGGGCCATCACGCCGCCCTGCTGGGAGTAGGGTCGGCCGTCATCGTAGCCATCGCCGTGTGGGGCATGCCCACCGGCCTGGCCATCAGCGCAACGCTCAACGGCATGCTTGTCGGCATCTTCCCGATCGTCTGGATCGTCGTTACCGCCATCTGGGTGTACAATATGACAGTCGAGTCGGGTGAGTTCGAGATCATCAAGAATTCGCTCGCTTCCCTTACCGACGACCGCCGCTTGCAGGCGCTGTTCATCGCTTTCGCTTTCGGCTCGTTCATCGAGGGGACGGCCGGTTTCGGCACGCCGGTGGCCATCACGGCCGCGATGCTGGTGGGCCTCGGCTTCAACCCGGTGTACGCCGCCGGTATCTGCCTGATCGCCAACACCGCCCCGGTCGCTTTCGGCGCCATCGGCATCCCGATCGTGGTCGCCGGCCAGGTAACGGGCATCGACCCTATGCATATCAGCAAGATCGTCGGCCGCCAGCTGCCTTTCCTGTCGATTATCGTGCCGCTGTGGCTGGTCGTGACGATGGCCGGCTGGAAGCGGGCCATGGAAGTGCTGCCCGCGGTGCTGGTCGCCGGCCTGTGCTTCGCGGTGACCCAGTTCTTCACCGCCAACTATGTCAATCCGTTCCTGCCTGATATCACGTCGGCGTTCGTTACCATCATCGGCCTGGGCGCTTTCCTGAAGGTCTGGAAGCCGGAGAACGTCTGGCACTTCCCGGACGAGAAGCCGGCCGCGACCGGCAAGGTCAAGCTCCAGTACACGACCGGCGAAGTGCTTCGCGCCTGGGGACCCTATATCATTCTGGCGGCAGCCGTGTTCCTGTGGGCCGACGACAAGTTCATCGGCTTCAAGACCACGCTGCTCGGCTGGGAAAAAGCTCTCGGCCTCACGGTAATCTCGTGGCCCGGTCTGGACGGCCTGGTGCAGCGGACGATGCCGGTGGTGCCGAAGGTCGCTCCCTACGCCGCCAAGTACGGCATCAACTTCTTGTCGGCGGCCGGCACGGCCATCCTGCTGTCCGGCATCCTGTCGATCTTCATCATCCCCAACTACGGCGTCGGCCGGGCTGTAAACTCCTTCTTCCGCACCATCAAGCAGCTGGTTTACCCGATCGTCACCATCGCCATGATCCTCGGCCTCGCCTATATCATGAACTACTCGGGCATGAGCTCGACGCTGGGCCTGGCCTTCACCGCCACCGGCAAGGCGTTCCCGTTCTTCGCCCCGATCCTCGGCTGGCTGGGCGTGTTCCTGACCGGTTCGGACACTTCGTCGAACGCGCTGTTCGGCTCGATGCAGAAGACGGCCGCCGAACAGATCGGCGTCGACCCGTCGCTGACCGTGGCCGCCAACTCGTCCGGCGGCGTGTGCGGCAAGATGATTTCCCCGCAGTCGATCTCGGTTGCGACCGCCGCTACCGGCCTGGTCGGCGAGGAGGGCACGATCTTCCGCTTCACCCTTATGCACAGCATCGTGATGGTTATCTTCATGGGTGTTCTGACTTATCTCCAGGCTTACGCGCTGCGCTTCATGCTGCCGTAGCCCAGGAAGGCAGACGGGTGGCGGGCCCACGGCCCGCCACCCGTTTCCAACCGGCTGTATGCCGGCTAAACTCCCGTCAGACAATGCGCGGAGGAGAGAATTGACAATGAACGCGAATGTTATCCATGAACTGAGGAAGATCGTCGGCTCCCAGTGGGTGGCGACGGATAAGGAAGACCTGATTTGCTACGGCTATGACGCCACTCCCGGTTTTTTCAACCTGCCGGAGGCGGTGGTGCAGCCGGGCGACAAGGAGGAAGTGGCCGCCGTTCTCAGGCTGGCCAACCGGGAGAAGTTCCCCGTATATACCCGCGGCTCGGGCACGAACCTGAGCGCCGGCGCGGTGCCCGCCCAGGGCGGCGTGGTGCTGTCGACCGCCCGCATGAACAGGATTATCGACATCGACCCCGAAAACTGGACGGCGGTGGTGGAGCCGGGCGTGATCGTGGCCGAGCTGAACGCCGCCGTAGAAAAATACGGTCTTATTTACCCGCCCGATCCGGGCACGGTGGCCACCGCCAGCGTGGGCGGCACGGTGGCCGAGGATTCCGGGGGCCTGCGCGGCCTGAAGTACGGGGTGACGAAGCATTACGTGACCGGCGTGCAGGCGGTGCTGGCCGACGGGTCGGTCGTGGAGTACGGCGGCCGCAACGTGAAGGCGCCGGGCTACGATATGGTGATGCTGTTCACCGGTTCGGAGGGCACGCTGGGAGTGCTGACGAAGATTACGGTGCGGCTGGTGCCTGCGCCCGCCGACCGCCGGAGCATGATCGCGACGTTCGCCGATCTGAACGGCGCCGGCCGGTCGATCGCCGAGATCATCAGCCATAAGATCATCCCGGCGACGCTGGAGATCATGGACAATTACACGATCCGCACGGTGGAGAGCTTCGCCAAGCTGGGGCTGCCGGTGGCGGCCGAGGCGATCATCCTCGCCGAGGTGGACGGCGACGCCGATACGGTGGCCCAGGATGCCGCCAAGATGGAGAAGATTCTCCGCGATAACGGCGGCGAGGTGCGGGTGGCGACGAGCAACCAGGAGCGCGACCAGATCTGGGCGGCGCGGCGCGCGGCGCTGCCGTCGCTGGCCAAGCTCCGCCCGTCGACGTACTGCGAGGATGCGACGGTGCCCCGCGACAAGGTGCCCGATATGGTGCGGATCGTTACCGAGATCGCCGCCCGCAACCAGGTGGAGATCGGGACGTTCGGCCACGCCGGCGACGGCAATCTCCACCCGACGATCGTGACGGACATCAGGGACGCGGCGGAGATGGAACGGGTGTACAGGGCGATGGACGAGATTTTCCAGACGGCGCTGAAGCTCGGCGGTACGCTGTCGGGCGAGCACGGCATCGGCCTGGGGAAACTGAAGTATATGCCCGATCAGTTCGGGCCGGAGGGGATGGCGGTGATGCGCGGCATCAAGCAGGCCCTCGACCCGAACAATATCCTCAACCCCGGGAAACTGGTGGGCGAGGTTCACTGACGATGCGCCGGCGGTGGGGGGGGGCGGGCGGGGGGGGCGCGGGGCGGGGCGGGCCGCGCGCACCGCTTGCTTTTCGCGGGCGCAAAGGCGGGGACAGCCTGTACTTTTGCCGCGCGGTTCAGTATAATTAAAGATGAAGTCTGCTTAGGGGATGTGGTATTGTGTTCAACCTTGGCATGCCGGAACTGGCCCTGATCCTGGTTATCGCGCTCATCGTCTTCGGACCGGGCAAGCTGCCGGAAGTGGGCAAGGCCCTGGGCAAGGGCCTGGGCGAGTTCCGCCGCGCGATGTCGGCCGAGGGGGCCGCGAAAGAGGAGCCGATCACGATCGAGGCGAAGCCGGTGGAGAAGAAGGCGGAGGAGAAGACCGCCGACGCCGGGAAACCGGAAGAGACGAAGTGAGGCCGGCCGATGTCTGACAAGCCCCGGGAATTCGAAAATGAGCCGGAGGAGCGGGCCGCCGGCGGCGAGATGTCGCTCGTCGACCATCTGCAGGAGCTGAGAAAGCGGCTGATCGTCTGCGTCGCCGTGGTGCTGGCGGCCAGCGGCGCCTGTTATTTCTACGCCGTCGAGCTGGTGCACGTCATCACCGCCCCGGCCGGAAAGCTGTATTATATGAACCCGGCCGAGGCTTTTTTTACATATCTCAAGGTGGCGTTTTTCGCCGGCTTTCTGCTGGCGCTGCCGGTGATCTTCTACCAGCTGTGGGCGTTCGTGGTGCCGGCCCTGACGAGGCGGGAGCGCACGGCGTCGCTGTTTCTGGTGCCGGCGTCGCTGGTGCTGTTTTTCGTCGGCCTGGCCTTTTCCTATTATCTCGTACTGCCGGCGGCGATCGGCTTTTTCATCGGTTTCGCCACCCCCGACCTGCAGCCGATGTTTTCCATCGGCCAGTACCTGTCGTTCGTGATTTCCTTCATGCTGCCGTTCGGCTTCGTGTTCGAGTTGCCGCTGTTCATCATCGTGGCCGCCAGGCTGGGCGTCATCGGCTCGGCTTTCCTGGCGGCGAAGCGCAAGCTGGTCATCGTGCTGTCGTTCGTGGTGGGGGCGGTGGTGTCGCCAACGCCGGACGTGTTTTCGCAGACGATGATCGCCGTGCCGCTGCTGATTTTGTACGAGATCAGCGTTTTTATCGTAAAACACGTGTTGCGGCGGTAATGAAGGCATACTAATGCCGGGGGATTTTTTTTGGCTTTCGCTGATTTGCGCGAATTCATCGCCGCCCTTGAGGCCCGCGGCTGGCTGAAGCGCATCGCCCGGCCGGTGGACTGCGAGCTGGAGATAACCGAGATCACCGACCGGGTGTCGAAGCTGGGCGGGGCGAAGAATGTCGCCCTGCTGTTCGAGAAGGTGCAGGGCTACGACATCCCGGTGCTGACGAACGCTTTCGGCAGCATGGAGCGGATGGCGCTGGCCCTCGGTGCGGCGCGGGTGGACGATATCGCCGCCGGACTTCGCGATTTGCTGCAGCTGCCGTACGTTTCCCTGGAGAGCAAGCTCGACCTGGTGCGCCTCATCCCCGCCGCCCGGCGGGCGGTTAATTTTCCCCGGTACGTGCGGTCGGGACCGTGCAAAGAGGTTATAATAAGGGACGAGCCCTCGCTGGACAAGTTCCCGGTGCTGAAGTGCTGGCCGGGGGACGCCGGCCGGTTCATCACGCTGCCGCTGGTGTTCACGAAGAATCCGCGCACCGGCAAGCGCAACGTCGGCATGTACCGCATGCAGGTGTACGACGGGAAGACGACCGGCATGCACTGGCACATCCACAAGGACGGGGCGGCGAATTGCCGCGCCCATCGCGAGCTGGGCCGCGGCAAAATGGAAGTCGCGGTGGCGCTCGGCGGCGATCCGGCCGTGACTTATGCCGCGACCGCGCCGCTGCCGCCGAACATCGACGAGTTGCTTTTCGCCGGTTTTCTGCGCGGCCAGCCGGTGGAGCTGGTGAAGTGCGAGACGGTGGCTATCGAGGTGCCGGCGGCGGCCGAGATCGTGCTGGAGGGCTATGTGGACACCGGCGAGCTGAGGCGGGAGGGGCCGTTCGGCGACCATACCGGCTATTATTCGCTCGCCGACGATTACCCCGTTTTCCATCTCACCTGCATAACCCACCGGAAAAACCCGATTTATCCGGCGACCGTCGTCGGCAAGCCGCCGATGGAGGACTGCTACCTGGCCAAGGCGACGGAGCGGATTTTTCTGCCGCTGCTGCAGCAGGTGCTGCCGGAGGTCGTCGATATCAACCTGCCGCTGGCGGGCGTTTTTCACAACTGCGCCGTCCTGGCGATCAGGAAGAGCTACCCGCAGCACGCCAGGAAGGTGATGCACGCCGTGTGGGGCCTCGGCCAACTGATGTTCACGAAGATGATCATCGTGGTTGACGGCCATGTGAATGTGCAGGATATGAACGAGGTGTGGTGGCGGGTTTTCAACAACATCGACGCCCGCCGCGACATCGTGCTGGCCGACGGGCCGCTGGACGCGCTCGACCACGCCTCGCCCATGCCCCGCTGGGGCAGCAGGGTGGGCATCGACGCGACCAGGACGTGGCCCGAGGAGGGCCATTCGCGGGCGTGGCCGGACGAGATCGCGATGTCGCCGGCGGTGAAGGACCGGGTGGACGAAATCTGGAAGGATCTTGGCCTTGGGTAAGCTGAAGGCGCATCTCGACAATATCGCGGTTTCGCATTCGGTGTTCGCGCTGCCGTTCGCGTATATGGGCGCTTTTCTCGCCGCCGGCGGCCTGCCCGGCGGCGGCGATCTTTTCTGGATAACGGTGGCGATGGTGGGGGCCCGCAGCGCGGCCCTGGCGCTCAATAACCTCGTCGACCTGCGGTACGACCGGCTGCACCCCCGCTTCGCGGCCCGGCCGATGGTGACGGGGGAGGTTAAGCCCTGGGAGGCGGCGCTGGTGATTGTCGCCTGCCTGGGCATGTTCGTTTACGCGGCCCACCAGCTCCACCCGCTGGCCCGGCTGCTGTGGCCGCTGGCGGTGGCGCCGTTCGCGATCTATCCGTATATGAAGCGGTTTTCCTGGGCCTGCCACCTGGTGCTGGGGGTGGCGCTCGCCGGCGCGCCGGTGGGGGCGTGGATCGCCGTCCGCGGCGACCTGGGGGCTGCGGTGTCGCTGCTGGCGGCGGGGGTGGGGATATGGATCGCGGCTTTCGATGTCGTGTACGGCTGCCAGGACGTGGCGTTCGACAGGGCGCACGGGCTGCATTCGCTGCCGGCGGCCGTCGGGGTGGCCCGCGCCCTGAAGCTGGCCCGGCTGATGCACGCCGCGAGCGTGGCCGCATTCGCGGCCGCGGGGTGGCTGTCCGGCCTCGGCCCGTGGTATTACGCCGGGGTGGCGCTGGCGGCGGCCGTGCTGGTCTATCAGCACGGCATCGTGTCGGCCGGCGACCTGAGTCGGGTGACCCAGGCGTATTTCCTCCGCAACGGGCTGGTGGGGGCGGCTATTTTTCTGTTCACGGCGATAAGTATGTTCGGTTAGCCGTCGCCCCGCGGGCGGCGGCCAAGGGAGGGCCGTCCGTCTCCAGGCCGGTCCGCCCGGAAAGGAGGGGCAGCATGCGGCACAAGATCGTCCTCGGAGCTGCCATCTGGTTTTACTGGTTTTCCCTCTGCGCATACGTGCCGATCCTGCCTACCTACGCTCAGGCCCTCGGCGCCAGCTACCAACTGATAGGAGTCATCATCGGCGCGTTCGGTTTCACGCAGATGACTCTCCGCCTGCCGCTCGGCATCGTGGCCGACCGGGTCACCAAACGGCGGGTTCTTCTCCTCGCCGGCACGGCCATAAGCATCGCCGCCGGACTCGGCATGTGGCTGGTCCGCGATCCCCTCGCCCTGCTCCTTTTCCGCATGCTGGCGGGGGTGGCGGCCACCGCCTGGGTTGTCCAGACGGTAATGTTCGCCGGCCATTATCCGCCGGCCGAGTCGGCCAAGGCCATGGGCCTTGTAACGGCGGTGGTCAACAGCGGGGAAATGGTGGCGATGCTGGCCGGCGGGCTGGTGGCCGAAGCCTGGGGACAGGAGCAGGCGTTCCTGCTGGCGGCAGTGATGGGGCTGGCCGCCTTCGGCTGCAATGCGGCGATCCGCGAAGCCGCCGCCGCCAAGCCGGGGGAACCGGTCCGGCTGGCGGAAGCGGCGGCCATCGCCCGCGACCGCAGCCTCGGCCTGGCGTCCGTGCTCGGGTTTATCCTCCAGGTAATTACTTACGCAACGGCGTTCGGTTTCGTACCGCTGGCTGCCAAGAGCCTGGGCGCGAGCTTTACGGAGATCGGCCTGCTGCCGACGGTTTACATGCTGCCGGGCATCGCGGCGTCGATGCTGAGCGGCACGGTGTTGCTCAGGATGTTCGGCGAACGGCGTCTGTTGACCGGCAGCCTCCTGGCTATGGCCGTTGCCTGCTTAGCGATACCTTATGCTGCCAGCCTTACGGCCCTGTTCCTTTTTCAGGCCGTCGGCGGTTTTGCGCGCGGCCTGGCCTTTCCCCTGCTGATGGCGCTGTGCATCAGGCGTATTGCCGGCGGCCGCCAGGCGACAGCCATGGGCTTCTTTCAGGCCGCGTACGGCATGGGGATGTTCCTGGGGCCGCTGGCGGTGGGCAAGCTGAGCCAGGCGGCGGGGCTGGACTGGGGCTTCTGGGCCGTCGGCCTCGTCGGGGTGGCCGGGGCGGCGCTGGCGTATGCCGCCACGCCCGGCCCGAACCGTGCGCAGGCGACAATCCGGGGATAATGAGCGAGGCCCGCACAACAGTGCGGGCCGCGGGTTATCGGAGATTATTGCATCAGGCATAAGGCCGTTCAGAAACCGTCAGATGCTAGGCGGCTCCGTCGGGCGTGCCGCGACGCGTACTCGGAACGTACGCTAGCAAACGGCCGACGGAACAACGACGCAGATGGGGGCTTTCCCGCGCCTCCGTGCGCGGATAGCTCAACTAAGGCTCGGGCGCTTAGGGCCTGTTGACAAATAGTCAGATTAAGGAAAATGGTTTTTATTAGTCCATGCAGAATATATCTGTATGGACTTTTCTTTAGGTGGGTGAAGTCATGCTGGGGAAAGACGAGGAGAAACAAAGCCAGTTCATGTTCGTCAATCTGGATGAGTTCGTGCCGCAAGACCACCTGCTCCGGGTAATTAAACGCACTATCGATTTTTCGTTCATCTACGATAAAGTGAAAGACCTATACTCGCCTATTGGCCGCCGCTCCGTCGACCCAGTGCTTCTTATCAAGATGCTGCTAATCGGTTATTGGTACGGGATTCCCTCCGAACGCAAGCTGGAGCAGGAAGTCAAACTCAACCTAGCCTATCGATGGTTCTTAGGGTTGGATTTGGCCGAGCCCGTTCCGGACCATTCCACAATCAGCCAGAACCGGCGCCGGCGATTCAAGAACAGCCTGCTATTTCAAGAGATCTTCGACACCATCATTTCGCGTTGTGTGGCCGCAGGGTTAGTGAACGGCGAAGTGATTGTGACAGACTCGACCCATATCAAGGCCAGCGCCTCCCGGCAACGGGTAGAGAAGATTTGGGTGGAGAAAACTCCGACAGAATATATGCAAATGCTCGAGCAAGAAGCCCAGCGACTGGAGGCCGAATTGCAAAAGCGCAGAGAAGAGGCGGGTAAAAAGAAATGCGGAAAAAAGCGGCAGACGCGGGAAAGGAAGGTGATGCGCGAGATTATATCGAGTAAAACTGACCCTGAAGCGGGATATATGAACCGGCTTGGTAAGCCAAGCGGCTTTCACTATCTCAATCACATCAGCATTGATGTCAAGAAAGGAATTATCACCGATTCATACGCAACAGCGGGCAATGTTAATGATCATATCCCGTTTATCGAGCGGGTCAAAGCGCAAAAAGGCAGACTAGGGTTGCCTATTGGGGCGATTGGTGCCGATAAAGGCTATGACTTTTTGGAAGTTCACCACGGATTGGAACAGGAAGAAGTCACTGGATATGTTACTCCAACAGAGTTGTCTGAGGCAGAAGCAATTATTGGCGCTAAATTTAGATATGACAAAGAAACCGACGCCTTTACCTGTCCAGAGGGTAAGCGACTGAGATGGACTCATGTTAGGCGCCTGAGGGAAGCCCACATTGTTAAAATCTATGTAGCCAAGATCAAGGACTGTAAAGTGTGCCCAAACAGAAAAGGTTGTTTTGGCCCTAAACAGAAATATCGAACACTCAAGGTAGCTCTGTTTCATGAGTCGGATAAACGGAACAGGGACCGGGCAACCACTCCGGAGTATCTACGGATTCAGCGTTTACGGCGAATCTGGTGTGAAGGGACCTTCGGGGTTCTCAAATCACAGCATAACTTGGCAGCAACGTATAAACGAGGCCTTGCGAACATACAAGAACAATGCCTCTTATCCGCATCCGCTTTAAACATCAAACGAATGGTCAGAGCGATAGCATAATAATCAAAAGCAAGAAAAGGCTGCTTTACCGCGATATCCAGGCAAAAAATCGGGAGGGTGGTCGAGATTTCTTCTCGACCACCCTCTTGTCAACAGGCCCGAAAACGCCCGAGCCAAGTTTCGCTTATCAACCGCCGGGCGTCAGAGCACCCGGCGGGCGCCGAGATATCTGGGCTTCCAATAACTGTCCCCCAGGGACGAGACCATTACGCCGCGGCTTGTCGAGGCGTGGATGAATTTGCCATCGCCGGTGTAGATGCCGCAGTGGGAGGCGCCTTTTTCGGTGGTGGTGAAGAAGACGAGGTCGCCGGGGGCGAGGTCTTTGGCCTTGACCGCCTTGCCGGCCTCGAACTGTTTGTCGGCGGCGCGGGGCAGCTTCTTGCCGTGCTGGTCGTAGACGAACATTACGTAGCCGGAGCAGTCGAAGCCTTTGGGGGAGGCGCCGCCGTACCTGTAGGGCACGCCTTTGTATTTCTGGGCGGTGGCGACGATGTCCTTGCCCGTCGGCGGTTTGGGCGGCTTGGCGGGCGGGGCGGGTTTTGCGGCGGCGGGCGCGGGGGAGGAGGCGGGCGCAAGCCCGGCCGCGCCGGCGGCCGGCGGGCACGTGGCCAGCATAAGGGCGGCCAGTAGGACGGCGATTCCCTTTTTCACCTTATCCCCCCAATCCCGGCTGATGACACGGATCGTTTTATAACGACTTATTTCGCGTTATTGGGGAAAATTACCTGCAAGGGCAAGAAAGCCCGCGCCTTAAGCAGGCACACGCCGCTTTAGCGGCGATGTGATCGCTTACGCCTGTAAGGCGAAAGGCACGGGCTTCTTTCAGAGTTTCTTTTCGAGGAATTTCGCCCCTGGTACGGGGTTATGGCAGTACGGCTCGACGGGTGCGAAGCCGAGGGCTTCGTATAAGGAGACGGCGACCGCCATGCTGGGGACGGTGTCGAGGCGCATGCTGCGGTAGCCGAGGCGGCGGCCGGCGGCGATTATCGCCGCGACGAGCAGTTTGCCGTAGCCTTGGCCGCGGCCGGCGGGGCGGACGAAGAGGCGCTTCATCTCGCAGACGCCGTCGGCGAGCGGCCGCAGGGCGACGCAGCCGGCCGGCCCGCCGCTGTCGTCGGCCAGCAGGAGGAGGGCGCCGTCAGGCGGGGCGTATTTGCCGGGCAGGGCGGCGAGTTCGTCCGTGAAGCCCTGGAAGTCGAGGGCGAAGGGGAGGGAGGCGGCGTATTCGCCGAACAGGCCGCGGATGGTTTCCAGGTATTCTTCCGTATGGGCGGGGATGATACGGGGCATAGGATGTGCTCCTTTATGGCCGGCGGGCTTTTAGGCGGTTTCGACTTTGACGGCGCAAACCTTGTATTCGTAGGTTTTTGTGACCTTGTCGTACGCACCGCTGGTGATTTCGTTCGTGGGGGTGGCGGGGAAGTGGAAGGACATCCACACTACTCCCGGCGGCACGGCGTCGGTGACCTGGGCCTTGGCGGTCACGCTGCCCCGGCGGGAGGAGACTTTCGCCGGGGCGCCGTCGGCCAGGCCGAGGGCGTCGGCGTCGGCGGGATGGACCATGACCCGTTCTTCCGAGCGGTGGGCGGTGAGGTGTTTGGCGTGGCGGTGGGTGGAGACGTTGTAGTGGTAGAGGATGCGCCCGGTGGTGAGGAGGAAGGGGTAGTCGGCGTCGGGCACTTCGGCGGGGGGCGCGTAGTCGACGGGCTGGAAGTAGCCGAGGCCGCAGGTGAACTGCCCGTTTTCGTGCAGGTATTTCGTGCCGGGGTGGCCGGCGGCGGGCACGGGCCACTGTAGGCCGTTTTCTTCGAGGCGGGGGTAGGTGACGCCAGCGTAGGAGGGGGTGAGGGCGGCGATTTCGGCCATGATTTCCTCCGGCCCGGCGTAATCCATGGGGTAGCCGAAGCGGGCGGCGAGGCCGCAGATTATCACCCAGTCGGGGCGGCTGCCGCCGACTGGCTCGATGGCCTGGCGGACGCGCTGGATGCGGCGCTCGGTGTTGGTGAAGGTGCCTTCCTTTTCGGCGAAGCTGGCGGCCGGCAGGACGACGTCGGCCAGTTTGGCGGTTTCGGTGAGAAAGAGGTTCTGGACGACGAGGAAGTCGAGGTTTTCAAGGCCCTTGCGGACGTGGCGGGCGTTGGCGTCGGAGAGGACGGGGTCTTCGCCCATGACGAACATGGCTTTGAGGTCGCCGCGGACGGCGGCGTCGAACATATCGGGCAGGGTGAGGCCGGGCTTGTCCGGCACGGGGGCGCCCCAGGCGGCGGCGAATTTCTGGCGGATGTCGGGCCATTTGACCTGCTGGTAGCCGGGGAGGACGTTGGGCAGCGCGCCCATGTCGCAGGCGCCCTGGACGTTGTTTTGGCCGCGGAGGGGGTTGACGCCGGCGGCGGGCTTGCCGACGTTGCCGGTGAGCATGGCGAGGTTGGCGAGGCTCATGACGTTGTCGGTGCCGCAGGTGTGCTCGGTGATGCCGAGGGTGTAGAAGATGGCGGCCCGTTCGGCGGTGGCGTAGAGCTTGGCGGCCTCGTACAGGAGAAGGGCCGGGACGCCGGTGATGTTTTCGACGACGTCGGGGGTGTAGCGTTCGGCGACGGCGGCGACGGCGGCGAAGCCGGTGGTGCACTTGGCGATGAAGGCGTCGTCGTGCCAGCCGTTTTTGATGATGATGTGGAGGAGGCCGTTGATGAGGGCGACGTCGGTGCCGGGCTTGAGGCGCAGCCAGACGTGGGCGGCGGCGGCCAGCTCGGTTTTGCGGGGGTCGGCGACGATGAGGCGGGCGCCTTTGGCGAGGGCCTGGCGCATTTTGGCGCCGATGACGGGATGGGCCTCGGGGGGATTGGCGCCGATGACGAACATGACCTGGTTGTCGGGTATCTCGCCGATGGAGTTGGTCATGGCGCCGGAGCCGAAGGAGGTGGCCAGACCGGCCACGGTGGGGCTGTGTCAGGTACGGGCGCAGTGGTCGACGTTATTTGTGCCGACCGCCGCGCGCATGAATTTTTGCAGCAGGTAGTTTTCTTCGTTGGTGCAGCGGGCCGAGCTGAGGGCGGCGATGGCGTCGGGGCCGTGGCCGGCCTTGATGGCGGCCAGCCTGTCGGCGACCAGGCCGAGGGCTTCGTCCCAGGTGGCGGGGGCGAAGACGCCGTCTTTTTTTATCAGGGGGGCGGTGAGGCGCTCGGGGCTGTGGACGTAGTCGGTGCCGAAGCGGCCCTTGACGCACAGCAGGCGGCCGTTGACGGCGCTGGTCGCGTTGGAGGTGACGCCGATTATTTTGCCGTCCTTGACGTTGAGGTCGAAGTTGCAGCCGACGCCGCAGAAGGGGCAGGTGGTCTTGACCTGCTTGTCGGGCAGGCCGCTGCCGAAGGACGGCTTTTCGGTGAGCGCTCCCGTCGGGCAGGCGGAGACGCAGGTGCCGCAGAAGACGCAGGACGACTGGTCCATGGCGTTGTCGAAGGCGGGGGTGATTTTGCTGGTGAAGCCGCGCTCGGTCCATTCGAGGACGTTGCAGCACTGGAGCTCCTTGCAGACCCGCACGCAGCGGCCGCAGAGGACGCATTTTTCGTTGTCGCGGATGATGAAGGGGTTGCTGTCGTCAAGCTCGTAATGCCGCCGCTCGCCGCGGAAGCGGACGTCGCGCACTCCCAGGTCGAGGGCGAGGCGCTGCAGTTCGCAGCGCTGGTTGGCCTGGCAGGTGAGGCAGTCGGACGGGTGGTTGGCGAGCAGCATTTCGACGACCGTGCGGCGGGCTTCGCGGACGTCGGCGGTGTCGGTACGGACGGCCATGCCCTCGGCGACCGGATAGGTGCAGGCGGTGGCGAGGGTGCGGAGGCCGTCGATCTCCACCAGGCAGACGCGGCAGCAGCCTTCGGGGGTGAGGTCGGCGAGGTGGCAGAGGGTGGGGATATTGATGCTGAGCAGGCGCGCGGCTTCGAGCACGGTGGTGCCGGGCGGTACGCTGACCGGGCGGCCGTCGATGGTGAGGGCGATTTTGTTCATCCGCTTTGCTCCTTGCTGGAATTAAGCTAACGTATTTTGCAAATATTCGCCGTAACCGCGAAAAACCCTGCGGGGGAAGGAGGCGGGGGAACGGCGGCTTGACATTTGCGGCCGGGCGAAGTATATTTTATCTATATATCGCCAATTTTATCAGTTAGAGGCGAGGACGGGAAGGAGTACACCGGACCGGCCGGCGCAGAGAAGGGGCCCATCGGCTGCGAGGCCCCGCGGCGCGGGCGGTGGAAGTCGTCCCCGAGCCGCGGCGCCGAACGGCAGTAGGCGCCTCCGGGTGGCCCCGTTACCGGCCGCGCGAGCCGGCGGAGCATTTCGCCGGGAAGAAAGGTGGTACCACGGCGGCCGAGGCTTCCGTCCTTGCGGACGGAGGCTTTTTTATTTGCTCAACAGGTTATTCTAAAAACGATTCCCCCGAAGGAGGCACAAAGATATGGAGAAGAACATTCCCACCGTTTACGATCCGAAAGAGGTTGAAGAGAAATGGTATAGGCACTGGGAGGAGAACGGCCTGTTCCACGCCGAGCCGGATACGGGCAAGACGCCTTTCAGCATCGTCATTCCGCCCCCCAACGTGACCGGCCAGCTCCACATGGGCCACGCGCTCGACAACACCCTCCAGGACGTGCTCATCCGCTTCCGGCGCATGCAGGGCTACGAGGCGCTGTGGATGCCGGGCTCCGACCACGCCGGCATCGCCACCCAGATCAAGGTGGAGGAGGTGCTGGCCAAGGAGGGCGTCAGCCGCTACGACCTGGGGCGCGAGCAGTTCATCGACCGCGTGTGGGACTGGAAGCACGAATACGGCGGCCGCATCATCAATCAGCTCAAACGGCTGGGCGCGTCGTGCGACTGGCCGCGCGAACGGTTCACGATGGACGAGGGCTGCTCGGCGGCGGTGCGGGAGGTGTTCGTGTCCCTGTACGAGAAGGGGCTGATTTACCAGGGCAACCGCATCACCAACTGGTGCCCGCGCTGCAACACCGCCCTGAGCGATATCGAGGTGGAGCACGAGGAGCAGCCCGGCCATCTGTGGCATGTCCGCTATCCGCTGGAGGGCCGCCCGGGCGAATACGTGACTGTGGCGACGACCCGGCCGGAAACCATCCTCGGCGATACCGCCGTGGCCGTCAATCCCGACGACGCCCGCTACAAGGACCTCGTCGGCCAGTACGTGATCCTGCCGGTCGTCGGCCGCCGCCTGCCGATCGTGGCCGACGAGTACGTTGACCCGGCGTTCGGCACCGGGGCGGTGAAGGTGACTCCGGCCCACGATCCCAACGACTTCGACATGGGCCTGCGCCACAAGCTGCCGCAGGTGGTGGTGATCGCCCCCGACGGCACGATGACGGCCGAGGCGGGCAAGTACGCCGGCATGGACCGCTACGCGTGCCGCAAGGCGCTGGTCGCCGCGCTGAAGGAGCTGGGCAACCTCGTCAGGATCGACGAGCACGTGCACGCCGTCGGCCATTGCCAGCGCTGCGCGACGGTGGTGGAGCCGCTGGTTTCGAAGCAGTGGTTCGTGCGCATGCAGCCGCTGGCCGAGCCGGCGATCGCCGCGGTGCAGGACGGGCGGATCAAGTTCGTGCCGGAGCGGTTCACCCGCGTGTATATCAACTGGCTGGAGAATATCCGCGACTGGTGCATTTCCCGCCAGATCTGGTGGGGCCACCGCATCCCGGCCTGGTATTGCGAGGGATGCGGCGCGACGATCGTCTCCCGCACGGATATCGCCGCCTGCCCGCAGTGCGGCGGCAAGGTGGAGCAGGACCCCGACGTGCTCGATACCTGGTTCAGTTCGGCGCTGTGGCCGTTCTCGACGATGGGCTGGCCGGAGAAGACGCCCGAGTTGGCATATTTCTACCCGACGAGCGTGCTGGTGACCGGCTATGACATCATTTTCTTCTGGGTGGCGCGGATGATCTTCATGGGCCTGGAGTTCATGAACGACATCCCCTTCGGGCACGTGTTCATCCACGGCCTGGTGCGCGACGGCGAGGGCCGCAAGATGTCGAAGTCGCTCGGCAACGGCATCGATCCGCTGGACGTGATCGAGAAGTACGGCGCCGATACGCTCCGCTTCACGCTCATGACCGGCAACACGCCCGGCAACGATATGCGCTTCTACTGGGAGCGGGTGGAGTCGAGCCGGAATTTCGCCAATAAGATTTGGAACGCGTCCCGGTTCGTGCTGATGAACCTGGAGGGCTTCGACCCCGCCAGGGCGCCGGGGGCGTACACGCTCGCCGACCGCTGGATCCTGAGCCTCTACGCCAAAACGGCGGCCGAGGTGACCGCCAACCTGGAGAAATTCGAGCTGGGCGAGGCGGCCCGCAGCCTGTACGAGTTCATCTGGAGCGAGTATTGCGACTGGTATATCGAGACAGCCAAGGCGCGCCTGTACGACAAGGAGGACGCCGCCGGCCGGGCGACCGCCCAGTATGTGCTGTGGCACGTGCTGGAGAACACGCTGAGGCTGCTGCATCCCTTCATGCCGTTCATCAGCGAGGCCATCTGGCAGCACCTGCCCCACGAGGGCGGGAGCATCGTCCGGGCACCTTGGCCCGCGCCGCCGGCCGGGCTGCAGGACGACGCGGCCGAAGCGGCGATGGGCACGGCGATGGAAACGATCAAGGCGATCCGCAACATGCGGGCCGAGGTCAACGTGCCGCCGGGCCGGAAGAGCGAGGTTATCTTGCTGGCCGCCGCCGGGCAACAGGAAGTGTTGGCCGCCAACGCGCAGTATATCAGGACGCTGGCCGCCGCCGAGCCGGTGACGGTGCTGGCGCTGACGGCCGCCAAGCCGGAGAACGCAATGACGGCGGTGGTGAGCGGGGTGGAGGTGTACCTGCCGCTCCGTGGCCTGATCGACGTGGAGAAGGAGACGGCCCGCCTCGGCAAGGAGCGCGAGAACCTGGAGAAGGAGGTCGCCCGCGTGACCGGCAAGCTGGCCAACGAGAGCTTCGTGGCCAAGGCGCCGGCCGAGGTTATCGAGAAGGAACGGGCCAAGGAGCGCGAATACCGCGAAAAGCTGGCGGCGATCAGCGAACGGCTGGCGTATCTGGCGAAGCTATAGCGGCAGATACATTGTAATTCCATAACTGGTTAAGCTATCTTAGGATGTGACCTTATGACGTACGAACAGGCGCTCGATTACCTTGCCACCCTGGGCAAGTTCGGGATCAATCTCGGCCTGGCGCGGATCGAGAAGCTGCTTGACCTTATGGGCCGTCCGGAGCAGCGCTTCAAGACCGTTCACGTGACAGGCACGAACGGCAAGGGCTCGACGACGGCGATGCTGGCCGCCGTGCTCGGGGCCGCCGGCATCCGCGCCGGCATGTATACTTCGCCCCACCTCACCGACTACACCGAGCGGTTCGTGGTGGACGGCGAGCCGATCAGCCGCGACGCGCTGGCGGCGGCGATCGCCCATACGCGCGGCTTTGTTGACGCGATGGTGGCCGAGGGCTGGGAGCATCCGACCGAGTTCGAGGTGCTGACCGCGGCCGCTTTTCATCACTTCGCCGCCGTTGGGGCGGAGTACGCGGTTATCGAGGTCGGCCTGGGCGGGCTGCTCGATTCGACCAATGTGATAATTCCCGAAGTGTCGGTCATCACCAACGTCACCCTGGAGCACACCGACCGTTGCGGCGGCACGGTGGCGGAGATCGCCGCCCACAAGGCGGGGATAATCAAGCCGGGGGTGCCGGCGGTGACGGCCGCTACAGGGGAGGCGCTCGCGGTGATCGAACGCCAGGCCGCGGCCAAGGGGGCGCCGCTGGCGGCACTGGGCCGCGATTTTTCCGCCGCGGCCGCCGGTCTGGACGGCTGGCGGCAGCAGGTGGCGTTCGCCAGTTCCCGGCACGGCGATCTGGGCCGGTTCGCCGTGGCCCTGCTCGGCCGCCATCAGGCCGAGAACGCGGCGGCGGCGATCATGGCGGCGCTGGTGCTGGCCGATGGCGACGGGCGCGTGACCCTGGCCGCGATCAGGGACGGCCTGGCCGCCGTCCGCTGGCCGGGGCGGTTCGAGGTGGTGCCCGGCCGGCCTACGGTGGTGATCGACGGCGCCCACAACCCGGCGGGCGCGGCCGTATTAAGGGCGACGCTGGACGAGGTCTTCCCCGGGCGGGCGGTGGTGTTCGTGCTCGGCATCCTCGCCGACAAGGATATCGCCGGCATCACGGCGACGATTGTCCGCGCCGCCGACGGCGTGGTGGCCGTAAAGCCGCTGTCCGAGCGGGCGGCCGAACCGGCCGCGGTGCTGGCGGGCGTGGCGGCGGGGCGCACGGCGGCCGCCGCGACGGTGGCGGAGGCCGTCGACCGGGCCAGGGACATGGCGGGCCCGGACGGCGTGGTGTGCGTGGCCGGGTCGCTCTATCTCGTCGGGCCGGCCAGGAATTACGCCGTTTTGTAGACAAAACCCGCCAACGGGCGTATAATAATTGAAGTTATATTGTGCCACCAGGTGAAACGATGCGAAGCAGTTATTCCTGCGCCGCGACGCACTATCAACTTAATTACCTCACGGAGCACTGCATTTTGGCGGTGGCCTTTTTTTTGCCGCTGTCTTACAATGCGGTCAGCGTGTTCCTCGCCCTCGGCACTTTCCTGTGGATGGCGAGGATGGCCGCCGACGGCCGTCTCGACCTGAGGCCTACGCCGTTCGACGGGGTGATAGCCGTGCTTGTGGCGTTGTCGGCGGCGTCCGTCCTGGCCGCCCCCGACCGCTGGCTGAGCTTTTACAATTACTATCACCTCATGGGGCGGTATATCCTGCTCTATTACCTGGTCGTGAACAATTTCCACACCCTCGACCAGCTTAAACGGCTGGTGCAGGCGGTGCTGCTTTCCGCCGGCCTGGTGGTCGCCTACGGTTTTTACCAGTATTTCCAGGGAGTGGACACCACGGCGTTCGAGTGGGTGGACGGCGAGCAGTTCCCCCTGCTGAAGGTGCGGGTGT
Organism: Selenomonadales bacterium; assembly: GCA_029976065.1. Taxonomy (GTDB): domain Bacteria; phylum Bacillota; class Negativicutes; order Sporomusales; family UBA7701; genus Anaeroselena. The sequence goes on from JARKNV010000064.1 coordinate 30,729, forward strand.
TTTCCACCCTGCAGAACCCCAACCTGCTGGCGGGGTTCCTGGTGGTGATCGTGGCGCTGGCCGCCGGCCTCGGCCTGAACGCCGAGAGCGCCCGCGGCAAGACGGCGTTTCTGGTGTTGGTACTCGCGCTGGGCGTCTGCCTGGCGCTGACGTATTCGCGCGGCGCGTGGCTGAGCGTGCTGGCGGTCGTGGCTGCGTACGGGGTGCTTTACAGCCGCAAGACCTTTTGGCTGCTGCTGTTCGTTCCCGTGGTGGTGGTGGCCGGGCATGACGTGCTGATGGAGCGGCTGATGTCGATCGCCAACCCCACCGATACGTCGGCGACGCTTAGGATAGCGCTGTGGGAGAGCACGCTGGCGATGATCGCCGACAAGCCGCTGTTCGGCATCGGCTGGGGAGCGTACTGGCTGGTGTATCCCGAGTACGATTTCTTTATCAACGACCCGGCGACGACGATTTTCCATGCCCATAACATGTACCTGCATATTGCCGCCGAGATCGGCGTCCCCGGACTGCTGGCCTTTCTGGCGATGATGTTCGGCCACGCCAGGCTGGCGCTGGTGATGGCGGAGACGGCCACCAACCGCTGGGTGGGCGGCTTGATGCTGGGGGTGCTGGCGGCCGTTATCGGCCTGGCGGTGGGCGGGCTTACCGACTACGTGCTCTTCAATCCCCAGATGGCGATGCTGTTTTGGTTGCTCAACGCTCTGACGGTTGTGGTTTACCTGAATGACTATCCGACAAAAAATAACGCGAAATAACTGCTACACTCCCAAAAAAATCTCGCCGTCCGGCAGGAGTCGGGACGGCCGCGCGGAATATATTTAGTGGGTAAATAAAATTTATAGGGCCATCAGTTTATTGTATAAGGATATCGGTTTCGGTGAAGAGGGCCTCAGTGGCCTTAATTTTTTGTCGCAAAGAATGTGAAATTTGGAACAATTTCAAGAAGGGGGTTTGTCGTGAAACTGGCAGACGTCCAGGAATTACTGCAAGCTGAAATAATTTGCGGCCTGGAGCATCTCGACGTCGAAGTGGGTTCCGCCTGCGGCGCCGATCTGATGAGCGATGTCCTTGTGCATAGCAAGGAAAAGACGCTTTTGCTCACCGGCCTTACCAATGTCCAGATCATCCGCACCGCCGAGATGGGCGACCTTGTGGGCATCGTGCTGGTGCGCGGCAAGCGGCCGGGACCGGAAGTGGTCCAGATGGCGGAGAGCATGGGCATTCCGATAATGGTGACCTGTCTGCCGATGTTCGAGTCTTGCGGCGTTCTTTACAAACGCGGGATCAAGGGTTGCTCCGAGCTGGTGGCCTCCGGTGACTGCTGAACAAGGGATCGTGCTCGAATACACCCTGAAGGGCGGCGATTTCGAGACCGCCGGCGAGGCGTCGAGTAAGATAAAACGGGTTTTGCAGCAGATCGGCGTGCGTTCCGACGTGATCAGGCGCATCGCCATCAGTTCGTACGAGGCGGAGATGAATGTCATCATCCACGCGTACCGGGGCGTGCTCAGGGCGTCGATCTATCCCGACCGCACCGAGCTGGCGGTGGAGGACGAAGGCCCGGGGATCGCCGATATCAGTCTGGCGATGCAGGAGGGGTACTCGACCGCTCCCGACCATATCCGCGAGATGGGTTTCGGCGCCGGGATGGGCCTGCCCAATATGTCACGCTGCTCGGACAAGTTTACCATCAATTCGGTGGCGGGCGAAGGGACGAAGATCAATATCCTCATCCGTCACAGTTGATTGTGTGGGGTGAAATGATTGTCGGAGTATTTTCACTCGGTCAGGCTCACGCCTGAACGGTGTAAGGGTTGTGTAAACTGTATAAAGCGCTGTCCTACCGAGGCTATCCGCATCCGCGGCGGCAAGGCCAAGATCACCGAGGCGCGGTGCATCGACTGCGGCGAGTGCATCCGCCGCTGCGCCAACCGGGCCAAGACGGCGGTGACGGACAGCCTGGAAGACCTGAAGAAATACAAGTTCAACGTGGCGCTGCCGGCGCCGTCGCTGTACGCCCAGTTCGCCGCCGACGTGCCGGCGAACGTCGTGCTGTGCGCTTTGCTGCAGATCGGCTTCGACGATGTTTTCGAGGTGGCTCTGGGGGCCGAGATCGTGTCCGACGCCACAATCGAGTATCTCAAACGCCCGGAGATCAAGCGGCCGGCGATTTCCTCCGCTTGCCCGGCGGTGGTGCGGCTCGTGCAGGTGAAATTCCCCGAGCTTATCGATAATATAATTCCCTTGGAGGCGCCGGTGGAGGTGTCGGCCCGCCTGGTCCGCGGCATTCGCAGCCGGGAGCTGGGGATCGCGCCGGAGGAGATCGGGGTGTGGTTCATCACGCCCTGCCCGGCGAAGATGACGGCGTTCAAGCAGCCCTTGGGGGCGGATAAGTCAAGCGTTTCCGGGGCCATCGGCATTTCGCAGATTTACGGCGATTTGCTGAAGGCGGTGGCGGTCGTTCCCCGCGACGCCGACTGCCAGCGGGCCACGGCCCGCGGCATCGGCTGGGCTTTGAGCGGCGGCGAGACGGCGGCGGCCGCGGCGGCGACGAGCATGGTTATCGACGAGATCCACAATGTCAGCGATGTGCTGGAACAGGTGGCGCTCGGCAAGATAAAGGTGGATTTCATCGAGGCTCTGGCCTGCTCGGGCGGCTGCATCGGCGGCCCGTTGACGGTGGAGAACCGCTTCGTGGCGGAAAACCGCATGAACCAGCGGCTGGCCAAGATGCGGGCCGAGGATGCGGTCCGCGGCGTCAAGCCGACCCTGTATTACCCCGATACGTCGCTCACCGAGTACGACCGCACCATCGAGCCGCGGCCGATTATGCGCCTGGATGAGGATATTTTCAAGGCGATGTATAAGGTGGAGCAGATGGAAAAGACGCTCAATAAGCTGCCGGGCCTCGACTGCGGCTCGTGCGGCTCGCCGAACTGCAAGGCGCTGGCCGAGGATATCGTCCAGGGCACGGCGGTGGAGACGGACTGCATTTTCAAATTGCGCGAACGGGTCCGCGATCTCGCTCAAGAGATGGTGGGCCTGGCGGCCAAGCTGCCGCCTTCGCTTGAGGAAAGGGACGAATAGGAGGGATTGCCGAGTGACGGTCAACGATCTCGTCGGTACCCTGCCGCTTGCCGTCGTGGCCGGCCGGGACCGCCTGGACGCCCAGGTGACGGGCGGCTACGCATCCGATCTGCTGAGCAATGTGATGGGGTTCGCCGCCGCGGGCAATATCTGGGTGACCATGCAGGGACACCAGAATATCGTGGCGGTGGCCTCCCTGGCCGGACTGGCGGCGGTGGCCGTCGCCGGCGGGGTTGCTCCCGAGCCGGATACGGTGGCCAAGGCCGAGGCGGAAGGGGTTGTGCTGCTGACGACCTCTTTGTCCAGTTTCGAACTGGTCGGACAACTATACCGTTGCGGCGTCAAGGGGCAGTGATGCGCCGTTACGTGGCCGATCTGCATGTTCACACGGTGCTGTCGCCCTGTGCCGCGGTGGAGATGACGCCGCGTAACATCGTGTGGCACGCCGCCCAGCATGGCGTGGACATCGTCGCCATCACCGACCACAACGCCTGCGACAACGTGCCGGCCGCCATGGCGGCTGCCAAGGATACCGACGTCATCGTCCTGCCCGGCATGGAGGTGGAGACGAAGGAGGAGGTTCATCTCCTCGCGCTGTTCGCGAAGCCCCGGCAGCTGTTCGCCTGGGAGAAGGTGGTCGACGCGCACCGCTCGGGGCGCAGGAACGACGCCGACCGGCTGGGCGCCCAGTTCGTGGTCGACGCGGAGGATAACCTGCTGGCGGTGAAGGAGGAGATGCTGCTGACGTCGCTGTCGCTGAGCATCACCGAGACGTGCGCGCAGGTGAACGCCCTCGGCGGGCTGGTGATCGCCAGCCATGTGGACCGGCCGGCTTACGGCCTTCTGTCCCAGCTGGGGTTCATTCCTCCGGGGCTGGCGCTGGCGGCGGTGGAGGTTTCGCGGCGGGTTTCTCCCGCGGAGGCGGCGCAACGGTTCCCGGCGATCGGCGATTTGCCGGTGGTGACCGCGTCCGACGCCCATACGATCGAGGATTTCCTTTCCGGCCCGAAGATGGCCTTCGAACTTGAGGAGCCGACCCTGGCGGAAATCCGCCGGGCTCTCAATAACAAGAATTTGCGAGGGGTGGTGTTGTTACCGCCAGGGTAGTTATATTGCGCACTATGTGAAAGTTTTCATAAAAGGAGGAAGAGTATGAACAGCAATCATGAACAGAAATGCTGCTGCGGCGGCCAGGGAGCCGGCGCCAGCGACATGGCGAAGCTGGACGAGATTCTCGCCAAGTATCAGGGCGTGAAGGGGGCGCTTATCCCCGTCCTGCAGGAGGCCCAGGACGCCTACGGTTATCTGCCGAAGGACGTCATCGTGCGGATCGGGGAGAAGCTGAGCATTCCCACCAGCCAGATTTACGGGGTGGCCACCTTCTACTCCCAGTTCCACCTCAACCCGCGCGGCAAGAACATCGTCCGCGTATGCCAGGGGACGGCCTGCCACGTGCGTGGCGCCAAGGCCATCCTCAAGGCGCTGGAGGATACCCTGAAGGTTACCGCCGGCAAAACGACCCCCGACCTGAAGTTCACCCTCGAGACGGTGGCCTGCATCGGCGCCTGCGGCCTGTCGCCGGTCATGATGGTCAACGACGATACCCATGGCCGACTGACGCCGGAGATCGTGCCGCAGATTCTCAGCCGTTACTCCTGAGCCCGTTATGCGGGAACTGGCGCTCCATATTCTGGATCTTGTCCAGAATTCCCTCGAAGCCGGGTCGACCCGGGTTTTGCTGGAGATTATCGAGGACAGCAGTGCGGATACCCTGACCATCCGCGTGACCGACAACGGGCGGGGCATGGACGACGCCACCCGGCGCCGCGTGCTCGATCCCTTCGTCACCACCCGGACGACCAGGCGGGTGGGGCTGGGTTTACCGCTGATCGATATGTCCACCAAGCAGTGCGGAGGGTATCTGAGGATCAATTCCGCGGTCGGACGGGGCACGGTGGTGGAGGCCGTTTACCGGCACAGCCATCTGGACCGCCCGCCGCTGGGCAATCTGGCCGCGACGGTGAAAACGCTCGTGATTGCCAATCCGGACACGGATTTCACGTACCGCCATCAGGTCGGCGACGCCGTTTTCACGCTTGCTACGGGCGAGATTACCGAAATTCTCGGCGATATGCCCCTGACGCACCCGGATGTCATTGTTTGGCTCGATGAGTATATAACGGCCAATGAGGCCAATTTGTACGGAGGTGTACAGCATGAAAACTGTTGAGGACCTGAAGCGCATGCGCGAGCAGTTCCAGTCGCAGACCAAGCTTCGCCACGCAGGCGGTATACAGATTATTGTCGGCATGGGCACGTGCGGCATCGCCGCCGGGGCGCGGGAGGTAATGTCCGCCATCCTCGACGAGATCGCCAAACGCAAGCTGCAGGACGTGACCGTCCGCCAGACCGGCTGTATCGGGATGTGCGAGAAGGAAGTCCTGGTGGACGTCGTTCGCCCCGACGAGCCGCGCATAACCTACGGCAAGGTGACGCCGGCCGCTGTGGCCAAAATCATCGGCGAGCATGTGGTCAACGGCCGGATCGTGGAAGACCTGGTTGTCGGCAAGATTTCTCAATAGACACGCGAAACGGGAGGGAAGAAAATGCAACACGTGAGAGCTCACGTACTCATTTGCGCCGGCACCGGCTGTACCGCCTCGGGCTCGCTGAAGGTCGAAGCCGCGCTGCGCGAGGAATTGACCAAGAAGGGCCTCGACAAGGAAGTAATGGTCGTTCAGACCGGCTGCCACGGTTTCTGCGAGATGGGGCCGCTGGTCATCGTATACCCGGAAGGCACTTTCTACGTCCGCGTCCAGGCCGAGGACGTGCCCGAGCTGGTGGAAAGCCACCTGTACAAGGGCCGCATCGTGCAGCGCCTGCTGTACAAGGAGCCGGTCAGCCACGAGAGCATTCCCAATTACAGCGATTTGGACTTTTACAAGAAGCAGATGCGGATGGTGCTGGCCAACTGCGGCCACATCAACCCCGAGATCATCGAGGAGTATATCGCCGTCGGCGGCTATGAGGCCCTCGGCAAGGTGCTGACCACGATGACGCCCGAGCAGGTCGTCGACGAGATGAAGAAGTCGGGTCTGCGCGGCCGCGGCGGCGGCGGCTTCCCGACCGGCATGAAGTGGGATTTCACCCGCAAGGCGGTCGGCGATAAGAAGTACGTCGTCTGCAACGCCGACGAGGGCGACCCGGGCGCGTTCATGGACCGCAGCGTCCTGGAAGGCGACCCCCACCGCGTCATCGAGGGCATGGCGGTGTGCGGCTATGCCATCGGCGCCGACGAAGGCTATATCTACGTCCGGGCCGAGTACCCGCTGGCGATCAAACGTCTGAAAATCGCCATCAAGCAGGCCGAGGATCTCGGGCTGCTGGGCGACAATATTTTCGGGTCGGGCTTCAGTTTCCGCCTGAAGATCAAGGAAGGCGCCGGCGCGTTCGTGTGCGGCGAGGAAACCGCCCTGCTGGCTTCGATCGAAGGCAAGCGCGGCATGCCGCGGCCCCGTCCGCCTTTCCCGGCCATTTCCGGCCTGTGGGGCAAGCCCACCAACATCAACAACGTCGAGACGTTCGCCAACGTGCCGCAGATCATCACCAAGGGCGCCGACTGGTACGCCAGCATCGGCACCGAGAAGAGCAAGGGCACGAAGGTTTTCGCCCTCACCGGGCGCATCAACCACACCGGCCTCGCCGAGGTGCCGATGGGCATCACGATGCGGGAGATCATCTTCGACATCGGCGGCGGCATTCCGGGCGGCAAGAAGTTCAAAGCCGTCCAGATCGGCGGCCCGTCGGGCGGCTGTCTCCCCACCGCGCTGCTTGACCTGCCGGTTGACTACGACTCCCTTATCAAGGCGGGCGCGATGATGGGTTCCGGCGGCTTGGTGGTCATGGACGAAACGACCTGTATGGTCGATCTGGCCAAATTCTTCCTCACCTTTACCCAGGCCGAGTCCTGCGGCAAGTGCACCCCCTGCCGCGAGGGCACCAAGCGGATGCTGGAGGTCCTCACCCGCATCACCGAGGGCGAGGGTAAGGAATCGGATATTCCCCTGCTGGAGAGCATGGCGAAGAATATCAAGACCTCGGCGCTGTGCGGCCTCGGCCAGACGGCCCCCAACCCCGTGCTCAGCACGCTCAGGTATTTCCGCGACGAGTACGAGGCCCACATCAAGGAGAAACGCTGCCCGGCCGGGGCGTGCACCAAGCTCGCCGGCTACCGGATCACCGAGGCGTGCAAGGGCTGCGGCCTGTGTGCCAAGACCTGCCCGGTTTCGGCCATCAGCGGCGAGATCAAGTCGATGCACAGCATCGACCAGGCCACCTGCATCAAGTGCGGCGCCTGCATGACCAAGTGCCCGTTCAAGGCCATCATCAAGGGCTAAAGGGAGAAGGAGTGTGATACCATGGATATGGTCAATATAACTATTGACGGTCAGAAGGTCCAGGTGCCGAAAACGGCCACCGTCCTCGAAGCCGCTCTGTCGCAAGGCATCAAGGTGCCGACCCTGTGCTACCACCCCGAACTGAGGCCGGAAGGGGCCTGCCGCGTCTGCCTGGTGGAGGTGGAGGGCGCCCGCAGCTTGGTCGCTTCCTGCGTGTACCCGGTGAACGAGGGCATGGTCGTCCGCACCAATTCCCCCGCGATCCGCGAAGCCCGCCAGATGGTCGTGGAGCTGCTGCTTGCCAACCATCCGCCCGATTGCTTCTCGTGCCAGCGCAATCTCAATTGCGAGCTGCAGTCCATCGCCGCCGACCTCGGCATCCGCGAGATTCCCTTCGAGGGCGAGCGCAAGAGCCTGCCCATGGATGCCAACAATCCGTCGCTGGTCCGCGACCAGAACAAATGCATCCTGTGCGGCCGCTGCATCCGCGCGTGCAGCGAGCGCCAGGGCGTGCATGTCTACAGCTTCGTCAACCGCGGCTTCAACACCACCGTCGCCCCCGCCTTCATGACCGGCCTCGACGAGGCGCCCTGCACGTACTGCGGACAGTGCGCCACCGTCTGCCCGACGGCGGCGATCGTCGAGAAGGACGACACCGATGTGGTGTGGAAGGCGATCAGCGATCCCAAGAAGCATGTCGTCGTGCAGACCGCCCCGGCGGTGCGCGTGGCGCTCGGCGAAGCCCTCGGCATGGGCCCCGGCAGCGTCGTGACCGGCAAGATGGTGGCAGCCCTCCGCCGGCTCGGCTTCGACAAGGTGTTCGACACCGACTTCACCGCCGACCTCACCATTCTCGAAGAAGGCAACGAGTTCATCCAGCGCCTGACCACCGGCGGCAAGCTGCCGATGATCACCTCGTGCTCCCCCGGCTGGGTCAACTTTATCGAGCTACTGTACCCCGACCTTTTGGACCACCTCTCCACCGCCAAGTCGCCGCAGCAGATGTTCGGCGCGCTTGTCAAGACGTACTACGCCGAGAAGACGGGGATCGATCCCAAGGATATCGTCAGCGTTTCGATCATGCCCTGCACGGCCAAGAAGGCCGAGGCGGTGCGGCCCGAGATGAAATCCAGCGGCTACCAGGACGTCGACTACGTCCTCACCACCCGCGAACTCGGCCGCATGATCCGCCAGGCCGGCCTGAACTTCGACAAGCTGCCGGAAGAGGATTACGACGCGCCGCTCGGCATTTCCACCGGCGCCGGCGTCATCTTCGGCGCGACCGGCGGGGTTATGGAGGCCGCGCTCAGGACGGTGGCGGAGGTCGTCACCGGCAAGGAGCTGGGCTGCATCGACTTCAAGGAAGTGCGCGGTCTGACCGGCATCAAGGAAGCGGTCGTGCCGGTGGGCGACCTGAAGGTGAAGGTGGCTGTGGCCCATACACTGCAGAACGCCCGCACCATGCTCGACAAGATCCGCGCCGGCGAGGCCGACTACCACTTCATCGAAGTGATGGCCTGCCCGGGCGGCTGCATCGGCGGCGGCGGACAGCCCCTGCCGGTGTGCCAGGAGACCCGCCAGGCGCGCGTCAACGCCATTTACGACTGCGACAGCTGCATGACGCTCAGGAAGTCCCACGACAACCCGGCCGTGAAGGAGCTGTACGACACCTGGCTGGGCAAGCCGCTGGGCGAGAAATCCCACAAGTATCTGCATACCCACTACCACGCGCAGCATCGCGGGGAATAGAGGCAAGAAGAAACCGGGAGCGCAAGCTCCCGGTTTTTGTTTTCCGGTTCAGTTGTCCTCGGCGCAATCCTGGCGAATGGCCTGCAAAAAGTCGTCGCCGAAGCGTTCCAGCTTGGTTTCCCCGACCCCTTTGATGAGCCGCAGGGCGTGGCGGTCGGTCGGGCGATATGCGCACATCTCTTTAAGCGTGCTGTCGGCGAAGACGACGTAGGGCGGCACGCCCAGCCGGTCGGCGATGGACTTGCGCAAGGCCCGCAGCCGTTCGAACAGCGAATTGTCCGTGGCCGTCAGCCGCGGTTTTTGGAGCGCCTTTTGCCAGACCCTGGCTTCGCCCCTTAATACCGCGGCCCCTTCGTTCGTAAGTTTGACCACCGGGTACTCGCCGTCGCTGAGGCGCAGATAGCCGGTGGCGATCAGGCGGTTTGTCAGATCCTTCAGTTCCTGCAGGCTGTATTCCTTGAGCAGTCCGTAGACGGACAGCGTATCGACCCCCAGCTGGCGGACTTTTTTGTTCTTGGCGCCTTTCAGCACTTCGGCGACGAGGCTGATGCCGTAACGTTCCTTCAGGCGCGCCACGCAGGAAAGCACTTTTTGCGCCTCGACGGTTATATCGACCGGTTCGGCGCCGGCGTTGCAGTTGCCGCAGTTGCCGCATTCGCCGGCCGCCGCTTGTTCGCCGAAATAGGCGAGGATATACTGCCGCAGGCAAGCGGGGGTGTGGCAATAGTCGACCATGGCCTGCAGCCGGCCGAATTCGCCGGTTTTTCGCTCGCCGTCCAGCACGGTCTGTTCGATCAGAAACTTTTGCAGCTGGATGTCCTGGGCGGCGAACAGCAGGATGCACTCGCCGGGGTCGCCGTCCCGGCCGGCCCTGCCCGCCTCTTGATAATACGCTTCCATATTCTTGGGCATGTTGTAATGGATGACATAGCGCACGTCCGGCTTGTCGATGCCCATGCCGAAGGCATTGGTGGCCACCATGACGCTTATGTCGTCGCGAATGAAGGCTTCCTGGCTTTCCCGCCGCTCGGCGTCGCCCAGCCCGGCGTGGTATTTCCCGGCCGGCCAGCCTGCTTTGCGCAGAGCGGCATAAAGGTTATCGACCTCTTTGCGGGTAGCGGCGTAAATTATTCCCGCCTTGTCTTTATTGGCGGCGATATATTTTTGCACGAATTCCTTTTTATTCTCGCCGCGGATAACGGTGAACGAAAGGTTGGCCCGGTCGACGCCGGTATAGTGGGTGGCCGGATTGCGGAGTCCCAGCAGTTCGATGATGTCCTGCTTGACGTTGTCGGTGGCGGTTGCCGTGAAGGCGCCGACGACCGGGCGGGCGGCCAGGGAATCGATAAACGGTCCGATGGCCCGGTAGCTGGGGCGGAAATCATGCCCCCACTGCGAGATGCAATGGGCTTCGTCGATGGCGAGCAGCGATATTTCCAGGTCCCGGACGGCGGTCCGGAAGTACTCCGATTCCAGCCGTTCCGGGGCGACGTACAGCAGCTTGTAGCGGCCGCGCCTCGCGTTGTACAGTCGTTCGTTCACTTCCGCGCCGGTCAGCGAGCTGTTGATATAGGCGGCGAGAATGCCGGCGCCCTGGAGGGCGTCGAGCTGGTCTTTCATCAGGGAGATGAGCGGCGAGACGACGATCGCCGTCCCGGGCAGCGCGAGGGCCGGCAGCTGATAGCACAGCGACTTTCCCGCGCCGGTCGGCATTACGGCTAAAGTATCGGTGCCCTTTAGCAGGCTGTCGATTATTTCGGCCTGCCCCGGGCGAAAATCGGCGTAGCCGTAGTATTTACGCAATAGGTTCCGGATGTTCTGCACGATGTTGCCTTCTCCTGTCGGGGTACTATTCTTGTGAGGCGTTATCTCATTATAACATCCCGGCGCTGCGATTTTAACCTTACCGCCGCGGCCGCCGGCAAAAAACAACCGCAAGCAGGCCGTAACGGCAGGCTTGCGGTTGAAGTAGCCCTGTTTCCCGGCGGGAATTATTGCGCTTCGATCAGCCCGTCCGCGAGATCGCCGAGGTTGCCGGCCATGCCGTTCAGGTGCTGGGTGGCTTCGGCCACCTGGGTGACGGCGCTGGCGATCTGGGCGATCATGTCGTCGATCTGGCCCATCTGCCGCCGGGAGTTGACGCTGTCGTCCTGGATGGACCTGATCATGTCTTCGATGTTTTTGACCGATTCGGCGGTCGAGGTGGCCAGTTTCCTGATCTCTTCGGCCACCACCCCGAAGCCGCGGCCCTGGTCGCCCACCCGGGCCGCCTCGATGGCGGCGTTCAGCCCGAGGAGGTTTGTCTGGCCGGCGATCGTTTTGATGAGCCCGAGCACCTGGTCGGTGTCCTTGACCCGGTTCTGGGAGGTCGTGAGGGTGGCGGTCAGCGTCTTGCTGGCGGCAGCCATTTCCTGCGCCTGGGCGGAGATTTCCTCGGCCGTGCTGGCGATGGACTCAATGCTCTGACCCACCTGCGCGGAAGCCTGCTTGAGGACGTCGTAGCGGTGGGTGGATTCGGAGATGGTAATGGCGCCGATAATCTGCTTGGCGTCGTCCAGGATGGGGGTGCCCACGCCGACGTAGGGAACGCCGTAAAGCGAGGCGTCGGCCTGCACCACGACGACGCGTTTGCGCTCGTGAATGGCGCGGTAGAGGGCGCTGCCGGCCTTGATGGGGTCCCCGGGGGCGACTCTGAGGTCGAGGGTACGGGCCGGCCGGTAGAATAATACTTTTTCGCGGTCGCAGATGCAGACGCCGACGTCGGTGAGCTGCCGGTCGTTGAGCGTGGCCATGGCATATACGTAATGCTGGAGGATTTCTTGGTCGTTGTCCACCAAAGGGTCCCTCCTCTTCCATAAGAATGGTTTATACCGCAGTAACCGGATTTTATGTTCGACAGAGATATTCGACAAAAACGCCCGCATTCCTTTTGCGCTGGAAAGACGCGGCGCCGCCTGCCCGGGATTGACCCAGGAATTGTAATCGCGGCAAAAAATTGTTAATTATAAGGAATAACGTATTGCAACATTGTGAAATATTATAAAAAGTCTTGTCGGGCGGGCGTCTTTCGTGCAGGAGTTCCCGGGCACGGGACGAAATAAATTAGCGACGAGCCGGAAGAACCAGTGGGGAGGGTTATGGCTTGAAGGAGCATATAGTGATTTCTAAGGCGACCATTGACCGTTTACCTTTATATTTCCGGACACTGCGCCTGATTCAGCAGGAGGGAACCGAGATTATCTCCTCGGAGGAGCTCGGCCGCCGCATCGGGGTGACGCCCGAGCAGATCCGCAAGGATCTGGCGTCGTTCGGCGAATTCGGCAAGAAGGGCGTAGGCTATTTCGTGCGGGAGCTCATCAGGAATATCGGCGAGATTCTCGGCCTGCACCGCAACTGGAATATCGCCATCGTCGGCGTCGGCCACCTGGGGTGGGCGCTGGCCAATTACCGCAATTTCTCGTCCTTGGGGTTTAACCTGGCGGCGGTGTTCGATATCGATCCGGCCAAGATCGGCCAGATGATCGGCGGGGTGGAGATCTTCAGCCTCGACAGGTTGGCGGAGGTCGCCCGCGAAAAGAACATTCATATCGGCGTGATAACCGTCCCGGCGCAGAGCGCCCAGGAGGTGGCCGACAAGCTGGTGGCCGCCGGGGTGCGGGGGATATGGAATTTCGCTCCCATCAAACTGAACGTGGCCGAGAATGTCCGCCTGGTCAGCGAGGATTTGTCCGTGGGCCTGTCGAGCATTTCGTATTATCTGTCGCGCCAGTGACGGATGGAGGGGCGCCGGCCCTTGATCCGGGGGCGCCTCGCGGTAGTGTCAAAAAATTTAGTTTGTTGCGCAAATAAAAAAGGATTTTTCGGCGATCAGAGAGAATATATACCAACATAAGAAATGCATATGGCGCGGCTTCGGACTCTGCGCGCCGGGTGCCAGACGGCGCGCAAAAAATGAATTTTTATACGGTGCATGGACAGGGAGGCGGCGTGGCCGAACTAGAAATGCACTCCTTCACCTGTCCAGGTTTACGGTCTATTATTTTTCCGATAATAGATATTTAGTGGACTTGCACCAGGGTTTGTTTCGCGCTAGCGAAACGGGCCGGGTGCTTTTTTCGTGTGGCCTCCGATGACTCGGAGTATTGAAGGGGTGTTTCATAAATAATAATACTATCAGATAAGGGGAGGAGTATCAAAATGATCGACATCAGGGACCGCGTGCGCTGCAAGGCGCTGCACGCCAAGATCGTCTCCGCCGAGGAAGCGGCCGCCATCATCAAACCGGGTATGAATATCGGCACAAGCGGTTTTACGCCCGCGGGTTATCCCAAGGCTGTGCCCCTGGCGCTGGCCGAACGCATCAAGAAGGAAAATTTCAAGGTCAACCTGTGGACCGGTGCTTCGGTAGGCAAAGAGTTGGACGGTGCCCTGGCGGAAGCGGGCGGCATCGGCAAGCGGCTGCCTTACCAGACTAACGACGCGCTCCGCAAGCTGATCAACAACGGCTCGGTGCAGTATACCGACCTGCACCTTTCCCATGTGGCCCAGATGTCCCGTTACGGTTTCCTGGGCGGCAAGGTTGACGTGGCCATAGTCGAGGCTTGCGCCATTACCGAAGAGGGCCATATCGTGCCGTCGACTTCGCTGGGCAACTCGGCGTCGTTCGTGCAGAGCGCCGATATCGTCATCGTCGAGGTGAATACCTCCCAGCCCCTCGAACTGGAAGGCATGCACGACGTTTATGTGCCTCTCGATCCTCCCAACCGTCAGCCTATTCCGATCGTCAAGGTCGACGACCGCATCGGCACGCCATATATCCCCGCCGGTCCGGGCAAAATAACTTATATAGTGCCCTGCGACCTGCCGGACGCCGTCCGTCCGCTGGCGGCGATCGACGACGACGCCAAGGCGATGAGCGCCCACCTCACCGATTTCTTCAACAACGAGATCAAGCAGGGCCGCCTGCCGAAGAACCTGCTGCCGCTCCAGTCCGGCGTGGGCTCGGTGGCCAACGCCGTTATGGCCGGCATGGTCGAGTCGCCTTATAAGAATCTCACCGTCTTCACCGAGGTTATTCAGGACGGCATGTTCGATCTGATGGACGCCGGCAAGCTGGATTTCGCCTCCGGCACTTCGCTTACCCCGTCGCCGGACGGCCTCAAGCGCCTGTACGCCAATATCAAGGAATACCGCAAGAAGATTCTTCTCCGGCCGCAGGAAATCGCCAACGGTCCGGAAACGGCCCGCCGCCTCGGCATCATCGCCATGAACACCGCCATCGAAATCGATATCTTCGGCCACGTCAACTCGACCCATATCATGGGCACCAAGATGATGAACGGCATCGGCGGCAGCGGCGACTTCGCCCGCAACGGCTATCTGACGATCTTCTTCACGAATTCGGTGGCCAAAGGCGGCGATATTTCCTCGGTCGTGCCGATGTGCTCGCACTTCGACCATACGGAGCACGACGTCGATGTGTTCATCAGCGAGCGCGGCGTTGCCGACGTCCGCGGCCTGAGCCCGAAAGAGCGCGCCCGGGTCATTATCGATAAATGCGCCCACCCCGATTACCAGCCGCTGCTGCGCGACTACCTGGAGAGGGCCGAGAAGGCCACCGGTCTGGCTCACACGCCGCACCTGCTGGACGAAGCCCTTTCCTGGCATACCCGGTTCATGAAAACCGGGACTATGAAAGTGAAATAGCAATCAAGTAAAGGAGGACAAAAGAATGGCAAACGAATCGTTAAAAGCCAAAATGGCCGAGTATACCGCCAAGGTAGAAAAAGCGGCGGCCAAGAACCCCGAACGGCAAAACCTAGCCCACAACCGTCTTTACACTCCGCTCGACATCGAAGGGTTCGATTATGAGCGTGATCTGGGCTTCCCGGGCTCGTATCCCTTCACCCGCGGGGTACAGCCGACCATGTACCGTGGCCGTTTCTGGACCATGCGCATGTACGCCGGCTTCTCGACCGCCGAGGAGTCCAACAAACGCTACCGCTATCTGCTCGAGTCGGGCGGTACGGGCCTGTCCTGCGCTTTTGACCTGCCGACCCAGATCGGCTACGATTCCGACGACGCGATCGCCGAAGGCGAAATCGGCAAGGTCGGCGTGGCGATCGACACCCTGAAGGATATGGAGATCCTGTTCGACCAGATCGACCTCGGCAAGGTTTCGACCTCGATGACGATCAATGCCCCGGCCGCCGTTCTCCTGGCCATGTACATCGCCGTCGCCGAGAAGCAGGGTGTGCCTGCCGATAAGCTGAACGGCACCATTCAGAACGATATCCTGAAGGAATACGCCGCCCGCGGCACGTACATCTTCCCGCCCAAGCCCTCGATGCGGCTGATCACCAACATTTTCGAATACTGCTCGCAGAATGTTCCCCAGTGGAACACCATCTCGATCTCCGGTTACCACATCCGCGAGGCTGGTTCCACCGCTTCGCAGGAGATCGCTTTCACGATCGCCGACGGCATCGCGTACGTCGACGCCGCCATCAAGGCCGGCCTCAATGTCGACGATTTCGCCGGCCGCCTGTCCTTCTTCTGGAACGCTCACAACAACGTGCTGGAGGAGGTTGCGAAATTCCGCGCTTCCCGCCGCGTGTGGGCCAAGGTTATGAAGGAGCGCTTCGGCGCCCAGAACCCGAAGAGCTGGATGCTGCGCGTCCATACCCAGACCGCCGGCTCGATGCTCACCGCCCAGCAGCCTGACAACAACATCATCCGCGTCGCGCTGCAGACCGCGGCGGCCGTCATGGGCGGCACCCAGTCGCTGCACACCAACTCCCGCGACGAAGCTCTGGCTCTGCCGACCGAAGATTCGGTCCGCATCGCTCTCCGCACCCAGCAGATCGTGGCCTACGAATCCGGCCTGGCCGATGTTGTCGACCCGCTGGGCGGCTCCTACTACGTGGAAGCCCTCACCGACAAGATCGAGAAAGAGTGCTGGGAATACATCAAGAAGATCGACGACCACGGCGGCGCTGTCGCCGCCATCGAGAAGGGCTACATCCAGAAGGAGATCCAGGAGAGCGCCTACAAGTGGCAGATGGAAGTCGAGAACAAGCAGCGCATCATCGTCGGCGTCAACCAGTTCCAGATCAAGGAGAAAGCTCCCGAGGGACTGCTGCGCGTGGACGCCGCCGTCGGCGAGTTCCAGAAGAACAAGCTGGCCAAGGTCAAGGCCGAGCGCGACAACGCCGCCGTCAAGGCCAAGCTGGCCGCTCTGGAAGAGGCCTGCAAGGACGAGAACAAGAATCTCATGCCGTTTATCCTCGACGCTGTCAAAGTGTATGCCAGCCTTGGCGAAATCTGCGGCGTGATGCGCAAAGTGTTCGGCGAATACGAAGCGCATGTCAGCCTGTAACGAGAAGAGATAGGAGGGACGAACGATGGAAAAACGTATTCGCGTATTGGTAGCAAAGCCCGGTCTCGACGGACATGACCGCGGCGCCAAAGTCGTAGCCCGCGCTCTTCGCGACGCAGGCTTCGAGGTAATCTACACCGGCCTCCGCCAGACTCCGGAACAAATCACCGAAGCGGCCCTGCAGGAAGACGTAAACGTCGTGGCCCTGAGCCTGCTGTCGGGCGCGCACAATACCCTGTTCCCGAAAGTGGTCAAGATGATCAGGGACAAGGGCATGAAAGAAACTCTCATCATCGGCGGCGGCGTAATCCCCGACGCCGATATCCCCGGCCTGAAGGACGCCGGCGTGGCCGCCGTTTTCACCCCCGGCACTACGACCGCCAGCATCATCGAGTTCATCAAAAGCAACGTGAAATAGGCCTTTATGCCGGCCGGCCAGGCGGGGGGACCCATTCCTTCCGCCCGTCCGGCTTGGCGCGGGTTTGAGGTGGTGCAACAGTCGTGGATATAGCGGCGGAACTTTTGGCCGGCTCGCGTCTGGCCCTGTCGCGGGCCATTACCGCGGTCGAAAATGAATATGACGAAGCAACGGCGATAATGCAGAAGTTGTACCCGCACACCGGCCGGGCCCATGTAATCGGCATCACCGGGCCGCCGGGGGCGGGCAAAAGCACGCTTACGGACAAACTGGCCAAGGTTTGCCGGCATCAGGGCAAGACGGTCGGCATTGTGGCCGTCGACCCCACCAGCCCCTTTTCGGGCGGCGCCATTCTCGGCGACCGCATCCGGATGAACGAGCTCACTCTCGACGAGGGGGTATTCATCCGCAGCATGGGGACGAGGGGCAGCCTGGGGGGCCTGTCGCGCAAGACGGCCGACGCGGTCAAGATCATGGATGCCGCCGGCAAGGATGTTATTTTCATCGAGACGGTCGGGGTCGGCCAGTCGGAGGTCGATATCGTCAAGGCCGCCGATACGACGGTCGTTGTGCTCGTCCCCGGACAGGGGGACGACATCCAGGCGATCAAGGCGGGCATCCTCGAGATCGGTGACGTGTTCGCAATCAACAAGGCCGACCGCGAGGGGGCCGAGCGCCTGAAGGCCGAGCTGGAGATGATGCTGGACCTCGACCAGGTGAAAGCCGCGTGGCGGCCGCCGATCAGGCAGACGATCGCCAGCCAGAACGCCGGTATCGACGAACTTATCGCTACAATTGAAGAGCATGTGCGGTTTCTGACCGATTCGGGCGAACTGGCCAGGCGGCGCAAGCAGCGGACCAGGAACGAGCTGATCGCTCTGCTGGAAGAGAATATCCATCGCCGCATCCTCGGCAAGATCACGGCTTCCGGCCAGCTAGATCAATTTGTCACTATGATCGAAAATAGGGATAGAGACCCGTATAGCGTCGTTTCCGGGCTAATAGCCGATTTTTTGCGGTGATTGCGGCGTTGGCTTGATTTGCCAGAACGGCGCGGGGCGAATAAAATTATTATCAGGTCTTAAAGTCAAATCATAACACAAGGAGGTAGTTTTTATGTTCAAGGTGCTCAAGGTAGACCATATCGGTATCGCGGTAAGCAACCTGGAACAGGCCAAGAAATTTTACACCGAAACGCTTGGCATGACAGCTCTCGGCGAAGAAGTCGTCGAGCAGCAAAAGGTGAAAGTTTGCTTCATTCCCTGCGGCGACAGCGAGGTGGAACTGCTGGAGTCCACTTCCCCGGAAGGCCCGATCGCCAAGTTCATCGAAAAGAACGGCGAAGGTATTCAGCACGTCGCTCTGCGCGTCGATAACATCGAAAACGCTCTGGCCGACCTGAAAGCCAAGGGCGTGCGCCTCATCGACGAGCAGCCGCGTTACGGCGCCGGCGGCGCCAGCATCGCCTTCGTTCACCCGAAGGCCACCGGAGGCATCCTGCTGGAGCTCTCCCAGCGGAAGTAGGCGGGGAAACAGTTTCAGCCCGATTGTAACGATTTGTCTGGAGGTGTATCATGGCCACAATTCAAGAAAAGATCCAGGATCTTAAAGCCCGTCAGGAGAAAGTCAAGCTCGGCGGCGGCGCCAAAAGGATCGAAAAGCAGCATGCCAGCGGCAAGATGACGGCCCGCGAGCGGATCGAGAAGCTTCTTGATCCCGGCACTTTCGTGGAGCTCGACCAGTTCGTCCATCACCGCTGCACGAATTTCGGGATGGAGAAGGAAGAGGCGCCCGGCGAAGGCGTCGTGACCGGCTACGGCACGGTCGACGGCCGCCTGGTGTACGTATTCGCCCAGGACTTCACCGTCGTCGGCGGCTCGCTCGGCGAGATGCACGCCGCCAAAATCTGCAAGGTGCAGGATCTGGCCGTCAAGATGGGTGCGCCCCTCGTCGGCCTCAATGACTCCGGCGGCGCCCGCATCCAGGAAGCGGTCGACGCGCTGGCCGGCTACGGCAAGATTTTTTATCGCAATACTTTAGCCTCGGGCGTCATTCCCCAGATTTCGGTCATCATGGGGCCGTGCGCCGGCGGCGCCGTGTATTCCCCGGCCCTGACCGACTTCATCTTCATGGTGAAGAACACCAGCCAGATGTTCATCACCGGTCCGCAGGTCATCAAATCGGTTACCGCCGAAGAAGTGACCGCCGAGGCGCTCGGCGGCGCCATGACCCACAACACCGTCTCGGGCGTGGCCCACTTCGCGGTCGAAAACGACGAGCACTGCATGCAGCAGATCCGCTACCTGCTCAGCTTCCTGCCCTCGAACAATCTCGAGGATTCTCCGGTTATGGAGACGGGCGACGACCCCAACCGCATGGACCCGGAGCTCAATACCCTGCTGCCGGACAACCCGAACATGCCGTACAACATGAAGGACGTCATCGCCAAGATCGTCGACCGCGGCGAGTTCTACGAAGTGCATGAGCACTACGCCAAGAACATCATCACCTGCTTCGCCCGCTTCGACGGCCAGACGGTCGGCATCATCGCCAACCAGCCGGCGGTGATGGCCGGTTGCCTCGACGTGAACGCGTCCGACAAGTCGGCCCGGTTCATCCGCTTCTGCGACGCCTTCAACATCCCGCTGGTCAACCTCGTCGACGTGCCCGGCTTCCTGCCCGGCACCGACCAGGAATACGGCGGCATCATCCGCCACGGCGCCAAGATGCTGTATGCCTACTCCGAGGCCACCGTGCCCAAGGTTACCGTCATCACCCGCAAGGCGTACGGCGGTTCTTATCTGGCGATGTGCTCCCAGGACCTCGGCGCCGACCAGGTGCTCGCCTGGCCGAGCGCGGAAATCGCCGTCATGGGCCCGGCCGGCGCGGCCAATATCATTTTCAAGGGCGACCCGGACGCCAAGGCCAAGACCGACAAGTATGTCGAGGAATTCGCCACTCCGTACAAAGCGGCGGAGCGCGGTTTCGTCGATATCGTCATCGAGCCGGCGGAAACCAGGCCGCGCGTCATCACCGCTCTCAATATGCTCGCCTCCAAGCGGGAAGCCCGGCCGGCCAAGAAACACGGCAATATTCCGCTGTAGACCGCTGGCAGAAAGGGGAAAGAAAAATGGGTTTTTTCGATTCGCTGTTCGGCGGCAAGAAGGAAGAGGCGCCTAAGGCCAAACCGAAGAAGGTCAAGGCTAAGGCTCCGGAAGCTGAAGCTCCTGCGGCACCGGCCGGCGGTCTGACCCCGGAAGTCATCGCCGCGATCGGCGCCAGCGTCGGCATCGTTATGGAAGAGGCGAGCGCCGAAATGGTGGCCGCGGTGACGGCCGCCATCGTCCATGCCCGCGGCGGCGGCAACGCGGTCCGCTTCAAGCGTTCCACCAACGCCTGGGCGGCCTCCGGCCGGCAGAAAATCATGGACGGCCGCCAGTATAGTTGATTAAAAAAAAGATATAGAGATATCTTAAGTAGAGAAACGGAGGAAAAAACTAATGAGAAAGTTCAAAGTGACTGTCAACGGTGTTGCCTACAACGTCGAGGTGGCTGAAGAAGGCGTAGTGGTCGCCGCTGCTCCGGCCGTAGCCGCCGCCCCCGCCGCCGCGCCTGCTCCGGCTGTCGCCGCTGCTCCGGCTGCTGCTCCCGCCGCCGCGCCCGCTCCCAAGGCTCCCGCCGCTGAAGTCGCCGCCGGCGATACCCCGATCAACGCCCCGATGCCCGGCAAGGTAACCAAGGTCGTCGCCAAGGAAGGCCAGAAGGTCAAGAAGGGCGATATCATCATGATCCTGGAAGCCATGAAGATGCAGAACGAAATCGGCTCCCCGGTTGACGGCACCGTCAAATCCATCAACGTTACCGCCGGCCAGAGCGTCAAGCCCGGCGAAACCATGGCCGTTCTCTCCTAACTTAAGCTCCAGGCCGTCTCGTACGGCAAGCGCCCGTACGAGACGGCACAACAGAGAGAAATTGAATTATTTAATTGTCACGGGGAGGTTAATAAAGCAACATGGAAGCATTACTGGTACAATACCCCTGGCTCGACGAGCTGTTGATGGGCTTCCTGGGACTGACCTGGAAGCACGTCGCCATGTGGCTCATCGGCGCTCTGCTCATTTACCTGGCGGTCGAGCACGACTATGAGCCCATCCTGCTCCTGCCCATCGGCTTCGGCGCCCT
Source organism: Selenomonadales bacterium (assembly GCA_029976065.1). Classification (GTDB taxonomy): domain Bacteria; phylum Bacillota; class Negativicutes; order Sporomusales; family UBA7701; genus Anaeroselena. The sequence goes on from JARKNV010000064.1 coordinate 51,946, forward strand.
GCTCGCCAACATCCCGCATTCGTCGGCGGTTAGCCAGAAGGCGGGCGAGGAAGGTTTCCTCTATGTCCTCTATCAGGGGGGCATCGCAAACGAGCTCTTCCCGGTCCTTATCTTTATTGCTATCGGCGCGATGTGTGATTTCACTCCCCTGATCCGCCGCCCCTCGGTCATGTTCTTCGCCGCTGCGGCCCAGTTCGGCATCTTCGCCACCGCCGTGGCCGCCGCCGCTCTCGGCTTCAAGTTCGAACATGCCGCCTCCATCGGCATCATCGGCGCCGCCGACGGCCCGACCACCATCTATGTGGCCAGCCGCTTCGCCCAGGACATGCTTGGGCCGCTCGCCGTCGCCGCTTATTCCTATATGTCCCTCGTGCCCGTCATTCAGCCCCCGGTCGTAAATCTCATCACCACTGCCAACGAGCGCAAGATCAAGATGAGCTTCGTGGGTGAAGAACCGGTTTCCGACCGGGCCAAGTTCCTCTTCCCGATAGTGATCGTCCTCATCGCCGGCATCGTTGCCCCGATCTCGGTCGCCCTCATCGGCAGCCTGATGTTCGGCAACATCCTCAAGGTCAGCGGCGTGGTCGAGAACCTCTCCAACACCGCCCAGAACGAGCTGGCCAACCTCGTCACCCTGCTGCTCGGCATCACCATCGGCGGCACGATGACCGCCGAGAAATTCCTGACCGTCGACGTGGCCTTCATCATGGCCCTCGGCGCGGTCGCCTTCGTATTCGACACCGTCGGCGGCGTGCTGTTCGCCAAGCTCATGAATATGCTCAGCCCGACCAAGATCAACCCGATGATCGGCGCCTGCGGCATTTCGGCTTTCCCGATGTCCGGCCGCGTCATCGCCAAGATGGCTCTTAAAGAAGATCCGACCAACTTCATCATTCAGCACGCCATAGGGGTAAACGTTGCCGGCCAGGTCGCCTCGGTCGTAGCCGGCGGTCTCGTGCTCGCCCTTATCCCGGCGCTGGCGAAGTAAGGAGGGAAAGACGATGAATCCTGCCGTAGCTAAAGCCATCACCATGATGGGTATCGCCCTGCCGACGATGTTCGCCGTCATTGCGATCTTCTATGTAGCCACCAAGCTGCTCCACAAGGCTCTGCCCGCTCCCGCGGAAGACGAAGAAGAGGAAGAGGACGAAGATTAGTCTCCGTCCCCGTCCCGGTTAAATTAATTACGAAAACGGAATAGGGGCAGAATACGGTATATAATTAGGCTGTACCTGCCCCAAGCCTCGCCCGGCAAACAAGGCCGGCGTAGCAGCAACCTTCGCCGCCCGTTCCTCTTGCGGCTCCACCATTCACACCCTAGCTGCACCACTATACTTCAGGGAGGAAACAACATGGAAATAAGTACCGCAGCACTGGCGTCAATCGTCGCGCTGGCCATCGTGGTCATCATTTCCTGCGTCAAGGAAATGAACGTCGGCATCCTCGGCATCGCCTTCGCGCTCGTCGTCGGCCTCACGTTCGCCAAGATGAAGATTGCCGCCATTTTCGCCGGCTGGCCGCTCGGCCTGTTCATGATCCTGCTGGGCGTAACCTTCATGTTCGCCTGTGCGCAGGTCAACGGCACGATGGAGAAGTTCACCGCCTACGCGGTGCGCCTCGCCAAAGGCAACACGGCGCTCATCCCGTTCATTCTGTTCATCCTCGTGACCGTCATCACCACCATCGGTCCCGGCAATATCGCGACAACCGCCCTCATGGCCCCGGTGGCGATGGCCATCGCTGGCCGCATCGGCGTTCCGGCGTTCGCGATGACCATGCTGGTGGTCGGCGCCGCCAACGGCGCGGCCTTCTCGCCTTTCGCCCCGACGGGCATCATCTCCAACGGCATCATCGCTAAGATGGCCCCGCAGCTCGGCATCACCGACCTCAGCGGCCTGGCCTGGAAGGTGCACTGGAACTCCGAAATCGTCCAGGGGCTTGTCAACTTCGGCGGCTTCTTCCTGTTCGGCGGCCTCGCCTGGATTCGCCGCCAGAGCGGCGCGGCCGGCGTCAATATCGACGAGATTGCCCCCAAACCCGAGCCCTTTACCGGCAAACAGTGGATCACCCTGGCCGCAATCGCTTTCCTGGTCATCACCGTCATCTTCCTTAAATGGGATGTCGGCGCAACCGCCTTCGGCATCGGCGCGGTCTTCATGCTCTTCAACATCGCCGACGACGCCAAGGCCATCAAGGCGATTCCCTGGGGCGTCATCGTAATGGTGTGCGGCATGTCGGTGCTCATCGACGTGATGGACAAGGCCGGCGGCCTCAAGGCGCTGATCAGCCTGATCGGCACCATTTCCAACCCGACGACGATCAACGGCGTGCTTGGCTTCATCACCGGCATAATCTCGGCGTACTCCAGCTCTTCGGGCGTGGTTATGCCGATGTTCCTGCCGATGGTTCCCGGCCTGATCAAGGAAGTGGGCGGCGGCAGCCCGGTGGCGCTGATTTCGTCGATCAACATCGGCGCCCACCTTGTCGACACCTCGCCGCTTTCCACCCTCGGCGCGCTCTGCATCGCCTGCGCCGCCGAACACGAGGACAAGGCCAAGCTGTTCCGCAACCTGCTCATCTGGGGCCTGGCAATGTCGGTGGTCGGTGCGATCGTCTGTTACGTAGCCTTCGGGCTCCTTGGACTGTAATCGGTATCCGGAGCGGGGGAGGCTCCCTCCCCCGCGCGGAAATTATATCCTCATAACCCGGAGAGGTGTTTGGTTCCGCCGCGGCGAATAATGTGCCTGACACATAAGAACTTTCCAATAAAATGGCACTGGCCAAAAATTTTTCCGGCAATTTTTCAGACTAGTCGCTCTTGACGCAATCATCCCAATTGCGACAATGAAAGGGGGAATGCAGGGGGAACCAGCTTGCCGCGATGCCAGCAAAATACGCCTTTATTCGTGATTATTCTTTGCACAGTGCGGCCGATTCCCGAGGAGAATATCGATAAGTCGATAAGCGCATCCAAAGAGAAAGAGAAAGAGAACTTAGAAATGTTGCGCGGTCATGAATTGATTTATTATGTGGGGAGGAAAACTAAATGGATCTGTCAATCGCGGCAATTATGTCAATTGTCGCTCTGACTGTTCTCGTCATCATCAGTTGTGTCAACGAAGACCTCAACGTGGGCTTCCTGGGCATCGGCTTCGCCATTCTCGTCGGCGGCGTCTGGGGCGGCACGACCGGCGTCAAGATCATGAGTTATTTCCCGACCGGCCTGTTCATGATCCTGGTCGGCGTCACCTTCATGTTCGGCATGGCCCAGACCAACGGCACGATGGAGAAGCTCACCACCTACTCGGTGCGGGCCTGCGGCGGCAACACCGCCCTGATGCCGCTCATCATCTTCATCCTGACTACCTTCGTCACCACCATCGGCCCCGGCAACATCGCCGGCACCGCCCTGATGGCTCCGGTGGCCATGGCGATCGCCACCCGCATCGGCATGCCCGCTTTCCTGATGACCCTCGTGGTCGTCGGCGCGGCCAACGGCGCGGCCTTTTCGCCCTTCGCCCCGACGGGCATCATCTCCAACGGCATCATCGCCAAGATGGCCCCGCAGCTCGGCCTCACCGACCTCAGCAGCCTGGCCTGGAAGATCCACTTCAACTCCGAGGTGGCCCAAGGCATCGTCAACATCGGCGGCTTCTTCGTCCTCGGCGGCTGGGCCTGGATCAGCAAGCAGCGCGGCGAGAAGATCGACATCGACGAGTTCGCTCCCAAGCCCGAACCGTTCGACAAGCACCAGTTGCTCACCCTCGCGATGGTCTTTGTGCTCATCGTTCTCGTCGTACTCCCCGGCCTCGCGCCCTTCAAACCCTTCCTCAAAGCCAACGCCTGGTTCGCCAACATGATCTCCAACGTCGGCACCGTCGCCTTCGTCCTGTCGTGCGTCCTGATGCTGGCCGGCTCGGGCGACAGCAAGAAAGCCATCAAGGTCATGCCGTGGGGCGTTATCATGATGGTTTGCGGCGTCACCGTACTGATCGAGGTCATGGACAAGTCCGGCGGCCTCAAAGCCCTCGTGCAGTTGATCGGCGCCATCTCCGGGCCGGTCACGGTCAATGCCTGGCTCGGCCTCATTACCGGCGTCATCTCGGCGTACTCCAGCTCCTCGGGCGTGGTTATGCCGATGTTCCTGCCGATGGTCCCCGGCCTGATCAAGGAAATTGGCGGCGGCAACCCGGTGGCGCTGATCTCGTCGATCAACATCGGCGCCCACCTTGTCGATACATCGCCGCTTTCCACCCTCGGCGCGCTCTGCATCGCCTGCGCGGGCGAGCACGAGGACAAAGCCAAGCTGTTCCGCAACCTGCTGATCTGGGGTCTCTCCATGTCGGTGGTCGGCGCGGTCGTCTGCTGGCTGTTCTTCGGCATCCTCGGCCTGTAAGAGTCAAAAACCAAACCGGCGGCCGTACGGCCGCCGGTTTTTGCTTGGCATCGGCCGCCGGTGTGGTATAATATTAGAACATCTAGACAAGTCTTGGAGGCAGTATGGAAAAACTGGTCGAGCATTCGCAAATCCACCGCAAGAACCGCATCGTCATCGGGGTTGTCCTGGGCTTTCTGCTCGGGATGGCCGCCCTGTCGGTCTATTTCTGGGTTACGCGCCACAGCGTCGACCCCTACCGGCTGTTCACCCCCATCCTCATCGCCGGCTGGGTAATTTCGCGCGCCGCGAGCAAGTTCACTTACGAGGCGGATAAGAAGGCGCTGCGGATCGTGAAGACGGGCTTGCTCGGCGGCGAGAAGACGTTCGAGATTCCTTACCGCGATATCGACGGCATCTATTATTACGAGCCCAAACTGATGAGCATCATCAAGTTCCGCCGCACCTTCCGGCTGCATTCGGCCCTCGACGGCCGCCCGGTGTGGGTTATCGCCTACGAGGCGCCCGGGCGGCGGGGCAAGCCGGAGAACCGCCGCGCTTACTTCAAGCCCAGCGATGTGATGCTGGAGCTGCTGCACGAGAAGATGCCCTCGAAGGTGAAGGTGACCGAGGAGGATATCTTCGCCCAGAAGGTCGCCAGAGAAAAGTAACTAAATAACAAAGATGACCGTAACATATAGTTACGAAATAATTACCAAGCTATTAGCAACCATATATTATAGAAACAAAACAACCTCTCCCGGCTGTTCAGGCTGGGATTCTTTCTTTTCGCCATAAAGGGGTGGCAGAGCGGACGAATATTTGCTATTATAAAAAGATGAAACAAAGCAAGCGCTTGTTACGGAAAAGAGGCCGAAATCATGACGGTTGGCGGTATTATTAAGGCTACGGGCATCAAGGCGAATTGATTGGTATCGGCCGATGTTGGCGTTTTTTACCGGTATGACCATTAGACCGGAAAGAGGTGGCTACCGTGAACAAGCAACAGGAAGGTATCGTCATCAGTGCTGCCGGCGAGATGGCCAGGGTGAAGACCAGCCGCCACAACGACTGCGAAAACTGCGGCGCCTGCCCCGGCAACGCGGCCATCGTGCTCGACGCCCGCAACCCGTTGGGGGCCAAGCCCGGGCAGCAGGTTATGATCGAGGTGCAGGAAATCGGCATGCTCAAGTCGGCGTTCATCGTTTACATGCTGCCGCTGATCGCCATGTTCGCGGGCGCGGTGGCCGGCGGCTACGCGGCCGAACAGGCGGGGTCCGCCTCCTACTGGTATCAGGTGACCGGCGCTTTGGTGGCGCTGGTTATTGCTATAATGTATATCCGGCATTTCGATAAACGGGCCGGAAGCAACAAAAATATGCAGCCGGTGATTACCCGCATTTTGTCTTAGCGCGCCGGCAGCGAAGGGGTGAGAGTATGGCAAAAAGCTTTCGGGGTGGCGTGCATCCCGACGACCGCAAGCGGTATACGGCCGCCAAGCCCATCGAGACGGCGCCGTTGCCGGACAAGGTGGTCATTCCCACCAGGCAGCACATCGGGGCTCCCTGCGCACCGGTGGTGAAGGTGGGCGACCTGGTGAAGAAGGGCCAGGTGATCGCCGAGGCGCAGGCTTTCGTTTCGAGTCCTGTGCATGCTTCCCTCTCCGGCAAGGTGGCGGAAATCGCCGATTATCCGCATCCGGTGTTTGGCTTCTGCCAGGCGATCGTGATCGAGAACGACGGGGCGGACGAGTGGGCGGAAGGGTTGCCGCTCAGCCGCGACTGGCGGGGGCTGGACGCCGCCGCTCTCAAGGATATCATCCGCCAGGCCGGCATCGTCGGCATGGGCGGGGCGACTTTTCCCACCCACGTCAAACTGGCGCCGCCGCCGGAAAAGCCGATCGACGCCTTTATCCTCAACGGCGCGGAGTGCGAGCCGTACCTGACCGCCGACCACCGGGTGATGCTGGAGGCGACGGAGCGGGTCGTTACCGGGATGCGGATCGTTATGAAGGTGCTGGGGGTCATGCAGGGGTTCATCGGCATCGAGGAGAACAAGCCCGACGCCGTTACCGCGATGGTGGCGGCCGCCAAAGGCACCGGCATCACCGTCGTGCCGCTCAAGACCAAGTATCCGCAGGGCGCCGAGAAGACGCTCATCAAGGTTATTCTTAACCGCGAGGTGCCGTCCGGAGGACTGCCGATGGATGTCGGCGCCGTCGTGCAAAACGTGGGCACGATGGTGGCCGTGGCCGATGCGGTCGAACGCGGCCTGCCGCTCGTCGCGCGGGTGGCGACGGTGACCGGCGGCGCGATCGCCGAGCCGAAGAATCTGCTGCTGTGCATCGGGACGACCTTTGCCCAGGCGGTCGAGCTGTGCGGCGGCTTTGCGAGTCCGCCGGCCAAGCTGATCATGGGCGGGCCGATGATGGGCATGGCCCAGTGTCGCCTGGATGTGCCGGTGATCAAAGGCACGTCTGGCATCCTGGCCCTGTCCGCCGAGGACGTGAACGCGGGCGAGGAGCGGCCGTGCATCCGCTGCGGCCGCTGCGTGGACGCCTGCCCCATGGGCCTGGTGCCCAGCATGCTCAGCATCCTCGGCCAGCGCGGCCTGTATCAGGTCGCCAAAGAAGAGTACGACCTCCTGGATTGCGTGGAGTGCGGCTCGTGCGTGTATACCTGCCCGGCGAAGCGCAACATCGTCCATTACGTGAAGTACCTCAAAGCCCAGAACGCGGCGGCTGCGGCAGCCGCCAAGAAATAGGAGGTGTGCGGTATGAGCGCTGAAGCAAAAATCGAGGTCGGCCAACTGACCGTTTCCGCGTCGCCGCATATCCGCTGCGACGAATCGATCAGCAAGATCATGTGGACGGTCAACGCCACGCTGGCTCCGGCCGCCCTCTTCTCGGTATACCAGTTCGGCGTGAAGGCCCTGGTGACGATGATTATCTGTATCGTCGCCGCCGTGGCGACCGAGTACCTTGTCCAGAAATGGCAGAACAAGCCGGTTACGGTGAACGACGGCAGCGCCTTCCTGACCGGCCTGCTGCTGGGGATGAACATCCCGGCGACCGTGCCGTGGTATATGCCGCTGTTCGGTTCGGTGGTGGCGATTGCCGTCGCCAAGCACACGATGGGCGGCCTCGGCTACAATATCTTCAACCCCGCCCTCATCGGCCGCGCCTTCATGGTGGCTTCCTGGCCGGTGGCCATGACCACCTGGCCGGAGATGGCCAGCAAGGTGGACGGCGTTACGTCGGCGACTCCTCTCGGCATCCTCAAGCTCCAGGGCTACGAGAAGCTGGTGGCGGTGTTCGGCGATAAGCTGGAGATGTACAAATCCCTGTTTATCGGCACCCGCAGCGGCAGCATGGGGGAAACTTCGGCCTTATTGCTTATTATCGGCGGCTGCTATCTCATCTACCGCGGCTATATCAACTGGCGGGTCCCGGTGTTCATGATCGGCACCGTCGGCGCCTTCACCTGGGCTTTCGGCGGCCACGCCGGCCTGTTCAGCGGCGACCCCGTGCTCAATATGATGTCCGGCGGCCTCATCCTCGGCGCATTTTTCATGGCCACCGACATGGTCACCATTCCGATCACGGTCAAGGGGCAGATCATCTTCGCCGTGGGCGCCGGCCTGCTTACCGTTCTCATCCGCCTGCTCGGCGGCTATCCCGAGGGCGTCTGCTACGCCATCCTGCTCATGAACTCGGTGACGCCGCTCATCGACCGGCTGATCAAACCTGAAAAATACGGGGCGGGGAGGTAGCGAGCATGTCACACGATGCGCACGGCCACGATGCCGGCAACAGCATCTTCAAAATCGGCATCAACCTGACCATCGCCTGTCTCCTGTCGGGGGCCATCATCGCCGGCGTTTACGCGGTAACCGCGCCGGTGGCGGCCCAGGAGCGGGAGAATCTCAAAAATAGGGCCATGAAGGAATTGGTCGCCGACGCCCAGACCTTCAAGCCGATCGAAGGCAAGACCGAGTGGTACGCCGCCGTCAAGGACGGCCAGACGGTCGCCTATGTGGTGCCGGCCGAAAGCAAGGGTTACGGCGGGGCTATCAAGATGGTGACGGCCATCGGCCCGGACGGCAAGGTAATAAGTTATAAGATTCTGTTCCACAACGAGACCCCCGGACTGGGCGACAAGGCGGCGGAACCCAAATTCGCCAAGCGGTTCGCCGGCAAAAGTCCGCAGGATCTGGAGGTCGTGAAGACACCCACTGACAAGAACATTCAAGCGCTGACGGGGGCGACGATCACTTCCCGGGCCGTGACCAAGGGCATCAGGGAAGCGGCCGAGGAAGTCGCCAAGTACGCCGCCAGCCAGAAGAAGTGAGGTGGGCAGAGTGAACAACAATCAGAGCCTGTGGGAAATCTTCTATAAAGGCCTGTTCGAGCAGAACCCGATCTTCCGCCTGGCCCTAAGCCTTTGCCCGGCCCTGGCGGTTACGTCGACGGCGACCAACGCCCTGGCGATGGGCCTGTCGGTGATGTTCGTCATCACGGCCAACAATACGGTCATTTCCATCTTCCGCCGCTGGGTCAACCCCAAGGTGAGGGTGCCTGTCTATATCACGTCGATCGCCACCATCGTCACCGTCGTCCAGCTCGTGCTGGAGGCGTATTTTCCCGAGCTGTTCAGGGCGCTCAGCATCTATCTGGCGCTGATCGTCGTGTTCGCCGTCATCCTGGCGCGGGCCGAGGTGTTCGCCGCCAAGAATACCGTGGTGCCGTCCTTCTTCGACGGCTTCGGCATGGGCATGGGTTTCGCCGGGGCGATGGTGCTCATCGGCGTCATCCGCGAACTGTTCGGCAACGGCACCGTCTTCGGGATGCAGGTGTTCGGCGCTTCCTACGACCCGGTGCTGGTCATGATCCTGCCGCCGGGCGGGTTCGTCCTCATCGGCCTGATGATCGGCGCTTTCAACATTTATACCGAATACCAGGAGAAGGCCGCCGCGGCCAAAGCCAAGGCGACGGTCCTGACTGCCGCCGTGCAAAGGGGTGAAGCGTAATGGGCGAATATTTTACCCTCTTTATGGGAGCGGTCATCGTCAACAACTTCGTGCTGACCCGCTTCCTCGGCCTGTGCATCTTCTTCGGCGTGTCTAAGAACCTCAACGCCTCGATCGGCATGGGCATGGCCGTAACCTCGGTCATGACGCTGAGCTCCATCCTGGCGTGGGTGGTTTACACCTATGTCCTCCATCCCTATCACCTGACCTTCCTGACGACGGTCGTGTTCGTGGTGCTGATCGCCAGCTTCGTGCAGCTGCTGGAAATGATCATCAAGAAACACGCCCCCGCCCTGTACAACATGTGGGGGATTTACCTCGTCCTCATCGCCACCAACTGTATCGTCCTCGGCGTGCCGCTCATCAACGCCGAGAGCGGGTTCAACTTCACCAAGAGCGTGGTGTACGCCATCGGCTCGGGCGCCGGCTTTGCCCTGGCGATCGTGCTCATGGCCAGTCTGCGCGAGAAACTGCAATACGCCGACGTGCCGAAGTCGCTGCAGGGACTGGGGATCGCGTTCATCCTCGCCGGGATGCTGGCGCTGTCCTTCTTCGGTTTCTCCGGCATGATTCCCCTATAAGGAGGCGCGGAAATGAGCACATCCGTATTGATACTGATCGTCCTGACGGGCCTGGGGCTGGTGTTCGGCTTCATCCTCGCCTTCGCCAACAAGAAGTTCGCCATCGAGGTCAACCCTCTGATCCATATCGTCGAAGACGTGCTGCCCAAGGGCCAGTGCGGCGCGTGCGGCTACGCCGGCTGCCAGGCCTACGCCGAGGCGGTCGTCCTCAACCCCGATGTTCCGCCCAACCTCTGCATCCCCGGTAAGGCGCCGGTCGCCAAACAGGTAGCCGACCTCACCGGCAAGGCGGCGGCGGCGGTCGAGCCGCGCATCGCCATGGTGAAGTGCGCGGGGTCGAACGAGAAAGCGGTCCGCAGCTTCGAATACGCGGGGGTTGACGACTGCGTCGCCGCCAACCTGCTGTTCGGCGGGGCGAAGGCCTGCAAGTACGGCTGCCTCGGCCTCGGCACCTGCGTGAAGAACTGCCCGTTCGACGCCCTGAGCATGAGCGACGCCGGCCTGCCGGTCGTCGACCCGGAGAAGTGCACCGGCTGCGGCAAATGCGAGAGCGTCTGCCCGAAGAAGGTCATCGCCATGGCGCCGCTCACCGTCCACGTGCGGGTCAACTGCAGCTCGCGCGACAAGGGCCCGGTGGCCCGCAAGGCCTGCACCGCCGCCTGCATCGCCTGCACGCTGTGCGTGCGCGAATGCCCGTACCAGGCGGTGAAGGTGGAGAACAACGTCGCGGTCGTCGACCCGGCGGTGTGCGTGGCCAACAACTGCACCGATGCCAAGTGTCTGGCCAAGTGCCCGACCAAGGCCATCCGGCCGGCCGTGCTGGGTATCGTGCCCGGCACCGAGGACCAGGCCGCCGTCGAGCGCGCCTGCCCCTCGTGCGTCAAGACGAATACGGCCGCCGGGTAATACGGCAAA
>JARKNV010000005.1 GCA_029976065.1 Selenomonadales bacterium
CCGCTGAGTCCGATTCATCTCGAGAATATGCTGAAGTTGTCCAACCTGGGAGTTGCTATTTTGCCGGCCAGTCCAGGATTTTACCACCGTCCCGGCAGCATCGACGACCTGGTGCAAATGATGGTCGGCCGCATAGCCGACGCGCTCGGCGTTGCCAACGAGTTGTACCCAAGATGGTCTGGCCAATGATGTAATTTTGCTTGGGGGTGAGGAGAAGAAGGGGATTTATTCGGTTCGGTTTTTCTGTGTCAGGCCAAAAAAAGGAAGGGGATCATAATGAAAAAAAGTTACTGGAAAGTCATAGCCATCTGTACCGCCGTGCTGATGCTCGCGCTGGTGGCTGCCGGCTGCGGCGGCAAAAAAGAGGAGAAAAAAGCCGACGGCCAGATCACTTTTAAAGTTGGCGACGTAGTCCAGAAAGACCATCCCATGAATGTAGCTGTCGAAAAATTCGCCAAGAAAGTCGCCGAAAAAAGCAACAACCGGATTAAAGTAATCGTTTACCCGGCCCGTCAGTTGGGCGACGACCGCCAGCTGTTCGAGCAGGTCCAGTCGGGGGCGCTCGACATGGCCGAAGTCTCGGTTGCGCCGATGGGCTCGACCACCCCGCTGGTTACGGCGTTGCAGATGCCGTTCCTGTTCACCAGCTGGGACCAATACCTCAAGGTTATGAACGACCCTGTGACCGACAAACTGCTGGCCGGCCTGGAAAAGAATCAGGTCAAAGGCTTGGCTGTTTACAACGCCGGTTTCCGTCACTTCGTGACCGTTGCCAAGACGATAAATCAGCCGGGTGACATGAAAGGCCTGAAATTCCGCGTGGCCGAGACCCCGCAGCATGTGGACATCTTCAAAGCCCTCGGCGCCAGCCCCACCCCCATGCCCTACGGCGAGATTTACAGCGGCCTGCAGAACAAGGTCATCGACGGCCTGGAGATGGACCTGAGCGCCATCCTGATGGAAAAGCACTACGAAGTGGCCAAGAACGTCACTTTCTCCAAGCACTTCACCTGGCCGGCCATCCTCATGATGAACCTCAAGAAATTCAACGCGTTGTCGCCGGCTGATCAGAAAATAATCGTCGATAGTGCCAAAGAAGTAGTCGCCGAAAACGTAAAGGACATCGACACGATCGAGCAGAAAGCCGTAGGCGAACTGAAAACCAAGGGCGTCAACCTTAAAGACTTCAGCGACGCCGACAGGGCGCCCTTCATCGCCGCCACAAAAGACATCGAGAGCAAGTACAGCAGCCAGGATCCCCTGATCGCCGACTTCGTCAAGAAGGCCAGGGAAACCAAGTAGCAAGCCGGGCGGGGGGCCTTGGGCACGCCCTGGCCCCCCGGCTAACCGCGAGGAGGAAAGATATGTTGTCTTTGATGGACAGGATTGGCAAGATATTTGATATCTTGGCCCGGCGGCTGACCCAGATCTCCGTTGCCGTCATGGCTGTGGCCGTGACGGCACAGGTAATCTGGCGCTACTTTCTCGGCAACCCCATCATCTGGGCCGAGGAACTGGCCCGCTATGCCCTTGTCTGGATGACCTTCATCGGCGCCGCTGTCGCCCTGCGGTCGGGCCAACTGGCCGCAATGGATCTGGTGGTTACGCGCTTTCCGCCCGGCGCCCAGCGCTGGATTAACGTCTTTGTTTCCCTGGTGAACTGCGTTCTCCTGGCCTTTCTACTCTACTGCAGCATCAACCTGGTAGGCATGCCCAGCGTTGTCGCCCAGAAATCGCCGGCCATGCGGGTTCCGATGTCGTACGTGTACATGGCCCTGCCTATAGGTATGGGACTGCTGCTGTTGCAGTCCTTTTTCCGGATGGTAACCGGCATATGCCGCAAGGGGGAATGAAGATATGACACTGATAGCCATTGTTTTTATCGCCACCCTTGTCGCGGGCCTGCCGATAGCCTTTGCCCTCGGCCTGACCGGTACTTTTCATGCCGTTATGATGGATAACCCCATGTTGCTCGACATGCTGCCTCAACGGATGTTCGCCGCCTCGGACAACTTCAGCCTCATGGCCATCCCCCTCTTCGTGCTGGCCGGCGAACTCATGGGCTTCGGCGGCATCACCGAGGCCCTGGCCAACATGACCCGCGCGATCATCGGCCATATCAAGGGCGGGCTGGCGTACGTCACGGTAGTCGTCGGCGTCTTCCTCGGGGCGCTCCTTGGCTCGGCCAACGCCGCCGCCGCCCTCCTGGGCAAAGTCATGTACCCGGAGATGCGCAAGGACGGTTACGACGAAGTTTTCAGCAATTGCCTGGTGGCCGCCACCGCCATCCTCGGGCCGATTATTCCCCCGAGCATGATCTTCATCGTCTACGGCGTGGCCGCCAACCTGTCGATCGGCGAACTTTTCTTCGCCGGTATCGTTCCCGGACTCCTTCTGGCTGCTGGTTATATGGCCAATATCTGGTGGACCGGCCGCACCGCCGAATGGCCCGTCCGCCCCAAAGCGACGATGAACGAGGTTACCACAAGCTTTCTGAAGGCATCGCCCTCGCTGCTCGTGCCGGTAATCATCCTCGGCGGCATCCTCGGCGGCGTCACCACGCCGACCGAATCGGCCGCCGCCGCCTCGGTGGTCGCCGTGTTCCTCGGGGTTGTCGTTTACAAAAAGCTTAAATTCTCCCATATCCTCGAAATTCTCGAGAGGACAGGCGTCGTCAGTGCCTCGATCATGATCATCGTGGCCATGGCCAACATCCTCGGCTGGACGATGGCTCTCGACCAGATTCCCCAGCAAATCGCCGACTGGATGCTGTCGCTGACGTCCAACAAGTATGTCGCCCTGCTGATAATCAACATCTTCCTGTTGTTCGTCGGCATGGTCATGGAGACCATCGCAGCCATCATCATCCTCGTCCCCGTCTTTTTGCCGGTAATCCAGACGCTGGGCATCGACCCCCTGCACTTCGGCCTGGTCGTCAGCTTCAACCTCATCGTCGGCCTGTTGACGCCGCCCGTGGGCGTGGGCCTCTTCACCACTTCCATCGTCACCGGCACGCCGCTGCAGAAGCTGGTCGGCCCGATCTGGCGGTGGGTGGCCATCGCCATGACCGTTCTGCTATTGATCACTTATGTGCCTGACCTCGTAACCTTCCTGCCGCAGATGGTCTTCAAACACTAGTAGGAGGCTCGTCAATGAAAGGTTATCTCAACCGTTTCCTCTTTGTCGATCTGACTGCCGGCACCGCCGAAACGAAATCGCTGCCCGAGGCCACGCTCCGCCAGTACATCGGCGGCGCCGGGCTGGGCGCGAGGCTTCTCTATGACGCCACCGGCCCCGAAACCGACCCGCTGGGGCCGGACAATCTGTTATGCCTCATGACCGGGCCGATCACCGGCACAAAAATCACCGGCACCGGCCGCCACTCGGCCGTCTTCAAATCGCCCCTTACCGGCGCCTGGGGTGAAGCCAGCGTCGGCGGCACCTGGGGCCGGGAACTCAAAAAGGCGGGCTACGACGGTATCGTCATCCGGGGGCGGGCCAAAACTCCCGTATATCTCTGGATCAGCGACGACGTCGTGGAATTCCGCGACGCAGGCGCGGTCTGGGGTCTCGACACCTACGAGACCGACGAAGCCCTCAAACTCGCCACCGACCCGGCCGCCGTCGTCAGTTGCATCGGCCCGGCAGGTGAGAACCTCGCCCTCATTGCCGGCATCTTCACCGACGGCAGCGAGGGCCGGACGGCGGCCCGCTGCGGCGTCGGCGCCGTCCAGGGCTCGAAAAAACTCAAGGCCGTCGTCGTCCGCGGCCACGGCACGGTACCGGTCGCCGACGAAGCCGGCCTCGACGCCGACCTGAAAACTTTTCTGCCGGATTTCGTGGGCAAGACCGGAGGCCTGAAAAATTTCGGCACCGCCGGCCTGGTGCTGGGCTGCGAGCAGACGGGCGACTTCCCCGTCAAGAACTGGCAGCGGGGCAGCTGGACCGAAGGGGCCGCTAAGATCAGCGGACCGGCCATGAAAGAATCGATGACCGAGAAAAACTATTACTGCGCCGGCTGTGTCGTCGGCTGCGGCCGCCACGTCAAAGTCGCCGGCGGCCCCTACGCTCCCGTCAAGGGCGGCGGGCCGGAGTACGAGACTCTCGGCCTGATCGGCGGCTCCTGCCTGGTCGACAACCTGGAAGCCATCGCCAAGGCCAACGAACTATGCAACCGCTACGGGCTCGACACCATCGAAGTCGGCAACGCCATCGCCATGGCCATGGAAGCCTACGAAAAGGGCCTGCTCAGCGAAAGCCAGGTCGGCCTGAAGCTGACCTGGGGCAACTGTGCCGCCGTCATCGCCCTCATCCACCAAATGGGCAAGGGAATCGGCTTCGGCGCCGTTCTCGCCCAGGGTCTGGTGAAAGCGGCCGAGGCAATCGGCCCGGGCGCCGAGAACCTTGCCATGCACAGCAAAGGCGTCGCCCTGCCGGCCCACGATCCCCGGGCATATACCAGCATCGCCCTCGGGTATGCGACCTCGCCGCGCGGCGCCTGCCATCTCCAGGCTTTCAGCCACGCATACGAACGGGCCTTGAGCGCCCCGGACATGGGCATCCCCGCCCCGCTCGAACGGTTTACCGCCGTCGGCAAGGCCAACCTCGTGATCAAGCTCCAGAACTTTATGGCGCTCTTCGACTCGCTGTGCATATGCAAATTCGACATTTTCGGCGGCATCGGCCTAGAAATTCTCGCCAACTGGTATCGGCGAGTAACCGGTGCGGATATGAGCACCATGGAAATATTCGCCGCCGGCGAGCGGATCTTCAACCTCAAACGCCAGTATAACATAAAATGCGGCTTGGGCCAGGCCGACGATACCCTGCCGGACCGCATCCTTCACCAGGCGAGGGGCGAGGGGGGCGCGGCCGACAACCTGCCGGATCTGGCAGCCATGCTGCCGGAATACTACAAACTGCGCGGCTGGGATGGCGAAGGCCGGCCCACGCCGGAACTGCTCCACAACCTGTCACTGCAACAATGAACCTAGGAGGCGATTGCCAAAATGACAAGTCAGTTTCTGCTGCCGACAAAAATAGTGACCGGGGCAGGCGCTGTTAGCCAGGTCGCTCAGGAAGCCAAACTTTTCGGCGCCGGCAAAGCTTTGATCGTCACCGACCCCGGCCTGAACGGTACCGGCATACCGGCGATGGTCGCCGATAAGCTGAAGGCCGGCGGTCTTGCCGTGGATATCTTCTCTGAAGTCGAGGCCGATCCCAGTATCGCTACCGCGAGCAAGGCAGCCGAAAAGGCCAGGAGTTTCAAAGCCGATGTCCTTGTCGCCGTCGGCGGCGGCAGTTCCATGGACGCCGCAAAATCGGCCGCCCTTCTCGTCGCCAGCGGCGGCTATCTCAAGGACTACGCCGGCGTGGGCAAAGTCGCCAAGCCGACGCTGCCCGTCATCGCCATCCCCACGACGGCCGGAACGGGCAGCGAAGTAACCATTTTCGCCGTCATGAGCGACCCCGACAATAACGAGAAGTTCACCATTTCGAGTCCGTTCATCGCCCCGCGGGTGGCGATCCTCGACGGGGAACTGACCGTCAAGCTGCCGCCGATGATTACCGCCTGTACCGGCATGGACGCCCTGACCCACGCCGTGGAAGCCTACGGCTCGTCGATAGCCCAGCCGGCCACCGACGCTTACGCCATCCATGCCATCAAGATGATTCACGCCAATCTCCCGGTAGCCGTGCATCGCGGCGACAATCTCGCGGCGCGGGGGAACATGATTCAGGCGTCGCTGCTCGCCGGCATAGCCTTCAACAACGCCTTCCTGGGCCTGGCCCATGCCATTGCCAGCCCGCTGGGCGGCCACTTCCACGTTTCCCACGGCATGGCCAACGCCGTCATGCTGCCCTACGTAATGGAGTTCAACCTGCCGGCGGCTATGGAAAAGTACGCGAACATCGCCAAAGCGCTCGACCTCGGTTCGGCCGGCGAGCCCGCGCGGTCGCTCGCGGAAAAAGCGGTGGCGGCTGTTGCCCAGTTGGCCCGCGACATCAACATCCCGCTCAGGCTAAGGGACATCGGCGCCAAAGAAGAAGTGCTGCCGCTTGTCGCCAGGGACGCCCTGAAAAGCATCCAGCTCAGGTTCAACCCGCGGCTGGCCAGCGAACAGGATATTCTCGCCCTGTTGAAGAAAGCGTATTAATAAAAGCGCTTGACGGCATGCAGAAGCCTGCATGCCGTTGGCGTATCGAGAAACCGAATGGACATACTTTATCTTTAATGTTGGGAAGTGGTTCGTTTGGCGCTGTCGGAAACTCTCGAAAGAGCGATATATACTTGCCGCCAGATTTTCGCGCTGTTCAACGGCGTCAGCTCCGTCACTCTCATCGACGGGGAACGCGTGCTGCTGGCGCTGGAAGGCGAGCAGCTGAAAACCGGGCTTGAAGTCGGAAGCGTCATGCCGGAGGGAACGCTGGCCCGCGAAGCCTTCAGAACAGGCAGTAGGGTTTTGCGCGAGGTTGCCACCGTCGACTCCAAATTCGGCTTCGGCTATTCGGGCATCGGCATCCCGATAAGGGACGATGCCGGGGAGGTAGTTGGCGCGCTCGCG
This sequence comes from Selenomonadales bacterium, assembly GCA_029976065.1. Lineage (GTDB taxonomy): Bacteria > Bacillota > Negativicutes > Sporomusales > UBA7701 > Anaeroselena. The sequence goes on from JARKNV010000005.1 coordinate 6,567, forward strand.
TTCACCTCGCCGCTGGAGAAACGGGAAATACTGCGGGATACGGCTGCGCAGCTGAAGGAAATGTCGTTCCAGACCGATGCCGCCAGCCGGGAAATCGCCGGCGCCGCCGGCGAGCTGGCTGAGGCCCTGCGGACCCTGTCGGCGCAGGCGGCGGAAGCCCAAAAGGACGTCGGGGCGATAAGCGACGTCGCCGACCTGATAAAGCAGATAGCCGGCCAAACCAATCTCCTGGCGCTCAACGCCGCCATCGAGGCCGCCAGGGTCGGCGACCAGGGCCGGGGTTTCGCGGTAGTCGCCGAGGAGGTACGCAAGCTGGCCCAATCCACAGGCGACAGCGTGAAAGATATATCGCAAAAACTGCAAAGTATAATCGGGGCGGTCGACGTCATCGTCAGGGACGTCGCCCGTCTGGAAGAACTCGCCCAGAATCAGGCGTCGTCCACCGAAGAAATTAATGCCTCCATGAGCGAGATCGCCGCAGGTGCCGAAAAAGTACGCGAAGTGGCCAACGAACTCGTATAGGCAGGGACGCCTGAGGAGGAGACAGTGGTAAGGGTTAAGTTTTTTCCCCCTATAGCCCACCGGGTCATCGAGATTGAACATTCCATCGAGCTCGGCGCCGGCATGAAGGCCGTCGATTTTATCGACCTGCTGCGCTCGCGGCCGGAGCTTGCGGCCTATTTCGCGCGTATCGACGATTACGGGGGAGGGGACGATTTTTTGCGCGCTGTGATCGTCATGGTCAACGACAAGGTGGCCGACGATACCTGCCAGGTACACGACGGCGACATCGTCAAATTTATATTGCCCTTGGCCGGCGGTTGATGTGGAAATGCGGTGCCGGACACAAAAGGAGGCCGTATGATAATGGACAGGTTTATTGATACCGACGTCTTGGTAGTGGGCGGTGGCGGGGCCGGTTTCAGAGCGGCGATCGGCGCTCGCTTGCAGGGCGCGAAAGTAACGCTGGCAAGCAAGGGGCCGTTGGCCCGCTCCGGGGCGACGCCAATGGCCGGCGCCGATTTTACCCTCGACGGCAGGAGCATGAGCCAGATCGAAGGCCTGGCCGGTGATCCAAACGACTCCCCAGAAAAGGTATTAAACGATATCGTCACCCAAGGCTGTTTTTTGAACAACCAGAAACTCGTCGAGCAGTATATCCGTACGGCGCCGAAGTGCCTGCGGGAACTGATCGAATGGGGAATACACATCAAAATATCCGACCAGAGAATGATCTTTACGACCGGAACAGGGATAATGGATGCTTTGCTCAAGAAGGCAAAAGCAGTTGGCGTCCACTTGCTTGAAGATATAGCCGTGCTGGATCTTGTTGCTGCGGACGGTATGATTACCGGTGCGCTCGGCCTGGACGTCCGCTCGGGCGAGTTCGTGGAGTTCAGGGCCAAGGCTGTGGTCATGGCCAGCGGCGGCTGGCACAAAGCTTTCTGGCCGACTACCGGCATGCGTGATCTCGCCGGCGACGGAACCGCAATGAGCTATCGGGCCGGAGCCGCCCTGGGGAATATGGAGTTTATCACCTTCTGCTGCAACGTCTTTCTCAGCCCGCCGGCTTGGAGGGGCAGCATCGCTCCCTATGTACTGAGCCTGATGGCGGGCGGCGGGCGTCTGACCAACAGCCGGGGGGAGGAATTCCTGCAAAAATACGACCCCTTCGTTACCAAGGTCGGGACGACCACGGAGTGGAACAAAAGCTTCATTTCCCACGCCACCATGAGGGAAGTCCGGGAAGGAAAAGGTTCGCCGAACGGCGGCGTTTACTACAGCCGGGGCGACGTCTCCTGGGAGAAGATCGAGCAGGTCGCAGCGCTGATGTGTAAGGACTGGCGGTATAAGGCCATTGACCTGACCAGCTGGGGGGAAATGCTCAAGAACAACGAACCGGTCGAAGTAGGCAGCGCCGCCGAATATTTTGACGGCGGCCTGGTAGTAAACGACCGCTTTGAAACCAATGTTCGGGGCCTGTATGCTGCTGGCGAATGTGCGTTGGGGGCGTTTGGCGCCAACCGGGTTTTCGCCGCCATCACCGAAATGCTTGTTCAGGGGGCGGACGCCGGCGACAACGCCGCCCGGTATGCCAAAACGGCCAAAGTCCCCGAGCCCGGCAAAGCGATACTGGCTGGCCTCCGGGCCGAAGCCGAGGCGCCCCTGCGACGGATGGATGGCCTTAACGCCGCCCAAATCAGGCGCACCGTCCAAGAAGCGGCCCATAAACATCTGGGGCCGATCCGCAACCGCGAAGAACTCGAGGCCTTCCAGAGCTTCCTGGCATCTGTCCGCAAGGATCAGCTCCCCAATCTGGCCACCCAATCCAAAAGCCGGATATATAACAAAGAGTGGCTGGACGCCCTCGAACTTGGCAACATGGTCCAACTGCTCGAGATCGCAACAGCCAGCGCTCTGCTCCGCACCGAAAGTCGCGGCGTCCATTACCGCGACGATTATCCGTTCACCGACAACGATCAATGGCTGGTTGAAAATATCGCCAACCGATCCGGGGACGAGTTCGTGATAACCTCGCGGCCGGTCACCGTCTCCAGCATGACACCGCCGGCCGGGAAGACTCCATACCTGGAGTTCATGAAAAAAATGATGGCGTCGCATTCCGATACCGGCGGCAAACATTAGCAGGAAGAAGGTGAGGATATGGACAGCGCAAACATAACCGTGAAGGTTTTCCGCTTCGATCCTTCCGTTGACAAGCAGCCCCGCTACGAAAACTATAAGGTACCTTTTCAGACCGGGATGAGCGCTATGGATGCCCTGGACTACATTTACCAGAACCTCGACAGCACGCTCGCCTACTATGACCATGCCGGATGCGCCCTGGGGATATGCGGGCGCTGTACCGGCAGGATCAACGGCAACCCCGGCCTGCTGTGCCAGACGATAATCGCTGGCGACGTCACGATTGAGCCGCTGTCGACGGCGGACGTGCTCAAGGACCTCGTCGTAAAGGCCAGGCAATAGGGGGACATCATGATTAAAAGCACCGAAGAACCTTGCGTGAAATTTGCCAAACTGCTAGCGCTGCTACACTACCACATGGCGAACGAAATGATCGAACAACTGGGTGAGGAGAGGGGTACCGCGGCCGTACTGGCCGCCATCCGTAAATTCGGTCAAGCCCGGGTGGAGAACATGCAGGCAGAGGCCAGGGAACGCGGTCTTGACCCCGACGCATACGAGACATACAAGATAGTGCGGGAAATGCCGGCCACCGGCTGGGTTACCGACCCGCAGAACCCTGCAGTCATTACGCACTGCCCGATGGCGGAAATATGGGATGAGTATGGTGACGCCGGCCACAAGCTCGGATATTTATACTGCTCAATCGACCATGTATTATTGGACGCCTTCGGGATGAAACTTGACCGACCAATGTGTAAAGGCAGAGGGGATGCAATCTGCGACTTTTGCATTAAGCCCAGGTAGTCTGGTTAGAGAGAGATGACAGTCGCACGTATTATTGCTGAGCACAACCTGCCTGGGGAAGTGACATAAAAGAGTTTTTTGCCGAATGGCAAAAAACTCTTTTATTGCTTACAGCTTCATATTGCTTTCAGGTAGTGCTGATCGGCGGTTAAAAATTACGCATTTTGATTTCCTGCATCAGTGCCAGGGACTCGCGGATTATGGTCAGATTTTCGGTGAGGGAGCTGAGGACATGGGCGGTCCAATCCGGGTCGTCCGATTGCTGGGCTTCCCGCAGCAGGTTGCGGGTTACGGAAAGCGCATCGTACAAAGTTTCCTCAAGCTCCTCTTCGGTCGTTAGCGTGCAGAGCATCGACAGTCGCATGCTTTGCTCGTACATCATCGGTTGTTCCTCCGATCTTGCTGAATTTTAACGGAACCGGGACGTCATAAGGGTGCCCTGGTTTTGACAACCGGCATTTACTGTCCAATATAAAATGCCAAGCCCCGATTTTCGGAAGGGGCTTGGCATTTTTGCGCAAACGCCAACAAGCAAGCGCTGTGTTGCGCCGCCTTGAACTCCTTTCCGAAGGGGAAGCATGGCGGTTTCCCGCCATACCGCGGCCGGTTACCATGCCTCGTGAAAGAGGGTTAGGTAAATCGGCTTAGGGAGTTTCGCCGTATGTTTTTTATCTCAAGAAAATTTTACATGATGCCCAACCAATTTGCAACATAAACAAATTAAAACAAACATAAAACAATAAATTAATTCATTTATATTGATTTATGTTTGTTATTGTATTACGATATTTTCTGAGGAAATAATTCCCACGACAGGAAATCAGGTCATAGGATTCATGGAAGCGTAGCTTGGATTTAGGAGAGGAATATGAGAGACAAGCATATTGTCTGGATATTGGTTATTATTTTTTCGTTGGCGGTAATGGCCGGCTGCGGTCGGCAAACTGACGCGCCGGCGGATAGACAGACGGGTGTGCCGGGCGGAAGGGTAATTACCGACATGGCGGGGCGGCAGGTGACGCTGCCGCCGGTAGTAAACAAGGTTTACTCGGCCTCGCCGGTAGCGACGGTGTTGCTGTATACCATCGACCCCGAGGTGCTGGCCAGTTGGAGCTATTATATGGCTTCGGACGAAACCCGCTTCATTTTGCCCAAATACCGCGATCTTCCGGTGGTCGAGAATTGGACGGGGAGGGATTCTCCCGGCAATATCGAGGCGGTTTTGAAGCTCAAGCCGGACGTGATTTTCGTTATGGCGGATCTTACGCCGGCCAACAGGGCGCTGGCCGACGAGATGCAGCAGTTGATAAAAATACCGGTTGTCGTGCTCGACAGAGCCACCGACAAGATGGAACAGGCGTACCTGCTCGCCGGCAGCGTGCTGGGGCGCGAACGGCGGGCGGCGGAACTGGCGGCCTACGCCCGGGATACGATCAGCGGCATAACGGGGAAAAAAGCGCTATTGGCTGGCCGCCAGCCGGTGTCGGTTTACTACGCCGAGGGGCGCAGGGGACTGGAGACCGAGCCGCGGGGCTCTTGGCACGCGGAGGTCATCGAGTTCGTCGGCGGGGTCAACGTGGCCAGTGCGGACATCCCGAGCGGCGGGAAGCTGGGCCGCAGCCCGGTGTCGCTGGAGCAGGTGCTGCTGTGGGATCCTGAGGTGATTTTGATCGGCTATTTCCGCGATGGGGAAAGCAGCAGTTTCCCGCAGATAGCGGGCGACGAGGAATGGCGGAATGTCAGGGCCGTCCGCGGCCGCCGCGTGTACGAAATCCCCAATCATCCCTTCAACTGGTTCGACCGGCCGCCGTCGGTGAACCGCCTGATCGGCATCAAGTGGGTGGCAAACCTGCTGTATCCCGATATCTATCCCTGCGATCTGCGGGCCGAAGTTCAGCGGTTCTATTCCCTGTTTTACCACTACCGGCTTTCTGAACAGGAGACCGACGAGCTTTTGCGGCGGGCGCAAAGATAGCGAGTTCCGGATTCCGAAAGAGAGGAGGCAAACGCAAAGTTTCCGGGTTCAGCGTGATACTCTGATTTAAGGAGGGAAGAAATGGGCGGGAAATACATCCGCGTACTGGCAGCCGGTCTTTGTTTGTTTATGCTGGCGCCAGAATTAGTGTGGGCGGCCGAAGCCGGTGCGCCCAGGGACGACACAATCCTTAAAGAGGTGGTGGTCACGGCGGTGCCGCTGGACAAGTACCTTGTCACGACCAGCGTGATTACCGCCAAGGACATCGAGGCCAAGGGGGCGCACACCGTGGCGGAGGCGCTGCGGGACGTTCCCGGGTTGTTTTTGCACCGGGGCAAGAAGAACGCCAACCAGGTGGAGATTCGCGGCAGCAGTCTGACTTATGCCAAGATCTACGTCGACGGCATATTCGTCAATCCCTTTTCCAAGGCGAGCGGTTCGGATGCCGTGGATTTGGACATGTTCCCCACGGGCAGCATCGCCAAGATCGAAGTGATTAAGGGGCCGGCGCCCGTCGCCTACGGGATGGATGCCATCGGCGGCATTATTCTCATTACAACCAAAAACGGCAATGAGTTCAAAGGCGGCAACCTTTCCGTCTACGGCGGCTCGTTCGGCACTTTAAACGGGTCCGCTTATTACGGCGGCGGCGACAGCAAGTTCAATTACTACGTGACCGCCGGCGCGGAAAACAGCGACGGTTTCGTGACCAACGCCTTCAGAAACAGCAAGAGCTTCCGGACGAAACTGAATTGGCAGAACGGCGACAAAGAGTCTTTCACCTTTATCGGCGGATATTCGCTGACCGACAAAGGCTGCCTGAACGCCAGCGATCCCGTAACAGGCGAGTTCCGGAACAATACTTCCGGCTTCTGGCCGGGGCTGCCCAACTGGCAGTTCAAGGACTGGGAGAAGGTCGACCTGTCGCTGGATTACGCCAGGAAGGTCAACGATAAACTGGATTATACCCTGAAAGTGTACCGCCATACGGAGAATCAGGATCTGTGGGCCGACGGGCGGGGCTATATCGCGACGCCAGGTGTTGTGCTGGTGGGCGGCGTTTTCCGCAATGCTTCCCGCGGCTACAGCACGCTGCGCTGGAACGCGAGCTATTGGAAAGCGTCGATCAACGGCGTGGAACTGCAAAGCAACTGGAAGGTCAGCGCCGCGCACACCCTGACGTACGGGGTGACCTACAGCGATCTCGACTGGCGGTCGTCGGCCTCATTATCCGCTAACGACCCCTACAATCCCGACAGCTACCGATGGGACCTGTATAACAACAAGCGCTATGGCTACTACCTGCAGGACAACATTCTGATGGGCGAAAAGGTGACCGTGACGCTCGGCGTGCGGCACGACCGGAACGAGCTGAAATACAACAACGGCCAGAACCAGAAAGGGTCGGCCACCGTTCCGTCCGCCAACTTCGTCTATCGGCTGGACGACAGCAACACGATGCGGGTATCGTACGGCGAGACCTTCAGCTTTCCGAAGATCTCCGAGATTTTTTCCACCACTACCAACCTCGATCTGAAGCCGGAAAAAGCGAAGAACTACGAACTGGGCTTCAAGCATAAGTTCGATGCGACACTGACGGGCGATATCGCTATCTTCCAGAACGACATCACCGACAAGATCGCCCGCGACCCGGCCGACAACACCAGGTACATCAATATCAACCGCGCGAAGATCAAAGGCGCGGAGTTGGAGCTCAACAAGAAATTTTCGGCGCGGTGGGACGGCTTCCTCAACTATACCCGGCTGATTACCGCCAGCATCGATAATAACGGCGCGGTCACCGAGCTGCAGAACAACCCGCGGAACATGATCAATTATGGGGTGACTTACCATGCCGACAAGGGCTATGAAATGAGCCTCGTCGGCCACTGGGTCAGCAACCGGTTCACCAACGACCCCCTGTATTCGCAGCTCCCCTCTTACCATGTCGTCGATTTCCGGATCAAGCGGATAATCAACGAGAAATACGACTGGTACGTATCGGCATACAACATTTTCAACAAGCAGTATCAGGACGAGCTGTACTACTACGCTCCCGGCCGGTCGGTCATGGTGGGCGTGAACTGCAAGTTTTAACAGGGGACGGCTTCTGTCGGCCCGGTCCGGGGCATGCACCCGGTCCGGGCCGTCGGCGGCCCCTGGCGGACGAGGGACAACTTTGCGCGGGGGTGATCGCTTGCGTCAACCATTGCGGGTAGTATTCCTGGCGTTGCTGCTGGTCTGCTTGGCGATGCCGGCCAGGGGAGGCTTCGCCGCGACGGGGCAGACCGCCGTCGACGTGCACGCTCAGACCATCGCGGAATGCACCGTGGCAATCGCCGCCAATCCTGGCGATGCAGTCGCCTATCACCGGCGCGGCCTGGCGCACTTCGCCCGGAAAGAGTATGACCTGGCGCTCGGAGACTACAACCGGGCGATCGAGATGAATCCCGATTCACCGGTGGCCTATTTGCACCGTGGCTATCTGTTGGAAAAGACGGGTCAGGCGGAAGCGGCGATCGAAGATTACAGTCGGTCGGCGGCCAGCGACCCTTGCTATGTGGTCGCTTACGACCACCGGGCATTTATGTATAACAAGACCGATCGGCCAGAGCTGGCGCTCAGAGACTGCGAGACGGCGCTGGCGCTGAGCCCGCACTACGTGCCGTCATACCTGAACAAGGGCACTTCATACGAAAAGCTCGGTTTACCACAGGAAGCAATCGAAACGTACCGGGCGCTGCTGACGATTTTAGCGCCGGACGATCATCACGCGAAAGAAGCCCAGAGGCGCATCCGCGCGCTGGGCGGGACGATATAAAGACAGGCCGCGGATGATGTTGCGGCGATGGCGGGGGGAGAACTTTGTCCGGATTTAAACGGTTCGTCCACGGCTGGCTGATAGCCGCGCTGGTCGCGGCCCTGTCGGCCGGCATAGTGCCGGCGATAGCTTTAGCGGCGCTGCCGGCGGCGCCGGCCATGCCGCAGCATGTTACCCTGACCTGGGCGGGCGATCCCCGCACCACGCAGACGATTGCCTGGAAGACTCCCGTTCCCTGTGCGGGCGGCCAGGTGCAATACGCCGAGGCGGCGGCGGGAGGAGGGTTACCGGGAAACGCCGCCATGGTCACCGCCCAGGCGGAGCCTCTCCTGACCGAAGGCGGGAACATGATGCTCCATACGGCGACGCTGACCGGCCTCAAGCCGGGCACGCGCTACCTTTATCGCGTGGGAGGCGGCTCCGGGTGGAGCGAACCGCGCAGCTTCACGACAGCCGCGGAGAAGATTTCCGGCTTCAAGTTTCTCGTTTTCGGCGATACCCAAAGCGACCGTTACGATGCCTGGCGGGCGGTTCTCCGGCAGGCGTTCGCCGCCAATCCTGACGCGGCTTTTTTGACTGTTGTGGGCGATCTGGTGGAGGCCGGGCAGGATTATGACCAATGGGACGCCTGGTTCAACGCCGCTCACGAGGTTCTCGGCGTCATTCCCGTTATGCCGCTGACCGGCAACCACGAAAATTATACGCCGCTGTGGGGCGAGCGCTCGCCGCCGACGCTGTTCATCGCCCAGTTCAGGCTGCCCGGCAATGGTCCGGCGGGGCTGAAGGGCCAGGTGTATTCGTTCGACTACGGGGAAGTTCATTTCGTGATGCTGGACAGCCAGGCGCGGGAAGAGGCGCGCTTCGTGCCGGATATGCTGGAACGGCAGAAAGCCTGGCTGGAGAAAGATCTGGCGGCCACCGACAAAAAGTGGAAAGTGGTGTTTTTCCATAAGCCGCCTTACCACAGCAAGGCGGTCCGCGGCAATGACGACGTCCGGACGGCGTTCGTCCCCGTCCTCGACCGCTATCATGCCGATGTCGTCTTCAACGGCCACGAGCACGTGTATGCGCGCACGTATCCCCTCCGCGACAGTGCCGTGGCGTACGAACCGGCCGCAGGGACGGTGTACGTCACGACCGGCCGCGCCGGTGCCAAAGTGCACGGAAATATGCATGCCAACGACTGGCACGAGGTCTATTACAACCCCGAGGACGAACCGAACTATCTTGTCGTTAAAGTGACGAACCGGCGCCTGGCGGTCGAGGTGTACAAGCTTAGCGGCGCCCTGATCGACTCCTGGCAGATCGAAAAAGGACAATAAGCGGGGTATTGGCGATGAAATGCGGTTACTGCGAGCGGCGTTGCGAACTGGCCGGCGGCAAACACGGCGTGTGCCGGATGTACTGCGAGGACGACGGGACGGTGAAAGAGCGCTTTCCCCGTCGCTGGTCGACCTATGCCGTATCCCGGGTCGAGTCGCTGCCCTTTTACCATGCCTATCCGGGAAGCAGGAGCATGACAATCGGCACTGCCGGCTGCAACCTGGAGTGCCGGTACTGCGCCAACTCGTTCGTCGCCAGGGAAGACCCGGCCGCTATCCAGGATGCCATGTATGCCTTCACGCCCCGGCAGCTCGTGCGGATGGCGGCCAAACTGGGCTGCCACAATATCGTATTCACGGTGAACGAGCCTACCGTGTCGCTGCCGTCGTTGCTGGAGCTGGGCGCGGAAGCCCGTAAGGCCGGCATGCCGATGGGCTGCCTCACCAACGCCTATGGCACCGAGGAAGCGACCGGTCTGCTGGCGGAGATATTTTCGTTCGTCAATATCAGCCTGAAAGGTCTGTCGCCGGAATTTTGCCGCGATTATCTGGGCATTCCCGACGCGGAGCCCGTCCTGTGCAATATCGCCCGGCTGGCGGCGGCAACCCATGTGGAGGTGACGACGCCGGTCATACAGTCGGTCAATGACGGCGATATCGACGGGATTGCGGCGTTCCTGGCCGCTGTCGACCGGGAAATCCCCTGGCATGTGTTCCGGCTGCTGCCGGAATACAAGATGAAGGAAGCCGAATATCCGAGCATTGCGGCGATTGACGCCGCGCTGGAGAAACACCGCGGCACCCTTCCTTATATTTATTTTCATAATTTCGTAGGCTCGGAGTGGGTCAATACCCTCTGCCCCCGCTGCGGCGAAACGGTCATTGAGCGCTTCAGCCTCGGCTGCGGCGGCGATAGGCTGGTCCGCTACCGCTGCCGGGATAACGCGTGCCCGGTATGCGGCTGCGGAATCAGCATCCACGGGCGGCGGGTGGGCTGGAGCCAGATGGAGGGAGCGGTATGAGCCTGGCGATCATCGACGCGCGGGAATGGCAGAAGGTCATGGATCTTAAGACGGGCCGCCCCCGGGAGGATGACTCGGCCGCCGTCCGGCTGGCGAAAAGAGTGCTGGCGAGGCATCCTTTCCCCGGCGATATCGACGCGCGGGGAAACCGCTGGGTCACCGATACGGCTCTGGACCTGGTCGGCGCATACGACCCGCGGTTTGTGTTTCTGATTTACGCCCAGCAGTATTACGCGTGCCGGTTTTCCTGTCCCCCCGAAGCGGAAAGGGCCAGGCTGATCGACGCCGCTTTCGCCGAAGCGGAGAGGTTTGCCCGCGCAACCGGCTTTTACACCGTCGTCGTCGGCACGGGGGATATGACCCCGACGGCCGGCTACATCGACCTGAGCGGCCTCGACGGGCTGGCGGTCACCAGCCACTGGCTGACGCGGTATTGCGGGCTATACGGTCTGAGCGGGAATGATGGCCAAGAGTTGCGGCGCCTCATGGATTCCGGCCTGATCGAACGCGTGGCCGGTAGGGAGGAGTTTCTTGCCCTGTTCGGCGGCGCCCCGGCGGATGCAGAGCGGCTGCCCGACTGCCTGGCGGTGGCCAGGGAAGGGTATTGTTTCCGGTCAACGTTGCTGCGCCGCCCGCTGATGGTGCCGGCCAGGAACGAAGTCATCCCGGTCGCGGCGCAACTGGCGGGGGTAAGGTCGCTTACCGACATAAGCGGGCGTATCCGGGAGCAGCTGGCGAACAAGAAAGTGGCCCTGATTCTGGTGGAAGGCGTAGGGGTGAGGGATTTCCGCCTGCCTTACGAGCCGTGCGTCAACAGGACGGGGTGGTACACTTACGAACCCGGCGAAGGGCAATATCTGACCATCAGCACCGGACGGCATCAAGTTTTCGCCTATCCGCCCGGCTACAAGTCGTACCGGGAAGACGACGAAACCAAGGAATACCCCTTGTCGGGCTATTTCACCGCTATGCCGTCCGGCACGCTGGGAGGCGGGTTCGCCGGCCGAAGCATAGCGGTGGGCAACAGGAGCATGTTCATGCATACGGTGCCCGGCGCGGACATCGCCATCGAATGTTTCGCCCGGAACCTTTACAACCAGGGCTGCCTGGCGGTCGTCCACAGACAGGACAAATGATGCGGGAGGGGTTTTTGATGGATATTCAGTATCCGGCTGATTTTCAGAAGGTGGTGGCTTTTCACGGGCACGTCTGTCCCGGCGTAGCCATCGGCTACCGCCTGGCGAAAGCGGCGTTGGCGGCCCTGGGGTACGATAACCCGGAGGAAGGCGACCTGGTGACGATCGCCGAAAGTGACCGCTGCACCGTCGACCCGTTTCAGATCGTGCTCGGCTGTACGCTCGGCAAAGGCAAGCTGTACATAAACAATACCGGCAAGCAGGCCTTCACAGTGGGTTGCCGGAAAAGCGGCCGGGCGGTGCGGGTTATTCAGCTGCCCTACAATTACACGCCGGAAAACGACGCCCTGACGCGAAAGGTGCTGGCAGGCATGGTTTCGGACGCCGAGTACCGCCGCTACAGGGCGGAGCGGGAGGCGCGGATCAGGGAGATATTGACCGTGCCGGACGCAGAACTGCTCAAGGTCGAGTACGTCGAAGCGCAACTGCCGGACAAGGAAATGATCTACAATTCACCCTGCTGCGAGTTTTGCGGCGAGCAAGTAATGGAGCCGTGGACGCGGCTGCGCGAGGGGAAAATCGCCTGCATCCGCTGCGCGATCGCCGTCGTGCGCTAGGGGGCGGCAATGGCTGAAAGCCGTGACGAAATGCAAGCCCTATATCTGCCGCTGGCAGTCGACCCGTCGCCGCTGACGGCGCTGTCATTGCAGCGGCTGCTGCACGAGGCCGTGGCCGTCGCCGTGGATATCGGCCTGTTCAGACAACTGAAGACCGCCAGGACGGCGGACGAACTAGCCGCGGCCCTGGCGGTCGAAAGGGACGTGACATACTGCCTGCTGAAAGTCTTGACCCACCTTGGCTGTCTGCGGGAAAGCGGCGACGGCTTCGTCAATGCGCCGTTGGCGGACGCGTACCTGCTCGACGCCAGCTACCTGTATCTGGGCCACGAGTTCGTTTTTCAGCCGGCGGCCGATTCGTTCGCGAGCCAGTTGGCCGCGAAGCTGCGCAATTCTGGGGCGCGGAAGACGCCCGAGCCGGCCTGGAGCCGGGAGCGGCTCAGGCAGATAGGCGTCTTCGGCTTAATGGGGTCTATCCAGAAGACCCTGAGCGTTTGCAGCCTGGACGGCGCCGGCCGGCTGCTCGACCTGGGCGGCGGCCACGGTTTCTACGGCATCGCTTTCGCGCAAAAATATCCCGGCCTTAAGGTGACGATCTTCGATTTGCCGCATATCGTCGCGCTGGCCGAGCAGTTCATGCGGATGTTCGGGGTCGAACGGCAGGTGTCCCTTGCCGGCGGCAATTTCCTGACCGACGATATCGGCAGCGGCTACGACGCGGTCCTGTGCGCCAATATCCTCCACAGCGACAAGCGCGATATCGTCCTGCCGAAGGTCCGCCAGGCGCTACGGCCGGGAGGGCGGATCTTCGTCAGATGCCGGGTGGCCGACTGCGCCGATAACCTCGAAAACGCGGCGGCGAAGCTGCGGTGGCAAGTCTGCGGCGGCCGGGAGCTGTACACCGTCGGCGAATGGCGGGCGTTCCTGGCCGGCCACGGCTTCCGGAACATCACCCTGGCCGGAATGGAAGACATCTATGCGACGATCATTGCCGACGGCTAAGCCGAAGATGACGAAGAAACAGACGATGACTGCCTTGAAGGAGGGAAAGCCGTGAGTTTGGATAATGCCGGTACGCAAGCGCGGACGTTCGGCGACACGGGACGAAACGCCGGAACTGGAGACTGCCGGCCGGGCGCCGACCGGCGGCCGGCCGGCAGCGATGCCTGGCGGAGCAGCCAAGGGATTAGACTGACGGTTCTGCTGGCCGTGCTGCTGACCGCTTTTTTCGGCTCCTTTCTTATCGGCCGCTACCCCGTATCCCCCGATACGGTGCTGGCTATCCTGCTGTCGAAGATAATCGCTTTGCCGCAAACGTGGACCGAGACGATGGACACGGTAGTGATGAAGGTCCGGCTGCCGCGCATCGCCGCGGCGATGCTCGTCGGCGGCGCCTTGGCGGTGTCCGGGGCGGCCTTCCAGAATTTATTCCGCAATCCGCTGGCATCACCGATGATACTGGGCGCTTCCTGGGGGGCGGGGTTCGGAGCGGTTTTGGGGATGGTCATCCATCTTCCCTGGCTGTGGATTCAGGCGCTGGCCTTTTTTTTCGGGCTGTTCGCAGTATTCTGCACCGTATGCATCAGTTCGTTCTTCGGCAATAAATCGATGGTTACGCTGGTGCTGGGCGGCATGGTGGTCTCGACCTTTTTTCAGGCCCTGATTTTTGCCCTCAAGTATCTGGCCGACCCGATGGATACGCTGCCGGCGATCACGTTCTGGCTGATGGGGGGATTCACCAAAGCGACTCTCGCCGAGGTCGGATGGGCGTTGCCGCCCGTTGTCGCCTCGCTGGCCGCGCTGTACGCCACCCGCTGGCAGATCAACGTGCTCAGCGTCGGGGAGGAAGAGGCACACACCATGGGGATAAACGTCAGACTCATCCAGACGCTCGTGCTGGTATGCGCGACCCTTATGACGGCGGCGGCGGTAAGCATCAGCGGCGTTATCCAATGGGTGGGCCTGGTCGTCCCCCACATCGCCCGCATGCTGGTCGGGACGAACTTCGCCGCGCTGCTCCCAGCCTCGCTGCTGATCGGCGGCGCCTACCTCCTGCTGATGGATAACCTGAGCCGGAGCATATTTTCACTGGACATCCAGGTGGGCATTTTTACCGCCTTGCTCGGCGCGCCCTTCTTCGTCTTCCTGCTGGCGAGGACCAGGAAGGGCTGGGGGTAATCGCAGCAGGCCAACGCAACAATGAATACCATTAACGCCGGGAGGTGATCGTATGTACGATATTCTAGCCCAAGGCGGCTTCGTTATGGGCATAATTATCGCCTGTTCCGTGCTGGCCGTAACTGTCGCCATCCAGCGCTGGTCGTACTATCGGCGCATCGAAAAAGAGGACGCGCTGTTTATGCCGGAGCTCAGGCAGGCGCTGGCAGCCGGCGCCGCGCCCCCTGCGGGGGACGGGCCGTTGGCGAGGCTGTGGACGGCGATTTCCGGGGAGCGCAGGGGGAGCGGGAACGGCAATGCGGCCGAGATCGTCCTTGACACCGAGAATCTCCGCCTGGAGCGTTACCTGTACATTCTGGCGACAGTGGCCACGATCGCGCCGCTGCTCGGTCTGCTCGGCACCGTTCTCGGGATGATCAAAACCTTTCACGCCGCCGCGGTCAGCGGGGCCGGCAACCATTCCCTTTTGGCGGAGGGCATTGCCGAGGCGCTGTATAACACCGCCGCTGGTTTGTGCGTCACCATCTTCTGCGTTGTCAGCCACAACCATCACCGCGCCCGGGCCGACCGGTTGCTGAAACTGTTGGAAACGCGGGCCAAGGAAATCGCCGCCCTGCTGGCCGGCGGAGGCGGCAAGCATGGCGCGTAGGGGGGAGGGCCGGCGGATCGGCGTGCACATCGACATGACGCCGATGGTAGACGTGATGATGCTGCTGGTGATTTTCTTCATGATGTCCACGGCGTTCGTCGCGGTTTATCCGGGCTTTACCGTCAGCCTTCCCAAAGCGTCGCTGGAAAGCCGGCAGACCGAGCAGATCGTCGTCATGATCGCCGGCGACGGCAGGGTCGCGGTCGACGGCCGGCCGGTAGCCAAAGGCGAGCTGGCGGCGGTTATCAGGGCGAATGGGTCGGTGCAGCCGACCGTATCCATCAGGGCCGACAAGGACGTCAGCCACGGGCGGGTGGTGGAGGTCATGGACGAGATCCGCAAAGCCGGCGTGGCGAAGATGGCCATCGCCGTCGAGCCCAAGGGGCGATGAGTAATGACGGTGAAATCGTGGCCGGCGGCTTTCGGGATATCGGTGGCCGTTCACCTGGCGATAATCGCGGCGGTGGGCCTGAGCGTCAGCGCTTATGCGGTGCCGGAGACGAAATATATAGAGGTCGAGTTGGCCGAGCGGCCTGCCCGGCTGGAGCCGGTGAAGCAGCCGCCGGTAGCGGAGGCGGACGCCGCGCCGCAGCCGGCTGAGAAGCGGCGCGCGGACAGAACGGTGGACGCCGCTCCGCCGGCCGAAACAGTCACGGGGCGGGAGGCCGACCAGCCCGTCGCCGGCAGGGGGATCAGCCCGGGGACGGCCGCGAGGGCGGCGGGGCCGGTGCAGGCGGGCGCCGGCTCCCAAAGCTCGGGGCCTGCGCCCGACCGGTTGCCTGATGTGGTGTACGGTCCGCCTCCGGCCTATCCGTCGGAAGCACGGCTACAACGCTGGGAGGGGACGGTTCGCGTAAGAGTGCTGGTCGCGGCGACGGGAGCAGTGGAAGATCTCCGGCTGGCGGTCAGCTCGGGCCGGAACGCGCTCGACCAGGCGGCGCTGGACGGCCTTCGCCGCTGGCGGTTCAACCCCGCTCAACTGGCCGGCCGGCCGGTAGCGGCCTGGGTGACGGTTCCGGTCGTGTTTAGGCTGGAGTGAAGTGTTGGCCGGGAGGTGGGAGACAAGATTATGCTGACGGTGGAGAACCTTTATTTCGGCTATTCGAGTAACGATTTGCTGCGCGGCCTTTCTTTCACGATCGACAAGGGAGATGTCGTCTGCCTGCTCGGCCCGAACGGCGCCGGGAAAACAACCCTGCTGCGCTGCCTGCTGGGCATCAGCAGGATCAGGGCGGGCAGCATCCGCGTCAATGGCTGCGATATCGCCGCGCTGCCGCCGAAGGAGCTGGCGGCGGCCGTGGCCTATGTGCCGCAGGCGACCGTAACCGTTTTTCCGCACCGGGTGCTGGATATGGTCGTTATGGGGCGCACGCCTTACATGGGTTTTGCGACCGTTCCCGCGAAAAGGGATTACGAGCTGGCCGCCGGGGCGTTGGCCGAGCTGGGCATCAGCCACCTGGCGGACAGCCTGTTCAGCGAAATCAGCGGCGGCGAACGGCAGTTGACATTGATCGCCCGCGCGCTGACCCAGCAAGCCGGCCTGCTGGTCATGGACGAACCGACGTCGAACCTTGATTACGGCAATCAGGTGCGGATACTGAAAATTATCACCGGGTTGGCCAAGCAGGGATATTCGATCGTCATGACCTCGCACTTTCCCAACCATGCTTTTCTGCTGTGCAACAAGGTGTTCATCATGAAAAACGGCATAATCACCGCCGCCGGCAGCCCGGGAGAGGTTATCACCGACGACAGCCTCAGCGAACTGTATTCCACCCCGGTCAAGATAGTTCGGATCGATGACGGGCCCAACGCGGTGAAAGTATGTATCCCGCTGATGTCCTGAGAAGGAGGAGGATCATAATGATATTACAGCGTGTCTACGATCTGGCCCGTCCTAGGCTTGCGGGGAAACGGATAACCGAGGTCAGGGTCGGACTGAATTTCCTGGGTGTCGAGCTGGACGACGGGGCGCTGGGAATAGCCTATGTATTGAGGGAAGACGTCGGTTCCGGCTGTACGGCTCTCCCCCATGCCGGGAGGCTTGCGGGGATGGCGGCGGAAGAAATCGCCGCCTGGGCTCCGGAGAAGCGAAATGTCGTCGCCGTGGCCATGGGGCTGGCGGTTATGAACGCCGCCGCCGAATTCGGCGCTTCGGGACGGGATAATGGCCAGAATGAAGATGCGGCGCTCGCCGTGGCAACCGTTCCCGGCGACACCGTGGGGGTTGTCGGCCATATCGGCCCGCTTATCGCCGGGCTGAAGGGCAAGGTCCGGCGCCTGCTGGTCTTCGAACGGGGCAAGGGGGTGGCCGGCGACGTTTACCCGGAAACGGCCGAACCGCAGCTTCTCCCCGAGTGCCAGGTGGTTTTCGCCAGCAGCACCTCGCTGATAAACGGCACGCTGGACAACCTGCTGGGCTACTGCGCCAATGCCCGGGACGTGGTCATGGTCGGCGCCAGCACGCCTATGTATCCCGCCGCTTTCCGCGGCACCGGAGTTACCGTCCTTTCGGGGACAAAGTGGCTGCCGGCGAACAGGGACGCCATCTTTACGGGGATAAGCCAGTGTGCCGGAATGATGCAGCTGATCGGCTACGGGCAGAAAGTGTCGGCAAGGGTATAATGATTAATGGCCGGCGTTTTCCGGCCGGAGGAAACTAGCGCGGCTCCACCGCCGAGGCCATCTGGTGGACAGCAAGCGCGGTGTTGGTTTTGGACAGGAATACGAGTCTCTTGTTGTGGCGGCGGACGATGTCCGTCAGCCTGTAAAAGCAGCCGTGGTTAAATTTATAACGGGTATCGGCGAACACGATGTCGGCGTTGATGACCACCGATTCGTCGAAACCGGTGGCGTCGCCATACAGATAGACGAAGTGGGGCAGACGGCTGCTGAGTTTCGCCTGCCATTTCTCGGTGCCGCCGATCACTACTCCCCTTATTCCCCGCAGTTTCATCAGGTCGCTGGCGATATTCGGATTCGTTACGGGCGGCGATTCCGGCATATTGCCTGTCGCGGCCGCAATCTCGCCGCCTGTCTCCTCTCCTGCGGGCTGGGCGCCACAGGCCGCCTCGCCTTTCAGACGCGCAATCTCCTTGTTTAAGGCATCGAGTTCCAGTTTGTGCCGGCGGGCTTGCTCGTCGGCACGCCGGTTTTCCAGGGCAAGCAAACGGTCTTTGGCGGCCAGCGCATCGTTAGCCTTGCGAAGCTTCTCTTCGTTATCCGAGAGGTTTTCCTCCAGGGCCTTTATTTCGCCGCGAAGATGGTCGGCGCTGTGGGCCGAATAATATTTCCGGGCTTTCTTGTATTCCCGTACGAGACCCAGCCATACGAGGCCGAACATCACGAATTCGGCGCACTCCCGCTCGACCTCGTCCTTCGTCTGGTCGACAGGCCCGAACCGGAACATCTCCGCCGTAATTTTGATGAAATACAGGCGGCAAAGGAGTTCGACATCCCGGTCTTTCGGCGCGGTGAGAAATTCGTGGCCCAGTAATGGGACGCCTTCCTCCGCCGACAGGTAAGCCCCGCAATGCGCCCACCCCTCGATAAAGCGGTCGTTGTCCCAAAGCCGGAAGTCCGGCCGCATCTGCTGGAAAATCGCATTTTTTAGATCCCGGGTTACTTTTCTAAAGTCCGGAGTGCTAAGCCGCCTGTTTATATCCCGGAAGCTTCTCGTGACCGGCGCTTTGCCGCTCAAGGCTTCGATTTCGGCCAATATTTCGGGGGCCTTTACGCTTGTCTTCCGTCCGAGCGCGCAGGAGGCGAACAAAGCATATTTGAGGGCGGCCTGGCGGGGCAGGTCGAGAAAGGGGTATACGCTGACGAAGCTGTCGAAATAGCGCCCGGCCACGCCCGAAAGCAGGCTGCCGCCTGCCTTCTTGACCGCCGGAGAGTGGTATTTGGGGTCGACGACCTCGTCAAGAAGCACTTCCGGGCTATCGGTCAAGTAACGGTGAAGGCCCGTCCAACGGTTGGCCATTATCGCAAATACCCGCGCGAACAATGGCGAGCTTCGCCCTTCTTCGATGGCGGCGAGCACCAGGCCGAGATATTTCCTCGCGTATATCTCCCGCTCGACATCGCCGCCCGTGAACAAGGGATGGTCGTAATACGGCGATCGCGATGCCGCCAGGTAACAGCGCGCGCTTCGGGCGGCGTAGAGGGAATTGATTTCCTTGTAGGCTGAAGCGGTATCCGCGGCAAGCTGTACGAACGGCGGGATGGTGTCCACCGTGACTGAGCCGATGTTTACAGTGAAATCGGCAGTTTTCATGAAACAAGCCTCATTTCGCAGTGGTCTGGGCAGGGTCAGCGTGTCAGCGAGGAGGGCGACGGAGCTTCTTGCCGCGGGTAGTATTGGCGTCGATACAATACCGGCGCCTTCTTATCCGCTTCAATAACAAGGAGAAGCTCGGACAACCTTGCAAGATTGCCGGTCAGCGAATCGAGGAATCGGACGTACTCCTCGAATAAATAACCGCTTCTCTCCCTGTTGGCTTCCCGGATGGCATCCCGGGTTACCATGACCGCTTCCCGCAAAGCCTTTTCCGTATATTCGCGGTTGGGTAGCTTCTCATCGGAGCTTTCATACTCGGTCCCAAACATCATTATTCCTCCCCGCGCTCGTATTTACTGGGGCGTGCTCCGGCTTCGCCGCCCGGGAAAATAGAATATGCCAAGCCTATCGAAAATCGGAAAGGCTTGGCAATACATCCGGCCGGAAAACGGAAAATAGGTGCAGCAACTGCACCGCCGGAAACATTGCTCCTTTCCAAGAAAGGGAAGCATAGCCGTTTCCCGCTATACCGATCGGCCGGATACCGTGCCAAGAAGGTTTAGGTATGTCGGCTAAGGAGCAAACGTATTAATTATGTAAAGTTAGTTCCCAGAACGGACTGCGGTGGGAACATCGATTGCTGCTGTCCTGGGAAGTTGGCGGCATGTCCATATGTGTATAGATGGGCTGTTGAGGTAAGACTCATAATATAAACAAACATAAACTAACTAATACTATTATAATATGCAGTTTAGTACAAATGCAATAGCGGAAATTAGTTCGGCGCTGCTCGCATGATTGCGCGGGCTCAGGAGAAAATGCCGTGAGAATCATCATGGCAAGTCATAATCCCAATGCCCTGTCAAGGGACATTTGCATAGGGGGTTGCCGGCGGGAAAGAATAATTTCCATACCATGTTCGGGTCGGCGGCGTTGACGGGAGCATACTGATTATGGCAACAGCCGCCGGCATTTGGGCAACCTAGGGTCACAGCGATGAACGGGAGGCATGACGATGGCTCGCAAGGCGCCCGTCCAGGAAAGGCTGAGTATCATTGGCAAAGCCTGGAGCGAAATCAGGAAAATAAACTGGCATGAGGTTAACCGGCTTTGCCAGCAAAATTTCCATATCGGCTTGGTCGGCTCGGCGACTGAGAGCGACGCCATGAAGGCATGGCTGCAAAGAATGCCGTATCCGGGCGCCGACGGCAGGGCGGAGGGAGCGGCTAAGGACTTCGCCCCTCAGCAGCTGTCCGTTATCGCTGTCGGCGCCGACGGGCCGGACGAGAAACTGGTCAAAGCGACGACTTTTTGTCTGGCGGGCCGGGAAATGGCCAACGAAGTGCGCCGCGTGAAAGGCGAAGTCTATCTGTTCGACGATACCGAGCGCGAGCACCTGACGACGCAGATCCTGTCCAACCACCCGGAGGTGCAGTTCGCCCTCGCCCATAAATTTCCCGTCTTCCGCCCGGAGATGGCCCGGAGCGTTATCCAGGACACCGCCTTCCAGAACGCCGCGTGGGCGCTCTTCTCCGGCCTGCCGAACACGCTCCCCGGGCCGCATCTGCTGTTGACAAGTCCGCTGGAAGGTATCTCCGATTTCACCGTCCTCACCCTCAATGAGGTCAAATTGCTGTTCGAGCTTGTCGGACTGTCGGGCAAGCGGGTCGTACCGCTTTATCACGTTGTCGAGTTCGCCATGATCGTCGGCTTGGGAAAGCTGTCGGAGACGCTGGCCATGCAGACGGTGGGGCGGTTGTCGGGCCGGGCGGGGATACTGACCAAGGGCGCTATTGCCTACGCTTTCACCTGGACGATCGGCGAGGCTGTCTTCATGTACATCAACACCGGCCAAAAACCGGGAGGGGCGGCTTTCACCGACAGGTTCCGGATGCACTTCCGGCGCGGCCGGCAGGTGGCGGAGGAAATGGCGCCCGGGCTTCATTAAGGGTTATTTCGCTTTTGCGAGGCTGGAACGTATGCCGCTGGATATAAGTGGGTACTCTAAAGGCAGAAAATATTGGCAGGAGAGGAAAAAGAAGCGTGCCGAGCATCGAAACACCACAAGCGGAAATGACCAAAAGGGAAGGACGGACGACACGGGCCGAGCGGCTGCGGCAGCGGCTCGCCGAAACAACCGACGAGAGTTCGCTGGCCGGACTGGAAAAGATTTTTGAGGCCAAACTGGCGGCTGTCGGCGTGTACGAGCAGCAG
Source organism: Selenomonadales bacterium (assembly GCA_029976065.1). Taxonomy (GTDB): domain Bacteria; phylum Bacillota; class Negativicutes; order Sporomusales; family UBA7701; genus Anaeroselena. The sequence goes on from JARKNV010000005.1 coordinate 28,233, forward strand.
TTGGCGTCGGTGACCGATCCCTTCGCCAGAAAGACGCTGCAGAGAATGATCAGGCAGGAACGGCAGGAATTGCTCAATCTCGCGGAACTCACCGATCTGGTCGAAGCCAGCCCGGACATGGGGAATCTCTCCCGGGCGCGTCGCCGCCTCAGCCATCGCCTGAAGATGTCCACCGGCCAGGATACGAAGTTTTGGCTGGGGGCGCTGGTGGTGGGGACGCTGCTTCTGCCCAGTGTGCGGGAGAAATTCCGGCCGCTGGCGGTCAAAACGGCGCAGGGGATCATGGAGCTGTCCGAACAGGTGCAGGGGCTGTTCAGCGGGGTAAAGGAAGACATCGAGGATCTGGTGAGCGAGGCCCAGTTCGAACAACTGAAACAGTCCATCGACGACGCCATTGCCGAAGAACTGCCCGCGCCGGTCGGGCCGGAGGAGGAGCCCCGCTAATCTTAGGGGCGAAGAGGATGACGAACATGGCTGATTTAGACGAACTGCGGGCCAAGGTCGAAGGCATCGCCCATGAGTTGCGCGAGGCGGTCGACATGACCATCGAGCTTAGGGCCCGGTCACCCCAGCACAAAGAGGCGGCGATCAAAATCTGGGAGGAGTTCCTTGGCGGTTTTTTCGGCTACATCAAGCAGCGCAGCCGGGAATCCAAGGACAACCTGCTCGCCGGTGTGTCGTGGACAAGATTGAAATTGTTTTGACAAGAAAACCTCTCCGCTTTTGCGGAGAGGTTTTCTTGTCAAAGTTCCGGCGACCGTGAGCGCCTTCTGCGGGGCGAGGAAGGCTCGTTATTGTCTCCAGGCTCCTCGGCAGCATCCATTTCGGGGTAGGTAACGGTCAGCATAGTGGCGGGGCTCTCTTCGGGTGAGGCAGCAGTCCGGGTTTCCTTTGCTTCTTCGACGATGTTCCGCAAGCCTTCGCGGACAGCCAACGCTCCCGCGGCGGCGTTGATCGCCATGCGCCGGCCGTGAGTCCTGGCCGTTCCCATGAGGGTACGCTGTTCTTCCGAAGCGGCCCGCGCCTCGGCGACGATATCTTCCATCCCTTCGCGCATCATGGCCGCCGTGCTTTGCAAAGTGTCGGTGACAGCGAGCACCCCCCTGGTTGTCACGACAGCGGCTGACCGCAGCCCGTGGCGGACGGCCGGGAAGGCGAGAACGGCGGCGCCGCCGACGAACAGTATTCCCGCAGGCGACATGCGCGACATTCTGCCGACCATTCTTGCACCCATACCGATTACATCCATAGATTACACCTCCGTTCGATTATTAGTTTTTCCCGCGGCGACGTTTTCATTTCCGGCTGTCGGCTCGGCCGCGATGGTATATTTAACCAAAGATTTACAAACGATTAACCTCGCTGTAACAAAGCGGGATGGTCATCCTGCTACAATTGAGGCAGGAAAGTTGTCAGCGAGGTGAAAAAATGGATAATCTGTTTGCGGACAAGGAGCTTTCCAGACGCGCATTCCTCCGTCTGTCGGCATGCGCTTCCGGGGCGGCGGCCCTTACGCAGGTCCCCGGTCTTTCTTTCGGCGACGCGTCCGGCGAAGTCGCCGGCGACCGGATATCCATGGAAGAATGTCTGAGCCTAACCCCCCGGGAGATGGCCGAAAGATCGGCCGTCGTCCAGGCCAGCTATGAATTCCTGCTCGCAGCGGCCGACGAGATAACAGACAAGGGTTTGAGCGCCAGGATAAAGGAGATTTTGACTAACCCCGCCCCCACTTTCATGGCCGAATATCAGACGAACGCAGCCCGGGAAGGATTGAGGCTGAAACTTGTTGATGCCGGTTTATTGAAAGCTGCGGTAACGACAGAGCAGCTTCTGCCGCCGCTCATCAGCCCTGATCAGGCGCCCCAGCCCTTTGCAGCGGCTTCCGGCAGCATATACGACAGTCACCACGCCTACCCCGGAGGGCTGGTCATCCACACTGCGCTGAATGTCCGGTCTTCGCTGGGATTGTGCCAAGGCTATTACGATACATATGGCGTGCCGCTCGACCGCGATATCGTGCTGGCGGCCCAACTGCTGCACGACCTTCACAAGCCGTGGGTGTACCAATGGCAGGAGGATGGTTCGTCGCTACCCGAGTATCAGATCGCCGGGACGGGCGCCCACCATGTTCTCAGTCTCGCTGAAGCGATTTACCGCGGCCTGCCGGCCGAAACGGTGATCGCCCAGGCCAGCGCCCACGACAACGCCGGCAGCCCGGCCGACGAGGCGCGGCTGGTCGGTTACATAAAGGCGGCCTCGATCATCGCCGGCAAAGACCCTGTGGACGCCGGCCTGCTTGCCGCCGGCGGCGCTGCCGTCATCCCGCCGCGCATGATCGAACCGTTCATAACCTATCTTGGCGACCATGACTGGGTTTTCAGCGTACCGGCCGCCAAGTGGACTATCGGCCTGCTGGAGGTGCTGGCCGTGGCCGATTACGGCATGAAGGCCGCCGACCTGAAAAACGGACGCTTCAACAGCTTCCGCAACTATGTGTTCTCCCAGGCTACGATGATCGGCCTGTACCAGACCTACGTCGTGGGCGGTCCCGGCGGCCTGCGGGCCGCCGTGCTCAACCTGGTCGACCCGCCGGATAAAGACAATGATTAACGGTGGTTGCCACATTTACTCATATTTAACAATCGGTTAACGGCGACTTAACACACGCCGGCCGCAGATATGACATAATGAAAGTGACGAAACAACAGCATCCCCTTCCCTCCACGATATATCCCATATATTTGTGCCGCCTTCTTCGGAGGGCGGCACAAATACTATCGGGACCATGTCTAGACATCCGGGCAGCACAGAGGAGGCACGGCAGTGATCGAACGGGACAGCGCCATCCCCTACTATTGCCAGCTGATGGAAATCATCCGCCAGCAGATCGCCGGCGGTATGCTCAAAGAGGGGCAGCGCACCCCCTCCGAGTTTGAACTCAGTTACGCGTATCGGGTAAACAGGCATACCGTCAGGCAAGCGATCGGCGAACTGTGCCGGTCCGGCGAGCTTTATAAGCTGCGCGGCCGCGGCACGTTCGTGGCCAAGCCGCCAATAGACCTGCTGGAATACCGCCTGTCGCCGAAAAACCGCTTTACCGACAATATCCGCGAGGCCGGCAAGACCCCCGACAGCAGACTGCTCGCCTGGCAGGAGATCACCGCTCCCGTCCAGGTGGCCGAAGCCTTGGGCCTGGCTGCCGATGAGCGGGTTTTTACCCTTGACATCCTGCGGCTGGTCAACTGTCAGCCGTTCCTGTTCTCGAAGGTTTACCTGCCTGCCGGACCTCTGCCGGGTTTAGCCGGCCAGCTGGAAGGGTTCCGGTCGCTGTCGGCCATCTACGATGCATACGATCTGTCGCCCCGGCGGGTCAAGTCGGTATTCAGGGCCTCCTTTCCCACGCAGGAGGAGACGGCGGCCCTCGATATTCCCGGCAATCTGCCGGTGCTGAAAGTGGAGAGTGTGTTAAAAACCCAGGACGGCGTCCTGATTGAATATAGCGTTTCCTGCTACCGGGGCGATTTCGCCAAAGTCAGCGTCGATTGGTAAAGCGAAAAACGGGAGGTTTAACGATGAAAGGTATGTCCAGGGCAGCAATTCTGGTTTGTCTCGCTATCCTCGCCCTCGCGGCGGCGCTCGCCGGCTGCGGCGGCCAGGCCGCCAATCCTGCGGCAGCCCCCGCCGCCCAGGAGCTCAAGGTTCTCCGCGTTGGCGCCATCCCGGCCGAAGACGCCCAGAAAACCCGCGAAAACTACAAGTCGCTTGCCAACTACCTGCAGAAAAAAACCGGCCTGCCGGTGGAAATCTTCGTGGCCACCGACTACTCCGGCGTCATCGAGGCCATGCGGGCCGGCAAACTGGACATCGCCATGTTCGGCCCCTTCTCGTACGTGCTCGCCGCCGACAAGGCCGGCGCAGAGGCATTCGCCGTCGAGATCCGCAAAGGCTCCGGCACTTCCTATCAGAGCATCGTAGTCACCCATCCCGACAGCGGCATAAATACCTTGGCGGATATCAAAGGTCGTACCTACGCCTTCGTCGATCCCGCCTCGACCTCCGGCAACCTCATTCCCCGCTCCTTCTACAAGAAGAATAACATCGACCCGGACAAGGACTTCAAAAGCGTAGTCTATGCCGGCGGACACGACGCGGCCGCCCTGGCGGTGAAAAACCGCAAGGTCGACGCCGCCTCCATGGACGATATCACCTTCAACAATATGAAAGAAAAAAGCCTGCTGAACCCCGACAAGGACATCAGGATCATCTTCAAGTCCGATCCCATCCCCGGTTCGCCCTGGGCCTGGCGCAAAGACCTGCCCGCCGACCTCAGGGCCAAGATCAAAGACGCCTTCATGAACGTCGCCAAGGAAGACCAGGCGGCCCTCAGCGCCTATGGCGGCAAGGTGGAAGGCTACGCCAACACCAAGGACGCCAACTACAACGTCATCCGCGAGACGGCGAAAATCCTCAACCTCGACCTCAGCAAGAAATAGCCGGCCATATCTGAAAAAGGGGGCATAGTCATGATCGCAATCCGCGGCTTGCGCAAGGAATTCGGCAACGGCACGAAAGCCCTGCGGGGCATCGATCTGGAGGTGGAACGCGGCCAAATGCTCGTCCTCCTGGGGCCGAGCGGGGCCGGCAAATCCACCCTGCTGCGCTGCATCAACGGCCTGGTTCACCCGTCCGCCGGCGAGGTTGCCTTCGACGGCGTCGCGGTCCACCAGCTCCGCCAGCTTGCCGACATCCGCCGCCAAGTGGGCATGATCTTTCAACAATTCAACCTTGTGAAGCGGCTGACGGTCATCGAGAACGTGCTGTGCGGCCGGCTGGCCCACAGCAACATCTTCACAAGCTGCCTCAAGCTGTTCCCGTCGGCGGACATCGATTTCGCCCTCCACTGCCTGGACAGGGTGGGGTTGGCCGAAAAGGCCTATCAGCGGGCCGACCAATTGAGCGGCGGCCAGCAGCAGCGGGTGGGCATCGCCCGCGCCCTGGCCCAGAAGCCCCGTCTCATCCTCGCCGACGAGCCGGTGGCTAGCCTCGACCCCCGCTCGGCCGAACGCGTGATGGGCATCCTCCGCGACATCAACCGCCAGGACGGCATGACCGTCATCGTCAGCCTCCACAACATCGACCTCGCCAGCCGCTACGCCGGACGGGTGATCGGCCTGCGCGACGGCGCTCTGGTGCTCGACAAGCGGGGCGGCACGCTCTCGCCCTGGGAAGTGGAAATGGTATACGGCGATTACGCCGATGCGGCGGACGACGTCGCCGCCTTCCCGCAGGTGAAATACGCCCATGCTTAAGAACGGCAATATGATTCTGCGGCCCGTCCTGCCATGGTTCAAGGACAGCCGGACCGTCCTGCGGCAGCTGACGCTTGCGGCCGTGCTTGTCGCCCTTTACGCCTGGAGCGCCGTGGGCACGCACCTCAGCGTGAGCGAGCTCGTCCGCGGCATTCCCGGCCTGGTTGATATCGTGGCCCGCATGATGCCGCCCAACCTCGCCATCCTGCCGAAACTCATCGGCCCGACCGTCGAGACTCTGCAGATATCGATCTGGGGCACAACCCTGGCGATCGTCTTCACCATCCCCTTCGGGCTGGCCGCGGCCCGCAACATCTCGCCCCATCCCCTCGTCTACGGCGCGGCCCGCTTCGTCCTCAACGCCACCCGGTCGATCTCGGAAATCATCTTCGCCCTGGTGTTCGTGGCCGCCGTCGGTCTCGGCCCCTTCCCCGGCGTGCTGGCGCTGGCCTTCCACTCGGTGGGCATGCTGGGCAAGTTCCTGGCCGAAGCCATCGAAAACATCGACGCCGGCCCGGTCGAGGCGCTGGTGGCCACCGGCGCCAGCAAGTGGCAGGTGATAATGTACGCCATCGTGCCCCAGATCCTGCCCGAGTTCGTCACCCTTTGCCTCTACCGCTGGGAACTCAACTTCCGCTCGGCCACCATCCTCGGGATCGTGGGCGCCGGCGGCATCGGCTTCGAGCTTGTCACCAGCATCCGCCTCTTCCAGTACCAGGACATGACCACCATCCTGATCGTCATCCTCGTGCTGGTCACCGTCGTCGACTACATTTCCTCGGCCATCCGGGCCAAAATCATCTGACAGGAGAGGTAGCTTTATGGACTTTCGGGAGATAATGGCCGGCGGCGACCTCGAACTGTGGCTCGAACTGGCGCAGACGGTCGCCGACCGTCACCAGGTGGAAATCCTCCTGCCGCCCGAAACCTGCACGGCGATGCTGCAGACGGTGGACAGCGTCGGCGGCACGCCCTTCTATCTGGGCGAGGTGCTGATGAGCGAGGCGGCGGTGGCCATCAAAGGCGTCGCCGGCTACGGGTTCGCCATCGAGGACGAACCGCAGCGCGCCCTGTGCGTGGCCATCGTCGACGCCGCCCTGGCCGCAGGCTTGCCGGAGGCGGCCGACATCCGCCGGGCGCTTGGCGAAGAAGCCGACCGCCTATGCGCGCGGCAGCGGCAGGAAAAGAGCCTCGTCGCCGCCACCAAAGTCAATTTCGCCATCATGGAGGGCTGATAATGGGCGTACTACTTGAAGCGGCTTTCAACCGCGTTTTCGATACCCAGAAGCTGTATCGCAGGATGCTCGACGCCATGGCCCGGCCGGGCACGGTCGTCGCCCTGCCTCGTCTAGACATCTACCCGCCGCCCGGCCTCAGCGCTCACGCCAGCGTCCTGGCCTTCACCCTGCTGGACGGCGACACCACCTTCGCCACCCTGCCGGCGAACGAACTGTGGCAGGAGTATCTGGCCGTCAACACCGGCGCCCGGCCGGCAGCACCGGCGGACGCCGAATTCATCATCCTCGCCGGCCACCAATACGGGCCGCAACTGGCGGCCGCCCGCCGCGGCGACCTGCTGGCGCCGGAGCAGGGGGCAACCATCTTCGTCATGGTCGACGCCCTGGAGGACGACCGCGGCGAGCTTAAACTGACGCTTACCGGCCCCGGCGTGGACGGACAGGCGACGGTGTTCGTCACCGGCCTGAACTGGTCCAACCTTGAGAATATCCTCAGTCTCAACCAGGAGTACCCCCTGGGCGTCGACTGTCTGCTTACCGACAAGAACGGCCGGCTGACGGCCCTGCCACGCTCGGCCGCCGTGCAGTGGGAGGTAACCGCCTGATGGGCTATGTAGCGGTAAGCGGCGGCAGCGAGGCCATCGCCCGCGCCGAGGACCTTGTAAAGTACTTTCGCCTGCGGGGCGGCTCGGCCCCCCTTGAGGCGCGGCAGCTTCGCGACCAACAGCGGCTGGCGGTCGACAAGGTGATGGGCGAAGGCTCGCTGTACGCCCCCACCGTCGCCGCCCTGGCCCTCCAACAGGCCGAGGGCGACAGCATCGAAGCCTCCTTCATCCTGCGGGCCTACCGGGCCACCCAGCCCCGCCGCTACACGTCGCTGGCGGCCGACACCGCCGCCATGGACGTCGTGCGCCGCATCTCGGGCGCCTTCCAGGACATCCCCGGCGGCCAGGTCCTCGGCCCGACCCGCGATTACAGCCAGCGGCTGGTCGATTTTTCCCTGCTGGACGAAAGGGAGCAGATCATCGGCGAGTTCCTCGCCGGCGCCGGCCTCGATACCGCCGGCCGCACCCTGCCGGACAGCTTCCCCAAGGTCGTCGCCCTCCTGCGGGCAGAGGGGCTGCTGGCGCCGCCGGAAGCCGCCGGACAGGGCCTGCGGGACATAACCCGCGAAAGCCTTGGTTTCCCCTACCCGCGCTCGGCCAAGCTGCAGGCTCTGGCCCGCGGCGAGACGGGGGCCATGATGGCCCTGGCCTACAGCTCGATCCGCGGCTACGGCGACATCCACCCCTACCTGGGCGAGCTGCGGGTGGGCTACGTCAGGCTGTACATAACCCACCCCGCCCGGCCGGAGCCGGTGTACATCGGCAAGGTGCTGGTCACCGAGGCCGAGATCA
>JARKNV010000023.1 GCA_029976065.1 Selenomonadales bacterium
GGTCAACCGGGATGGTCAGGGACGCCCCGCCGCTGCCCACCGGCATGGTCACCGGATGGGTCTTGCTCCATTTCAGGGAAAGCGCGTCCAGGAGCGCGTCCGCCATGGCCGCCGACTCACCGGCGGGTATGGTGCGGATAATCGTTTTTTTCGCCTTCGGCCGCGGGGTAGGGACGGGCGCAACCGACTGCGACGATTCCCGCGAAGTCTTTGCTGCTTCCTCCTCGGCCGGCGGCACGGTCGGCGCGGCAACAGAGGGCGTCGGAACCGCTTCACCAGCCGTCGGAATCGCAGCCGCGGCAGGAGGCGTGGTGGCCGGCGTTGCCGGGGGCGCGGCCCCGGCCGGCGGAGGGGAAGCGGCGGCTAAATTTCCGACCGCGGGAATACGGATGGTCTGGCCGATCCGGAGCCCCCGGATATCCCGGATGCCGTTGACCCTGAGGATGCGGGGGATCAGTGCCTCGGCCCTCTCCGAGGAAAGCCCGAAGCGGGACGTCAGAACCTTGTAGATGTGGTCGCCGGGACGGATTGTGTACGTAACGAATTCACCCTCCAGGTCCCTGGCCGTGGGGGGGCCGGGAGAGACCCGTCTTTTCGGAACCGGCTTTTTTGCGCTTTTCCCGGGCTTTTCCGGGGATTTTTTTGCCGCCGGCGCGCTCCTGTCCAGGTCGGATATCTCGATCTCGAACGACTGATCCGCGCTCAACGACCATGCAGGGCCGCAGAGGGACAGCAGAATGACAAGAGACGCGATCCGGGCACGGCGGGAAAGGGGGTCGCTGGGTACCGTATTCAGTATGGTCATTCAGGTGCTCCGTTCTTCCATGAAATCAGCGGAAATCCACGACAAAGGCCTTCACCTTCCGGTCGGGTTCCCTGCGGTAGATGAGGATTCCCGCTCCGTTCTTCAGGCGTCCCTTCTCCACACGGTACGACCCTTTGCGCTCTACGGACTCGGTCACGTAGCTGGGGGATCCGGCAATCTCCGTGAGTGCGGAGGAGACCAGAGACGGGGCAATCCCGGCTCCGCTCCTGTCGATGGTCTGGATTGCCAGTATGAGACCGTTTTCCCGGTAGACCCGGAACTCGGCGCCCGCGCTCCGGTACATTTCCCACCCCGGATGGGCCTTGCCGTAGCCGGGATCCGCGGGCTGCCGCGGCACGAAGGAGGGGAGTGTCCGGAGGGATAGATGCGGCGCCGAAGGCGCGGGAGGAGTTTCCCGTGAAACGGGAAAGGCGGCCCTGCCGCCGACTTCCCCCGGTAGGGGCGGCTTTGCTGCGCGGCACAGTGTCAGGGACAGGAGGAACACGCCGCCGGCGATGCCGCCCAGCAGGAGAAACAACACCCTGGGTCGGAGCAGGCGGCGAACCGCCTCCGGAGCGGGGGATGGACGGCGGTCGGCCGGATCCGGTGCGGCCGCGGGTTCCGCCCGCGGGGCCGATTCTCTTTCAGATGGGTCGTCGCTCCGGGGTTCCGTCGCAACGGACACTTCCAGGGCGCTGTCCAGTACATCATGGAACCGCGGCGCGGCAGCCGGCGCCGCATCCGCCGGTGAGGCCGGCTGCTTAGCCGGAGGCCGCTCGGAAAGGGAGACCGGTCGGCCAATCTGCACGATATCGTCGATGCCTTCGATGGGGAGGGGCGGTTCGTCATCCGTGACCGGCATCGCGACGGGAGACGGTTCCGGAATCTCCTCGGCCGCCTGTTTCTTTGCCGGCCGCTTCCGTTTCCGCGTCTCCGTCAGGGGAGCGGTAACGAGGGCGCGGATCGCTTCGGCCAGTTCATCGTCAGCCCGGGAATCGTCCACAACGCCATGGAAGGTATCCCCGGCGCAAGCGGGATCGCCGAGGAGAAAAAAACGGACGGATCTTCCCTTCAGTTCGGCGGCGAGACGGGAGGCGATGAGCTCCCCGGACAATTCGCCCAGCCGTTCCTGGATAAAGAAAAAGAAATGCCCCCTTCCCGAGATTCCCGTAAGGGCGGCATCGATTCCCCCGGCAACCCGCACCAGTACGTCGGGCAGCGTTTCCGTTCGTTTCACAAGCTCGATGAGCCGCTCACGGTCTGCCAAAACAATAGTGTGAACCACACCCG
>JARKNV010000025.1 GCA_029976065.1 Selenomonadales bacterium
AGGTGCTGCCCTCGTCGGCCCAGACCATCCGCCTGGCGGCGGAGATGGCCGACGGCAGTGTGGTGGAGGGCGAGTCGCAGATTCCGCTCGCCGGCAAACCTATCCGCCGCGTGTTCATCAGGCCGGAGAACGCCCCGCCGGTGGCGAGCGCCATCGAGGCGATCGAAAATGCCGACGCCTGCATTCTGGGGCCGGGCAGCCTTTACACCAGCGTCATCCCCAACCTGCTGGTCGGCGGCATCGCCGATGCGCTACGCCGCACCCAGGCGGTCAAGATTTATATCTGCAATGTGATGACCCAGCCGGGGGAAACGGACGGCTACACGGCGTCGCGCCACGTGCAGGCGATCATCGACCACGTCGGCCCCGGGCTGATCGACTATGTGGTTGTCAACGGCCAGGAAGTCGCCCCCGCTCTCCGGGAAGTGTACGCCCGCCAGGGAGCGTATCCGGTGGCGGTCGATGCCGAGGCGCTCGTGGCGCTGGGCGTCAAGGTCGTGAAGGCCGATCTCATCAGCGAGACGGTGCTGGTGCGCCACGACCCGGTGAAGTTGTCGCAGACGATCATGGAGATGGTTTTCCGCCTCAAGGCCAATTCCGAGCGGATGAAGCTGCTCGATTACTATCTGATCGCCGATCATATCAAGGAGCTTAAGAACGGCGACGAGAAGCGCGGTTGACGGCTTCGCCGCTCTTACAGCAATAGTCGTTGTCATGGAGTGAGCATCGGTGTCCTTTTCCGCGGATGTCAAAAACGAACTGGCCCGGGTGACGGACGAGCAGAACTGCTGCCATATCGCCGAGCTTGCCGCCCTGATGCGGATGGGCGGCACGATGCTTATCGGCGGCAACAACACCCTCGGCATCAATTTCACGACCGAGAACGCCGCGGTGGCCCGCAAGGTGCTGACCCTCATCAAGCGCGGCTTTCCCGTCGCCGTCGAGGTGGTGGTGACCCGCGCCCGCCGCCTGAAGAAGGCCAATTCGTACCATATCAAGGTGGCCCCCTCGCCGGTGGTGACGGGGCTTTTGGCCGAGCTGGGCATTATGCGCGGCGAGGTTATCAACGCCGGCCGCGACATGGGCCTGCTTAGGAAGGCCTGCTGCCGCCGGGCGTACCTCAGGGGGGCCTTCCTCGGCGGCGGCTCGGTGAGCAAGCCGGAGGGCGAGTACCATCTGGAGCTCGTCACCGGCAATCTCGATTTCGCCCGGACGCTGGTGCGGCTCCTCAAGGCGTTCGGCCTGCCGGCCCGCATGACCGACCGCAAGCAGGACTATGTCGTCTACCTCAAGGACGGCGACGCGATAACCTCGCTGCTGCGCATCATCGGCGCCCACAACGCCCTGTTCGCGTTCGAGAACGTGCGGGTGGTCAAGGATATGCGCAATCAGGTGAACCGGCTGGTGAACTGCGAGACGGCCAACCTGCAGAAGACGGTGAACGCGGCGGTGCGCCAGGTGGAGAGCATCAAGCTGATCGCCGCCCGCACGGGCCTGGACAAGCTGCCGCCCAGCCTGCGCGAGGCGGCCGAGCTGCGCCTGGCCCATCAGGAGGCGACGCTGCAGGAACTGGTGGACCTGGCGGACGGGCAGGTGGGCAAGTCGGGCATGAACCACCGCCTGCGCAAACTGGAGCAGATCGCCCGCGACCTGGAAGGGAAGGCATAGATGAAGCTGCTGCTGAGAGGCGCCGCGGTCGGCGCCGTGATTATTGTCCTGGCCGTCGTGTGGGCGGCCTGGCCTGCCGCCGGCGTGCCCATCCTGGGCTATCACAAGGTGAGCGAGACCGAGGAGGCGTACAGCGTGCCGCCGGGCGATTTCGAGCGCCAGATGGCCTACCTGGCGGACGCGGGCTATACGGCGGTCACCATGGCCGCCCTGGTGAGCCACCTGACGGCCGGGACGCCGCTGCCGGCCAAGCCGGTGGTGATTACCTTCGACGACGGCTATGCCGACAACTACCTGACGGCGCTGCCGATCATGGCCAGGCACGGCATGAGGGCGACGGTGTTCGTGGTCACCGATTTCCTCGGCGAGCGGCCGTACCTGACCTGGGCCGAGCTTAAGGCGCTCAGGGCGGCCGGCACGGAGATCGGCTCGCATACCCTGCACCACCGGGCGCTGCCCGAGCTGCCGGCGGCCGAGCGGCTGCGCGACCTGGCGATGTCCAAGGAGGGGCTGGAATGGCGGCTGGATGCGCCGGTGCGCTTCCTTGCTTACCCGTTCGGCAGCTTCGACGCGGCGACGGTCGCGGCCCTGAAGGCGACCGGGTACCGCGGGGCGGTGGGCACCATGCCGGGGCTGAACAAGCCGGGCGACGACGTGTATGCGCTGAAGCGGATCAACATCCCCCGCAGCCGCTTCGGGATGCTGGAGTTCAGGCTGCGGCTCATACGGGCGAACGTGTATTTTAAACTTGGCTTGTCGTAGGGAAGGGCGGTCCGTCGGGGTCGCCCTTTTGCCTTTAAGCCGGCGGCAGGGTTTTGCAGGCGGTTTTTTCCTGGCGGGGCGGGCGACGGTTATATTTACATAACAACAAGACGTTTGCTATAATATAGTGGTATTATGGACAGGGAGGTACATATATTATGATACGATACATACCCGGACCGATGAGGTCAATCGCGGCGGCGGCCGCTTTGGCGTTCGCCCTCGGCGGCTCGGCCGCGGCCGGCCCCGCCGAGCTCGATATCCTGAAGCTGCCGGAGTGGCAAGTGACTTCGAGCTCGTACGGCGGCAAGCTGCTGCTGTCCGACAGCCCCGAGATGGCGGCCGGCGACGGCATTCTTTATCAGGACAGGGTGGCGGGCGACGCGCGCCTGTTCTTCCACCACGTGAACGCGACCGCGGCGCCCAAGCGGCTGGTGGTGCTGGTGGAAAGCACCGGCCCGGCGGCGACGGTGACCGTGCACCAGCACGGCGTCGGCGGCCCGGGCTACGACTGGATGGCGGTGGGCAAGGCGGCTCAGGTGGCCTACCTGGCCGGCGGCGACCTCCGCCAGATCGACGTGCCGGCGGGTGGGGCGGCGACGCTCTATGACGCGGCGTTCAAGCCGAATATGCTGATCAACGGGATCTTCGACTTCATCGCCGACCGGCCGGTGACGGTCAAGGTGATGCTGGTGCCGGCAGGGGAGGATGCCAAAGCCTTCGCCTTGCGGGCCCGGGTGCTGCCCCCGGATGGGCAGAAGCTGCGCGGCACGTTCGACGGCAAGGACCGCATGCTCGTGCCGATGAAGGTTTACAACCCGCAGGACGACGGGCCGGTGGCGCTGACGCTGGCCGACAACGCCCTCGACCAGTACCTGGAGGGGATCGACGCGACGACCGGGGAGAAGGTCGTCAACTACGGCAACTACGGCGTGGTGTACAAGCTTTTCCTGCCGGCCGATGGCCAAGGGCGGACGGCTTATTACCTCAACCCGCGGGGCGGCGACTACGCCGGCGCTCTGGGGATCAAGTACAAATACGTGGTCGCGCCGCCGGTGCCGACGCCGGCGGGCAGCACGGCGTTCGGCAGCCACAAGCTGACCGATTTCGCCCATGTGGGGACGTTCGGCGGCGGCGAGTCGCTATGGCTGATGTTCAGCCCGCCGGGGGCGTCGAATCTGCCGGTCAAGCTTATAATTGTGCCTGAGAAATAGGGGATGCCGGATTAAAAGTTCATCTGCGGCGTACCCGCAAGGGGCAGGCCGCCACTCTAACCGCTGAAGCGCTAAGAGTGGCGCACTTGCTCCTCGGCTGCCATCCTCAGCGTACGTTCGTGTACGCGCGATGCCGTTGAACCCATCCTGTGCAAACAACATCTATAAACGTTGTCGCAGAGGAAACGGTGGTGTCAGCCTCCGGTGCGCCTTGCATCTGAAGCTTTTACTGCGGCATCGCGCAATTCATTGAGGGGTTTACTGCAGCCTCCCCAGTTGTCCACCTTGCCAAAGTGTGGTATCATAGTTTAAGCGACAGCATACATTTCGGCAAGGAGGGAATTTCGATGGCTAAGCATATCGTCACCGTAAATAAAGGTTCATTGCAGAGTACGGCCAAGACGGGCGGCTGCGGCGAGTGCCAGGCTTCGTGCCAGTCGGCCTGCAAGACTTCGTGCACAGTAGGCAACCAGGTCTGCCAGAAGTAATCCTAGAGGCTGCCTAGAAAGTCCATCTGCTTCGCACCCGCAAGGGGTGGGCCGCCGTTCTAAGGTGCTGAAGCACCAAGAACGGCGCACTTGCTCCTCGGCGCGCCTTGCATCTGGAGCCTTCTAGACAGCCTTTATATTTTTTTGCATTTTTAGGAGAAAAAGAATGGATATACATAAGTATGAACTCAACGGCATGCGCATCGTCCTCGACGTCAACAGCGGGGCGGTGCATGTCGTGGATAAGCTGGCGTACGAGGCGTTGGACGTGTTCGACGGAAGCAATGACGCGGCGGTTACGGCGGCGTTTGCGGACGAATACGGCCCGGACGCTGTGGCCGAGGTGCTGGGCGAGCTGCACGGGCTGATCGCCGCCGGGCTGCTGTTTTCGCCGCCCGTGGAGGTGCCGGCCGTCATCGGCGACGCGCCGCTGGTCAAGTCGCTGTGCCTGCATGTGGCCCACGACTGCAACCTGCGCTGCGGCTATTGCTTCGCCGGCACGGGCGATTTCGGCCATGACCGGGGGCTGATGCCCAAGGCGGTGGCCGAGCAGGCGGTGGATTTCATCATCGCCAACAGCGGCCGCCGGCAGCATTGCGAGATCGATTTCTTCGGCGGCGAGCCGCTGCTGAACATGGAGACCGTCCGCCACGCGGTGGCGTATGTGCGGCGGCGCGAGGCCGAGACCGGCAAGGTGTTCAAGCTGACGCTGACGACTAACGCCGTGCTGCTGGACGAGGCGACGGTGGCCTTCCTCAACGCCGAGAATATCAGCCTGGTGCTCAGCCTCGACGGGCGGCGCGCGGTCCACGACCGCATGCGGCCCGATGCCCTCGGCAACGGCAGCTGGGAGGAGGCGCTGGCCGGGGCGCGGCTGGCGGTCGATTCCCGCGGCGGCAAGAACTATTACCTGCGCGGCACGTACACCGCCCACAACCTCGATTTCGCCGCCGACGTGCTGGCGATGGCCGACCTGGGCTTTAGCGAGCTGTCGGTCGAGCCGGTGATCGGCAAGGACGCCGACTACGCCTTGCGTGAGGAGCACCTGCCGGCGCTGTTCGCCCAGTACGAGGCGCTGGCCGCCGAATATCTGGCGCGCCGCCGGTCCGGCCGGCCGTTCGAGTTCTTCCACTTCAACCTCAACCTCGACAACGGGCCGTGCGTGGCCAAGCGCCTCGCCGGCTGCGGCGCCGGGCACGAATATTTCGCCGTCACCCCGGACGGCGACCTCTACCCCTGCCACCAGTTCGTCGGCCGTGAGGAGTATCTTGTCGGCAATCTTACCGACGGCATCAAGAAACCCGCGCTGGTCCAAAAGTTCCGCCACGCCCACGCGCTGGCCAAGCCGGCCTGCCGCGAGTGCTGGGCCCGCTTCTACTGCAGCGGCGGCTGTCACGCCAACGCCCAACTGTTCGGCGGCGACATCGCTACGCCGTATGAGCTGGGCTGCGAGCTGCAGAAGAAACGGCTGGAGTGCGCGATAATGATACAGGCCAGTTTGTCTATTAATAAGTAGCGGTTGTTGAAAAGCCGGCCTCAGGCCGGCTTTTCGCGGGTTGCGAAAAATCAGAATACATGGTAATCTCGGATTACAGAAGTAATAAGGAGTTATTATGGAGCGAAGCCGGATCAAGATTACGGGTATTGTGCAGGGGGTGGGCTTCCGCCCCTTTGTTCATAACCTCGCCCGCCGCTTGCGCCTAGGCGGCTGGGTGGCCAACGACGGCCGCGGGGTCGTGATCGAAGCCGAGGGCGAGCCGGCGGCCGTGGCTGCTTTTCTCGCCGCCCTGACGGCCGAGGCGCCGCCGCTGGCGGTTATCGACGCCGTCACCGCCGAAGCGCGGCCGCCGGCCGGCGACAAGGCTTTCGCCATCCTGGCGAGCGGCCCGGCCGAGGCGCGGCTGGCGCTAATCTCCCCCGACGTCGCCACCTGCCCGGACTGCCGGGCGGAGCTCGCCGACCCCGATAACCGGCGCTACCGCTACCCGTTCACCAACTGCACCAACTGCGGCCCGCGGTACACGATCATCGCCGACGTGCCCTACGACCGGGCGCGCACGACGATGGCGCCGTTCGCGATGTGCCCCGCCTGCCGGGCCGAGTACGACAACCCGGCCGACCGGCGCTTCCACGCCCAGCCCAACGCCTGTCCGGCGTGCGGGCCGGCCTACGCCTTGCTGGACAGGGCCGGCAACCCGCTGCCCGGCGATCCGCTCGCCGAGGCCCGCCGTTTGGTGGCGGCCGGGAAGGTGGCGGCGATCAAGGGCATCGGCGGCTACCATCTGGCCTGTAACGCCTTGGACGGCGAGGCGGTGGCGGCCCTCAGGGCCCGCAAGGTCCGCGAGGACAAGCCGTTCGCCGTCATGGCCGGAAGTATGGCGGCCGTGCGGGCGCGCTGCCTGGCGGACGCGGCCGAGGAGGAGCTGCTCGCCGGGACGGCGCGGCCGATCGTGCTGCTGGCCAAGGGGCCGGGTTACGACCTGGCGGCGGCGGTGGCCCCCGCCAACCCGTACGTGGGGGTGATGCTGCCGTACGCCCCCGTTCATTGGCTGCTGCTGGACCCTGGCGACGTGTGGGTGATGACGAGCGGCAACACCAGCGACGAGCCGATCGCCTACGAGGACGGCGACGCCCTCGCCCGGCTGGCCGGCATCGCCGATTTTTTCCTTGTCCACAACCGGCCGATCAATTGCCGGGCCGACGATTCGGTGGCCCGCGTCTTCGCCGGCCGGCCGTATATCCTCCGCCGCAGCCGCGGGTTCGCGCCCGCGCCGCTCAGGCTCAAGGCCCCCGGACCGGCCGTGCTGGCCTGCGGCGGCGAGCTGAAGAACGCCTTCTGCCTGACGCGCGGCGACCTGGCGTTCATGAGCGCCCATGTGGGCGATCTCGAGAATATGGCCACCTATAACGCCTACCGCGACGCCATCGCCCATTATCAGCGGCTGTTCGCCGTTGCCCCGGAGGTGGCGGCCCACGACCTCCACCCCGACTACCTGGCGACCAGGTACGCCATGGAATGCGGCCTGCCACGCATCGCCGTCCAGCACCACCACGCCCATATCGCCGCCGTGCTGGCCGAGCACGGCGAGGCGGGGCCGGTGCTCGGCGTGGCCTTCGACGGCACGGGCTACGGCGACGACGGCACGCTATGGGGCGGGGAGTTCCTGCTCGCCGACCTCCGGGGCTACACCCGCCTCGCCCACCTGGCCTGCCTGCCCCTGCCCGGCGGCGAGCGGGCGATCCGCGAGCCATGGCGGCTGGCGGTCTGGGTGCTGCACGACCTGTACGGGGCGGATTTCGTCAATAAGAACCTCCCCTTCGTCCGCAGCCTGCCGTCCGGCTGGGAGCTGCTGCTCGCCGCCGCGGCCAAGGGGCTCAACGCGCCACTGTCGTCGGGCGCGGGCCGCCTGTTCGACGCGGCCGCCGCCCTGCTGGGGGTACGCGGGGCGATCAATTACGAGGGCCAGGCGGCGGTCGAGCTGGAGCTGGCGGCGGTCGGCCGGCGCGGGCGGGTGCTGCCGTACGAAGTAATTGCCGGCGAGCCGGCGCGGATCGACTTCCGGCCGGCGTTCGCCGCCATGGTCGCCAAGCTGGAGCGGGGGACGCCCGTCGCCGAGCTGGCGGCCGACTTCCACGCCACCCTGGCCGACGCCGTTGTTGCCATGCTTCGCGCTCTGGCCGCCGCGACCGGTGTGGGCAAGGTCGCCCTGAGCGGCGGCGTGTTCCAGAATGTTACCCTACTCGGGCAGGTCGCCGGCCTGCTTGAGAAGGATTTCACCGTGCTGTTCCACCGCCGCGTTCCCGCCAACGACGGCGGGCTGGCGCTGGGGCAGGCGGCGGTGGCCATCGAAAGGAGCAGATGATATGTGTCTCGCCGTGCCGGCAAGGATTATCGACAGAAGCGATATGATGGCCACCGTGGAGGTCAGCGGCGTCACCCGCCGGGTCAGCCTGATGCTGCTGCCTGACGCGCGGGTGGGCGAATACGTGCTTGTGCACGCCGGCTTCGCCATCCAGACGGTGGACGAAGAGGAAGCGAAAAAGACGCTGGAGCTGTTCGAGGAGATGGCCGCCCATGAAAACGCCGGCTAGGGGCAGGGAGGAGGAGCGCCGCCTGGCGGCCTTTTTCCGCGACGGCATCGCCCGCCTGGCCGACCGGCCGGTGCGGCTGATGGAGGTGTGCGGCACCCACACGGTGGCGATTTTCAAGGCCGGCATCCGCCAGCTGCTGCCGCCGTCGGTCGAGCTGGTCAGCGGGCCGGGCTGCCCGGTGTGCGTCACTCCCAACGAATATCTCGACACCGCCGTGGCCTACAGCCGCCAGGACGGGGTCGTAATCACCACCTTCGGCGATATGCTGCGGGTGCCGGGCTCCACGTCGAGCCTGGCGGCCGAGCAGGCCCGGGGGGCCGATATCCGCGTCGTCTATTCGCCGCTCGACAGCCTGGCGATTGCCGCCGCCGAACCGGCGAAAAAGGTGATTTTCCTGGCGGTGGGCTTCGAGACGACCGCGCCGACGGCCGCCGCCACGGTGCTGGCGGCCGAGCAGGCCGGGCTGAAAAATTTCTATGTGCTGTCGGCCCACAAGCTGGTGCCGCCGGCGCTCCGCGCCCTGCTGGCGGCCGGCGGGGCGCAGGTGGACGGCCTTCTCCTGCCGGGACACGTCAGCGCCATCATCGGCGAGGCGCCGTATGCCTTTTTGGGTGAAGAGTTCGCCGTGCCGGCGGTGATCGCCGGCTTCGAGCCGCTCGACATCCTCGGGGCGGTGTACCTGTTGATGAAACGGATCGCCGCCGGCGAGGCGGCGCTCGACAACGCCTACCGCCGCGTCGTGCCGCCGGCGGGCAACCCCGCCGCCCGCGCCGTGCTGGACAGGGTGTACGGCGCGGCCGACGCCGCCTGGCGGGGACTGGGCGTCATCCCGGCCTCGGGCCTGGCGGTGAAGGCCGCCTACCGCGCCTTCGACGCCCGCGCCGCCCTGCCGGTGACGGCTGAGGCGACGAAAAACCATCCCGGCTGCCGCTGCGGCGAGGTGCTGCGCGGTGCGGCCCGGCCGGCCGACTGCCCGCTGTTCGGGGCGGCCTGCACGCCCGAGCGGCCGGCAGGGGCGTGCATGGTGTCGGTGGAAGGCACGTGCGCGGCCTGGTACAAATACGGCGCCGGGAGGTGGCAGGCATGAAGGACGAACGGATTCTCCTCGCCCACGGCAGCGGCGGCAAGCTCAGCCACGAGCTGGTGGCCCGCGTGATGCGGCCGGCGTTCGCCAACCCGGCCCTCGACCTGCTGCACGACGGGGCGCTCGTCGAGGCGGCCGGGGCGCGGCTGGCGTTCACCACCGATTCCTATGTGGTCAAGCCGCCGTTCTTCGCCGGCGGCGATATCGGCAAGCTGGCGGTGTGCGGCACGGTCAACGACCTGGCGGTCAGCGGCGCCAGGCCCCTTTATCTGAGCGCCGGCTTCATCATCGAGGAGGGCTTCCCGGTCGCCGACCTTGAGAAGATCGTCGCCTCGATGGCGGCGGCGGCCGCGGAGGCAGGGGTTTTTATCGTCACCGGCGACACCAAGGTGGTGGAGAAAGGGTCGGCCGACGGCATATATATAAATACGGCCGGCATCGGCGCGCTGCTGGCTGGCGCGGATATTTCGCCCCTGAAGGCGCGGCCGGGCCAGGACGTCATCCTGAGCGGCCCGGTGGGCGACCACGCCGTCGCCGTCATGGCCGGCCGCCACGGACTGAAGCTGCCGGCCGCGGTGGTCAGCGACTGCGCGCCGCTGGCCGGGATGCTCGGCGAAGTGCTCGCCGCCGTGCCCCAGGTGGCGGTGATGCGCGACCCGACCCGCGGCGGGCTGGCGACGACGCTGAACGAAATCGCCGCCCAGGCCAAGGTCGGAATAATTATCGAGGAAGCCGCCGTCCCAGTCAGGCCGGAGGTTCAGGCGGTGTGCGACATCCTTGGATTCGACCCTTTCTACCTCGCCAATGAAGGGAAAGTCATAATTTTTGTCGAATCTGAATATACCGAAAAAGTTATCGCCGTGCTGCGCTCCCACCGCTACGGCCGCGAAGCCCGCGTCATCGGCCGGGTCGCCGCCGCCCCCGCCGGCCAGGTCGGCCTGCGGACCGGCATCGGCGGCCTGCGCCTGCTCGATATGCTGGCCGGCGACCAACTTCCGCGGATTTGTTAACATATTCAGGACACGTCCGTCATATGGTGTATTGTATAAGAGAGGAGGAGAGCTGAAGATGCGCATGGATTACAGCCTGAAACTGGAACTCACCCAGAAGCTTGTCATGACGCCACAACTGCGGCAGGCCATCGCCATCCTGCAGCTGTCCTCGCTGGAACTGTCCGAGATGGTTGAACAAGAGCTGCTGGAGAATCCCGTCCTGGAGACGGAGGAGAAGCCTCCGGCCGAAACCGTGGACGAGGAGCCGAACGAGCGGGTCCGGGAGTACGTCGACTGGGCCGAATACTTCGACGACGGCACCGATACCGGGTACACGCCGCCGGGCGAGGATAAGCCGTCGTTCACGACCTTCGTGTCGGCGGCGTCGACCCTCCACGAGCACCTGGAATTCCAGCTTCACCTCACCCTCCTGGACGAAGCCGCCCGTGCCGTGGGCCAGTACCTCATCGGCTGCATCGACGAAAACGGCTACCTGACAGGCACGGTCGCCGAGGCGGCCCAAACCCTCGGCGTGGCCGAGGATGCCGCCGAAACCGTCCTCAAGGTCATCCAAACCTTCGACCCGCCGGGGGTGGGGGCGCGGGACCTCAGGGAATGCCTGCTCCTCCAGGCCGAGCAGCGCGGCGCGACCGAACCGCTTGTGCTGGCGGTCATCGACAAGTACCTCGACGAGGTCGCCGCCGGCCACTTCAAGAATATCGCCGACAAGCTGGTCTGTACACCCCATGACGTGCAGCGGGCGGTCGATTTCATCCGCACCCTCGATCCCAAGCCGGGGCGCGCCTTCGACGGCGGCGAGCAGCCGTGCTACATCGTTCCCGACGTGACCATCGAGCGGGTGGCGGGCAACTATATCATCATCATCAACGACCACAACATCCCCCACCTGACGATCAACCCCTACTACCGCCGCGTGGTGCGCGACGCGGACAACGAGGCCAAGAAGTTCGTCGAGGGGCGGATCAACGCCGCCGTGTGGCTCATCAGGAGCATCGAGCAGCGCCGCCGCACCCTTTACAACGTCGTGGAGACGATCATCGAGATGCAGCGCGACTTCTTCGACCACGGCCCCAAATTCCTGCGGCCGCTGACGATGAAGAAGGTTGCCGACAAGGTGGGCATCCACGAGTCGACCGTCAGCCGGGCGATCGCCAATAAGTACGCCGATACCCCCCACGGCCTTTTCAGCCTGCGGGCCTTCTTCTCCGCCGGGCTGCAGGGGGCGGACGGCGAGGCGCTGTCGGCGGCGACGGTGAAGCGGCAGATCAAGGAGCTGGTGGCCGCCGAGGACCCCGTCCAGCCGCTCAGCGACCAGGCGCTCACCGAGATCCTCACCAGCCGGGGCGTGGCGGTGTCGCGCCGCACGGTCGCCAAGTACCGCGAGGAGCTGAATATCCAAAGCTCCAGCAAGCGGCGGCGGTATTGACAGCGAGAACAGAACCGGGCATTTTTGCCCGGTTTTTTAGTTAGGCAAGGCCCGCCGGTCGGCGGGCCTTGGCGCGTTTGTGAATATAAAACAGGCAGGTGGGAAAATTACCTACTGTGGCGCCGCAGCAGCGCGGCCGCTTACCCGCCGAAACCTTTTTTCGAGGAGGATTCTGCCATATGGTAACACTGACATCCGCCCACTGGCTGTTCCTGTTCTGGGTACTTGTCGTCATCGTCGTCATGGGTCTGCGCAAGGATCCGCTCATCCCCTGCATCCTCGGCCTGCTGTCCGTGGGCTGGGTGGTCAAGGGCACAGTCGTCGGCGCCTTCACGACGGTCTTCAATTCGCTGATCGTGGCCGGCAACGAATTCTGGGGCATCATCGTCATCATCTCGCTGATCGTCGCCCTGTCGAAGCTGCTGAGCGACACCGGGGCCGACTACCTGGTGATGAGCCCGGCCGCCAAGCTGATGGTCAACGCCGACATCGCCTTCTGGGTGGTCGGCTTTGCGATGCTGCTCGCCTCCTGGTTTTTCTGGCCCTCGCCGGCCACCGCCCTCGTCGGCGCCATTCTCTTCCCGGTGGCGGTGCGGGCTGGACTGCCGGCGATCGGCGTGGCCATGGCCATGAACCTTTTCGGCCACGGCATCGGCCTGTCGACCGACTACGTCATCCAGGGGGCGCCGACGATCACCGCCAAGGCGGCCGGCTATACCGACCCCAGCGCGGTCATCGCCGCCAGCGTGCCGCTGGCCGTCGTCATGGGCCTGGTGACGACGATCGCCGCTTATCTCGTCGTCAAGAAGGATATGCGGACAAATGCCGCCGCCCACAAGGCCGAGCGCGAGAAAATGGCGGCCGCGGCGCCGTCGCAGCGCGAGCTCGACTGGGTGTCGTGGCTGCTGGCGGTCGTGACGCCGCTGGCTTTCGCTCTCGACGTCGTCGCGATGCTCACCCTCAAGCTGCGCGGCGGCGACGCCACCGCCCTGCTCGGCGCGACGGCGGTCGTCATCCTGGCGCTCGGCTCGCTGCTGAAGTTCGGCTGGGACGGCCTGGAGAAAATCACCGACTACATCCGCGACGGCTTCATGTTCGGCATCAAGATCTTCGCCCCGGTCGTCATCATCGGCGGGTTCTTCTTCATGGGCAAGGGCGACCTCGCCAAGGCGATCTTCGACCTGAAGACAGCCACCGGCTTCCTGGAGGACTTCGGGGTGTTCCTGTCGCAGACGGTGCCGCTCAACAAAGCGTTCGTCGCCATCGTGACCCTGGGCACCGGCATCATCGTCGGCCTCGACGGCTCGGGCTTCTCGCCCCTGCCGCTGGTGGGCAGCGTGGCCGCGACCTTCGAGAAGGCCATCGCCGTCGACAAGGCGACGCTGGCTGCGCTCGGCCAGTTGGCCGGCGTGTGGACGGGCGGCGGCACGATCATTCCCTGGGGCCTCATCCCGGTGGCGGCGATCACCGGCGTCAATCCCATCGAGCTGGCGCGGCGCAATTTCTTCCCGGTGGTGCTCGGGTTCGCCGCGGCGACGATCCTGGCGATCTTCCTCATGTAGGCCTTTATTGGCAGCCGAAAAAAGGGGGCGGCAGCGAAAGCTGCGGCCCCCTTTTGTTCGGAAAAAAATATCTTGCGCCGGGCGACGGCTGGCAGGAAGTTCGCAGGTAAATAGCGAATTTTCACATAGCTCATCAATGATGAGTAGTATTTTCCAGGTTTGCCAACGGGGAGGTGAAAAGCGGCAGCGTCGTTGTATCGGTCGTCACAGGATAACCTATCTAGTTCTGTAAGATAATGAGGAGGAATAATAGTTTATGACGGTAGCACTGACCGCGGCGCATTGGCTCTTCCTTTTCTGGGTTATGGTCGTCATCGTCGTCATGGGCCTGCGCAAAGATCCGCTCATCCCCTGTATCCTGGGGCTGCTTTCCGTCGGCT
>JARKNV010000044.1 GCA_029976065.1 Selenomonadales bacterium
ATCCAGCTTCGGCGGCCGTTTGTCGATGGCGCACAGCACCAGGTGCTTCACCGCATCGAAGCTGATCGCCTGCAGTAATTGCGCCTGCCTCACGGCCGCGCTCACTTCACCTATCGAAAACGTCTCCATCAGCCGCAGCACCTGCACGTACTCCCGCCGCCCACGCTTGCCCAGCCGCGCCTCCATCTGCCGCCGCAATTGGTCAAACTCCGGCGGCAGCACCCAGCCTTCAAGCGGCGCCGCCTGGTCCAGCGCATTGGTCTTCTGCTCCAGCAACGCCAGATAGTGCAGCGGATCGAAGATCATCTCCTCGCGGCCGTAACTGCGCCGGTGATGCGCAATCACTTCGCTGCCGCTCGCGATCACCACATCCCAGACAAACGCTTTCACCAGCACCCGCTGATGCCCATAGCGCACCGGCACCGAATAGTCGTTGGTTTCAAAGCGCACCAGCGCCTGTGAACTGGCTCGCGTCGAACGCTTCCGGCACGATTCGTAGGCCACAGCCGGCAGCGCCAGCAATCGCTCCCGGTCCCGCTCGAAGCGCTCGCCGATGGTCTCGCTCTGCCCCCACAGCTTGCGCTCCCGGCGCCTCCGGCATTGCTCGAGAAGCTGCCCGTTCAACTCTTCCCAACTCGCTGCGCGCGGCACCGGCACCATGAAATTACGCCGCGCGTAGCCCACCAGCCCTTCCACGTTTCCCTTGTCGTTGCCCTTGCCCGGCCGCCCGAACCTGGCCTCGAACAGATAGTGCGACTTCAACCGGCTGAACTCCTCGGTCGTCTTGCGCTCCCCATCGCCGGTGATCCCGGCCACGGCGATTTTCGTGTTGTCGTACAGAATCGCCCGCGGCACCCCGCCGAAGTAGGCGAACGCCCGGGCGTGCCCTTCGCAAAACGACTCCGTATTCTCGGCTGGAAACGCCATCACGAAGCAGTCGTCCGAGTGCGGCAGGTCCATGCAGAAAAAATGCGCCTTCTGCTCCACCCCATCAACCACCGCCAGCGCCTCGCCAAAGTCAACCTGTGCATCTCCGGGCCGATGCACCAGCGGCACATACACTTCCTTGTGCCGCAGCCGCGCTTGCCGCACGTAGTCCTTCACCGTCGTGTAGCCGCCCGTGAAGGCGTGCTCCTCTCTGAGCCGGTCGTAGATCCGCCGCGCCGTGTGCCGCTGCTTGTTCGGGCGCGATTGGTCGTCTTCCAGGATCTGGTCGATGATGCCCAGCCACGGACCCAGCTTCGGCCGCCGCACCGGCGCCTTCCGCTGATACCCCGGCGGCGCCGAATACTCAAGCATCTTCCGCACCGTCTTGCGCGACAGCCCAAACTCCCGAGCCGTCTGACGAACACTCATCCCGTCCACATGCACCGCCCGGCGCACCCGTCCATACACTTCCACCTTGTACACCTCCCAGGTGTCGCAAAAACACACCACGCCTGTCTTGTTTGTTTTGCCTACGGAGGTGGTCTACTTTTAGACCGCCACCAACCGCCGCTCACGCCGCGGCATGTGGTCTATTATTGCGCCGCCCTTTATAG
>JARKNV010000063.1 GCA_029976065.1 Selenomonadales bacterium
CAGAAACAAGCCGGTTTCAAAGATCATTCCCAGCCCTCCATCCTAAACATGCGAGTTTCTGAATAAGATTCTTCCTTTCCTTTAATTTTCCTTTAAAAGCGAAGGGGACAGGTACATTGTTGCATTGATGATCGTGATATACATAAACCGAACCTACCATGAACTCAGTTGTAAAAAATATCGACTGAATTAGCACTGTAAATTTATTGAAAATACCGTCCTAAAATGTTATAATATTACTATTCATTTATATTATGGTAATATATCCAAATAAAAGGAGGTATGTTATGAAAAAAGCGTTTTACTGTCTAACTGGTGTTATGGTATTTATGTTATTGGCTTTCGCGCCACAGGTTTGTTTGGCCGATACACTAGACCAAGCCTATGTAACCGAATATGGCTGGGGTAGTATTGTTGCATCAGATAAAGCCTTCCCGGCTAAAACCAAATTGAATGCCTCTTTACAAGATTATCGCTATGGCAAGTTCTATGTCGACAGAAATCAATTAAACCTCCGCATACTTAACAAAGACGGCAAAACCTATGCCCAACTCTTGCAAGAAATGAAAGCCGCCTTTGCCGAAAAACGCAACAACATTCTCACCGATGATATGCTGTTTATAACCATCTGGTTATCACATGACCATGCCGGAAGGCAATTATACACAACTTGGCCTCAGGAACGCGCGGCCACTCCTGATTGGTCAAGCTACTGCGAAGTACAGTTGGTGTTGGATTCAGAATTTATGGAGTTTGTTACAAGTGGCGCCAACTGGGATAAAATTCTGAAAGACTGCTCAGAATTTAAGCCAACTTTCGCCTCCGCCAAACCTGGTCAGATGCTATATGTGGCAGCAAGTGTCGGTTTCAGGCGTAATGCGGTAGAATTAAAACGCTGGGATGCCTCGCAGGGTCGTTATGTTACGCCGTGGGAGTTTGTAAGGTCAGAGCCTATCGCGACAGCTACTATTGTAATAAAATAGATACTAATAATTAAAATGAGGTTGTCCAGTGTGATTTAAAGTTGGATAACCTCATTTTTCTTTTACTTATATAGAATCCAGAATAAGTGTAAAAAATGACTTATAGTTGTGTAAAAATGGAATATACATCGGTAATATAAAGGACGACGGGGACGTCAGACTGTGCGACAATCTCAGCTTTCGCTCCAGCAAACAGTCTCAATTGGATGGAACAATAAAAGCGCTTTTGTCCTTTTCAATTTACCACTTACAGTATTCCCCGCACATTGCAGGTAATGCCCCGATGATGGTTCCCAGAGAACCCACGCCGATAACTGCGGCTCGCATAACTATCCGTCTCCTTGTTGTCATTTCACCGCCGTGTGGGCGGAAAGCGACACCTTTTCCTTGGCCGCTTCGTCCGACTCTTGCCGGATGCGCAGGGCCACTTCCCGCGCCGACGGACTCACGTCGGCTTCAAAATACGCCTCGTACGCCTCCTTGGGCGGGGCGTCGGTCAGGAATACGACGAGCAGCACGGCGACAAGCGACACGGCGGCCCCGACGGCAAACGGGTTGGTCGCATCCATTATTTTCGCGATAATATAGCCGGCCGCGCCGACGAAGACGCCGGCATAGGCCCCGGCCCGGTTCATTCTCTTCCAGAAGAGGCCGAACCAGACCGGCCACATGAACGCCGCGCCGAATGCGCCATATACGTAAGTGAATCCCATCGCCAAAAGCATCGGCGGTTTTATGGCGCTGACGACCGCCAAAATGCCGAGCAGGAATACGGAGATCCGCAGATGGTTCGTCGCTTTGGCCTCGTCCATTTCGCGGTTGGGAAACAAGGCGCGATAAATGTCGTAATAAATGGACGTGCCGCAGTGGAGCAGCATCGAGTTCGCCGTGGAGACGGCTGCCGCCATAATGGCGATCAGCGTCATGGCGCCCACGAACGGCGGGGCGTACTGCTGGACGATGAGCGGCATGATGTAGTCGGTGGTCTTGCCGGCCGGCAGGCTGGGAAGGAGGGCTTTGGCCCCGAGGCCGATGATTATCAGGCAGATAAATATGGGAATAAGGGCGATAACCGTCCACATCATTTGCAGCACGGCCGCCTTGGCGTTTTTGGGGGCCATGAACCGGGCGATCCAGTGCGGAGCTACCGAAGCCCCCAACGCGTTGGCCATGAAAATGGCCATCAAAGCGCCCCAGCCGAAGCTGCCTTCGGGCGTGAGCATGATTCCCGCCTTGATCGGCGGCCCGCCGACATTGACCGGGGCGGTGGTTACGGCGACCGCGTCGAGAATATTGCCGATACCCCCCGTCGCCGCCAGGACGGCGCCCAGGCCGAACGCCAGGCCGACGAGGATCAGGATGGCGTTGATGGTGTCGGTGGCCGCCACCGACCAGAAACCGCCGGTGCAGGTCATGAGCAAAAATACCAGGAAGCCGAAGATTGCCCACTCGTAGGGAATGCCGGTAATCGTGGTGAAAACGATGCCGAAGCCGACCACCTGCAGGTGGGAAAAGATAAAGTAACCGATGAACATGAGCACGGCCACGATCAATTGCAGGCTGCTGATCTTCTGGAAAGGCTCGTACCGCATGCGGATGAATTCGGGGAACGTCCGCGCGGGAATATCCGGCCGCCTGACTTTGTAGGCGAGCATCGGCATGATCGCCGTGGCCAGGAACCAGCCCGCCACCCAGCCGATGATCGCCGCCGCGCCGGTGCGGTAAAGAAACCCGGGGACGCCCATGACGGACGCGACGCTGACCCAGGTGGCCACCGACGTGCCCACGCCGATGAACAGGCCCATCCGGTGGCCGCCGGTGGTGAAGTCGGACAGGCTTTCCACTTCTTTGGAGCTTTTCCAGGTTCCCCAGGCAAGAAAGACAACATAAAGGCCGAAAACTATGATATAGGAAATATCCACTTATTTCGCCTCCTCTTTTTCGTAACTGAACAAGCTGCCCGTCGCTCCCCAGCGTTTGACACCGGACGCTTCGATTTTCTGGCACAGGATCAAAGCAACCACCAATACGAACAAGATACTGCACCCCCAGAACAGTAACGCTATGGCCACAACACTCACCTCCCTCGGTTTTAGATGTCCCAAAGTCACTGGGATTATTTCGCTGCGGCGATAATGTCGTCAAACCTGGCGAGATAGCTGAAATCGTTTACCCCCTTTCTGGCTTCCGCTTCTTTGACAAGCTCGACCACTTTGTCGTTGAATGGCGTCGGAATACCGCATTTGCGCCCACCCCGGCAGACAACGCCATTGATATAGTCGATCTCGGTCTTCTGGCCCTTTTCCAGGTCCTGGAGCATGCTGGCCTTATTGTTGTGGCGCCCCCAGACTTTTTTGTACAAATCCAGCTTCGAGGGGATATCAGCCTTGCCGTCAAGCTCAAGGAAGCCGAAGTCGACGCCCTGCATCTCCACCATGCTGTGACCTAGCCCCCGGCATACTTTTATGACCTCATCGGCGATATGGGCGATGCAGACCATGGCTTTCAGGTCGGCCAATATCGGGTTGAACGTGCAGTTCAGGGCGGCGGACATGCCGCTGAAGGTGGCGTTCATCAGCAGTTTGGTGTAACGGATCCCCATAAGGTTGGTCAGGATCGTCGTTCCCCCGGCCGCCCCGAGGATTTCCTGCACCTTTTCCAGCCGCGGGCGCAGGACGCCGTCGATTTCACCGAGTTCAAAGCCGAATTTCTCAACCGCCTCCATGGTTGAGGTCAGTTCGGATACACCAGGCCTGAGCCAGGTGGCGCCAAAGCCGACGGCGCCGCCGATCGTCCGCTCTTTGCCGACATAGTCAGGCACCGATTCTTCAGGAACGCCGTTTTGCAGCGTACAGACGATGCTGTCCTTGTGAAGGAAAGGAAGCAATTTGGGTAAGGCGACTTCGTTGGCCGTTTGTTTCGTCAGGACAAAAACGAGATCGTACAGGCCGGTCATTTGGTCCGGCGTAAGGGCCGTGACTTTCTGGCGCAGTTCAAGGTTGCCGGTAACGGTGGCGCCGTCGGCGTTGAGTGCATCGACGTTTGCCTTGAAGGAGTCGATCAGATCAACCTGTTTCCCGTTGGCGGTCATGCGGGCGCCGATGATTATGCCGAGCGCCCCCGCCCCCAAAATAGCCGTGCGCATAGTGAATCCCTCGCTTGTCGTTAATAGTTGACCTTGTCCTTTCCTTTGAGAGCAAGCAGTTGCCGGGCTTCGTCCGCAGTGGCTATCTCCAGCCCGAGCCGCTCGGCGATCTCTTTGGCCTGGATTACCTGTTCGGCGCTGGATTTCGCGAGTACCCCGGGCTTGAGATAAACGTTGTCCTCCAGGCCGACCCGGGCGTTGCCGCCCATGGCCATGGCGGCGGCCACCATCGGGAACTGGGCCTTGCCAGCGGCGGCGCACGACCAGACGAAGTCGCCGATCTGTTCGCGGGCCGTTCTGACGAGATACGCCAGGTTCTCGACCGTAGCCGGTATGCCGCCGAGGATGCCCATGACGAACTGCATATAAATCGGTTTTTTCACGATCCCTTTGCTTTTGAAATAGGCTATGTTGTTGACCATGCCTACGTCGTAGACCTCGAATTCGGGCCGGATGTCGTACTTGTTCATTGTCTCGATGTAATACTCCATACCGGCGAAGGTATTCGAGAAAATCAGGTCGTAAGTGCCTTTCAGGTGAGGAATTTCCCAGTCGTATTTGGGGTTTTTGAGCTTGGACGCGAGATCGGCGAATACGAAGTTTACCGATCCGGCGTTGCAGGAAGCCAGTTCCGGCTGCAGATCGACCGCCGGAGCAAGCCGCTCCTCTTTGGACATCCACACGGCGCCGCCGGTAGTGACGCACACAACCGCATTACACTGTTTCTTTATTGAAGAAACGATGTGTTTCATAACCCCCAGATCGGAAGTCGGCTTGCAATCCTCGGGATTCCGGGCATGGACGTGGACTACCGCCGCGCCCGCCTCATGGGCTTTGACGGCATCGGCGATGATCTGTTCCGGCGTGGCCGGGAAGTAGGGACTCAGGCTCGGGGTATGTGTCGCCCCCGTAACCGCGGCGGTGAGGATGATTTTCTGGGTTGTCGCCATCTGGATTCCTCCATCTTCTGATTATTGCGCCTTCACCCGCGAAGCGTCGCCAGCGCGTTGTTGACGACCTGCTTCAGCTGATATGCCTAAGTCTATAGAGCAAAAAGCGTGCCATCTTGTTTTATGTAAATATATATTTGTTGTCCGCATCGCATCCTCCGGGGGCTTGGTGCCGCAAAAGCTGTCTGCGGCATGGCTCCGCGAACTTTCAACCCGGTCGGAAACGGCATTATCTTGCCGCTGACCAGTAGACAACGAATGTAATTGTCGACCGCGAAATATGTAAGTCAGTAATTACACAAAAAAATTTATGAATATTAAAAAAGTTCCCGCAATGGCTATAATACAACAAAAAAGAAACATGTAAGCATAAACTTACATGTTTCTTTTTACTTACACTATCGCCGTCAGCTTATCCCCAGGCGGCGCATTTTTTGATATAGCAAGGGTCTAGCGATATCGAGCATTTCGGCGGCTTTCTTCTTATTTCCCTGTGTGGCGCGCAGGGCGTTCAGGATCATTTCCTTTTCGGTGGCCGCCTTGGCTTCCTGGATGCCGCGTCCGGCTATCGCCTGGTACCGGTTTTCTATCTTCGGAACAAGCCACTCGAAGTGCTTCGCTTCAAGAAGATTGCTGTTGCACTGATTGATCGCCCGTTCGACCGCATGCTCCAGTTCGCGGATATTTCCCGGCCATTCGTGTTTCATAATCAAAGCCAGCGCGTCCGGGGCTATGGACACTGTTCCCAGGCCCGCCTGGTCGCCGTATTTTTCGGCGAACTTTTCCACGAATAACGGTATGTCCGCTTTTCGCTCGCGCAGCGGCGGCAACTTGATGGGAATAACGTTCAGCCGGAAGAACAGATCGGAGCGGAATGCCCCTTGCTTGACAAGGTCTTCCAAGCTGTCGTTGGTGGCGGCGACAATCCGGACATCGACGGGTATGGAATCGGAGCCGCCCACCCGCTCGATTTCCTTCTCCTGCAGCACCCGCAGCAGTTTCGCCTGGGCCGCCGGCGACAGCTGGCTTATCTCGTCCAGAAACAGCGTCCCTTTGTTGGCCTGTTCGAATTTACCCTTTTTCCCCGATTTGCGCGCTCCGGTGAAGGCTCCTTCTTCGTAGCCGAACAGTTCCGATTCGATAAGTTCCTGCGGGATGGCCGCGCAATTGAGTTTGACAAAGGGGTAATGGGCCCGACGGCTTTCCTGGTGCAGCGCATGGGCCACTAATTCCTTGCCGGTGCCTGTCTCTCCCTGAATCAGGACAGTGGAGTTCGCGGATGCCGCCTTCAGTATTGCTCCGCGAATCGCCCCCGCGGCGCTGCTGGAACCGATGATGTCGGTCAACGAATATCGCACGCCGGAGTATTTCTTGACCTTTTCCTTGTAGTAGTCGAGCTGGCTTTGCAGTTCCCTTATCGACTTGAAAAGCTCCTCGGCGACTTCGAATACCTGAAAGGACATGGCGCCGATGATGACGCCGTTCTTTATCAGCGGCATCCTGTTGCATATCAAAGGTTTCCCCTGATGATAGAATACGTCGCCCAATAGGGGTTTGCCTGTTTCAACGACCAGGGGCAGTTTGCTGGTCGGCACGACTTCCTTGACGGGACGCCCGATGATAGCCTCAGGGTCCCAGCCTAAAGACCGCGCGTACTTCTCTTCCATAAAAACGATGCGGGACAAATGATCGACAACGACCAGCCCCCACATATGCGCGAATACTTGTTTCATTATCTCACTATGCTTTGCCAACCATAACCCCTCCTGTCTACGCCGAGGTCGGAATTTGCCAAACGCTGATATGAGTCAATATGTAATGGTTAATTCCACGCGGAATGAAAAATCCTTCTTGTTTATATTTAACTTCAGGTATTATTGTCGGAAGATTAGGGCTTTAATGGCAAAACCCCGCGCAATGCGGGGTTTTTTCTCCGGCTGGCGGAGGATTTCGCGGCCGGGTGTTTAAATGGGATGGTAACAATTAATACCGAGGTGTTTGGCGATGGATTATGCTAACGGCGACAGGATCATCGTGACGGCGGGCGGCGCGCGGCTGACGTGGACGGTCCACGCGGTCAACAGCCGGGTGGTGAAGTATATCGACGAGCAGGGCCGCTACGGACAGATGCCGGTTAGTCACCTGGAGGAGCTGCTGGCGAACGGCCAGGCGAAGCTGACGCGCGGCGGCGAGTAGGCACGGGGCGAAAACAAAGCAGGCGCGCGCCTGCTTTTCGTAAGCCTTCCGCTTAGATGCCTTTGTCCTTCGGGGTGCTGACGACGAAGACCTTGACGTCTTTCATGCCGAACTTCTCCGCTTCGGGAACGGACCATTTGGCGATATCGATGCGGTTGCCCTTGATGGCCCCGCCGGTGTCTTCGGCGGTGGCGTATTCGCCGTGGCCGTCCGGATACTGGATGAAAACTTTCGAGCCGAGAGGAATGACTTTGGGGTCGACGGCGATGACGCCTGGCCGGATCTGAGTGCCCAGGTGGGTTTTGTTGCCCCACTGGTCGTTGTCGTGCGGGCCGGGAGCGTAAGCGGTGGCGACCATCGTGAGTTCCTTTTGGTAGTTTTCCGGCTTTTCGCCGCGCATCGACTTGGCCTGGTCGGGGGTTTTGAGTTCGGCGGCCGGAGCACTGGGTTTGGGGTCGTTGGTCGGCGGCGCGGCGGCGTGGGCCACGGCCGGCGGGAGGCCCGGCAGCCCTGCGGCGGACAGTACGAAGGCTCCGGCCACGGCGGCGGCGAGGCGCCGGTATTTATTCTTCAGGCTGCGGTGACGGTAACCTTTGTGTCTACCGGCGTGATTTTTCACGGCGAATGCCTCCTTTGGAAAGTCGTTATACATAGTGTCTGT
This sequence comes from Selenomonadales bacterium, assembly GCA_029976065.1. Lineage (GTDB taxonomy): Bacteria > Bacillota > Negativicutes > Sporomusales > UBA7701 > Anaeroselena. The sequence continues at coordinate 7,936 of JARKNV010000063.1, forward strand.
AAAAAAGGAGGCGAAATGCGCGGCATTTTTTGGACGGCAGCCGTCAGCATTATTTTCGGTCGCCAAATGGAAAGGATTTCCGCGAAATTTGTCGAAGAACAAAACATTTAAATATTATGATATTTCCATGCTGTCACGACTACTTCTAAGGAGTTGAACGCTCTTGCAATTCTTCAGGAATCTTTCGATCGCCAGCAAGTTGTCTGTGCTCGTGTTCATCGCCGCTTTTTTCGTGGCGGCGATCGCCGTCACCGGCTATTATTTCCTCGCCAAGACCGACAGTGTCATGCAGGACTTGAACAAGAACGAGCTGCGGACGGTGAAGCTGATCGACGAGGCGCAGATCGAACTCAAGTCCGCCCAGGCGTTCGTACTGGAATATCTGCTGATCAAAGACGCCGACCGACGGAAAACCTTGCTGGTCGACATGAAAGAACGCGGCGAGAAGGTCGACCTTTACCTGCTGGAACTGGACAAGACCAACCTCAGCGAAGACCAGCGCCGCAACCTGGAGCTGCTCAAAACTATGCTGAAGAGCTACCGCAACAACCGCGACCAGGTGCTGAAGCTGGTGGCCGAGGCCAAGGTGAACGAGGCGATCCTCATTTATACTTACCAATCCATCCCCGTTCTTGACGGCATCAACAAACAATTGGGCTTCATCGCCCAGGAGTTCAACGATAACGCCAACGCCGCATTGGAGCAAAGTTCCCGGGGCGTGACGGTGGCCAGTATGACGCTGACCGCCATCGGGCTGGCAGCGCTGCTGACCGTTATCGTCCTCGGCCTGACCATCGCCCGTATGATCTCCCGGCCGCTCAAACAGATGGCTGCCGCCGTGACCGAGGTGGCCGCCGGCAACCTGACGGGCAGGACGATTGCCGCCGATTCCCGCGACGAGGCCGGCCAGGTGGCCAGCTCCCTGAATACGATGACCGGCAACCTGCGCAGCCTGATAAGACAGGTGGCCGATTCGGCCGAGCAACTGGCCGCGGCGAGCGAACAGCTCAATGCCAGCGCCGACCAGGCGGCGGTGACTGCTACCCAGGTAGCCCAGTCGATTACCGGCGTGGCCCAGGGGTCGGCGACCCAACTGCGGGCGGTGGAGGAAAGCGCGGCAGCCGTCACGCAGATGTCGGCAACCGTCGAGCAGGTGACCGCCAACGCCGGAATTGTGGCCGCCACTTCGGCGCAGGCCGCCGAAGCCGCCAACCGGGGCACGGAGCAGATATCCTCGGCGGTCAAGCAGATCGCCAACATCGAGAAGACGGTCGCCGATTCGGCCGAGATCGTGCTGACTCTGGGAGAACGGTCCAAGGAGATCGGCCAGATAGTTGACACTATTTCCGGTATCGCCGGCCAGACGAATCTCCTCGCCCTCAACGCCGCCATCGAATCGGCGCGGGCCGGAGAGGCCGGCCGCGGCTTTGCGGTGGTGGCCGAGGAGGTGCGCAAGCTCGCCGAACAGTCGCAGGATGCCTCCAAGCAGATCGGCGAAATTATCGGCGCCATCCAGGCGGACACCGACAGGGCGGTCGCGGCGATGAACCAGGGTACGCATGAGGTCAAGGTCGGCAGTGGAGTTGTAAACAACGCCGGGCAGGCGTTCGAGCAGATCCTCACCCTCGTAAACCAGGTTTCCGGCCAGGCGAAGGATATGGCGCAGGCCATCGGGCAGATGGCGGCCGGCAGCCAGCAGATCGTAACGGCGATGAAGGCCATCGACGATGTGAGCAAGGAAACGGCCGCCGAAACGCAGTCGGTGTCGGCGTCCACCGAGGAGCAATCGGCGACGATGGAGCAGATCGCCGCCTCCAGCCAGAGCTTGGCCCGGCTTGCCCAGGATTTGCAGGCCGCACTGCGCAGGTTCAGGATTTAGGATGATATTGAGAAACTTGGGAGTCGCCGGGCGGCTCCCTTTGTTTGCCATCGTGGCGGCTGAAATTGCCACTTATCACGGCGCTACGCGGCGGGCAAAATATCGCCGAGGAGGTGAGCGTATGGCCGATTTCCGCAAATCCGGCTGCTGCGATTGCAGCACCAGCAAAGGCTGCTCCGAGGCTTTCTCCGACTTCGCCGCCGAATTGTGCCCTTCGTCGCCGTCGAAAAAGAGCAAGGACAAATCGAAATAATTTCTCCGTAGCGCGGCCGCGGTCCTGACCGCGGCCTGCGGTTTTCCCGGCGGACGGGATTTTTTGCCGGCCGGCATTTACAAGCCGGCGTGGGCGTAGTATAATGAATTCGGTTAACCTCATACTGTTTGCTGGTTAACATTTATTGCGCGGATATTGTCAACCATATTTAAAAGTTTCGTTAACAAGGAGACGACGATCATGGGTTTCGAGTTGATTACCGACCTGGGTGCGAAGGTGTTGGCGGGCGAAAGCATCGGTTTCGCGGAGGCGCTGGCCCTCACGGAGATCGATCGGGCCGACGTGCCCCTGCTGATGGCGGTGGCCAACAAGGTCCGGGCCGAGTTCTGCGGCGACGCCGTCGATACGTGCGAGATCGTCAATGCCCGCTCCGGCAACTGCCCGGAGGATTGCAAATACTGCGCCCAGTCGGTCCACAGCCGGGCGGCGATCGCTACATATCCCCTGCTGGACGAAGAGGCGCTTTTGGCGGCGGCGAAAACGGCCGAGGCCGACGGGGCGCGGCGCTTTTCGATCGTGACTGCGGGGGCGGGCATGCTGGGCAGCGACGATTTCCCGCGCGTGCTGGCGGCGATCGAACGCATCCGGCGGGAGACGGGGGTTATCCCCTGCTGCTCGCTGGGGGTGCTGGACGAGGAGCATTTCGCCGCGCTGAAGGCGGCCGGCGTTACCCGTTACCATCACAATCTGGAGACGGCGGAAAGCTATTACCCGGAAATCTGCACGACTCATTCGTGGCAGGGACGGGTGGATACGGTGAAGCGGGCCAAGGCGGCCGGCCTGGAGGTTTGCTCGGGCGGCATCATCGCCATGGGCGAGAGCTGGCAGCAGCGCGTGGAGCTGGCCTTTACCCTCCGGGAGCTGGACGTCGATTCGGTGCCTGTCAATATCCTGACCCCCATAGCGGGCACGGCGCTGGCGGACCAGCCGCCGCTGGCGCCGCTGGAGATCTTCCAGACGCTGGCTCTCTTCCGTCTGATAATGCCGACCAAGGCGATCCGCTACGCCGGCGGCCGGGAGCAGGCGCTCGGCGACCTTGCGCCGCTCGGGCTTATGGCCGGTGTCAATGCGATGCTGATCGGCAATTACCTCACGACCGCCGGCCGCGGTGCCGCCCACGATATCGCCGCCGCCCGGGGCCTCGGCCTGCGGCCCCTGTCGGCCCGGGACGACGCCTGACAAAGCCTCCGTTTCGCGGCATCCGCCGGTCTTCCACGGCGGGCCGTGAGTTCAACAAACCCGCCGTATGCACGGCGGGTTTTCTTTCGGTTGCCTGATAAAAGGATTTGGCTGGGACGGCGGGAAAACTTATAAACAGGATTTTCAGCTGGGAGGCGTAGAGAATATGACGGAAGCGGACGGCCGTGTCCTTCCCGGGGTGTACCGCCATTACAAGGGCAACCTGTACCGGGTGGTCGGCGAGGCGACCCACAGCGAGACGCTGGAGCAGTTGGTGGTATACCAGGCGCTGTACGGCGAGCGCGGCCTGTGGGTGAGGCCGCGGGCGATGTTCCTGGAGACGGTGGCGGCCGGCGGCGGGCGGCAGCCGCGCTTTGCTTATGTCGGGGCGGACGGGCCCTGACGAGTTTTGGCCGCCTTGTTGGTCGCGATCCGCTTGCGGCGGTCGAGGCCGTGTTCCTTGGTGAGGTACCTGGCGAGGCCGTCGATATCGGGAAAGACGCTGTATTCGTTCAGGCCGGCGAGGTGCAGGAAAGCGCGGGCTTCGGCGAGAGCGGCGGACGGCAGGGGTATTTTGGTGACGCAGTCGGGGCAGATTTCCTCGATGGGCTTTTCGATGGCGCCGTGGATGGTGAAGTGGCCTTTCTGGGCGAAGATGCGGGAATTCTGCATGGTGGGGAAGATGGCCAGCGGGTGCTGGGGCTTCTTGCCGAGGTAGCGCACCGTTTCGTGCTCGTGGTCGTAGTCGACGGCGTCGGACTGCACTAGGAGGCCGTGGCCGGTGGCCTTGTGATTGAGGTTGTCGGGCTCGAGCACCCAGATGCAGGGTTCGTCGGGTTTGCCGCTGACGGCGAAGTAGAGGGCGACGGCGAAGGTGGTCGTCCAGTCGAGCAGGCGGGTGGGGATGCCGGCGTGGCGCATTTCGAAGAGGGTTTCGATCGGTTTTAACGATTGAGTGTTGACGAGCGGTTTGGCGAAAGCGAAGAAGTCGAAGAAGACGTTGCATTCGGTGAAGCGTTTGCGCCGGACGCGGAACAGGCTGGGCAGCAAGGTGTGGCAGGCGCTGGGGCAGCCGCGGTAGAAGGGATACGGCACCCCTTTGGTGGCCGTCTGCACGGCCTGGAGGAATTCTTGCCACGCGTCGCTCATGTGCTCATCTCCTCGGGAGATATTGTTTCCCGATTTCGCCGCAATAGCAATATTTTCCTTTATAGCCCCTCTCCCCTCCTCTCCTCCCCCGCCTGTTCTTCTTTGGTTTGCCGCGGCCGTTCAGAAAGCCCCAGATGCAAGGCGCACCGGAGGCTGACACCGGAAGCGTACACGTACGTACGCTGAGGATGGCAGCCGAGGAGCAAGTGCGCCGTTCTTGGTGCTTCAGCACCTTAGAACGGCGGCCTGCCCCTTGCGGGTACGCCGCAGATGGGCGCTTCTCACCGGCCGACAAAAAAATCCCCCGCCGGTTGGCGGGGGATTTTGCTATGCCAGAGCTTGGTCGAGGTCGGCGATCAGGTCGGCCGGGTCTTCGAGGCCCATCGACAGGCGCACCATGTCGTCCGGCACGCCGGCGGCGGCCCGCTGTTCGCTGGTAAGCTGGGAGTGGGTGGTGCTGGCGGGGTGGATGACGAGCGATTTGGCGTCGCCGACGTTGGCGAGGAGGGAGAAGAGTTTGAGGGCGTCAATGAATTTCCGTCCCGCTTCGAGGCCGCCCCTGATGCCGAAGGTGAGGATGGCTCCCGCGCCTTTGGGCAGGTATTTCGCGGCTTTGGCGTGGTCGGGGTGGTCCTTGAGGCCGGGGTAGCTCACCCACGCCACCTTCGCGTGGGCGGCGAGGTGTTCGGCGACGGCCAGGGCGTTGTCGCTGTGGCGCCGCATGCGGAGATGGAGCGTTTCCAGTCCCTGGAGGAGGAGGAAGCTGTTGAAGGGGCTGAGGCAGGCGCCGAGATCGCGGAGGACCTGGGTGCGGAGGCGGGTGATGAAGGCCTGCGGGCCGAGGGCTTCGGCGTAGCGCAGGTCGTGGTAGCTGGGGTCGGGATCGCTGAGAAGGGGGTGCTTGCCGCCGCCCCAGTCGAATTTGCCGCCGTCGACGACCAGGCCGCCCATCGAGGTGCCGTGGCCGCCGATGAATTTGGTGGCCGAGTGGACGACGATGTCGGCGCCGAAGTCGATCGGCCGGCAAAGGTAGGGGCTGGTGAAGGTGCTGTCGATGATGAGGGGCAGGCCGTTGGCATGGGCGACGGCGGCGACGGCTTCGAGGTCGAGGACGTCGATCTTGGGGTTGCCAATGGTTTCGGCATAGATTGCCTTGGTTTTTGGCGTGATGGCCCGGGCGAAATTGGCGGGGTCGCGCGGGTCGACGAAGGCGACTTTGACGCCGAGCCGCGGCAGGGTGTAGGCGAACATGTTGTAGGTGCCGCCGTAGAGGGTGGACGAGCTGACGATTTCGTCGCCGGCCTGGGCTATATTGAGGATGGCGGCGCTGATGGCGGCGTGGCCGGAGGCGAAGGCCAGCGCCCCCACCCCGCCTTCGAGGGCGGCGAGGCGTTTTTCGAGGACGTCGGTGGTCGGGTTCATGATCCGCGTGTAGATGTTGCCGCTTTCCTGAAGGGCGAAGAGGCTGGCGGCGTGGGCGCTGTCGCGGAAGTTGTAGGCGGTGGTCTGATAGATGGGCACGGCCCGCGAGCCGGTGGCGGGGTCGGGCTCCTGGCCGGCGTGGACGGCGAGGGTGTCGAAACGGAGATCGGTTGGCAGGGTCATTTGTCGTTCCTCCTTATTTGTAGGCTATACAGTGCTTTGCCGCGATTGTCAGGGGTAGTTCGCGGCGACGAGGCGGGCGCCGGAATAGGCGAGGCGCGGGGCGCGGAAGATGGACGCCAGCCAGGGCAGCCGCGCCGGCAGGACGGTGCCGATGAATTCGTTGAGGATGGGTTTGAGGAGGTCGAAGTCGATGAGGAAGCCGTCGTGGCCGTGGGGGCTGTCGACTTCGGCGTATTCGGCCGCGACGCCGAGGCTTTTGAGGATGCTGACGAGTTCGGTCTGCTGGTAGGCGGGATAGAGGATGTCGGAGGTGACGCCGGCGACCAGCACCCTGGCTTCGATGCGGGCCAGGGCAGCGCGGTAGGAGGCGTAACCCGTCCCGAGGTCGTGGAGGTCGAGGGCCCGGAGCAGGCAGAGATAGGAGTTGGCGTCGAAGCGCTGCACGAGGCATTGGCCCTGATAGTCGAGGTAGTTCTCGACCTCGAACTGGCCGTTGCGGGTCTTGCGGGCGAATTTGGCGGCCATGGAGGGCTCGCTCTGGTAGGTTATCATGCCGACGGCGCGGGCAAGGGCCAGGCCGTTGACGGGGCCGGGACCGCCGTAGTAGTCGCCGCCTTGCCAGCCGGGGTCGAGCATCACCGACTGGCGGCCGACGCGGTTATAGGCGATGGCCTGGGCGGAGGCGTAGCCGGGGGCGGCGAGGGCGGCGACGGCGGCGGCGAAGCCGGGGTAGGTGACGGCCCATTCGAGCGCCTGGGCGCCGCCCATCGAGCCGCCGATGACGAGGGCGAGGTGATTGATGCCCAGGGCTTCGAGGAGCAATTTCTCGACGTGAACCATGTCGCGGATGGTTACTTCGGGGAAGGAGGCGCCGTAGGGGCGGCCGGTGGCCGGGTCGGGCGAGGCGGGGCCGGTGGTGCCCTGGCAGCCGCCGAGGACATTGGCGCAGACGACGAAGAAACGGTCGGTGTCGATGGGTCGGCCGGGGCCGACGAGGAGGTCCCACCAGCCTTCCTCGTCGTTGCCGTTATGGGCGGCGCAATGGCTGTCGCCGGTGAGGGCATGGCAGACGAGGATGACGTTGTCCTTCGCGGGGGCGAGGGCGCCGTAGGTTTCGTAGGCGACCGTGACTTCGGACAGGCTGCCGCCGCGCAGGAGTGCCAGCGGCCGGTCGGGCGCGGTCACGGTGATGAATTTCATGTAGGGGCGGTGTTGCACGCCGGGGAAAAAGGTCCGCGGGTAGTCTGTGTTCATCTTGAGGCCTCCGATGCTGCAAAAAGTGGGCGATGAGGGGAAAACAAAAAACTCCCTTCGCGAGGAAAGGAGTTAGACGGCCGAAGCGCAACCTTCCCTCTCATCTGCCAGGCAATGTGCCTGCTGGAATTGGCACCTTGCGCCGCAGCGCCGGTTGCCGTGGTGTCATCGGGCCAGTCCCTCGACCACTCTCGATAAGAGTAAGAGTATTAAATTGCCCTTATGATATCACGCGACCAAAGAGACTGTCAATACCTCCGCCGCTTATTTTTGATACTCGCGCCAGACAGTGGCGAACCGTTTGATGCCGATCTCGAAATGGCCCTGGGCCGAGTATACCCTCCGGAGACGGTTTTCGCGGCTGGCGCCGCCCGCAAATTCGCTCAGCACCTGGAGGATCTGGAAGGACATTTCGCTGAGGCCGGCTACATCCTTGGAGCGGTGGATGACTTCGCCGAGGTTGACCTGGCAGGTGGACCACAGGCCGAAGCCGGCGACCGCCTGGATGAGCATGGCGACTTCGACGCCGTAGTTGGCGGGGATGCGCATTTTCAGCATGTCCTCGCGGCAGATGGCGACCGTGCCGGCGAGCGGCTGGATGTAGCCGGACAGCGGCGGCATATAGGTGTTGAACCACGGACGGGCGAGGATTTCCGTGACGCGGCCGCCGCCGAGTTCGAGGCCGGATGCCTCGACCCGCACCGGCCGCGTGAAATAGCCTTTGACGAAGCGGATGTCGGGGTTTGTGAGGATGGGGCCGAGCAGCCCGTAGAAGAAGCGCGGGGTGATGTTTTCAATGTCGGTGTCGACCCAGGCGAGGATGTCGGCGTCGGTGACGAAGGCGCTTTTGAACATCGCCTCGCCTTTGCCGCGGTGGCTGCCGAGCTCGGGGGCGATTTCGGGGTGGAGGAAGACGGGGATGCCGTAGGATTTGGCGATCGCCACGGTGTTGTCGGTGGAGGCGGAGTCGATGAGGATGACTTCGTCGGCCAGCCCGGCGGTTTTGACCTCGAGGGCGGTTTCGATCACCTGGCCGACGGTGCGCTCTTCGTTGAGGCTGGGCAGGATAATCGCCACCTTTTGGTCCCGGCTGCGCTTGCCGCCGCGCATCAGGGCCGGGATGGAGAAGTCGCCCGCTTCGAAGGTGCGCTCGCGCACCCAGCGGTAGATTTCGTCGCTGGCGGCGAATTCGAGGTCGCGCACGGGGCCGCGGACGATGGTCACGCTCCCCTGATAGACTTCTTTGATGGCGTTGTAGAAGGGCGCGATCTCGGAATCGGCCAGGGGCGCGCCGAAGCACAGCATGCTGAAGTCGCCGCCGACGGCCTTGATGAGGTCGAACACCGTGGCCTCGCGGCGCCAGTTGATGCTGACGCTGTCGAACATGTCGTGGGCGCGGGCGACGACTGAGGAGAGGAAAATATCCTCAAGCTGCGGCAGCTTCTCTTCAAGATGCAGGACTTTGAGCTGGGTGACGCCGGCGCAGTCGAGCACGTCGAGGACGGCGCCGGCGTTGATGCCGCCGCGCAGCACGGCCGCCACCTGGCCCGGCACCCAGCCGTCGGTCAGGACGACGATGTCGTCGCGGTCGTCGTAGAGGCTGCCCCGGTCGGCAAAGCCGCGGACGACAATCCGGCGGTCAACGTCCGCGGTCCGGCTCTCCGGCCAGAAAGACGTTCCTTTATTCATGCCTTCCCTCCTCCTTCTTTGGTAATGAATAGAAAAAGCCTGTCATTGACAGACTCTACCATAGCAATTGGTATATTATGCTTGTTTATATTATATATTATTCTGTCCCTGTGCGGCAACCGAAATAAACGGCGGATTTTGCCGGATGGTATCAGGCGAGGGCAAGTTCGACCGCCCGCCGGGCGTGGAGGCCGGTGGTGTCGAACAGCGGCAGGGGAGTGTCCTGCTGGGTGACGAGCAGGGGTATTTCGGTGCAGCCGAGGATGACGCCCTGGGCGCCGGCTGCTGCCAAACGGCCGATCGTTTCCAGGACGCGCCGGCGGGACGCCGGGTTCATCACCCCCAGCACGAGTTCCTGGTAGATGATGTTGTGGACGGCTTCGCGGTCGGCGGCGTCGGGGATGATGACGTCGATGCCGTGCTTTTCTTTGATGCGGGTGCGGTAGAAGTCGCCTTCCATGGTGAAGCGGGTGCCGAGCAGGCCGACTTTACCGAGCTGCCGCGCTTTGACGGCTTCGGCCGCGGCGTCGGCGATGTGGACGAGGGGGATGCCGACCTGGGCGGCGATGTCGTCGGCCACTTTGTGCATGGTGTTGGCGCAGATGAGGAGCAGCTCCGCTCCGCCCCGCTCGAGCCGCTTGGCGGCGTCGGCCATCAGCCCGGCGAGTTTGTCCCATTCGCCCTGATGCTGCAGGGCGGCGACTTCGGCGAAGTTGACGGAGTACATGAGGCACTGGCAGGAGTTGAGCCCGCCCAGCCGTTGCTTGATTTCCTCGTTGACGATCCGGTAGTATTCGATCGACGATTCCCAGCTGAGGCCGCCGATCATGCCGATGGTTTTCATGCCGCACCTCCGTGAGCGAGCTTTTTTCAACAGCTTAGCCGAAAAAGGGCCCCCTGTATATAGCCAATTCCCGCCGCGGCGGCAGAAATTGGTATTGTCGTCCGGGCGCAAACCGGCCGTCCCCTTTCCGGGGGGCGGCCGGTAACGTCAGAAGACGCGGATGAAGATTTCCATGACGCCGCCGCAGGCCATGCCTTCGTCGGCGGCCACGGCGTTGTCGAGGCGGATTTCACGGCGGCAGGATTTCCCGTCGTCGAGGGCGATGAGCGCCCGCCGTTTGGCCTCGTCCTCGCCGCAGCCGCCGCCGATGGTGCCCCAGATGCGGCCGGTCCGGTCGACGGCCATGGCCGCGCCCGCTTTGCGGGGCGTGGAGCCGCGGGTGGCGATGACGGTTACGAGGGCAATCGCCTCTCCCCTGCCGGCAAGCTCGCCGATCACGCGCAACAGCCCTTTATCCACGGCCGTCCCTCCTTTTGTTCAGCGGCCCGCCGTCTCCGCCCCGGAAGGCGGCGATTATCTCGGCGGCGATGCTGACGGCGATCTCGGCCGGAGTTTCCGCGCCGATATCGAGGCCGATGGGCGCCCGCACTCTGGCAAGCAGGTCCGGATCAGCCCCTTCGTCGCGGAGGAGGGCGAAGACGGCCGCGACCTTGCGCCGGCTGCCGATCATGCCGAGGTAGCCGGCCGGCTGGCCGAGGACGGCCCGCAGGCATTCGAGATCGTGGCGGTGGCCGCGGGTGACGATGACGACGGCGGTGGCGGCGTCGGCGGACAGGCCGGCGAGGAAGGTCCGGAAGGCGGAGCAGACGACGCCGGTGCTGGGGGGAAAGCGGCGGCTGGCGGCGAAATCGGGACGGTCGTCGACAACGGTGACGGCGTGGCCGGCGAGGGTGAGGACGGCGGTCAGCGGCACGCTGATGTGGCCGCCGCCGAGGATGACGGTGCGGAAGGTGTCGTGGCCGAGGGCGTCCCAGAACAGCCGGTATTCGCCGTCTTGGTGTCGGACGGTCCGCAGGCAGGGCCCCGGCCAGCGGGCGTATTCGAGGTCGGCGGCGATCTGCGCGGCCAGGGCGGCGTCGCCCAGGTCGCCGGCGGTGCGGCCGTCGGCGTACAGGAGGAGGATGCGGCCCACGGCGGCGTCAAGCCCCGGGGGCGCGGCGACGACGGTGGCGGTTTGGACGGTTTCGCCGCGGCCGGCGGCGTCGAGCAGCAAGGCAAGGTCCTTGTCCATGGCGGCCCCTCCCCTCTTTTCAGTTGCCGGCGCGGGCGGCGAGCAGCGCTTCGAGAACGCCGCCGCCGATCGCCCGGGCTTTGTCGGAGATGGTGAAGCAGTATTCGCGCTCGCCGCGCGGGTCGATGTCGCCGATTTTCCGGCCGGCGGCGACGGTGAGGCCGTCGTGGATGAGGCCGCGCAGGACGCCGCCGACGCGGGCGCTGACGGGCTGGCCGGCTACGTGGCCGACGATTTCGCCGGGAGCCAGGCGGTCGCCGATGGCCCGCGCCGCGGCGAAGACGCCGGCGGCGGGGGAGCGCAGCAGCCGCTCGGCGCCGTAGCCGCCGATGATGCCGGGCACGCCGGTGTCGGGCAGGGCTTCGCCTGTTTCGATCACCCGGCCGAGGTAGTGGCCGCGGGCCGTTTCGACGACGTAGCGGACGTCGCGGCCGGCGGCGAAGCCCGGTCCGAGGGCGACGACGACGGGGGCGTCGCGGAGGGTAGTGCCGGTGTTGCGTTTGGCGACGATGGCGTCGACGACGGCCCATGGCCTGTGCAGGCCGACGACCGCGGCGGCGGGGTCGACGACTACGGCGATGAGCCCCCGGGCGGCGACGGCGGCGGCGGCGGCGGGTTCGGTCAGGACGGCGGCGACGCCTTCGACGGTCGTGCGGCCGTCGAAGACGGCGGCGGCGTAGGCGACCGGCCGGCGGATGACGGTGGGCTCAGGCAGTTCGGTCATTATGACGGCGAAGCCGCTGCGGAAGAGGCGGTGGGCGACGCCTGACGCTAGGTCGCCGGCGCCTTTTATCACGACAAGTCGGGTTTCCCTGTCCAGGGCGGTCACCTTGCTTCCCTGCGGTAATGACGATTTTCAGCGGTTGAGTTCGTCGAGCGATTTGCGCATCGTCTCTTCGCCGAGGACGGCAACGTTGAGGGCGGTGACGAGCAGCACGCCGGTAAAGACGGTAAAGACGAGGGCGAATTTGTCCGGGCCGGTCATCACCCAGCCGACGACGCTGGGTGCGAAGATGCCGCCGACGCGCCCGAAGGCGGCCGCGAAGCCGACGCCGCTGGCGCGGGCGTGGGTGGGATAGAGTTCGGGCGAGTAGGTATAGAGGACGCCCCAGGCGCCGAGGTTGAAGAAGGACATCAGGCAGCCGTAGAGGAGGAGTTCGGCGCCGGTTTTGGCGCCGCCGAAGAAGTAGGCGCATACGGCGCAGGCGGCGAGGAAGGCGGCCATGGTGATTTTGCGGCCGATGCGGTCGACGAGGTAGGCGGCGGCGAAGTAGCCGGGGATCTGGGCAAGGGTCATCCACAGGACGAATTCGAACGAGCGGATGAGGGTGTGGCCGCTCTTGACGAGCAGGGACGGCAGCCAGGTGAAGATGCCGTAGTAGGAGAAGACGATGCCGAACCACAGTATCCACAGGCAGATCGTGCGCCGCAGGTACTGGCCGCGCCACAGCTCGGCGAAGGCGAATTTGGCCTTGGGGGCGGCGATTTCGGCGGCGCTGGGCGGGTCGCCCACCGGTACGCCGAGTTCGCGTTCGATGGCGGCGACCTGTTGGTGCGCTTCGTCGTAGCGGCCTTTGTCGACGAGGTAGAGCACCGATTCGGGGACCAGCCGCCACAGGAAGAAGACCAGCACCGCCGGCAGGGAACCGATAAAGAAGGCTATCTGCCAACCGTACAGGGGAATGATATAGTAGGCGATGACGGCGGCGGCCAGCCAGCCGATCGCCCAGGCGCTTTCCAGCAGCACGATCATGCGGCCGCGGTGACGGGCCGGGGAATATTCGCTCATGAGGGTGACGGCGACCGGCAGCTGGCCGCCGACGCCGAAGCCGACGAGAAACCGGAAAAAGAGCAGCGATTCGTAGCTCCAGGAAAGGCCGCACAGGCCGGTAGCGGCGCTGTAGACCAGGAGGGTGGCGGCGAACAGTTTTTTGCGGCCCATCATGTCGGCCAGCCAGCCGGAGAGTGCGGCCCCGCAGGCCATGCCCACCAGGCCGATGCTGCCGACGTAACCGATCTGGGCCGAGGTGAGGTTCCAGGTTTCAATCATTCTCGCTAGTACGAAGGCGACGATGCCGGTGTCCATCGAGTCGAACGCCCAGCCGAGCATGGTGAGAAGGAGCAGCCGCCAGTGGAATTTCCCCAGCGGCAGGTTGCTTAGCCGGTCGGATACGCTTGCCATTTTAAAACCCCCACATCATTCTTTGCCCGCCGGTCCGTTTGACGGACCGGGCGGACGCAGCCACGCCTGCCCACGCTTTATTATTTCCGCCCGGAAAGCCCGGCAAGCCTGTACCAAACGAAGCAGCGCAAAAACAACCGCGCGGTGTCTTTGCGCCGGGAAATTGCCGGGGACAATTTGCCGAACAGGCGGGTACACCGGGCCGGGACCGGGGTGCATTTTACAATCGGCGCGGCTGGTGTTTAAAGTATTTTACTTCTCCGCCTGGCATGGATATCCTTTTTTGCCAGGATAAACCGCGGCGGCAAAATTGGGCGAATACCGACCTAATGCCGGAATTTTTCCGATTATTCCGCCTTCCGGCCGCACTCTTATAATGTATACACGGATATGCTATAATCGAAATGAAATAGTGTAGATTGGGGAGGGAACGACCGTGCCCTTTCGCCTTAAGCCCAAGGAAGAAAAATTTTTCGAGTTTTTGGCCGACCACGCCGCGATCGCCAAGCAGGCGAGCGAGTTGATGGTGACAGCCTTCGAGGAGCAGGACCGGGTAGGCGAGATCCTGACCGAGGTGGAAAGGCTCGAGGTCGAGGCCGACGAGTTGGGGGAAAAGATTCTCAAGAAGCTGCACAAGACCTTCATAACCCCCTTCGACCGCGAGGATATCTTCGCTCTGGCCCAAAAACTGGACGACCTGGTGGACGCGATGAAGGGCATCGTCGACAAGCTGCACATGTACAACGTCGGCAGCGCCTCGCCCGAGGTCCGCGAACTGGTGTCCCTCGTCCACGCCAGCATCGGGCAGGTCGTCAAATGCATCAATTACCTCAGCGAGCTGAAGAAGCAGCACCTTAAGCTCGAAGCCCGCTGCAACCGGATTGTGGCCCTCGAGTCGGAGGGGGACGTCCTCTACCGCCGGGAGATGGCCAAGCTTTTCCGCGAGGGCTGCGACCCGATCGAGATCATCAAGTGGAAGGAAGTCCTTACCAGCCTCGAAGATACTCTCGATGTCTGCGAAGACATCACTCAACTGCTGAAGAGGGTAGTGCTAAAATATGCCTGATTTATGGCTGGTATACGCCGTCGTAATCTTCGCCCTGGCCTTCGACTACATCAACGGCTTCCACGATACCGCCAACGCCATCGCCACTTCGGTGTCGACGCGGGCGCTGGCCCCGCAGCACGCCGTGATGATGGCCGCGGGGCTCAATTTTCTCGGCGCTTTGATGAGCACCGGAGTCGCCAAGACCATCGGCGGCGATATCGTCAAGTCGGCCCAGCTTGTCGATCAGCCGGTGATCATCGCCGCGCTCGTCGGGGCTATTTTCTGGAACCTGCTGACCTGGCTGCTGGGCATCCCGTCGAGTTCGTCGCACGCCCTGGTCGGCGGCATCATGGGCGCGGTCATCGCCGGCCGCGGTTTCGATGTCCTCAAACTGGGCGGCATCGAGAAGATCGTTCTGTCCCTGGTGCTGTCGCCCGTCATCGCCCTTATTACCGGCTATTTCGTGATGATCCTGATGCTGTGGATTTTCGGCCGGTTGGGTCCGGGGGTCCTCAACACCGGCTTCAAGCGGATGCAGTTGGTGTCGGCCAGCCTGATGGCTTTTTCCCACGGCTCGAACGACGCCCAGAAGGCAATGGGCATCATAACCCTCGCCCTGCTGTCGGCCGGTCAGATCGAGTCGCTGGAGGTGCCGATGTGGGTCAAACTGGCCTGCGCGCTCTCGATGGGCCTTGGCACGGCCGCCGGCGGCTGGAAGATCATCAAGACGATGGGCACGCGCATTTTCCGCATGGAGCCGATCAACGGCTTCGCCGCCGACCTCAATTCGGCGCTGGTCATTTTCGGCGCCACCTTCCTCCACCTGCCGGTCAGTACGACCCACGTGGTATCGGGGTCGATCATGGGCGTGGGTTCGGCCAAACGGGTGACGGCGGTGCGCTGGACGACGGCCCGCCAGATGGTGTTCGCCTGGCTGCTGACCATCCCGGCCAGCGGCGCGACGAGCGCTCTCACGTATTACCTGTACAAGTGGCTGTGCCTGTAGCCTGAGTCGCCGGCAACAACGACATAATCGACCGCCAAGGGTATCGCAGCGATACTCTTTTTTCGTTTGTCCGCCAGGCGGCCGAACGGGCAAGGGTATAAGAGCGGCCCGCGAGTGCCACCTTATGGTTAGGAACGGCGGAGGTGTGCTGATGCGAATCCTCGTGGTGGAAGATGACGCCCCCCTGCGGGAGGCGATCGTGGCTGTGCTGCTTGAGGACGACTACGCGGTGGATGAGGCGGCCGGCGGCGACGAGGGCCTTTATCAGGCCCGGCAGGGAGTATACGACCTGCTCATCCTCGATGTGATGCTGCCGGGAACGGGCGGGCTGGAGATCGTGCGGCGGCTGCGGCTGGAGGGCAGCCGGACGCCGATTATGCTGCTGACCGCCCGGGACAGCGTGGCCGACAAGGTGGCGGGGCTCGATTCGGGGGCGGACGATTACCTCGTGAAGCCGTTCGCCGTGCCCGAGCTGTTGGCACGGGTCAAGGCGCTGCTGCGCCGCGGCGGGCCGGTGGGAATGGACGGCGAGCTCCGCTACGGCGGCATCGCCGCCAGCCCGAAGGCGAAGGACGCGTTCGTGGACGGCACCGCGCTCCACCTGACGGTGAAGGAATACGAGCTGCTGGAGTTTCTGCTTCTCAATCGCGAGCAGATCCTCACCCGCGAGCAGATTTTCGACCGCGTGTGGGGGTTTCAGTCTGATACCAGCCACGGCATCGTCGATCTCTATATCCACTATCTGCGCAAAAAGCTCGCCCCGCACGGCCGCGACGCCCTTATCCAGACGGTGCGCGGGGCGGGCTTCATGCTGAAGGAAAAATGATATGTTCCAGAAAACGCTCCGCAAACTTACCATTCTCAACGCTTTGGTCTTTTTCCTTATCCTGGTGTGGTTCGGCGGTTCGCTGTACGGCTTTGTCGCCTATCAGCTGTTCGACGAGGTGGATGACGCGATGGACGCCAGGCTCGCCGCTTTCCGCGTCGCCGGCGGGCGCCCCGCCATGGTTTTCAGCCGCCCGGCGGCTTTCGATCCGCGGGTTTTTCTGTTTGTGCGCGACACGGATGGCCGGGTGGCCAATTTTTATCCGCTGGAAAACGCCGACGCGGTGAAGGCGGTGGCGGCGGAAGCCAGGGCGGGGAAACCTCAGATGCAGCGGGCCGGCGGCCACGTTTACCGCAGCCGTTCGGTGCCTTACCAGGAGGGCGAGACGGCCCTCGTCCGCCCCGAGGGGTCGTTCACGGTGAAGGATGTGGTGACGGTGGCGATCGTCGATTCGGAGACGGCGATGCTGCGGCGGCTGCTGATGATTATCCTTGCGGCGACGGCGGCCGGGCTGCTGGCGGCGGCGGTGGCCGGCTATTTCCTGGCCCGGCGGGCGCTGGTGCCGGTGAAATCGGCGTGGGAGAAGCAGCAGCAGTTCGTGGCCGACGCGTCCCACGAGCTGCGGACGCCGCTGGCGGTGGTGAAGGCCAACGCCGAGCTGCTGCTCCGCTACCCGGACCGCACCGTCGAGGAGGAGAGCGTCCGCATCTCGAACGTCGTGCGCGAGGCCACCCGCATGAGCAGGCTGGTGGCGACGCTGCTGACGCTGGCCAGGGCGGACGCCGGCCAGCCGGAGCTGGTCGCCGAGGAGGTGCGCCTGGGCGGGCTTGTCGCCGCCGCCGCCGAGCAGTTCCGGCCGCTGGCCGGGCAGAAGGGGGTGGCGCTGACGGCGGACGGCGACGACATTACGCTGCGCGCCGACCGGGAACGGCTGCAGCAGCTGCTGGTCATTCTGCTCGACAATGCGGTGAAGTTCACGCCGTCCGGCGGCCGGGTGACGGTGACCTGCCGGCGGCAGGCGGGCCAGGCGGTGCTGACGGTCGCCGACACCGGCGCCGGCATCCAGGCCGCGGATTTGCCGCGGATTTTCGACCGCTTTTTCCGCGGCGACCGGGCCCGGCCGCGCGGGGAGAGCGGTGCGGGGCTCGGTCTGGCGATCGCCCGCTGGATCGTGGAGAGTCACGGGGGAAAGATCCGGGCCGAGAGCGCGGTGGGCGCGGGCACGAGGATTATCGTGACGCTGCCGGTGAAGTAGAGGATGGGATAGGCACCTATACAGGTGTCTTTTTTTATGCCCGCCGCTATTTTCCACCCCCCCTCTAAAGAAAAACTAAAACTATTTTACTAGAATTGCTCTGTATCGGAAGGTTCCATATTACATCAGGATAACAGGGAGGAATGGATATGCCATCCCGCTACATGAACAAACCCGCGGCCCTGCTGCTGGCCGCCTCGCTGCTGCTGAACGCGCCGGCGGCCCTCGCGGCGCCCCAGGAGCTGTCCCTCAAGGACAGCATCGCCGCCGCCGTCGATAACAACCCCACCCTCAAGATGGCGGCCGCCGACAGGGACAGGGCTACTTACGGCGTGGACGAGGCCAAGGCGGGGAACTGGCCGACGCTGTCGCTGGGCAGCACCTACAGCCGCCAGCCGGGCTTGGCCGGCGCCCCGGCGAGCGACGGGGTGAGCAACGGCCTGCGTCTCAACTGGCAGCTGTACAACGGCGGCCGGACCGCGGGGCTTATCGACCAGGCCGAGGAAGGCGAAAAGAGCGCCGCCCTCGGGGTGGCGAAGGCCGAGCAGCAGGTGCGGCTCGACGCAGCCACCGCGTATTTCAGCGTGCTGCAGAACAGGAATCTCGTCTCCGTCAATGAGGAGAACGTAAAAAATCTTCAGCAGCACCTGAAGACCGCCCAGGAGAAATTCGCCGCCGGGCTGGTGGCGAAGGCCGACGTGCTCCGCTCTGAGGTGGAGCTGGCCAACGCCCAGCAGAACCTCATCAAAAGCGAGAACAGCTACGAGCTCGCCATGGCCGGCCTCAAAAACGTGATGAGCACCGACCCGGCGGCCGAAATCGTG
Source organism: Selenomonadales bacterium (assembly GCA_029976065.1). Classification (GTDB taxonomy): domain Bacteria; phylum Bacillota; class Negativicutes; order Sporomusales; family UBA7701; genus Anaeroselena. The sequence continues at coordinate 26,181 of JARKNV010000063.1, forward strand.
CTGACCGACGCGCTGAAGTACGAGAAGTACGGCAGGACGCTCGACGAGAGCATCGCCCTGGCGCGCGACAAGCGGCCGGAGATCGCCCAGGCGGAATCGGCCGTGAAGATGGCCACGAGCGGCGTGCAGGTGGCTGAGAGCGGCAACCTGCCGACGCTGACCTTCGGCGCTTCCAAGGGCTGGAACGATTCCGCCCTGCCCGAGAGCGGCGGCGACTGGTCGATGAGTCTGGCCGCCAGCTTCAACGTTTTCGACGGCGGCGTGACCAAAGCCAGGGTCCGCCAGGCCGACGCGAGCCTGACCAAGGCCGGGGAGCAGGCCCGTCAGACGTCCGACGCCGTCGAGCTTGAGGTCCGCCAGCAGTACCTGTCGATGCAGGAGGCCGAGAAACGCCTCGATACGACCGAGGTGGCGATCGCCAAGGCCCAGGAGGACCTCAGCATCGCCCGCGAAAAATACAACGCCGGCGTGGGCACGAACATCGACGTCATCGACGCCCAGCTCGCCCTGGCCCAGGCCAGGACCAACTACTACCAGGCGCTGTACGACTTCAACGTCAGCAAGGAAAAACTGATCAAAGCCACCGGCCTGACGGTGGAATAGGCAAAACATACCGGAGGTGCCGGAATGAAGGCAATATGGCAGAAAATCGTCAAACATAACAAATGGATTCTCCTCGCCATCGTCCTGGCCGTGGCCGTAAAGGGCGGCCTGGCCTGGCAGGCGAGCAGCAAGGCGAAGGCGGCCGGCAACGTGACCACGGCCGCGGTTATCAGGGCCGACATCACGTCGCTGGTATCGGCGACCGGTACGATCAAGCCGGTGAACGCGGTCGACGTAAGCTCGAAGATCACCGGCCTGATCAGGGAAACGAAGGTGCAGGAGAATGACGTCGTGAAAGCCGGCCAGGTGCTGGTCGTCCTCGACGATACCCGCCTGCAGGCCCAGGTGTCCCAGGCCCGCGAGCGCCTGGCGAACGCCCAGGCCAACTATGAGCGCAACGAACGCCTCAGCCGGATCGGCGCGGTGTCCGACCAGCAGCTCGACAGCGCCCGCCTGGATTACAAGGTGGCCCAGGCCAATTATGACGAGGCCGCCTCCCAGCTCGACGATACGGTGATCCGCGCCCCGATCGACGGCGTGGTGATCGGCAAACCCATCCCCGCCGGCCAGACGGTGGCCCAGGGCATTTCGAACCCGATGGTCATCCTGACGGTGGCCGATCTTTCGCAGATGCAGATCGAGACACAGGTGGACGAGAGCGATATCGGCAAGGTGACGGTCGGCCAGAAGGCGACCTTCACGGTCGACGCCTACCCGGGCAAGGTTTTCAGCGGCGTGGTGTCGAGCGTTTCCCAGAAGGCGATCGTGCAGCAGAACGTGGTGTACTACGGGGTAATCATCGACGTGGACGCCGGCGACGGGGAGCTCAAGCCGACCATGACCGCCAGGGTGTCGATCGGCGTGGGCGAGAGCAAGAACGCCCTCACCGTGCCGCTGGCGGCCGTCAAGTCGAATAAGAACCAGCAGTACGTTGTCGTGATGAAGAACGGCCAGCCGGAAAACGTCAATGTCGCCACCGGTCTCACCAGCGACGACCGGGTGGAGATCACCAGCGGCCTTCAGGACGGCGACCAGGTCGTCGTTTCCCAGGCCAAACCCCCGCAGCAGCAACAGCAGCGGGGCGGCACGGGCGGCAGCAACCGCGGCCTGATGGGCCGCTAGGGGGTGCAGTCGACGTGACGATCGTATTGGCTGATGTTAAAAAGACTTACCTTATGGGCGATACGGTGGTGAACGCCCTCGCCGGCGTCAACCTCGGCATCGGGGCCGGCGAGTTCACCGCCATCATGGGGCCTTCCGGCTCGGGCAAGTCGACGATGATGAACATCCTCGGTTGCCTGGACCGGCCGACCGAGGGCTCGTATATGCTCGACGGCCAGGAGGTCGCCACGCTGGGCGACGATGAACTGGCCATCACCCGCAACAAGAAGATCGGGTTCGTGTTCCAGAGTTTCAATCTCCTGCCGCGCATGGACGCCCTCCAAAACGTCGCCCTGCCGCTCGTTTACGCCGGGGCGGGCAAGGAGGAACGCACCGAACGGGCCGCCAGGGCGCTGGAGATGGTCGGCCTGGGGACGCGCATGCACCACCTGCCCAACGAGCTGTCGGGCGGCCAGCGGCAGCGGGTGGCGATCGCCCGCGCCCTGGTGAACGACCCGACGATCATCATGGCCGACGAGCCGACCGGCAACCTCGACACCAAATCGGGCGACGAGGTTATGGAGATTTTCCGCGGCCTCAACGAGCTCGGCCGCACCGTTATCCTCGTCACCCACGAGCCCGACATCGCCGAGCACGCCCGCCGGGTGGTGCACGTCCGCGACGGCCTGATCGTCCGCGACGACCGGAAGGAGTGAACGGTATGCTGAAGGAAAGCGTCGCCATCGCCTGGAGCGCGTTGGTGGCCAACAAGCTGCGCTCCATCCTCACGATGCTCGGCATCATCATCGGCGTCGGCGCCGTCATCGCGATGATCTCCATCGGCCTGGGGGTGCGCGAGAAGGTTCAGGATTCGATCGCCAGCCTGGGCAGCAACCTGATCATCGTCACCCCCGGCGCGTCGTCGGCCGGCGGGTCGCGGCAGGCGGCCGGCTCGGCCATCACCTTGACCTACAAGGACGCCCAGGCGGTTGCCCGCAGCGTCGGCGGCGTCAACTACGTCGCCCCCAGCGTCGCGCGCGGCTACCAGTTGGTCGCCGGCAACCAGAACTGGACGTCGTCGGTCACCGGCACGACCCCCGAATATCTGCAAGTACGCAATCTGGAGGTGGAGAACGGCTCGTTCTTCACCGCCCGCGACCTGGAAACGCGGAACCGCGTGGCGGTCATCGGCCAGACGGTGGCGACCAACCTCTTCGGGGAAACCAACCCGATCGGCCAGACCGTCAGGATCGGCAAGTCGCCCTTCACCGTCATCGGCGTGCTGGCCAGCAAAGGCCAGTCGATGGGCGGCGCGGACCAGGACGACACCGTCCTCATCCCGCTGACGACCGCGCAGGAAAGGCTGCTGGGCGTGACCTACATCCAGGCGATCAGCATCCAGGCGGTCAGCCCGGAGCTGATCGACCAGGTGCAGAACGACATCACCGCGCTGCTCAGGGCCCGCCACGGCCTGCAGGCGGACGAGAACGACGACTTCACCGTCCGCAATCTGGTGAGCGTAATGCAGACCGCCAACGAGACGACGGGGACAATCACCCTGCTGCTCGGCAACATCGCCGCCATTTCGCTGCTCGTCGGCGGCATCGGCATTATGAACATCATGCTGGTGTCGGTGACGGAGCGGACGCGGGAGATCGGCATCCGCAAGGCTCTGGGCGCCAGGTACCGCAACATTCTCCTCCAGTTCCTGGTGGAGGCGGTGAGCATCGGCGTGGTCGGCGGCTTCGCCGGCATCGTCCTCGGCGTGGGCGCGTCGTTCGCCATCTCGGCGATCGCCGGCTGGAAGCCGGTGATTTCGTCGCTGGCGATCGTCATCTCGTTCGGCTTCTCGGTGCTGATCGGCCTGTTCTTCGGGCTGTATCCGGCCCGCAAGGCCGCCCTGCTCGACCCCATCCAGGCGCTGCGCTACGAATAAGAATATGCGCAAAGACGCCGGCCCGAATCGGGCCGGCGTCTTTTGTGATTTTCTTTACAGGCTGCGGGAGGCGGCTTTCTTTTCCCGCCTGTGCTGCTTGTATTCTTTGAGTTTCTCCGCCGAGCGCTCGACGATGACGAACAGCAGCGGGATGAGGAAGATGCCGATGGAGGTGGCGGCGAACATGCCGCCGACGACGGCCGTGCCCATGGCGTTGCGGGCGCCGGCGCCGGCGCCGCTGGCGATGGCCAGCGGGATGCAGCCGATGATGAAGGCCAGCGAGGTCATGATGATCGGCCGCAGCCTGATCTTGGCGGCTTCGATGGCGGCGGGGATGAAGGCCATTCCCTTGTCGACCCTGACCTTGGCGAATTCGACGATCAGGATGGCGTTCTTGGCCGCCAGGCCGATAAGCATGATCAAGGCGATCTGCATGTAGATGTTGTTGTTGATGTGGCTGTTGAACAGGTGGCGCCCGTACTGGAAGAAGAAGGCCCCGAACACGCCGGCGGGCACGCACAGCAGGACGGCGAAGGGGACGGTCCAGCTTTCATACAGCGCCGCCAGGCAGAGGAAGACGAACAGGAGGGAGAGGGCGAACATCAGCGGCGCCTTGCTGCCGGAGATTTTCTCCTCGCGGCTCTGGTCGGCCCATTCGAAGGCGAAGCCGGACGGCAGGCTCTCCTTGGCGACCTCCTCCAGGGCGGCGAGCGCCTGGCCGGAGCTGTAGCCCGGGGCGGGGTTGCCGCCGATCTGGATGGCGCGGTAGCTGTTGAAGCGCTTGATGAGCGAGGGGGCGTTGACGGGTTTGGGCTTCAGCAGGTTGTTGAGCGGCACCATCGTGCCGGAGCTGGTGCGGACGAAGAAGAAGCGCAGGGCGTCGACATCGCTCCTGAACTGCGGCTCGGCCTGCATGATGACTTTGTAGGAGCGGCCGAAGCGGTTGAAGTCGTTGATCTGCGATCCGCCGAAGTAGGCCTGGAGGGCGCTGAATACGTCGCTGACCGGGATGCCGAGCTTGAGGGCCTTCTCGCGGTCGACCTCGAACTCGTAGCCGGGGGTGTTGCTGCTGAACGAGGAGTAGATCATGCCGATCTCGGGCCGCTTGCGGGCGGCGGCGACGAATTCCTTGGAGACGCGGTCCATTTCGTCGAGGGTGGAGCCGGCGCGGTCCTCGATCATCATCGTGAAGCCGCCGGTGGTGCCGATGCCGGGCAGGGCCGGCGGGGCGAAGGCGAGCACGGTGGCTTCGGGGATGCCGGCGTTGTTCATGAACATCTTCTGGATCTGGCTGTCAATCGACAGTTCCTTCGAGGTCCGCTCGTCCCACGGATTCAGCTTGGTAAAAACGACGCCGACGTTGGGCTTGCGGCCGCCGCTGAGGAGGTCGAAGCCGGTGATGGCCATGGCCGCCTCGACGCCGGGCTGGGCGCTGATGTTGTCGGCCACCTTGTTGATGATCTCGCGGGTGCGGTTCATGTTGGCCGCTTCCGGCAGGGAGACGCTGGTGATTACGAATCCCTGGTCCTCGTCGGGGACGAAGGACGAGGGCAGCACGCGGAAAATCGCGCCGGTAAGGATGAGCAGCACGACGATGAGCACGAGGCCAAGGCGGGCTTGGGGGAAGAGCTTGGCGAGGACGCCGCCGTAGCGCTCGACCATCCTGTCGAACCAGTCGTTGAACTTTTCGAGCACCAGGCCGATCTTGCCGCCGTGGGCGTTGGGGTCATAGGGCTCGAGGAGCAGGGCGCACAGCGCGGGGGTGAGGGACAGGGCGACGAGGGCCGACAGGCCCATGGAAACGGCGACGGTAAGGGCGAACTGCTTGTAGAGCACGCCCATGGTGCCGCCGAGGAAGGCGACGGGGATGAAAACGGACGCCAGCACGAAGGCGATGGCGACGACCGGCCCGGATACCTCGCCCATCGCCCGGATGGTGGCGTCGCGCGGGCTGAGGCCGTTGTAGCGCATATGGTGCTCGACGGCTTCGATGACGACGATGGCGTCGTCGACGACCAGGCCGATGGCCAGCACCATGGCGAACAGGGTGAGGGTGTTGATGGAGAAGCCGAGAAGCAGGAAGGCGCCGAAGGTGCCGATGAGCGACACGGGCACGGCCAGCATCGGGATGAGCGTGGCCCGCCAGCTCTTGAGGAAGATGAAGACGACGAGCAGCACGAGACCGATGGCCTCGGCGAAGGTCCAGGCCACCTCTTCCATCGATTCGCGGACGTACTGGGCGCTGTCGACGACGACCTTGTATTTCATGTCGTTGGGGAAGCGCTTGGCGGCTTCCTCGATGACGGCGATGCAGTTGGCGACCGTTTCAAGGGCGTTGGCGTCCGGGCTGAGCTGGATGGAGAAGCCGGCCGTGGGCTGGCCGCCGAGGTCGGAGAAGAAGCCATAGTCCTTGGCCCCTAATTCGACGGTGGCGACGTCGCCGACGCGGATGAAGGAGCCGTCGGGCTTGGCGCGGATGACGATGCGGGCGAATTCTTCGGGCTCGGTGAGGCGGCCCTTGGCGCGCAGGCTGTACTGGTGCTCCTGGTTGGGGTTGGAGGGCAGCTGGCCGACGATGCCGGCCGGGGCCTGGATGTTCTGCTGCTTGATGGCGGTGGCGACGTCGGCGGACGTGACCTTGAGCTGGGCCATCTTGTCGGGCTGCAGCCAGATGCGCATCGCGAAGTCGGCGCCGAATTCGCTGACCTCGCCCACGCCTTTGACGCGTTTGAGGTCGTCGACGAAGTTCAGGCTGCCGTAGTTTTTCAGGAAGGTCTTGTCATAGGTGCCATTGGGAGAATAGAGGGCGAAGATGAGCGCCCGGTCCTGGGAGGCCTTGAAGGTGGTGACGCCGGACTGCTGGACGTCGTCGGGCAGGGCGGCGTTGGCCTGGGCGACGCGATTCTGGGTCTGGACGGTGGCCAGGTCGGCGTTCTTGCCGAGCTGGAATTTAACGCTCAGCGAATAGTACGAACCGTTGTCCGAGCTGGTGGACTGCATGGCGATCATGTCTTCCACGCCGTTGACCTGCTGCTCGATAACCTGGGCGACCGTCTGCTCGATGACGTCGGCGTTGGCGCCGGCGTAGAACGTGCTGACGCTGACCTGCGGCGGCGTTATCTGCGGGTATTGGGCAATCGGCAGGTTGAAGGCGGAGATGAGGCCGCCCAGCGTTATGACGATCGACAGCACGATGGCGAAGATCGGCCGGTCGATAAAGAATTTAGCCACGGGGTACCTCCTATTGCTGCGCCGCAGGCTTGATGTCTTCCGGCGTAATCATCGTAACCTTCAGCGGGGTGCCCGGGGTCGCCTTGGCGAAGCCTTCGACGACGATGCGGTCGCCTTCGGCCAGACCTTCCTCGACGATCCACATGATGCCTACCTTGGGGCCCATCTTGACGGGACGCGATTCGGCCTTGTCGCCTTCGGCGACGACGGTGATGAAGGTTTTGCCGAGCATCTCCTGCACGGCCCGCTCGGGTACTAAAAGTGCGCCGGGACGCATTTCGCCCTGGGCGGCGATGCGGGCGAACATGCCGGGGATGAGGATTTTCTGCGGGTTGGCGAACGACGCCTTGATGGTGAGGGTGCCGGTTTCGGTGCTCAGGCCGCGGTCGACCTGCTCGATCTGGCCGGTAACCTGGTACTTGCTGCCGTCGCTCAGCAGCAGGGCGAGATTTTTGCCCCATTCGCCCGTGGCGCTGACATTGCCCATGCGGGTGAATTTGAGGTATTCCGTCTCGCTGAGGCTGAACTGGACGAACACGGGGTCGACGGTGGAGATGGTCGCCAGGACGGTCGAGCCGGCGGTGACGTAGCTGCCGACGGCCGGGTCCTTGACGTCGATGCGGCCGCTGAAGGGAGCGACGACAAGGGTATCGCTGAGGTCGTTGGCGGCCTGCTGGACGCGGGCCCGGTTGGCGTCAACGACGGCGGCGTTCTGGGCTTCGGCCGACAGTTGGGTGTCGAGGGCCTGCTTGGCGATCGCCTGCTGGGCGTAGAGCTTCTGGTAGCGCATCGAGTCGAGGCGCGAGTTGGCAAGCGTCGCCTCGGACTGGGCGAGGGTCGCCCGGGCGCTCAGCAGGGCGGTCTCGTACTGGCGGCGGTCGATTTGGAAGAGCGGTTGCCCTTCGGTGACGTTGGCGCCGCCTTCGAACATCTTGGCGATGATGTTGCCGGAGACCTTGGCCCTGATCTGCACTTCGTTCTTGGCGATCACCTGGCCGACGTACTCGTATGTAACCGGGGTGTCCCGCTTGACGACCTGGGTCGCCTTCACGGCCACAGCCTGGACGGGCTGAGCCTGCTTGCCGCCGCAGCCGGCGACGACCGCCGCGACGAGCACGGCGGCGACGAGGCCGGCGTAACTGCTGCGCTTACTGATAGTTCTGAGCATCGGCTAATCCTCCTTAATTTATAAAGGGAATCTGGCATTTTTGCCAGCGGTTATCGACTTTTGTCAATGTCTATGCTAAACTGGTGTTAAATATTAAATAATTATTTATTATTAAGATATGTTTACTATATATTACATATTACTGGTTTGCCACGTCGCTGTCAATGTGAAAAATTGCGTACAGGGGGGCCTTTATGAACCGGATGGAAACCGCCGAGCAGCTGTTTGATTTGTTTTTCCTCCTCAAGCAGAGGCTGGTCCGCCACGCTGCCCGACTAGTCAAACAAGAATTCAGCCCGATGCAGATGCACGTTCTTTTCACTATGCTGGACAGGGATGTCTTTTCCATGAGCGAGTTGGCCCGCGAGGTTCTCATCTCCAAGCAGCAGCTGACTCCCCTCGTCGATAAGCTTGCAGCCGCCGGCCTGATTATCCGGGAGGCCGATTCCGAAGACAGGCGGGTGGTCAAGGTGCGCATCTCCTCTGCCGGCATGGCTTTTCTCGCGACTCACAAACGGGAAGCGATCGGCGTGTATGAAGAAATGATCGCCAGTCTCAGCCAGGATGATCTCGCCTGCTTGAACGATGCGCTCAACGGTCTGCGGCAAATCATCCGCAAGCTGCCCTAGAAAAACGCGCCGGCCGCGCCGATGTGCCCGCGCGGCCGCCTAGCGGACGCCGCCGGCATCCGTCATAGAACCTGGCTGATATGCATGACCTTGAACTTGCCGCCGCTCTTGCCGGCGGCTTTGCTTAACTGCACGAGGCACACCGGACATTCGGACACGACGATGTCGGCGCCGCTTTTCTCGATGTTGGCCTGTTTCTTGTCGAGGATGGCGGCGGCGACTTCGGGGTAGTCGGTGTGGAACGACCCCGCCCCGCCGCAGCAGGTGTCGGCGCCCGCCATTTCGACGAAGTCCCCCGCCGCGCTCAGCAGCTGGCGGGGCTCTTTTTTCACCCCCTGGCCGCGGCCGAGGTGGCAGGGCTCGTGGAAGGTTATTTTCGCGGTCGAGCACTGGCGGGGCTGGTAGCCGGCCTTGACGAGGTATTCGGACAGGCTCATGATCTTGGCGCTGAAGGCTTCGGCCGCCTGCCGCCACTCGGGATCGGCGGCAAGGTAGGCGCCGATGTGTTTGAGGGTGCCGGCGCAGCTGGCGCAGTCGCTGACGATGATGTCGGCGCCGGCGTACAGGGCGATGTTTTCCCTGGCGAGGGCGAGGAAGTCGCCCCATTGGCCGTGGGCGAGGTGGGGCAGGCCGCAGCAGACGTTGTCTATTGCGGTGGGCGTGGTGACGGCGCCGAGGATTTTGCGCGTTTCGGCGACCGCCCCGGGGAACATCATCCGCATGCCGCAGCCCTGGAAGTAGGCTACTTTGGCGTTTGCGGCCACGGCCGCCGCGGCGGCGGGAGCCGGACCGGCCAGGGCGGCCGGGCCGGCGAAGCAGGCCAGGTACTGCGCGCGGCTCATGGGCGACGGCGCCATGCCGAAGGGCACGAGGCCGCCGAGGCCGAGCCGGCGGACCGCCCCGAGGGCACCGGCGGAGAATTTGACGAGGTTTTTGCGTTTCATCATGGCGCCGAGGGCGCGGTATTTGGCGTTCGGGCCGCCGGCCCTGTCGGTGATGTATTGGCGGAGGGCGATCATGGCTTCGTCGGTTTTGACTTTGCTGGGGCAGTTGTCGATGCAGGTGCGGCATAGCAGGCAAAAGTTCATTTTTTCAAGCACCCGGCCGTCGGGCGCGAAGCCGCCTTCGACGACGGCGCGGGCGAGGATGTTCTTGCCGCGGGCGCTCGACGCCTCGACGTCTTTTACGCCGAACAGCGGGCAGACGGTCAGGCAGGTGCCGCAGCGGTCGCACTGGGTGACGATATCTTGGACTTCCTTCAGCAGGTCGCGGTTGTTGTCCGTCATGTCAGACTCCTTGCTCATGGGTCACCAGATTTTGTCGGGGTTGAGGATGCCTTTGGGGTCGAGGGCCAGCTTGATGGCTTTGAGGGTGGCCACCCCGTCCTCGCCGAGGGCGGCGGCGATGTAGCGTCTCTTGGTCATGCCGATGCCGTGCTCGCCGGACAGGGTTCCCCCCACGGCCAGCGCGGCAGCGAAGATTTCGTCGACAGCCTTGTGGACCCGCTCGGCCTCCTCGGGGTTGGAGAGGTCGCAGAGCACGGAGGGATGAAGGTTGCCGTCGCCGGCGTGGCCGTATACGGCGATGGGGATGGCGTGTTTTTCCGAGATCTTTTTTATCCGCCGGACGACTTCGGGGAAGGCGTCGCGCGGCACGGAGATGTCTTCGCCCATTCTGACGGGGGCCAGGGCGCCGATCGCCGAGCTGAGGCCGCGGCGGATGGCCCAGATGTCGTCCGCTTCTTTCGGCGAGGCGGCGATGCGGACTTCGGCCACCCCGAAGCCGCGGGCGATCCGGTCGATCGCGGCGGCCTGCTTGTCGAGGGCGGCCGCGTCCTCGCCGTCGATCTCGATGATGACGCACGCTTCGATGGCCGGGTCGATGTCCATTTTACGATGGCGGGCGACCGCCTGGATGCTCATCTCGTCCATCAGTTCGGCCGACGCCGGCACGACTCCGGCCTGGAGCATGCCGTGGATGGTGGCGCAGGCGTCGTCGAGCGAGGGGAACATGAGCTGGAGGGTGTTGCGGGCCTTGGGCATGGGGATAAGGCGCAGGAGGATTTTGGTGATGATGCCGAGGGTGCCTTCCGAGCCGGTGAACAGGCTGGTGAGGTTGTAGCCGGTGACGTTCTTGATCGCCTTGCCGCCGGTGTTGATGACCCGTCCGTCGGCGAGGACGACTTCCAGCCCCATGACGTAATTGTTTGTTACGCCGTATTTGACGGCCCGCATGCCGCCGGCGTTCTCGGCGATGTTGCCGCCGATGGTGGACATTTTCCAACTGGCCGGGTCGGGCGGATAGAACAGCCCTTTGGCGGCGCAGTGGTTGTAAAGGTCGATCGTCCTCACTCCCGGCTCGACGGTGACCATCATGTTGCGTTCGTCGAGCTCAAGGATCTTCGTCATCCGGTCGAGGGTGAGCGATATGCCGCCCCGCACGGGGATGGAGCCGCCGGTGCGCCCGCTGGCGGCGCCCCGAGGGGTGACGGGGATGGCGTGTTCATTGGCGATGGCCATGACGGTCGATACTTCGGCGGTCGTGACAGGGCGGACGACAAGCTCCGGGCTGTTGGCCGGCAGCAGAGGAATGAAAGAGGAGTCATAGGAGTAGCCGAACCGGTCGAGGTCGGCGTCAAGGACGTTTTCAGGCCCCACGGCCGCGCGGAGTTTCGCTTTTATCGCTTCGCTTATCATTTTTCCGCCTCCTGATTTGGTATCTCGCAAGCTTGGCTCTACCCCAAATTATAGCATATATATCGGCGTAGCGGCTGGAAACATAGCGCGGAAACGTTGGGCGCCGCCCCGGCGAAAAAGGCCACCCGCTGTCAAGCGGGTGGCCTTGTAGGCGGCATGCGGGCCGATGGCAGGCACAGTTACTTGAGCCTGCGCTCGATGGCTTTCATTCGCTCCTGGGCTTTCTTCAGCATCTGCTCGCGGTTGACGACGACCCGCTCGTGCTTGCCGCTGCCGATCGCCCCCAGTTCGTCGCAGGCGGTGATGTCGAAAAAGAGCCTGTTGCCGTCCATTTCCCGCAGGACCGCCTTGACGGTGACCGTCATGCCGGTGCCGGTGGGAGCTTCGTGGGTGAATTCCATGTGGCGCCCGACGGTGATGAAGCCCTCGGGGAGGCGCTTTTCCGCCGCCCTGACGGCTGCGCCGATCATCATGTCCACATAGGCCGGCGTGGCGAGCAGGCAGGCCAGGGCGCCGCTGCCGTGGTGAACGGCGGTGTCGGCGTCGTGGACGGTTCTTTGGACGACCGCCTCAATGCCTGGTGCAAGATAATCGTTCAGGTTGATCATAAAAGACAGCCTCCTTATAAATATATTGAAATTTCAGACTAATACTCTTCAATTATACCACATCGCGGCCCGGGCGGATATAAATACCGCGGCGTTATCGCGGGGGCCGGCGCGGTTTTGCGGCGATTGAATTTTCCGGTTATTGGTACTATAATGATTTCGGTATCGTTCGCCGGTATTTGCGATATAAGTGCCAGGAGGGAAACGGATGGACTATCAGCCGACAACCGTTTTTATCACCGGGGTGGCGAAACCGGCCAAGGATGACCCGATCGCCGACGATTACCAGGTTTTTTTCCTCAGCCTCGTCGTTGACCGGGAAACGGACGTGATCGTGGACGCGACCTGCAATACCGCCCGGGAGATGACCAAGGACTTTATCCGCTGCCTGCTGGTCGGCCGCAGCCTGACGGCAGGGATAGAGGAGATGGTGGCCGATATCCGCGGCCGCTTTTACGGTCTGGCGCAGAAGCCGCTGATCGTGGCCCTGAAGGATGCCGGCAACCGCTATTCGGTGGTGAAGAGAGCGGCCCAGGCGAAAATTAGTTGTTAGATTATTCTTGAAATGGTATAATGGGGATAAGGGAATTTAAGTTTTATTTATTGGTTGATGGACCGCTCCGTTCATCTACCGAGATAGATAAGACCAACCGGCAGGTGCGCCTGCTGTTTGGTCTTTTGTTTTTGGGACCGGCGGCGCAGCCGCGCACTGCGGCAGCAAGGCCGGCAGGCAAAAAATAATTTGCAAGGGAGAGAAAATGAATGGCGAAGAAAATCAGGGTCGTGCAAATGGGTCTGGGTCCGATCGGCAACAAGGTGACGGTTTTTCTGGCCGATAAGGCCGGCGTCGAGATCGTGGGAGCGATTGACGCCGATCCGGCGAAAGCCGGCCAGGATATCGGCGTGCTGGCCGGCCTGCCGGCGCTTGGCGTGAAGGTGAGCGCCGACATGCAGGCCGTGCTGGGCGGCAAGGAGGTCGATGCCGTCATTCTGACGACGACCTCCAGCCTGGTGAAGACCGCCGACCAGTTGGCGGCCCTTCTGCCGTACGGGGTGAACGTGATTTCCTCCTGCGAGGAGCTGAGCTACCCGTGGCTGACGAACCCTGCCCTGGCGGCGAAGATCGACAAGCTGGCCAGGGAAAATAATGTGTCGGTGCTGGCCACCGGGGTGAACCCCGGCTTCCTGATGGATTTCCTGCCGGTGGTGATGACCGGGGTGTGCCGCAACGTCCGCAAGGTTACGGTGGAACGCATCCAGGACGCGACTTTCCGGCGGATACCTTTCCAGAAGAAAATCGGCGCCGGCCTCACGGTGGCGCAGTTCCACGACAGGGTCAAGGACGGCACGCTCCGCCACGTCGGCCTGACGGAGTCGATGCATATGATCGCCGCCTGCCTGGGCTGGAAGCTGGACAAGACCGAGGACATCATTTCGCCGATCGTCGCCGAGCACGAGGTGAAGACCGAGGGGCTGACGGTGAAGGCCGGCGACGTGCTGGGCGTGCAGCAGATCGGCCGCGGCCTGGCCGGCGGCGAGGAGTTGGTGACGATGATTTTCCGCGCCGCCATCGGCCAGCCGGACGTCAGGGACCGGATCGTGATCGACGGCACGCCGTCGCTGGATTCGTCCTTCAAGGGCGGCGTCAACGGCGACGTGGCCACGTGCGCCATTCTCATCAACGCCATCCCGGCGGTCGTCGAAGCTCCGCCGGGGCTGCGGACGATGGTGGACACCCGGCCGCCGCATTGCTTCAAATAACAGCTGACAGCGCAGCCCACTCCCGTCGCCGTACGGGGGTGGGCTTATTTCATCCCCAGGCCGTGAAGGGCCGAAAAAGTTTTTTTCGGCTGCCGGCAGGAATGTCAAAAGATATATGGAAGTTATTGGGGAAAGCACGAGAAGGTTTCTAAACAGCATAAGTGGACTGGAGTAAAAAGAGAGTCCGAATTACACCCTGGCAACTTACCCCCGGGCGTAATTTGGATTTTGTTTTTTAATTCCATTCCCTCCCCTATTTCGACGGTTTCAGACAAGCGCGGGAGAAGGAGGTGGCAGCGGTGTACCGAAATATTATCAAGCTGATCTGCGACGGCCCGGTGATTCCGGCGGTGCGCAACCAGGAGGATTTCAGCTATGCCCTGGCGCATGTCTCTTCGCCCAGCATCATTTTGTTGTTCGGCGATATCTTCACCCTGCCGGGGCTGCTGGAAAAGGCCAAACAGGCGAATAAACTGTTAATCGTCCACATAGACCTGATCGAGGGGATCGGCAAGGATAAGATCGGCGTCAAGTACCTTGCCCTGTCCGGAGTGAGGGCGATTATCACGACCAAGCCCTACCTCGGCAGGATCGCGCGCGAGGAAAAGATGATCGTTATTCAACGCTTGTTTCTTATGGACTCCGAGGCGCTGAGGACGGGCATCCACCTGCTGTCGACCTTCCGGCCCGACGCGATCGAGGTGCTGCCGGGAACGGTGCCGGTGACGGCCGTGTCGGAGTTGACGCGGGTGAGCGGCCTGCCTATCCTGGCGGGCGGACTGATCAGCACCGCCGAGGACGTGAAACGGGCGATCGGCAACGGCATCCGGGCGATAAGCACCAGCAAGCGCGAACTGTGGCGCTTGATCTCGTAGGCTGCGCTGCCGCGCAACTGAATAACTGACGGACTAGAGTTTTGAGAGACGTCCAAATTGTTCCCGGCCACATCGTGACCGGGCCCAGTTTGGATGTTTTCTTTTGGGGGTGGTGTTTGCAGGCCGAAAAAGAATTGCCCGGTACTGGCCGGACAACGACAGATTATGTGATGGCATGAGGTGATAACTTGCCCAACATCAGAAAAGCGGATGTGGTCATCGTCGGCGGCGGGATCGTCGGCGCGGCCGCCGCCAGGGAGCTGGCGAAATATAATCTCGACGTCGTCTTGCTGGAAAAGCACCCTGATCTGGCCATGGGAACGACCAAGGCCAACAGCGCTATCCTGCACGCCGGTTTCGACGCGCCGCCAGGCAGCCTCAAGGCGCTCCTCAACGTGCGCGGCAACGAACTGTTCCGCAAGCTGCAAGCCGACCTCGGCCTGGAGATCAGGCTTACCGGTTCGCTGGTAGTGGCCACCAGCGACGAGGAACTGGCCGCGCTCGGCGAGCTGCTCAAACGCGGCACCCTGAACGGCGTGCCCGGCCTGAAGATGCTTTCCCGGGAAGAGGTTCTCGCGCTGGAACCGAATTTGACCGAAAAGACGCTCGGCGCCCTGCTGGCCCCGACCGGCGGCGTGATGTCGCCGTTCGGCGCGGCGCTGGCCCTGGCCGAAAACGCCGTCCGCAACGGGGTGACGGTGCTGCGGGATTGCCCGGTAACGGCCTTCGAAGTCGCCGGCGGCCGGGTAACGGGGGTGCGGACGCCGCAGGGCTTTATCGCCGCGAAGTTCGTCGTCAACGCGGCCGGGCTGGCGTCCGACGCCGTCAGCCGGCTGGCGGGCGACGACAGTTTCAGCATTTCGCCCCGCAAGGGCGAGTATGTGCTGTTTGACAAGCAGGCCAGCAGTTTGGTCTCGACGGTCGTTTTTCCGACCCCCACGAAGATTTCCAAAGGCATTCTCGTGTCGCCGACTTTCCACGGCAATATGTTCATCGGCCCGAACGCCATGGATTGCTGTGACGCGACCGATACGGAGACGACGGCCGCCGGCCTGGCGGAAATCATTTCCGGCGCCGCGCGGCTGGTGCCGAGCATCCCCTTGAACGCGTCGATCACGCAGTTCGCCGGCCTGCGGGCCGTCGGCAGCGGCGGCGATTTTATCGTCGGCCCGTCGCCGGCGGTGGGCGGGCTGGTCCACGCCGCCGGCATCCAGTCGCCGGGGCTGACGGCGGCGCCGGCTATTGCCGAACGGCTGGCGGCGGTGCTGGGCGAGCTTGGCCTGGCGATGACCCCCAAGAGGAGCTTCGACCCGCAGAACCCGCCGCGGATAGTTTTCAACGCGCTTCCCGCCGCCGAGCAGGAGGAGCTTGTCTGCGAAAATCCGCTGTTCGGGAGGGTGATTTGCCGCTGCGAGACGATCACGGAAGGGGAGATCGTCGCGGCGATCCATAGCCCCTGCGGCGCCCGGACGATCGACGGCGTGAAACGGCGGACACGGGCCGGCATGGGGCGCTGCCAGGGCGGCTTCTGCGGGCCGCGGGTGACGGCGATCCTGGCCCGGGAGCTCAAGATCCCGATAACGGGCGTGCGCAAGGACACCGCCGCGTCGTACCTGTTCTTCGCTAAAATTCCCGGCGTCTGCGAGGTGAACGGCAATGCTTGAACAAGCGTACGATGTGGTGGTCATCGGCGGCGGGCCGGCCGGCCTGGCCGCGGCGGCGAGCGCCAGCGACAACGGCGCGGCGCGGGTGCTGGTCATCGAGCGCGACCGGGAGCTGGGCGGCATCCTGCAGCAGTGCATCCACAACGGCTTCGGCCTGCACCGCTTTCAGCAGGAGCTGACCGGTCCGGGGTACGCGGCGCGGTATATCAGGCTTGTGAGGGAACGGCCCACCATCGCCGTGCTGCTGGACACGATGGTGCTGGCGGTGTCGGCCGACAAGACGCTCGTGGCCGTCAACCCCCGCGACGGCCTGATGAGTATCGCCGCCGGCGCCGTCGTTTTCGCCATGGGCTGCCGCGAACGTACCCGGGGCGCCATCCGCATCCCCGGCAGCCGTCCGGCAGGCGTGTTCACGGCCGGCGCCGCCCAGCGGATGGTCAACATGGAGGGGTATCTGCCCGGCAAGAAGATCGTTGTTCTCGGCTCGGGCGACATCGGCCTGATCATGGCCCGGCGCTTGTCGCTGGAGGGCTGCAGCGTCCGGGCGGTGCTTGAGATCATGCCGTACAGCAACGGCCTGACCCGCAACGTGGTGCAGTGCCTGGAGGATTACGACATCCCCCTGTATCTGTCCCACACCGTCGTGGCCGTCCACGGCCAGGAGCGGGTGACCGGCATCACCTGCGCCCAGGTGGACGGGAACATGAGGCCGATCGCCGGCACGGAGTTCGACCTGGAGTGCGACTGCCTGCTGCTGTCGGTGGGTCTTATCCCTGAGAACGAATTGTCCCGCGACCTGGGGATCGATATGGATGGCCTGACCGCCGGACCGGTGGTCGATCAACTGCGCCAGACGAGCCTGCCCGGCTTCTTCGCCGCCGGCAACGTGGTGCATGTCCACGACCTGGTGGATTTCGTGTCCGAGGAGGGGGAAACGGCCGGCAAATACGCCGCCCGCTACGCCCGCGGCCTGACGGGTGCGTCCGGCCGCCTGGCCAAGGTGGCGGCGACCGGCGGCGTGCGGACGACAGTGCCGCAGGTGGTGAGGCTGGAAAACGGCCAGACCGTCCCCGTCCGCCTGTATATGCGGGTGAGCAAGCCCGAGCGCCGGGTGGCGCTGCAGGTGACGAGCAACGGGCGGCTGCTGCTGGAACGGCAGTTGCCGGTGGCCAAGCCGGGGGAAATGGTGATCGCCGACCTCCCGGCCGACAAGTTAGCGGCAATCGGCGACGTTATCACCGTCGCCCTCCGGCGGCAAGGTGGTGAGCAGAGTGAGTAAGGGAGAAGAAAAACGGCGGATCAGCTGCATCGTCTGCCCGTTGAGCTGCGTGGGCGAGGTGAGCGTCGCCGGCGGCCTGGTGACCGGGGTCGAGGGCTTTTCCTGCCCCCGCGGGCAGGCGTACGCGCGCGAGGAAGTAACCGCGCCGAAACGGATGCTGACAAGCACCGTCAAGGTGACCGGCGGCCGGTTGCCGTTGCTGCCGGTCGTTTCCCGCCAGCCGCTGCCGAAGGACAAAATCCGGGCCTGCGCCCGCTGCCTGTCAACCGTGACCGTCGCCGCGCCGGTCACGGAAGGGGACGTGGTCGTGGCCGACATCCTCGGCCTGGGCGTGGACGTGGTCGCCAGCCGCGACTTGGAAAGCTTCCAGCCGCTGGCGGCGAGCCGGGCATAAGTCAAGGCGAGAAAGTGAGGCCGGCGCGTATGAATACCTGCCCTGAAGCCGTCAAAAGGATGTATTTTCTCGACAACCTGCGGGCGTTCATCATTCTCCTGGTGGTCGTTTTCCACGTCGCCCTGGGGTATACGACCTGGAAGCTCGAATGGTGGCCGGTGAACGACAGCCAGAATAGCATCTTCTTCGACGCGTTCATACTGGCGACCGATGTATTCATCATGCCGGTCATGTTCCTGATCGCCGGCTATTTTGCGCCTCCGGCGTTGCTGAGGAAGGGAGCGGCCGCGTTCTGGCGCGACAAGCTGGGACGCATCGTCCTGCCGTGGGTCGGGGGGACGCTGCTGATCGCGCCTTTCATTTCCTACAGCAGTTTCTTCAGCCGCATGGATAACCCCCCTCCTTTTCTGGCTTTCTGGGGAAACGAATTTTTCGGCCGGTTCTACCAGCAGGCCCATTACTGGTTCCTGGGCATCCTCGCCCTGTTTTTCCTGCTGTTCACCATCGCCGCCGCGGCGAGGCCGGCCTATTTCAACAGGCCGCCGGCGGCGTCCTCCCCTCCGCCTCCCTTCTTCCCGCTGTTCTGCCTGCTGACGGCGGCGCCGTTCTTCGCGGCTTATCTGTTCTTCGGGGCGGACGAGTGGGTGAACGCCAAGTATCTGTTCATGATTCAGCCGGTGCGGGTCGGGCTGTATCTCTGCTACTTCGCCCTGGGGGTGCATGCCTGGAAAAACGCCTGGTTCACCGCCGGCGGCTATCAGCCCGGCCTGCTCGGGTGGGGGCCGGCCGCCGTCCTGATGCTGGTCGTCTTTCTGGCGTACCGGCTGGCCTTCACCCTGACGCCCACCATCTCCGTCCTGGCCAAAGCCGGCCATGCCCTCGTCTTCGCCGCTTTCTCGCTGACCGCCGCCCTGGCCCTCATCGCCTTGTTCGCGCGCTTCGCCGACAGCGGCGCTTATCTGTGGCGCCGGCTGGCGGCCAATTCGTACGTCATCTACTTCATCCACCAGTGCGTGATCATCCCGTTGGCCTACCTGGTGCAAAAATCGCCGGTGAACATCTGGACGAAATATTTTGCGGTGGCGGCCTGCGCGGTGATGCTGTGCTTCCTGCTCGCCGAATACCTCATCGGCCCCGTTCTGGCGCAGGCGGGAAAGCGGCGCGCCGCCTTCCCGGCTTGGCCGCGCTAGCTCCGCGATTACAACAACCGCAAAACGCCCCGCACCGGCAGGTTCTGCCGGTACGGGGCGTTCGGTTTTACGGCGGCGCGAGGTATATCTTATGCCTGTTCGCCAGCATTCTTGCGTCCGGCGGGCAGACGCTGCTGAAAGAACATGATGGCCAGGATGACGGCGCCGGCGATCTCCCATTCCATGCGGGGCGAAACCAGAGCGAGACCTGCCAGGAGAAGCAGCAACCGCTCCCACCAGACGCAGGGACGGCGGAAGTAAGCGGTGGTACAGGAGCCGATGGCGTAGATGCCGAGGAAGGTCGTCAGCAATCCCTCTAGGAAGCTGGGCAGGGAGAACTGGATCCACAGCAGCGAGGGGAACATTACGAAGATGTAGGGGACGATGTAGGCGCCGTAGCCGAGTTTGAAAGCCTCGAAGCCGGTGCGGAAAGGATCGGATTTGGCGATGCCGGAGGCGGCGAAGGCGGCCAGGGCCACGGGCGGGGTTATATCGGCGATGATGCCGAAGTAGAAGACGAACAGGTGAGCCGCCAGCGGGGGGATGCCAACCTGGATGAGCGCCGGAGCGGAGATGGTCGACTGAATGATGTAGTTGGCGGTTGTCGGTACGCCCATGCCGAGGATGAGGGAGCTGATCATGGTGAAGATGAGGGTGAGGTAGACGCTACCGCCGGCAAGGGCCACGATGCCGCCGGCCATTTTGAGGCCCAGGCCGGAGAGAGTGATGACGCCGACGATGATGCCGGCGGTGGCGCAGGCCACGACAACCGGCAGGGCGGAACGGGCACCGTCCTCGATGCCTTGGATGAAGTCTTTCAGGCTCATTCGCGTTTCGGCGTGAAGGAAGGAAACAGCGATGATTGTTAGCAGGCCGAGGAGGGCGGCGAGCATCGGCGTAAACCCGTAGGTCAGGAAGGCCACGATGGCGACGATGGGCAATGCGAGCGTCCAGCGTTTTCTGAGCAGGGAGCGCCAATCAGGCAGCATTTCCTTGGGCATGCCGTGCAGGCCGGTACGTTTGGCTTCGAGGTGGACGGAGATGTAGACGCCGGTGAAGTAGAAAATTGCCGGAACGGAAGCCGCCAGGGCGATCTGGATGTAGGGAACGTTGAGGAATTCGGTCATGACGAAGGCGGCCGCCCCCATGATGGGGGGCATGAGTTGGCCGCCGGTGGAAGCGCACGCTTCGACGGCGCCGGCGAATTCCCGCCGGTAGCCGATACTTTTCATCAGGGGAATGGTGACCGATCCGGTGCCGACGACATTGGCAACCGAGCTGCCGGATATCGTTCCCTGCAGGGCGCTGGCGATGACCGCCGCCTTGGCAGGGCCGCCGACCGCTCCGCCGGTGATGCCGACGGCGACGTTGGTCATCCAGTCGCCGATGCCGGATCTTTTCAGGAAGGAGGCAAAAAGCATGAAGAGGAAAATGAAGGTCGAGGAAACGTCGATGGGAATGCCGAGGATGCCCTCAGTGCTCAGCCACTGGAAGGTGACGATGCGTTCGACGGTGAAGCCCGGGTGGGCGAGGAAGCCGGGGAGTTCGGGGCCGATGTAGGCGTAAACGAGGAAGATGGTGGCCAGCGAGGTGATAACGACGCCGGCGACGCGCCGGCTGGCTTCGAGGATGAGGAGGACGGCGGCCAGCGACACGGCGAAGTCGAGGCGATCATAGTTACCGGCCTTGTTGATGATGTCTTCGTAAAAAACGACGTGGTAGAGAGCTACGCCGGCGGACAGCAAGACAAGAATGAGGTCGTTCCAGGGGACTGTCTCACTTTTGCGTTTGCGGCTGACGGCGTAGAGAATGTAGATGAGGACGAGGGCGAAGCCGACGTGGGGCGCCCGCTGGAGGGTGGACGGGAATACGCCGAAGGCGGCGGTGTATAGCTGGCCAAATGACCAGATAACGCAGATGACGGTGATGAGGTGCGGCCAATACCCTTTCAGCTTGCGGAAGCTGAATTCGGGATCGTATTTGGCGAGAATGGTTTCGGCCTCCCGTTCGGCGGCCTTATCGGGAACTATCACGGCTTCGGCACGTTTGTTGTCGATGTCGTCTTTTTTGTACGCCATATTATCCTCCCTCGGCGAGGGTGTTTATTATCTTGTCGGGGAAAAGGGGGAAGCCCAGCTCCGGCCCGGCTTCCCCCTTCGGGGAGGGGTTATTTCGGGATGAGGTTGTCGGGGATTTTGACGCCTTTTTCCTTGTAGTACTTTATGGCGCCGGGGTGGAGCGGGGTGGTGATGCCGTCGAGGGCTGTCGCGAGTTTTATGTATTTGCCGGCGGCATGGGCGGCGGCGATTTCGGCGCTTTTCTCGTAGAAGGTCTTGGTCAGTTCGTAGACGAGGTCGTCCTTGAGATCGGCCTTGCAGTAGAGTGCGGCTTGCATGCTGACGGTGTAGACGTCTTTTTCGTTGCCGTAGGTGCCGGCGGGGATGACGAACTGGCTGAAGAAGGGGTACTTGGCCTTCATTTTGTCGAACGTCGGCCCTTTGATTTCGATTATCTTGATTTTGCGGGCGGTCATGACGTCCTGGATGGCGGCCGCAGGTACGCTGAGAACGCCGAAGTTGGCGTCGATGTGGCCGTCCTTGAACTTGTTGGCGGCGTCGCCGAAGCCGGCGAATTCAGGTTTGAAGTCGGAGAACTGCAGGCCGTATTCGGCGAAGATGTCCTTGGAGATTACGGCTGTGCCGCTGCCCGTGGGACCGATGGCCACTTTTTTGCCTTTGAGGTCGGCAATGGAATTGGCGGGGCTGTCGGCGGCGACGAAACCTTGATAGACTTCGGGGTAGATGACGCCGATGGTGCGGAAGTTTTTGATGGCCTTGGTGTCCTTGAAGGCATCTCCCTCACCCTTCCAGGCCTGGTCGGCGATGTTGTTCATGGCCATGCCGAGGTGGGCTTCGCCTTTGCCGATGCGCTTGATGTTCTCCACCGAGGCGCCGGACGGCTGGGAGGTAATCTGGACCTTGCCGGCGAGATGCTTGTTCCAAGTGTTGGCAATCGAGCCTCCGAGGGCGAAGTAGGTACCGCCGGTCGAGCCTGTTAGCAGAAATAACTGCTCGGTTTTCGGCTTGGCGGCCTGTTGGTCCCCGCCGCCGCAGCCTGCGGCCAGGGTGGCGAGCAGGAAAACCATGAGGACCAGGATGGCTGTGTTCCGAAGACGCATTTTTTTCTCCTCCTAAATTAATGTTTGCTTTATCGTGGAAATAAAAAAACCCGGACAGCTGCAAACAGGATGTGTTTGGTGTGGACGGGCGGCATTGCCTCGCGTGTTGCGTCGAGAGATATTCACAGTTTCCGATAACTTTAATAATATTATATGTTACTCCTCGCAAGAGGTCAATGGATTTTGAAATTATTCATGCAAAAATTGTTGTAATTTGAATTATTTATATGACTCTATACAGGTAAATAAATTGAAAAACATAGCATTTTCAAGGCGTGACAGCCAATCGGCAATATGAAATCAAATAAAATATGGTTTATTTCCTGCAACAAATATTATATTATGAAGCTAAACAACCACTAAGCATCGCCGCAGTGCCGCGCCAAAAACCGAACCCAAGGCGCCGGGGAGCGCCGGCAATAAAGACTCGCTTGCCGCGACCGCCCAAACGGACCAGGAAGGGTCATCCCTGCGCGGCAAACAACCCCATCACCCCCGGCCAGCTGGCAACGGGACGCGGCCGAGGGGCAGCCACGACCGGCTTTTTCGCCGCCAGGAAATTTACCCGGTTCCAAAAAACCAGCGAAAGTCAAACGATTGTTTGTTAATGAATAAATCATTTCAATAATATCGATAATTAGAAATTATTAATTCAATTATACATTCGGATATTGTACTGTTTCATATTTGGTGATACAATGAAATTAAAATTTCACAGCATATAGTGTGTAATTATTTCTTTTAATTGGGGCCACAAGCCCAATTGGCGCTAGAATTTTTGATATTATTTAATTGTCTTTAATGAAGGATTTATGTCATTAAGGTATGTTCCTTGTCCGACAGGATAGTCGAATACCGTTTGATGATGTCTTTCCTGCGGCCGCCCCACCCTCTCCGGCGCCGCCAGGCCCCGATCCGGCACACCGCTGTTTTGCGGCCTGCTTTGTCCGCTGTGAACGTAACAATGGGGGTCATTGTTATATACATGTCGACTATATAAGGAGGCCAGTTCGATGGACAATGTCTTTTACCGCAGTGTACGCAAAACACATCTGGAGGTCGATCACGGCGAAGGCGCCTATCTGTTCGACACCGCCGGCAACAAGTATCTCGACGCTTGCTGCGGCGCCGCCGTGTCTAACCTTGGCCACGCGCATCCCGAGGTGGTTACGGCGCTGACCGAGCAGGCCCGGAAGGTGGCGTTCGCCCACCTGTCCCGCTGGACGTCCAAGCCCATCCGCGAGCTGGCCGATCTGGTCAGCGGCCTGGCGCCCGGCTCGCTCAACAAGCTGTATCTCGTGTCCGGCGGCTCGGAGGCGACCGAGTCGGCGCTGAAGTTGGCCCGCCAGTATTACCTCGAACGGGACGGCAAAACGAGCAAATACCGGCTGATTTCGCGCTGGAAAGCCTTCCACGGCAATACCATCGGCTCGCTGTCGATGACCGGCGACAAGCGGCGGAAAAAGTACGCCCCGCTGCTGCTGAATTTCCCAAAAGCGGCCCCGTGTTACTGTTACCGCTGCGAGTTCGGCCAAAAGCCCGAGGTGTGCGGCGTAAACTGCGCGTATGACCTGGAGAGGATTCTGAAGCTGGAGGGCGCAGACACCATCTCGGCCTTCATCGCCGAGCCGGTGGTCGGCGCGGCCTGCGGCGCGCTGGCGCCCCATCCGCAGTACTTCAAGATCATCCGCCAGATCTGCGACAAGTATGACATCCTGTTCATCGACGACGAGGTTATGGCCGGCTTCGGCCGCACCGGCTCGATGTTCGCCATCGACGATTATGGCGTTATTCCGGACATGATCTGCGTCGCCAAGGGGATGAGCGCCGGGTACGTGCCGCTCGGCGGCGTGATTGTCAAGGACGAGATTTTCGACGCCTTCGCGAAGGGGTCGGGGGTTTTCGTCCACGGCCACACCTACGGCGGCAACCCGCTGGCCGCAGCGACCGCGGCGGCGGTGGTCAAGATTCTCGTCCGCGACAAGCTCGCCGAGAACGCCCGCGTCGTCGGCAAGTACCTGCTGGATAAGCTGCAGGAAAAGGTGCTGCCGTTCTGGTTCGTCGGCGACGTGCGCGGCAAGGGGCTGATGCAGGGGGTGGAATTCGTCCGCGACAAGAAAACGAGGGAGCCCTTCCCGGTGGCCCAGGGGGTCGCGGAAAAGGTGACCCAGAAGCTCATCAAGCACGGTCTCATCGTCTACCCCGGCACCGGCAACGCCGACGGCGAAAACGGCGACCAGTTCCTGCTGGCGCCGCCGCTCAACCTCACCAAGGACCAGGCCGACGAAATCGTCGCCGCGATGGCGGCCGGCTTCGGCGAACTGGCAGGCGAACTCAGATAATCGGGAAAGGCGAGGTAAGCATACAATGGAGAAGCTGATCATCACCCTTGCTCCCACCGGCAATGTCCCGACCCGCGAAATGACGCCCCATGTGCCCACCAGGCCCGAAGAAATAGCCAAAGACGCGGTTGAATGCTTCCATGCGGGAGCCTCGGTGCTGCACATCCACGCCCGCGACGACGAAGGCAGGCCAACCCACCTGCACGATTACTTCGCCGACATTTTCGCGGCGCTGGACGATACCTGCTGCCCGATCATCCGCCAGATTTCAACCGGGGCCCGGGCGGGCAAAACGCCGGAGGACCGGGCGCAGGCCCTGGCGCTCAATCCCGCGTCGGCCAGCCTCTCGACCGGGTCGTCGAACTTCCCCAATTCCCCCAATGTCAACGATCCGCCGCTGGTCCGCTTCCTGGCGAAAACGATGCTGGAGCGGAATATCAAGCCGGAGATCGAGGTCTTCGATACCGCCATGATTTGGAACGCTCTCGATTTCAGGAAGGAAGGCCTGCTCAAGGACCCGCTGCAGTTCAACCTCGTCATGGGGGTGAAGGGGTCACAGCCGGCGACAGCCAAGCAGCTCTTCCACCTCGTCGAGTGCCTGCCGCCCGGCTGCGTCTGGTCGGTGTCGGCGGTCGGCCCGGCCCACGTGCCGCTGTCCACCATCGCCATCGCCCTCGGCGGCCACGTGCGGGTCGGCTTGGAGGACAACGTTTATTACGCGAAGGGCGTGCTCGCCACCAATCTGGCCCTGGTCCAGCGGATCGCCGCCATCGCCAAGGCCTTCGGCCGGGAGATCGCGACCGTCGAGGACACCAGGCGGATCCTAGGGCTGTAAAGAAGGATAAACCGTCAACAGGAAAAGAGAGAATATGGCTGAAAAGAGGCTATCCGCGGAAAACCGCGGATAGCCTCTTTTCGTCCCCCGGGTGACGGGTTTATTCCTTGTGATAGATGTTCTGGCGCTGCCAGATGGCCTCGAACTCGGCCAGCGTCTGCCTGGTATGCTTGGGGCGCTCGGTGCCGACGGCGACGATGAGGGCGTTGATGAGCGACAACGGGGCGACGAAGGAATCGACGAAGGTGGACATGTCCCGCTTGGCGAGGAGGACGATGTCGCTGTATTGGGCCAGCGCCGAGGTGTGGTCGTCGGTGATCGCGAGGGTCCGGGCGCCCTTTTCCCGGCAGAAGGCCATCGCTTCGACGGTCTGGCGGGTGTAGCGGCGGAAGGAGATGCCGATGACCAGGTCGTCCGCACCGACGTGGGCGAGGTCCTCGAACAGCGTGTCGGTCTTGGCGATCAGGCGGCTGTTCTTGAGCAGGATCTGCAGGTAAAAGTGCAGGAAGGTGGCCAACGATGCGGCGCTGCGCTGAGCGACGATGAAGATGTTCTTGGCGCGGGTCATGCTTCTTATCGCTTCCTGGAAGCTGGCCAGGTCCATCTCCTCGAGGGTAAGCCTGATGTTGGCGATGTCGTGCTCCATCACGTCTTTGAGGATCGAGCCTTGGGGAGTCTTGAGGGAGAACTCCAGCCGCTCGACGGTGGTGATCCTGTCCCGCACCATTTCGCTCATGGCCTTGACGAGCTGGGGATAGCCGTCATAGCCGAGGACGACGGCGAAGCGGACGACGGTGGCTTCGCTGACGCCGACCTCGCGGGACAACTGCTTGGCGGTCTGAAAAACCGCCTTGTCGTAGTTGTTGGAGATATATTCGGCAATCTTCTTTTGTTTCGGACTCATCTCGAAAAAATGTTCCTGAATCTTCTTCCCCAGTTGCTGCACGACGACGCCTCCAGCAAAATGAATTCCCTACCGGCTCGCACCGTAAAAACAGAAGGAAATACTTCAATTATTATAACATATGCCGGACCGAATGACGAATACCGGCACATTGTTAAGCGCAGAGGGTCGCCCCCCACCGTGGCGCGCGGCCCGGAAAAAAGCCCCGTCAGCCGTTCGGGGGCGGCTGTCAGGGCCAGAAGGGGCGGTATTTCCCGGTTAGGTAATATGCGTGCAGCTGCAGGTATGGCGCCGGAGCTGCAGAAGGCACTGGAGGAAAAACGGGACGACCAGTCCTTCCAGCAAAAGAGCGGCGACAAACGGCTCGTTCCACCTGAAAGCCGCCTCGGCCGAAGGGCTGAGTGCCAGACCGCCGCGCCGCGCCCGTCAGTTGCTGAGAGGCCTCTGGGGCGGGGGGGCGGCGGGCCGGAGAGCGTCGGCCACCATTTTGGCTTGCTCCCTGGACAGGTCAGCGGCTTTCATCAGGTCGGCCTCCATGTCCGGTTTGTCTTTCTGCTTCTGCTCCAGGTACGCTTTACGTTCTTCGGGGCTCATGTCCTTCATGGCCGCGATATCGGCCTGACGTTCCTTGTCTTTTGCCCGCCAATGCTGCAAAACCCGTTCGGATTGATCTTTGCTGATCGCGCCGGTTTCGACGAGCTTGGCGAGTTTTTCCCCGAGCTGCCGCTCGATTTCCTGCGGGTTGGGCCCAGGCATGTTCTGACCGCACGGACCGCCGGCCAGAGCGAAGCCGCTCAGCGCCAGCAGCAGCAGAACCGTCAGCAGACCGCAAACCGCCGTCTTAACGCGAATAATCATTATTTGTCCCTCCCAGTAGTGTTTGCTTTTATTTTGAGGGACGATTGTTACGGTTGTGTCACAAGAATATTTCAGGATGGACAATTTTCCGCGGTCTTTGCCAGCGAGAACCAAAACACGACTCCGCCGGCGGTATTCTCGACGCCGTATGCGCCGCCATGCAGTTCCTGGATGGCGCGCACGACCGACAGCCCCAGGCCGCGACCGCCGAGCCCCCTGGCCCTCGCCTTATCGACCTTGTAGAAGCTCTGCCACAGGCTGTCAACACTCGCCGCGGGAATCGGCCTGCCGGTATTGAATACGCTTGCCCGGAAGACGTCGCCTTCGTCCTCGGCGTCGATACGGATGAGCCGCTCGTCTTCGGTGTGGGCGATGGCGTTGTTCAGAAGGTTTGTTATCACCTGCTCGATTCGCAGCCGGTCGCCGTTAACCATCGCCGGCGACCGCCGTTCGATCCTAAGGGTGATGTTTTTTTCCTTGAGGATAGCCCGGTATTTCTGAGCGATTTCGTCAAACAGCAGCGAAAGGTCGAAATCCGTCCTGTCCAGCCGGAAATAGCCGGCTTCGATCTGGGAAAGGTCGAGCAAATCGTTGACCAGTTTGTCCATTTTTTCGGCTTCGTCGCCGATAACCGAGCAATAGTAGTCCCTGTCCGCCCGGTCGCGGGCGACGTTCTCCCGCAGCCCTTCGGCATACCCGAGGATGAGGGAGATCGGCGTTTTCAGTTCGTGCGAGACGCCAGAGACGAAATCCCGGCGCAGTTTATCGAGGTTGCGCTCTTTTTCCACGTCGACGGTCAGTTGCCTGTTTTTTTCGTTCAGCTCGGCAATCGCCTTGCTGAGCTGCCGGGACAGGTCGTTGACGCTCTGGCCGAGCCTGCCGACCTCGTCGTCGCTGGCGATGCGGCACCGCCGGGAAAAGTCAAGCCTGGATATGCTCGCCGCAACCTCGCTCAGCTCCTGCAGCGGCACGGTGAACTTCCTCGCGAAGAAAAAGGCCCAGATACAGCCGGCGAGAATCGCCAGCAAGCCGGAAAAGGCCATGAATTTGTTGGCGTAGGCCGCGCTTTCGGTCACGGCGGCCAGCGGGAGCCTCAATATAAGCATGTCGCCGCCGCTCAGCCGCCGCTTCAGCATGATGAATTTTATGTTGAGGCCCGGGTCATTCTGAATTTCGATTACGGAATTCCCGTCGACGTCTTCACTGGAGATAGTCGTCGCCGGGGACGGCGGCGGCGGGGGGCTGCCGGCAAAGGGTCTGCCGGGCGCCTGTCGTCTGGCCAGGCGCTCGAACGAGCTGTATTTCAAGTAGCCGCCGCTGTCGGTGATGATAGCGCTGACGCCGACGTTGTCGGCGATCCGCTCCAGTTCCAGGGCGATGTTCTTGTCGGCGGCGTACAGGGCGTCGATCTTAAGGCCGTTCTCGATCAAGCTGCGCTTTTTGTTGCGGATGTAGAAGTCCTCCAGGAACAGGGCGCTTAGGCACCACGCCGCCAGCACGAACAGGACCAGCAGGAAGCAGATATGCACGAACAATTTGGTTCTTATGGATATCATTTGCCCACCTCAAACCGGTAGCCGAAGCCGCGAATGGTCTGGATAACGGCGCCTTTGTCGCCAAGTTTCGTGCGGACGCGGTTTATGTGGGTATCGACCGTCCGCAGATCGCCGTAGTAATCGTAGTCCCAGACATTGTTGAGGATTTGTTCCCGGCTCAAGGCCTGGCCTTTATTGACGGCCAAATAATAGAGCAGTTCGTATTCCTTGGGGCTGAGCTCCAGGCGGCAGCCGTCTACGGATACGCACCGAGCGCCGGGATCGATTTCAAGCCCTGCACAGGCGATGGTAGCGGCGCCGCCGTTTTCGGCGCGGCGGAAAAAGGCGTTGACCCGCGCGGTGAGCACCCGGGGGCTGAAAGGCTTGGTAATGTATTCGTCGGCGCCGATCTCAAAGCCGAACAACTGGTCGATCTCTTCGCCCTTCGCCGTCAGCATGATAACCGGGACGCCGGATTGCCTGCGAATCTCGCGGCAGACCGTCCAGCCGTCGCTGCCCGGCATCATTACGTCGAGAATAACCAGATCTACTTTTTCCCGGCGGAATTTGTCAAGCGCCTCCTGTCCATTGGCGGCCTCGATGATTGCGTAGCCTTCGCGGCAAAGGAAATCGGCGATCAATTTTCTCATCCGGTGTTCGTCGTCGGCTATCAGAATCGTTTTGTTCATGAAGCGTCTCCGTGATGCAGCAGATTCTAGCTATAGAATAAGGTTATTGCCGCTTTCCGTCAATAATGGCATATGCCGCCTTTTCGCATGAAAAAACCGCTTCTCCGGGCAATTTTTGTGACAAGACCGTAACAATCGGGTGCCATAATTAAGCAATAAGGGTATTTTGCCGCATAAGCGAGGTCAATGTATGCAATCAGGAACAATTACGATCAGGCGTTATAAATGGTGGCTTGCGGGTCTGCTCGCGGTGGTGGCGGCCGCGGCGGGCGCTTATTGCTACCAGCAGGCCGCGGTTCCCGCCGCAGAGGTTATCACGGCCGTCGTCGAGCGGGGCGACGTCAGGGCGGTGGTGTCTGCCACCGGCACTCTCAAGGCGGTGAACTCGGTGGACGTCAGTTCGCGAGTGACGGGCCTGATCAGCGAAGTCAAGGTGAAAGAGAACGATATGGTTAAGGCCGGCCAGGTCCTGGTTGTCCTCGACGATACCAGTGCCAGGGCCCAGGTTGCCCAGTACCAGACTCAGGCGGCCAATTACGCCGCCATTTACGAACGAAGCAAAAAGCTGTTCGCCATCGGCGGCGAATCGACCCAGCAGCTCGACACCGACCGCACCAATTACCTTGTGGCCCAGGCCAACTACGACAATTTCGCCACCCAGCTGGGGTATTACGTGATAACCTCGCCGATCGACGGCATGGTTGTCGGCAAGCCCACCCCGGCCGGACAGACGGTCGTGCAAGGCATTTCCGCCGCTCAGGTTCTCATGACGGTCGCTGATTTAAACGAGATGGAGATCAAGGTGCTCGTGGATGAGACGGATATCGGCAAGATCAAGACGGACCAGGAGGTGTCATTCACCGTCGACGCCTATACCGACAGGACCTTCGCCGGCCGGGTGACCAGCGTGTCGCGGAGCGCCACCACCTCGTCGAACGTCATCTACTACCCGGTCTATGTGACGGTGACCGCGCCCCAGGATCTGCTCTTCCCGACGATGACCGCCAGGGTCACGATCATTGTCGGCGAGAGCAAGAACGTCCTTGTCGTGCCTTTGTCGGCGGTCAAGGAAGACAAGGGCCAGAAATACGCAACTGTGCTGGCGGACGGCAAGGAGGAGAGCAAAGCCGTCCGCGTCGGCCTGAGCGATGATGAGAAAGTCGAGATCACAAGCGGCCTGAGCGAGGGTGACCTTATCATCCTGCCGGCCGGCAAGCCGCGCGCCACGACTAATAAAAACCAGGATCCGCCGCCGCCCATTTAGATCGGGCCGGAGGAGCAGCGCAATGACAGGATTATCGCAATCGCGCGGGGGGGTGGAGAGTTGTTCCGGGAAAGCATATTTATCGCTCTTGAGGGGCTGAAAACGAACAAACTCCGCTCCGCCCTCACCATGCTGGGCATCATTATCGGCGTTGCGGCCGTCATCACGATGGTTTCCCTGGGCCTGGGGATGCAGCAAAAAGTGCAGAGCTCGATCGCCAGCCTGGGCAGCAACCTGCTCGTCATCTCTCCGGGAGCCGCCCAGTCTCCCGGCGGCGTCAGGATGGCGTCCGGCTCCAACATAACACTGACAAACCAGGACGCCAAGGCGATCGTACGGGAGATCGGCGGCGTCAAATACGTGGCCCCCGCCGTTTCCGACTCGTACCAGATCGTTTTCGGCAACCAGAACTGGAAGACGCGGGTACAGGGAACGACCACCGAATTTCTTATCATCCGCAGTTACAAGGTTGCCGCCGGCTCGTTCTTCAGCAGCCGCGACGAGACCACCCGCGCCCGGGTGGCCATCCTCGGGCAGACGGTGGTTACCAACCTGTTTGGCAGCATCAACCCGGTCGGGCAGACGATCCGCATCGGCCAGGCGCCTTTCCGGGTGATCGGCGTGCTGGCGGGCGTCGGTCAGTCGTCTATGGGGCAAGATCAGGACGATATCGTGCTTGTGCCGCTGTCGACCGCTCAGGAGCGCCTGATGGGGATAACTTATCTCCACAATATCAGCGTGCAGGTGGAAAGCGACAAGGTGATGGACAAGGCGCAGGCGACCATCACCGCCCTTCTGCGAACGCGCCACCGCCTGCCGGCCAACGTCGAGGACGATTTCACCGTGCGCAATCTGGCGGCTCTTATGAGCACCATGAAGGAAACCACCGGCAACATTACCGCGTTCCTCGGCGGTATCGCCGCCATCTCCCTCATCGTCGGCGGCATCGGCATAATGAACATCATGCTCGTCTCCGTCACCGAACGGACGCGGGAAATCGGCATCAGGAAGGCGCTGGGTGCCACCTTCGCCAACATCCTTACCCAGTTTCTCATCGAGGCGATCATCATCAGTCTGACCGGCGGCCTGGCCGGCATCGCCCTCGGCGTTGCCCTTGCCAGCCTAGTCTCGAGCTTCATCGGCTGGAAAACGGTGATTTCCTGGGGCGCCATCCTGGCAGCCTTCGGGGTATCGTTGTCGATCGGCCTGTTCTTCGGGCTGTACCCGGCCCGCAAGGCGGCGCTGCTTGATCCGATCGAGGCGCTGAGGTACGAATAGGGGCAACCTGGCTTAATAACGGCAAAGCCGCCCGAAATGTTTCAGGGCGGCTTTGTCGCGACTTATAAAAGGTATTGCATGATCAGCAGAACGACCAGTCCTTCCACCAGGAGAACGGCGGCGAACGGTCCGTTCCACCTGAAAGCCACCTCGGCCGGAGTACTGCCTGTCAGGCTTGCGAGGATGATGACCGTGCCGGTGAAGGGCGACGCCACATAGGAAAGCGCCCCGCCCAGCAGCAGGGCGAAAGCTATCAGGATGTCCTGATGGGGTATGCTGAGGGCGGCGGTGAGGATCTTCCCCAAAACCATGAGCGAGACGAAGGGGTGGACGCCGGTGCACGATATCAGCAGCAGGCAGGGCGGCACGAGAAACAGGAGGTACCTGCCCGCCGCGCCGATATCGAGGCCGGCGAAAAACGCGGCCAGCAGCCCGGACCGGTCGGCCGCTTCCGAGAAAATGCCCATCGCGATAAACAGTGCCGCCAGGCCCGGCATGCCGTCAAGCGCCTTCCCCCAGAACCCCCGCCAGGCCTCCTTCAGGCCCGGCCGGCGGCAATACCGCGCTATCCACAAACAGGCGACGATAAGGCAGGCGGCCAATATCCGCGTCGAGTTCGTCAAAACACCGGCCTGTTCCATGACGGCGATCAGGGCGATCATCGCGGCGGCCGCGCCGAGCAGCGCGCCGACGCTCCCCGTTCCTTCCCTGCCGGCGGTTTCCTCCGCGGC
Source organism: Selenomonadales bacterium (assembly GCA_029976065.1). Lineage (GTDB taxonomy): Bacteria > Bacillota > Negativicutes > Sporomusales > UBA7701 > Anaeroselena. The sequence goes on from JARKNV010000063.1 coordinate 58,930, forward strand.
GGCGGCCTGTCCGCCGTCCCCGCCGGTCAGCAGCTTTTTCTCCAGCAGGGCGGAGGTAATGAGCCCCAGCACCGCCAGGCCGGACGTGGCGGCAAAGATGCCGAACCACTGCGCCCCCGTGGCCTGCATGGTGAGCATTACGCTGGCCGCGCCCGGCGCCCACACGGTCGAGAGGGCGAAGCCCCTGGCCTCGGCCGTGGCGATAAACCGCTTGTAGTCGGCGACTGTGTTCCTGATGCTGCCGTGGAAGATGGAAAAGACCAGCGGCACGGAGCCCAGGCTCAAGAGCGCGCCCAGCAGATGGGTCAAAATGTGCAGGAACATATACAGCGAACCGGCGCTTTGGAAGCGCTCCCGCAGGTATTGCCGCAGAAACCGGTCGTAGCGGCCGACGGTGAGCGGGATGATGAAAATCTGCAGAACCGCCACGATAGCGACGATGGGCAGCATCGACTTCACCCCGGCGGCCAGCGCCGCGGGCGGCAGGCGGAACTGCCAGGCGAGCAGGGCCGACAGCGCCAGGAAAAGGTAGACCGGCTTCTTGTAGGCGCCCTCCAGGCAGGGCAGCGCGCTCGCCAGAATGACCGCTCCGGCGGCAAGCTGGACCGGGGCGAACAAGGCCGGATAAAGCGGCGTAACCAGCAGCAACCCAGCCAGGCCGAGAATCGCCGTTTTGCAGATTGTTTTAATGGCGGCAAGCGTCATCTTCAGCCGTCTCCGTTCGCGTGAACCGCAATATTCCCGAGAAACGGAACCGCCCGGTCGTTCCTGCGGCGGAAACAGCCGGGCAGTCAGGGACCGCGGGTAACGCCGGGCAACTGTTCTCTTTTCCTTCTTCTCCTTAAGGGGAAAAAATCCTGTGCCTGCGGGGCAAAAAACGCCCTGCAGGCACAGCGACCGGGGCAGGAAAATAGAAAAACTTGGCGCCGCCAAGCCTTTCGGCACAGGCGAGCATAGTTGCACTTATGTCTGTCAGAAAGTTTATACTTGCTGACAGACCAAAAAAGCGCCGCCGTCGCCGGCGGTGCTTCTCAGTGCACTAGGACAAATACCCTTTGGCGCTGCGGCCCTGTTTGGCCAGATAGTCCAAAATGGCCAAATGCAGCGCGCTGACGCTCAACTCGGGACAATGACGCTTCTCGTCCGGCAACCCGCCGAGGGCGGCGATTACGTCTTCCTCGGTAAGCTTTAGCGCCTCCGCGATGCTCTTGCCCTTGGCAAGCATCGTGGTCATGCTGCCGGAAGCAATGGCCGCCCCGCAGCCGTAGCCGAGAAAACTGACATCACAGATATAATCCCCGCTGACGCGGATGAACATCGTGAATTTGTCCCCGCATTCCGCGTCGAATTCGCAGGCCACTCCGTCCGCGTCCGCCATGTGCCAGGCATTGCGCGGCATCATATAGTGTTCCATCACTTTCTCGGAATACATAGCATCCCTCCCCATATCAGTATATACGAGGGAAAACAAAGATTTCCTCTCAGCCGCTATGTATACACGCCGCCAGCGTCGAGGCGGCCGCTTTCTACGACAGCATCTCTCGCAGCAGCATGACGTTGAGCACCGTCACCGTAACGCCGATGAGCGCCAAAACGACCTTCTGAAAGCGGGAGTTGGCATACTTACCCATCACTTTCGCCGACGAGGTCAGGTATATCTGCAGAAAGATCGTCAGGGGAAGCTGTATGCTCAGGGCAACCTGCGAATAAATCAGCCCCTGGAAGGAATCGTCGATAAACAGCAGCACGGCGAGCGCCAGCCCGTAGGTGAGCGCCACCCCCAGCCAGGAATGCCTGTCCTTGATGTCATACGGTTCCCGGAATATACCGGCGAAGATACTGCCCCCGGCCATACCGGCGGTCGTCGTGGAGGCGATGCCCGAGAAAAGCAGCGCCAGGGCGAAAACCAGCGCCGCCCCCGGCCCCAGCAGCGGCCGGAGCATGCTCTCGGCCTGCTGCAGTTCGCTTACCGGCACCTGATTGACAAAAAACACGGCGGCGGCGACGATGATCATCGCGCTGTTGATCGCCCAACCGATGCCCATCGACAGCAAGGTATCGAGAAATTCGTACCTTAGCTGCCGCTTTATGGTCCGTTCGTCCTCCAGGTTCCACTGGCGGCTTTGGATGATCTCGGAGTGCAGGAACAGGTTATGGGGCATGACAACCGCTCCCAGCACCCCCATCACCACGGTAACCGCCCCTGCCGGCAGCGCCGGCGTCGTCCAGTTCACAGCCGCCTGCGGCCATTCTACGCCCACCAGGATCAATTCGTAGATAAACGATACCCCGATCAGGGACACAAACCCGATAATCATTTTTTCGAGCTTCCGGTAAGAGTTGGACCACAGCAGCCAGGCGCACAGCAACGACGTCAGCGCCGCAGCCGGCTTCAGCGGGATATGGAAAAGCATATTCAGCGCGATGGCCCCGCCGAGAATCTCGGCCATGGCGGTGGCAACCGCCGCACCAACCGCCGTCAGCAGAACGGCGCGCGACAGCCACGGCCGCAAATGCACACTGGCTGCTTCCGACAGGCACAAGCCTGTTACGATCCCCAGATGGGCCGCATTGTGCTGGAGAACAATCAGCATGACCGTCGACAGGGTGACAACCCACAACAAAGCATAGCCGTAGCTTGCGCCGGCGGCCATGTTGGTCGCCCAGTTGCCCGGGTCGATGAAACCTACGGTGACCAATATTCCCGGACCGATGTAGCGCAGAATGCGCCGGGCCTGCATATTGATCCCATGCCGTTCCCGAAAAAATTTCGCCAATGTCTTAAGCATCTTTTACCCGCCTGTCGTTGACTATAATCTACACGTATTCTCCACAGAATATTTTTATCCCTCTTTGCGCCCTCTATCTTCCCTTTACTGACGGCGCAAAATCGCTATTTATCAGGACCGGCCGCTCTGGTATACTTGTCTTGTCGGAAAGACCAATACGCCGTTGCCGAAAGGAATGCCGATGCCTTACTTTGCATATGGCCAAAGAGAAATCGACCATCTGAAGAAAAAAGACAAAAAACTGGGGGTGGCGATAGACCGTATCGGGTTTATCGAGCGCGCCACGAAGCCCGATGTCTTTACGGCGATGGTGGACAGCATCATCAGTCAGCAGATTTCCAGCAAGGCGGCCGATACGGTACTGGAACGGCTGCGCGTTTTGCTCGGCGGCATTACGGCCGAGGAAATCGCCGTGGCGGATATTGGCCGGATTCAGCAATGCGGCATGACGATGAGGAAGGCGGGCTATATCAAGAACCTCGCCCACTTGGTCATGAACCGCTCGCTTGATTTGGCCGAACTGCCGTCGCTGCCTGACGACGAAGTCGTAAAACGGCTGGTCAGGATCGACGGCATCGGCGTATGGACGGCCGAAATGCTGCTCCTGTTCGCCCTCGGCCGCCCGGACGTATTGAGCTACGGCGACCTTGCCATCCGCAGGGGCATGATGAAGCTTTACGGCTTGAAGGACCTGCCGAAGGAAAAATTCGAACGCTACAGGAAACGTTACTCCCCGTACGGATCGGTTGCCTCGCTCTATTTATGGCGGCTGGCCGTGACGGAATGATGATAAATTAGCGGATACCTCTGTCGAAAAAAGAACCGTCCCGGATTTACTCCGGAGCGGTTCTTGCCGTCAAGGGCCGGCGCGGACCTAGTCAACGAAAATTGCATTGCTCCACCGAATCCAGGTTGCCGGAATTGACGTAGATCGGACAGGCCTGAACCCGGAAGGCGCTTATATTGGCGAAAAAGTATGCCGCCCCGCAAAGGCACGCCACCCCGCAGGCCAACAGCGTATAGGCAGTGCCGATGCTTTGGGCCAAGCCTCCGGCCAGCAGGCTGCCGACCGGTCCGATCCCCATGACTGTCATGGTGTAGAAACTCATTACCCTGGCCCGCATCGCGTCATCCACCATGCACTGGAGAAGCGTGCTGCCGCCTACGATAGCGAAAATCAGCCCGAGCCCGATCACCGCCATGGCAACAAGCGATACATGAACGGCGGCGGTAAACGCGAGCAGCATCATACCCGCGCCGATCAGGGCGCCCGCGATTGCCAGCAGCTTCTCCAGCCCCTGGAACGAGGCGCGGGCCGCGAGAAACATCGCCCCGACAAGCGACCCCAGCCCCGCGACCGCCATGAGCAGCCCGAGTTGCTCGGCGCCAGAATGCAGGTTTTGGGTCACGTATATCGGCAGCAGGACAATATACGGCGTCCCCATCAGGCTTACTACTCCGAGCAGCATGAGGACGAGCTTGAGCGGAAACTGTCCAAACGTATAACGGTATCCCTGTTTGAAGCAGGCGAAGAAATTTTCCCGCTGGCGGGAAGCCGCGAGTATTCGCGGGCGCAGCGACACGAGCGATAAAACGGCGAAAAAATAGCCGATGGTATTGAGGAGAAAGCACACGCCCTCGCCCACCGACGGGATGAGCACGCCAGCGACGGACGGGCCGACAAAGCGGGCGATGTTGTACGAAATCGAATTAAGGGCTATGGCGTTCGTTTTGTCGTCCTTATTGTCGATAAGTTCGGCGGTTATTGCGTGGCGGGCCGGCACGTCGAAGGCATTGACGCAGCCCAGGACAAGGCTTAGCGCCAATAAGTGCCAGGTCGCAAGCAGCTGATTGAACGTTAACAGCGTTAAGACGCCTGCTTGGATAAAGCTCAGCGATTGAGTTATAACAAGTACTTTCTGTTTCGGCCACCGGTCGACCAGGACGCCGGCGACCGGCGAGAGGAAAAAATTCGGTATCTGACTCAAAAAGGCGATGACGCCCAGCATCCACCCCGAGCCGGTCAGCTGAAAAACCAGCCAGCTCATGGCGATGTTCTGCGCCCAAGTTCCGATGGCCGAGACCCCTTGCCCCACAAAAAAGCGGCGGTAATTTCCGTTCTTCAATGCCCGCCATAAACGGGACAAGTCTTTGCTTTGCTCGTAAGACACTCAGGTTTCCTCCAGTTCCCGCGAAAAAGCGCTGCTGATCATTGATGAGCACAATATATAATTTTAACGTATAACCCAAAAGGTGTCAATTTGTGGATTTGATGAAACTCATCGACTGCACGGCTGGACATTATAACCGTTATTTGGTAAAATATGGTAGAAGATCGTTTGTTTTCACAGCTAAACTATACAAAATGCAAAATAAGGAAGATTTCATGTTTATTATTTTAAGGGAAGACAATATAGTTCCGGCGATATACCGGGCGAAGGACTGCCCGGAGTGTCAGCGTTTGCGCCATAATTGCTTCCTAAGCCCCCTCACCGGCAGCCCCTTGCCCTACAGTGGGAAGCTTCTGACGGCCTGCCCTTACTATCGGGGCCGACAAAAACACCTTGTTAAGCAGATAACGCTTTGGTAGTGATATTACAAAAAATGCCACCCCGGGAACCGGTCCTGGGGTGGCTTAATTATACGACATTAATATTCCATTTCGCAGGAGTGCCGACGGGCATTTTAGCTAAAGCCCTGCTGTTTGGTCAGTCATCCACCTCGATGACGGTGCCGACGAAAGCGGGGATAAATTTCCTGCCGAAGCTTGCTTTGAGCTCTGCCATCATATCAAAGCCGGTACAGTGATTGGCGGCGATAAAGTCCGGCCGGCTTTCTCGCAGCAACGACATGGTGGCGTCCTGCTGCTCCTTGCTCACCGGACCCAGGTGGGTGCCGCCGATCCAGCCGGCCAGCCGCTTGGCGCCGGTCAGCTCAAGCCCGCGCTTTACCGTGTTGACCAGGCCGGAGTGGGTGCAGCCGCCGATGACGACCAAGCCGTTTTTGCCGGCATAATACAGCGAAGTATCGTCCAGGATGCTATCCTGGCAATCGCAGCCATGCGTATCGGGAATGACCAATCTGTCATCCCCATGTTCGAAGCCGGTGACGCGGGGCATGCCGCCGCTGAACCACAAGCCGGGAACAATCTCCCGCGGTTCGTCGGCAAGCAGCCATTCGGCGCCAAGCAAATCGGCCTCTTCTTTTGCGAACGGCAGACCGATGTACGACCGGCTGCCGCCGGCGACAGAATACCGTTTAGCGAATATGCGGCTGTGGGCGAATATCGGGATTGGCTGACGGCGATGGCGGAGAACATGGACGAGGCCGCCCGTGTGGTCATAATGCCCATGGCTTATGGCGATAGCGTCGAGGTCACGGCTGTGGACGCCAAGCAGGCTGAGATTGTGAACCACCGCTTCAGATTGTCCGGAATCCAGCAGTATTTTTTTCGTCCCTGTCTCAATCAGCATCGACAGGCCGTGTTCCCCGAGAAAAGGGCTCTTGGCGCTTATGGGAACCATATTATCGACAACAACCGTTACTTTCATAGCCATGATCCTCCCCCAGAAAATTGACGGCCGATTAAGCGACGAACTGGCTGAAGATTAGAAGCGTGATTATACCCACGACCGACGCGATAGTGGTGGAAAGGGTATAAGTTTTGAAAAGATCGCCCATCGACATGCCGAAATATTCTTTGACAAACCAAAAACCAGGATCATTGACATGCGATAAGCCAATGGCACCGGTGCCGATCGCCACAGCCACCAGGGCAGGATCGAGGCCGGGGTACATCGGCAAAACAGGGGTTACAAGGCCCACGGCCGTGATCATCGCGATCGTGGCGCCGCCGACGGCGAACCGCATAATAGCCGCGACCAGCCAGGCCAGCAGCAAGGGGTTTATCGTCCAGGCCATGAGGATGGATTTGATGGCATTGCCGATGCCGCTGTCCATCAGTATTTTGTTGAAGGCGCCGCTGGCGCCGATGATGAGGAGGATGGCGGCCATCGGCCCGATGGCTACTTCGCTGAGCTTCTGCAGTTTTTCCATATTCATGCCGCGGTTCAGGCCGAGAGTCCAGTAGGAGAGTATTACCGCCAAGAATAGCGCGGTGACCGGGTCGCCGATGAAATTGATGTATATCATCGCCGGATGGGCTTTACCGAGAATGAATTCCAGGATGGTCTTGGAAATCATGAGCAACAGCGGAAACAGGATGGTGAAAAGAGTAATGCCGAACGGCGGCAGTTTCTCGTCGGGAGTCGGTTCGGCCTTGCGGAGGTGCTCGGGCGGATTCAACTCGAATTTGTTGCCGATAAGTTTGCCGAAGATCGGTCCGGCTATAGCGGCGGCGGGCAAGCCGACGATGAGGCCGTAGAGAATAACCCGGCCGATATCGGCTTTCAGACCGACGGCAACGGCGGTTGCGGCAGGATGGGGCGGGACGATGCAGTGGACGGTCAAGAGGCCGATGATCATCGGGACGCCGATCATTACCAGGGACATCCCGGCTTCAATCGCCACGCAGAACAGCAGCGGCATCAGAAGAACAATGCCCACCTGGAAGAATACGGGGATACCGCAGATATAGCCGACGAACATCATCGCCCAGTGGGTATTGCGTTTGCCTAGGGTGTTGATCATTGTTCTCGCCAGTCTCTCGGCTCCGCCGGATATCTCCATCATCTTGCCGACGATTGCCCCGAGCGCGAGAATTGGCGCCAGCATCCCCAGAAACCCGCCCATCCCGAGTTCTATCGACTTCAGGATTGCGTCGAATTTCATGCCGGTGGCGAAGCCGATGAACAGGCATGCCGCCAGCAGGGCCACGAATGCGTGTACTTTGAGCCGCACAGTGAGGAAGATAATTAGCGCGATGGCCAGCAGCAGGACTACCATCATCAACCCAGTCGTACCCATTTTTTCTCCTCCTTTTATTTGCTCCTTTGGTCCACTTTTTCGGTTATTTGTACAGAGAATAACTCTCGCATACAAATTAGACCTTTTCGGCAGCACCCAGCGCTTATATAATAATGATAAGACTTTACGCGCCATGGCGGCAATTGGTCCAAAAAAAGAAAAATCCCACTTCTCGCAAGGATTTATTGTGTGTTTTATACAAATAGGGGGTTCGCAGAATAATGATTATTCCGGTCGAGCTGGCCCAGAAAATCGTCGACAGCGCGATGTGCCTGGTCCATCGCAATGTCAACATCATGAACCGGGAAGGCATCATTATCGCCACCGGGCATCCGCACCGCCTGAATACTTTTCACAAAGGCGCTCTCGATGTCATCGAGACCGGTTCGGTGATTGAAATTTTCCCCCATGAACTTACCCTCTATCCGGGGGCATTGCAGGGGATCAATCTGCCAATCGTGCTCGACGGCCAGGTAGTCGGCGTAGTCGGCGTCTTCGGCAACCCTGACGAGGTGCGCGATACCGGACGCCTGGTAAAGACGATAACCGAGCTGATCCTGGAAAGGGATCTGTTGCAGATAGAACTGCGGACAAGGAACCGCCTGCGTGAAGAATTGCTGGAAGCGGCGGTAACCAATCCAGCTTCCGAACAGAACCCGAAACTGCGGCGCCTAGCCAAGGCGCTACGGCTGAACCTGGCGCTGCCCAGAATCGTCGTCGTCATCGACATAGCCGCCGCCCAGGCGAGGTTTGCCTCCGAGTACGGCCTGTCCGAACTGGTCTCCGAACGGGTGGAGGAAAGCATTCTGCAAAATATCGCCGACGGCGGCTTCATGGCCGACGACGATGTGGCCGCCGTTCTCGAAGAAAAGCTTGTTATCTTAAAAACGCTCCCGGACGGACAGCCGCACGATGAAATAGTCGCCTGGGCCGAGAAGGCCAAAAGGCTGCTCCCGGCCGGAGGCAACGAACGATATCCCGCCGGAATCGGCGCGGTGGCCAGGACGGCGGCCGAATACAACCCGTCTTTCCGGCAGGCACTCTTTTGCCTTAAACACTGTCAGGGCGAAAGGCAAACCCGCTTCATAAAGGAAAAGGACCTGCTTGTGCGGTATGCCTCCCGGGAAGCACTGACGCCGGCTGCTCTGCTGGCCCTAACCGATATCCGCAGTCATTTCTGCCGGGTGGCGCAAGAAAACCCGGAAATGAAAAACACGCTGGACAGTCTGCTAAATAATAACTTCGATATCAACCTTGCTGCCGCCCGGCTTCATATCCATCGCAACACGTTATTGTACAGACTGACCCGCATCAACGCCGAAACCGGGCTCGATCCGGCCCACAATACCGACGACCTGATCCTGTGCCGTCTCCTGCTCGATGCGAGCGGCGATTAGTTTGCGGCATATATTTAAAAGGCCGGCGCATTGCGCGTCGGCCTTTTGCTATCGCGGGGTCGCGGGTATAAACTTATTCCTCTCGCCGGACTTGCTGTTCATGGCAGCTCGGGCAGATCATATCGCGGCCCCGCTGCCCGGTGCCGTGCGGCACCGCCCACTTGTGCCCGCAAGCGCCGCAGACGAAATGCCGCAACTTGTCGTGATTAATGTGCTCCAAGCGGAAAGAGCCGCCTTCGATCGCCAGCGCTTTTCCCTGCCACAGAGCCGTAGCCATCTTTTGGCGCGCTTTGTTGACGATCCGGTGAAGGGTCGGACGGGAAACGGCCATGTTCTCGGCCGCTTCGTTCATGTCCATTTGCTCGCAGTCTACCAGCCTTATGGCTTCCATTTCCTCGAAGGTGATGGAAATTTCGTCCAATTCCCGCATAGGGATGCCGACCGGCTTGAAATGGGTAATCGGCGGTAGCTGCTGGATCCTGCGTTCCTTGTGCGGTCGTGCCATATGTCACCTTTATGAAATATATTTCTAAATAAATATTACTTCCCCTGGCCGCCTTTGTCAATCGCCTCTCGCCAGTTTGCCCCCGCCTGCCGCTTCTATACAACCACAAATTTTGACTTTATCTATTGTCAACGGATAAATGATATTATATAATAAAAGCAATCAATCCCCTCCCCCGGGGGAGGGCGCTAAAAGCAAACGCGAAGGAGGAATTCATATGGCGCAGGATAAGGGCTGGAATCCGTATCTTGCCGGCGGCCTCAGCGGTATCGTATCTATCCTCTCCGTCTGGATAGCCGGCAAATACCTCGGCGCTTCCACGACCTTCGTCCGCACGAGCGGCATGATCGAAAAATTCTTCGACCCCGACCGCATAGCCAAGCTGGAATATTTCGTCCGCGAGGCTCCCAAGATCGACTGGCAGTGGGTAATGGTCCTGGGGATAATGATCGGCGCGTTTATCGCGGCCGCCACCTCCGGCAGCTTCCGTCTCCAGGCGCTGCCCGATATGTGGCGGGATCGCTTCGGCCCCAGCGTCAGCAAGCGGGCGGTGTACGCCTTCGTCGGCGGCATCATCGCCATGTTCGGCGCCCGGCTGGCCGACGGCTGCCCCAGCGGCCACGGGCTCAGCGGCTCACTCCAGCTGGCCGTCAGCGGTTACATCGCCCTGGCCTGCTTCTTCATCGGCGGTGTCGTTGCCGCCCGCATCATCTATGGAAGGGGGGACTCACGGTGACCGACCTCGTCTATGGCCTGGTAACGGGTATCCTGTTCGGCTTCCTTCTGCAGAAGGGCAGGGTGCTCCGCTATGACAAGCAGCTCGGCGCCCTCCGTTTCCAGGACTTCACCATCATCAAATTCATGCTGTCCCACATCATCGTCGCCATGGTGGGCGTATACCTGCTCTACGACCTCGGCCTCGTCAAGCTTTCCATAAAAGCCACCGTCCTTGGCGGCGTGGTCGGCGGCGGACTTATCTTCGGCATCGGCTGGGGCATGCTGGGCTACTGCCCCGGCACCTCGCTCGGCGCCTTGGGCGAAGGACGCTGGGACGCCGTATGGGGCATCCTGGGGATGCTGGTGGGCGCCGGGCTGTTCGCGGAGGCATACCCGCTCCTGAAAACCACCGTCCTGACCTGGGGAAATTACGGCAAAATCACCATTCCCCAGGCCCTCGGCATCAACCATTGGCTGGTGATCATCCCCGTCGTCGCCGCCGTCCTCGCCCTCTTCGCCTGGCTGGAGCGCTACGAAGCCCGCTCCCGGACGCAGGCAGTCCCGACCAAATCTCTTTCCGGATAAGACAAAAAGCGCCGCCGGATTGGCGGCGCTTTTTGTCGCTGTGCGCAGATGGTCTATCCCGCTTTGTCTTGCTTATTTAGCATGATATCGAGGATGATTTTGTCCATCTCGATCGTTCCCTGGTTGCCGATCCGGCAAAGATTGTCGATCGAATGAACGGGACTGAGCTCGATTATGCCGTCGGTCGGTTTTATCCCGAAGCCTCTTACCGCCAGCAGCGCGGACTGCGCCGCCGCGTTGGTGCAAGTAGCCACCTTGAGGGCGCAGCCGGGCTTGGCGCCGTCGCACAACATCCCGGTTACATTCCCGAGCATATTCTGGATCGACATCTTAATAACGCCGGCGTCGCCGCCCAACAGGTATGCGATGCCGCAGGCGGCGCCGGTGCCCGAGACGGTAGCGCCGCAAAGCGCCGACAACCGGCCGAATTTCGCTTTGATAAATATCGCGATCAGATGGCTGAGCGTCACGGCCCGCAGAATTTTCTCCGCCGGCGCACCCAACCTCTTGCCCACCGCCAGCACGGGAACCGTCGCCGATATCCCCTGATTGCCGCTTCCCGAGTTGCTGACAACCGGCAAAGGGCAGCCGGCCATCCGTGCGTCCGCCGCTGCGGCGGTCAACGCCGTGGCATGATTGACGATATCGTCGCCCAAAATGTTCTGCGCGACGTTGTCCTGAATCATTCTCCCCACCTGCAGCCCGTAAGGGTTGCGCAGTCCTTCGGCGGCAATGGCCCCGTTCAGGTCGATGCTATGCCGGACAATACCCAGATCGCGCACATCAGCTCCTTGGACGAAATCCCAGATCGAATCGATGCTGAGGAATGAGAGCTCCTCTGGATTGTCAGGCCGTGGGCCGCTTTCTTCCCCCCGGTTAACTACCCGGCCGTCAACCTCGACAAGGTCTATTTTCGTATGTTCGTCCGCGACCACCGCCTTGGCATGCGAATCGGCGGTCCGTATATTCACTTCGATATACAGCTTTTTATCCGAATCCGCTACCTTAACATTGATGACCCCGCGCCTGACGAGGTTTTCGGCGGCTTGAACATCCTTCTCCCCGATCCCGGACAACACTTCCAGGTTTTTCGCCGCATCGCCCGCCACGACGCCGAGCGCGGCCGCCATGTCCACCCCGCAGTGCCCTGTTCCGGGAATAGTGACCGACATGGCGTTTTTCACCACATTACCGCTGACGAGCACATCCACGGCCACCACGTCCGAGCCGCGTACATGCTGCCTGGCCAGCGCCGCCGCATATGCGACGGCGATCGGCTCCGTACAGCCGAGGGCGACAACCAGTTCACGCGAAAGCAATTCCAAAAAACTGGAATAGCTCATGAAAGACCCCCTGTTCCAATACTTTTTACCTGCCCTGCTTTATATACTTGTACTGCATGAATTCCGTAACCTGGCGGCTTTGGGCAGCATCCGGCGCCGTACGGACGAGACAGTTTTCCTGGATATAGTTTATCAGCAGCTCGGCTGTCTGACCAGTAATTTTCAGGCAGCCGCGCAGATGGTCTTTCGTCTCGAAGGGATGCGGGTTGAGCGCCCGGCAGCACGTTCCCCCGAAATGCCCGCTGAACTTGTCGTGGAAGCCTGCGCTCGCGCGATACGCGGCATCCCGGCTCTCGCTCTGGTGCCTGCGGCCCTGGAGCGCTCCCAGCACCATGATGGATGCTGCCAGCGCCCCGCACACGCAGCCAGAATGGCCGATGCCCCCGCCAAATCCGGCGGCGAGCTTCAGGGCGTTGTCATCCAGTCCAAGGTTCAGCGTTGCGTTGAAGGCCCGCAAAATAGCCTCGGCGCAATTATAACCCTCGCGGAAGTGCTGCCCTGCCAGCTGTTTTACATCCTGCGGCGTTTCCGTAACGCACATAAAAATCATCCTCTCCCTCTATTATGAAATATATTTCATTAACACGATGCGAAAGTACCTTTTTCAATCAATATGCCTACCCGGTTTTCCGGCTTCAGCTATTCAGTCGTACGCCAAGCGAGTCTGCTCGTCGGTCAGCGCCGGAGCTATGAAGTCCTGCCACTCCGGCGTGTTCCAGGTGCCGAGCGCCTCGTGGGTCTTGTAATATTTCTGGGGAATGGGATGGGTGCCGACTACGACTTCCAGACCGTATTTCCTGCCGATGAACTCACGGAAGTAACCGATATGCGGACAGGGGGGATAGCCGACAACAAGCCCGGTAGCCAGATGGATAACCTCGGCGCCGTTTTTCTTCATTTCCTCGGGAGAGTATTCGATGTTGCCGCCGGGACAGCCGCCGCAACTGGTAAACCCGACTAACTCGACTTCCTTGCCCTGATAACGCGCGAAGGCGCCTTCCCGGTTTTGCAGCGCCCGGAAACATTTGCCGCCAGCGCAGGATTTGTAACGGTCACAGATTACGATAGCCACCTTGACAACGTTATTCATTTTCTCGCTCCTCATCTCGGGATTTCCATCAGCCAGAGTACTAAGATGCCACCATATATTACTTAATTCTTATTAATTACAGGGAATCCTCCCTAATCTTAATATCTCAGCGAAAAAACAAATATTCCTCCCGTCAACGCCCGCAGACACAGAACCTGGGCAAGGCGAAGAGGTCCGCCAGCCCGGCGGCGGTCACACCGTAATATATTATCGGCTTGCCCTGCAAAAGTTCCCTGTAGGTGTCGTTGACGAGAACGCTGCCTGTAGCCAGTACTATGTCGGCCCAGCGGGCATTCTCGGCATTCAGGGCCGCGTCGCCGATTTGTACGCCGCACCTGGTCTGGCCAACGTTATCCGGGTTCAGATCAGTCACCCTTAATTCGAAGCCCGCCCCGGCCAGTGATTGGACAAGCGCCGGCTGCAGACCGACGAACGCTATTTTGGGGCGTCCGTACCGTTTTTCGATAAAAGCGGGCAGGCTACGCGCGCACACCGCCGGTTCCCGATCTTTACAATGAACCGTTGCCTCCACCTGGTAGAAGTTGCGCATCACCGCATTGAGGGTCGCCACAAATACCGCCCTGCGAAAGTTCGTATTCAGCGACATGTGCAGCACTTCGCCGAGGGTGCCGAGAAAGCGCCCCGGTTGATCGGTGTATGCCTGCCCGACGGCGTCGCGGTACCGTGCTTCCATCATGACCTCTTTGCCCTTGAGGAGGGGATAGTCGTCACGGTCAGGCCTGCCGATAGCTTCTTCCGGCGTAAGGTCGCGGGCCGAAACGACGAAGATCTTTTCGTTCTCGTCCCACTTTTCTTCGGCGGCTCTGCGGAGCAGTTCCCCTCTGGCTTCTTCCAACATTGTCACGGTATCCTCTCCCCTTCTTTGTCCTCTCCCGATAGTCTTCTATCGCCGCCCTAAGCGTGTATGCAAACGTATTCAACCCGGCCAGACGGCTTTCCCGCCCGGCCGGGTCAGGTTGTTTAGCAACTGGCGAAACGATCGCGCAGTTTACACCCAGTGCCCTTCGACATCCGGCGCCGCCAACTGGGACAGCAGCCCGTTGTTATAAGCTTCGAGCGCTTGCCCAGCCGTATCGGCGGCAGTGGAAAATATCTTGACGCCATTGGCTTCCAGGACTTTGAACGCTTTCGGGCCCACGTGCCCGGTGACCAGAGCGGAGGCGCCAAGCCGCCGTATGTTTTGCGCGGCCTGAATGCCCGCCCCCTGGGCGGCCTCCAGGTTCTGGGTGTTGGGATGGCATTCCCAGGAACCGTTTTCAAGGTCGCAGACGATAAAGTAAGCCGCTCGCCCGAAGCGGGTGTCGAAGCGCTCTTCAAGACCCGGTCCGCCGGCGGTTATGGCGATTTTCATATTTTCACCCCCCGTGGCAATGGTGGCCATCATCGTCATGGCTGCATGGATTGTCGCCCGTCTCGAGCGTACCTTTGAGGTAAGCTGCTACAACCTCCTCGGGCGTGCCGGCCTGTACGCCGCAAATAACCTTGACCCCGTTTTGCTGAAACAACGCCTGAGCCCGTTCGCCCATTCCCCCCGCCAGCACGGTGTCCGCCCCCTGCTGGGCGAGCCAGGCAGGAAAAACGCCCGGCTCATGCGGCGGCGGCGTTTTCATTGTTACGCCGGTGATTTTTCCGTCGGCCACGCTGACGAAGGCAAACTCTTGGCAGTGTCCGAAGTGTGAACAAAGTTTGCCGCCGGCCATAGGAATACCGATTGTCATTGTCACGTTTCCAGCCCCTTTCTTTTCGCCCAATATCGCCTCAATATTATTGACTATCGCCCCGAAGCACTCCTTGGCGGAGCTTTCCAGCGACAGCAGGCTGCAGCCGCTGTCCCCGGCCAGGACAACCTTCGGGTCCAAAGGTATTCTGCCAAGAAAAGACACCCCCCAGGTCCTGGCGGTCTTTTCGCCGCCGCCGCTTTTAAATATGTCGTGCAGGCTGCCGCAATCCGGACAGACGAACCCGCTCATGTTTTCGACTATTCCGAGGATATTCATATCGGTCTGTTGACAGAAATGAAGGGATTTGCGTACATCGGCAAGAGCGATTTCCTGGGGCGTAGTCACGACGACCGCCTGGCATCCGGGGATGGTCTGGGCGACCGTCAGCGGCTCATCACCGGTACCCGGCGGGCTGTCGATGATGAGATAATCCAGCTCGCCCCAAGCCACATCCGCGAGCAGTTGGCGGATAACGCCGATTTTCAGCGGTCCCCGCCAGATTACGGCCTGATCCGGGCGCTGCAGAAAGCCCTGCATGGATACCACCTTGAGATTATCGCTGACGATATAAGGTTGGATCATGTCGTCGACAGAATTCATCGGAAAGCCTGTGAGGCCAAGCAAGCCCGCTATGCTGGGGCCATGCATGTCGACGTCTAACAGGCCGACTTTGCGGCCCCCGTTACTCAGGAACACGGCGAGATTGGCGGCGACGGTGCTTTTCCCGACACCGCCCTTGCCGCTCATAACGAGCAAAGTATGTTTGACGCCGCTGAGAAAATCGGTGATTTTTTGATTTTGTACTGCATTGTCGTCATCGCCTGAACAGGAATGCATTTTGTTCACTCTCCTTAAACGATACTGGCCGGATGCCTTTTGACCAACTTGGCGACATCTAACGCATCAGGCACCTGCAAAGTAAGCAGATGCCCACGGACGAGCATTTCGACGGCCTCCCGGGCCAGCGATTCGGGCGCCTGGAAAATGCGAATGCTGCGTTTGCCTAGTTCTTTGAAGGCTTTCGGATCGACGCCACCGGATATTAACGCGTCTATTCCCTGTTCTTTCAGAATGCTGGCCCGTATCTTGCCGCTATATTTTTGCTGGCGCGACCAAAGGGATAACTTGACCGTCTCCCATTTCCCGTCGGCCGTGTCGAATACGAGAATGTAGCGCGCGGCCGCAAAACGGTCATCAACCGGTGAGTCCGGGCTGTCGGTGTTTGCGGTTATCGCGACTCTCATGCTAAACCCACCCCGCAAATACTTTAAGCTTGCGATCGAGCTTATGGACGACGCTTTCGCGGTGGTTAACGCCTAAAAGCGCGGAAAGGTTATACCACAGTTCCAGCATTTTTTCCTGGACCTCGACGTTGTCAGTTTCCATAACCGTGCGGCCGGTCTGGACGGCGGACCGGAAGACGCTGTCATAGGCGATCTCGCCCACGACCGGCACATCGTTCGCCGCCAGTAAATCCTTCAACGTTTGCGTGTTGGCCGGGCTCAGGGTCGCTTTGTTGATGCAGACCGCCACCGGTACTCGAAAATGGCCGCACAGCCGGCGTAGCCTTTCGAGGTCGTGCATGGCGCTCAGCGAAGGCTCGACGACGGCCAGCACCAGATCGGCACCGGTGACGGCGGCGATAGCGGGGCAGCCGATTCCCGGCGGTCCGTCGGTTATGAGGAGCGGCGCCTCCTGCTTTTCCGCCAGTTTCCTGGCCTCCTGCCTAACTCTGCTCACAAGTTTGCCGGAGTTCTCCACCGCCAACCCCAGTTCCGCATGAACCATCGCGCCAAAGCGGGTTTCGGAAATAAGCCATTGGCCGGCTTTTTTGTCCCGCATCGAAATGGCATGGGCAGGGCAGTTTAAGGCGCATACTCCGCAGCCCTCACAGGCGAACGGCGAAGTTAATGCGCCGTTATCGATAGCGCCGAAACGGCACAGTTCGGTGCATTTCCCGCAGCTGAGGCATTCCTCCGAGTCGACCTCCGGCTCGAAGCCGGCGAAGAAATCGTGGCTTTCCTGCTGTCTTGCCCCGACCAACAGGTGCAGGTTGGCGGCGTCGACGTCACAATCCGCCAACACCTTCACCGGCGCCAGAAAGGCCAGCGCGGCGCTAACGCTCGTCTTGCCAGTACCGCCCTTGCCGCTCATAACCACCAGTTCCTTCATCGCCCGCCACCTCCCTGACACACTTGGCCCCACAGCGCTCTTGCGACATCCATGTATTCGGGTGATATGCGGCCTTCGGAATATCCCCTGGCAAAAGCCTCACTGTGCGGTATCCGCCCTACAACCGCAACATTTTCCTGTGTGCACCAGTCCGCCACGGCGGCATCCCATGCCCCGCCGTCGCTCTTGTTAATCACCACGCCGGCCCGGATGCCGAGAATCTTCACCACCCCTAACGCGAGTCCGAGGTCATGCAGCCCGAAAGGCGTCGGCTCGGTCACGAGCAGGCAATAATCGCTGCCGGCGACCGCCGCGACCATGGAGCAGGCCGTGCCGGGCGGACAGTCGACGACAATGTCGCCCGTAGCCGGCAAAGATTCCTTCATTGCCTTGATGAGCGGCGTTGCGGTGGGTGTGCCGACGTCCAGCAGCCCGTCGACAAGCCTCGTTCCCGGGCTGTTGTGCGTGGCCGTACCGGCGCGGATGGCGCCTATCGGCTTGGCCGTCTCGCCGACAGCCTTTTGCGGGCAGGCCAGAATGCATCCGCCGCAGCCATGGCAGAGTTCGTCGAACAATAACGCCTTATCGCCGGTGATTGCTAAAGCATTGAACAGGCACACTTGCGCGCACCGCCCGCAGCCGTTGCACCGCTCGGTATCGAAGCCGGGCCGCATAACGGTCACTTGCCGTTCTTCTTCGTAAGCAGGCTGTAGAAATAAGTGGCAGTTGGGCTCCTCCACGTCACAGTCAACCACCGTCGCGCCGGGACGAGCCGCCGCCAGCAAGAGCGCAACGGTGGTCTTGCCCGTTCCGCCCTTGCCGCTGGCAATGCTCACAATCACCCTTGGTTCCCCCTTTAATCCGTCTTGGGCGCGGCGTCTCTGGCCTTTTTGGCCATCGTCCGGCACGCGGCAGCCTGCCGTTCCAGCAATTCGGCCCGGTCTTCCAGCAAGTCGATGTCCAGGGCTGCCTGCTGACAAGGCCTCGCCTGCCACCGCCGCATGCCGCGCCCGAAACCGAACCCCAGGCCGAAACCGCCGCCGCCCTGAAGGCCGATGCATCCGCCCCGGGCCCAGCCGTTGGGGCCGATGCCCATCGGACCGGTTCCGTCTCCTCTAGGCATAAAGCACCCTCCTCTCGTTAATATTATGAGATATATTTCATAATATACACAAAAAATTTTTCTTCCCTCGTGCCGCCTTTATGAAATATATTTCATTATCAGAATAGCATGCGACCCGGCAATTGTCAATGCCAGGAACAGAAAAGCTTATTATCGCTGCTAGAAAAAATACTGCGTCAGCACCGGTCGTTATCCGCCTGGACTACCTTTTCAAGAACCCGTTTGACGGACACGGTGCCGTAATATTTCCCGTCCCGCTCGACAAGGATATGGTCGTAAACTCTATCCTCAACGCGGGCCAGGGCGCGTTCGGCGACGGCAGCAAGCGGCGTCGCGCAGTCGACGATCAGCGGGCGCCGATTCATGAGCAGGCTGATCGGCCTGTTGATATACAGGGCTTTCCCGTAGTTTCCCGCCAAGCTGGCCATGAGTTCGTTTTTCATCACTAACCCTACCGGCCGCCCTTCAGCGACTACCGGCAAACCCTGGACGTTTGGGCAGGTAAAATAGTCCAACACTTTTGCGACATTCGTTTCGGGAGCAATTTCGAATCCTTGCCGCACAAATTCCCCGACCGGCAATGCCTTGGGGCTATGCCGGCGATTGACGGCCTGGCGCTTGTTAATATCGATAATCGTCTCGCGGAGGAGGGGTGACAGCTCGGCCAATTTCTGACCGGGTTTCTCCAGATAAAATCCCTGCCCATACGGAATCCCCATCGATATCAAGGTGTCGAGCTCGTCCCGGGTTTCGATGCCCTCGGCGATCAACTGGCTGCCGGTTATCTGCGCGATGTCGTAAAGCGCCTTCATCATCGCTTGTTTCAAGCCGTCCTTGTCGATATCGCGGACAAGATCCATATCCACCTTGATAAAATGCGGACGCGTCTCGGCCAATGTTTTCAGGCCGGAGTAGCCGGCCCCGGTATCGTCAATGGCGATTCTGTAGCCCTGGCTTTTATAGTTGTCGAGGATGCGGCAAAAGCTCTTGTAGTCGCTGATGGCTGTCTTCTCGGTGATTTCGAAGATGATGTTGCCGGTTTCGGCCCGATAGTCTTGCAGCAATTCCCTGGTAAGGCCCTTCTGGAAGCGGTGGTCGTTGATTATATTGGGGTCGACGTTAATAAACAGCATTTTGGCCGCCATTATTCCTTTAGCCTTTTCCAACGCCTTGGTCCGGCATAGGTATTCGAGCTCCCAGACCAGGTCGCCCTCGGCGGCGGCGGAAAAAAGCGCGTCAGGCATCTCCAACCGCGACCCGTAGGGACCGCGACTCAAAGCCTCATAGCCGATGACACTGCCGTCGGTCAGGGATACGATGGGCTGAAACACCGGCGTGATTGTCTGCTTGTCGATAATTTCCTTAAGCTCCCGTACGGTATCGGAGTCAACTTCATTCAGGCCTGCATTGCCGAAAAACTCGGGCAGCCTGCCTTTCGCCAAGGCAAGGATAGTCAAGATAAACCTCCGAAGAAGGCAGAGTATTTTTCAGGGTCTCAAACGGTACCTTGGTACTGTTCAGCGGAGGCTGTCATATCTACGCCGGCTTTGACCGCCTTGTCGGCAAAACGCTGCGGCAGTCCGGCGGTGATCCGGTGAACCTGTCGATGGCGGTAGCCTCTCTCATTTCCTTCACCTTCATTGTAGCAGGCGATAATTACCAGGCTGTTAAGGCAAGTTTAAGGATGTGTTAATTTTTCGGCCGCAGGCGCGAAAAAGCGCGCCTGCTGTTGGGCGGCGCGCGCGCAAGCTTTTCGTTTGTTGTCCCCGGAACACCTTAATTGCTGCGGAGCCGGTAGCCCAAGCCACGGACCGTTTCGACGGCCTCCGCCAGAGCAGAGTCGGCCGACAGCTTCAGCCGCAGGTGTCGGATGTGGACGTCTACCGTGCGGGTGTCGCCGGCGTATTCGTATCCCCAGACCTTTTCGAGCAGTTGTTCGCGGCTGAACGCCTTGCCGGGGTCGGTAACAAAGCACCGCAGCAGTTCGAATTCCTTCGGGGTGAGTTCCAGTTTCTCGGCAAAAAGAAAAGCCTCATATCTGACCAGGTTCATGCGCAGGTTGCCGAACACCAATTCATCCGACTGCATGGGGTCCTTATGGCTGCGGCGCAACACCGCCTTGACCCGCGCGACCAGCTCGCGGGGGCTGAAAGGCTTGGCGACATAGTCGTCGGCGCCCATCTCCAACCCGAGGACTGTGTCGATTTCCTCGACCTTGGCGGTCAGCATGATTACCGCAATGCCGGACGTTTCCGGTCTGGACTTGACAATCCGGCACACCTCGAGCCCGTCTTTGCCCGGGAGCATTATATCGAGCACGATTAACTCCGGCTTTTCCTTGTTGACCATCTCCAGACAGGAGAGGCCGTCCTCGGCTTCCACCACCGTAAAGCCTTCCCGTTCGAGATTGAATCTGACCAGTTGCCGGATATTCGCTTCGTCGTCGACGATCAAAATCTTGCCTGCCATAACCGTGGCCTCCATTCACCCAATCCACGCCAGCCGGAGCTTTGCGGGTCTTTATTATTTGTGTTCAATCATGCCTGTTCTTTATCCTGCGCCGGTTGCCGGCAATTTCTTAAAATATGGTTAAGGAATGGTTAAGCTTTGGGAAACCGCCTTCCGGCTACAGGGAAAACATGGTACCATCGAACCAAAAATGATGAGTGAGAGGTCGGAAGCATGCGTATATCAGGTCTGTCCCAAATCGGCCGCGGAAAGCTGACGCGCGGGCCATCGCGGCCCCGTTTTTCATCCCTCACCTTGCGCGCCGCCATTTTCATTATCGCCACCTGTACCATCCCGATACTCATTCTGGGATGGTATTTTTCCCGGCAAACCGCGGAGAGCCTCACCTCGGCCGCGATCGACCGCAACAACAAGGTCGCCGAGCGGGTGGCGAGCGATATCAGCCTGTACGTACAGACCAAGAAGAATTTTCTGGCGGCAACCAGCGGCAAGGCAGAAATTCGCTCGCTTGACCCGCTGGCGGCGCAAAAATACCTTGTCCAGGTGCAGCCTTACTATGGCAGCAACGACGCGCTCTTCGTGGCTGACAAAACCGGCAGGCAGATTTGTCGTACCGATGCCTCCCCGCCGGTCGACATCGGCGACCGGGATTACTTCCGCGCCGCCCTCGGCGGCGCAATCAGCTTTTCCGATCCCGTGTTCAGCAAAGTAACCAACCAGCTGACCATCCTCGGGGCCGCGCCCATCTACGGCAGCGGCCGCGAGGTCGCCGGCGTCCTGGGCGCGAATATATCGATAACGAACCTGCAGACACGGGTGGAGGCGATCCTGTCGCAGAATCCGGGGTACGCCATCGTTCTCCTCGACAAGCGCCGCGTCCCTTTGTACAACCAGCATAACCCTTCGTCGGTGGAAAAGCAGGAGCCCTTGTCGGAAGAAATCTACATCGAAGCCGTCAAAAACAAAAGCGGCGACACGGCCGGGGCTTTGCGGGAGCAGGAGTTGCTCGCTTCCTACCGGGCGGTGGAAAATACCGACTGGGTCGTTGTATCCCTCTTCCCCAGGGACAAAGCCCTGGAGACGATCAACACGACGGTTCAGCATAGTACAAGGGTGGCGCTTCTGCTGGTGGCGGTTTTCGTGGCGACCGGCCTGCTGGTCACCCGCCAGGCGCTGGCTCCGCTGAAAGAACTCGAAAGAAGCGCCCGTCAGGTTGCCGCCGGCGACCTGACGGTCACGGTGAACAGCCGCCGGAGCGACGAGCTTGGCAATGTGGCCGCGGCCTTCAACTCAATGACCGAGAGCTTGCGCGAGCTCGGCGGCACGCTGAAAGCTTCGTCGTCGCATATCTTCTCCTCCACGGCCAGCGTCACGGACGCGGCCGGGCAGGCAAACGATTCCTTCCAGCAGGTCTCCCAATCCATCCAGGATGTGGCGGAAAGGATTGCCAGCCAGAGTGAAGACACCTTGAAGACGGAAACACTGCTCGGCGAGCTCAGGACAACCAGCGTCGCCGTTTCCGGCCGCTCGCGCGCGATGGTCGCGGCTACCCGCGAATGCTCCTCCGTCGCCGGCGAAGGCCAGGGGGTAGTTGATGAAGCTATCGCCCACATACTGCAGATTAAAGCGACGGCGGAAAACACCGTCGCCGATATTTCGTCCCTGGCGACGAGCACCAGGGAAATCACCCGCATCACCGACATCATTACCTCGATAACCAAGCAGACACAGTTGCTGGCGCTGAATGCCTCGATCGAAGCCGCAAGGGCCGGCGAGGCGGGCCGCGGGTTCGCCGTGGTGGCCGGCGAGGTGCAGAAGCTGGCCGAGCAATCGGGGGAGGCGGTCAAAAACATCACGGCGCTCGTAAGCGACGTCCAGGCGAAGACCGCCGAAGCCACGGCCGCCGTCCAGCAAAGCCTGGCGTCCATCGAACGGAGCGCCGGCATCAACGAGCAGTTGGGCGCCGCCTTCGGCCAGATCATCGACGCCATCGGCAAGACGCGCACCGAGGCGGACGAAATAACAACCTCTTCCGAACAGCAGGTGGTTTGCTGCCACCAGGCCTTTGACGCCGTCGCCGGCATCGTCCGTTCGACGGCCGAAAATAATGCCACCATTCACGAAGTGGCCGCCGTAAGCGAAGAACAGGCGGCGGCGATCCAGAACATTTTCTACTCCATCGACCATCTGAAATCATTGGCCCACGACCTTGACAACGTGGCGCAAAAATTCGGGGCCTAACGATTGCCATTGTCAGCAAATATTACCATATCTTAACGATACCTTAACACAGACCGGCGAACGGCTGATTTATAATAGGCATAGAGAATGCCGCAAAAGAGAGTGAAGTGGAGCCTGTGAGCATTGGGCCAGGCCGTCAGGCCCCGTCGGAAGTTGACCAGTCCCTGCGCGACGACCCGTTGCCTCCCGATCCGCACGGTCTGCCGGACATCGGCGAAATCGCCATTGGTGATATCGCCAGGCAAAGCCCCGCGGTCGACGGTCAGAAAACGGTCGCGGAAATGAAAGACCTTTTTCCGGCAGGCACGTTGCAAGGCGTCGTGGTCGTAGAGGACCAGAAACCGGTCGGTTTGGTGATGAAAAACGAGCTTTATTACCGTCTCGGCAGCCAGTACGGCGTGCCGCTGTACTATAAACGGCCAATCCGGCTGCTCATGGACAAGGAGCCACTGGTCGTCGATGCCGGCATGCCGCTTGAAGCCGTTTCCCACCAGGCCATGACCCGGCAGGAAGCCAAGCTGTACGACCTGATCATCGTGACCAAAGGCGGCCGTTACTGGGGCACGGTTTCCATCATCGACCTTCTGCGACAGCTCACCGACAGGCAAATCCGCTCGGCTGCGAACGCCAATCCCCTGACCGGCCTGCCCGGCAACCTCGTCATCGAGGAGCGGCTCAAAAAGCTGGTGGCGCAAAACGAGCCCTTCGCCATCCTGTACGTCGACCTCGATAACTTCAAGGCGTTCAACGACAGGTACGGCTTCGAGCAGGGCGACCGCGCCCTCCGCCTGACCAGCGCCATTCTCAGCCAGGCGATGACCGCCTGCAGCGACAGCCATGCCGACTTCCTCGGGCATATAGGCGGCGACGATTTTATCTTCATTACCTGCCCCGAAAAGGCGGACACGCTCTGCCAAGCGATCATCGCCCGCTTCGACCGGGAGTTTCGCACCCTCTATCCGCCTGAAGACCTTGCGAACGGCTTCATTACCGTACTCAACCGCAAGGGGCAGGAAGAGAGTTTCCCCATCACCACCATATCAATCGCGGTTGTCGACAATACCGAGCGAGGGTTCGCCAGTTATCTCGAGCTGGGTGAGATTGCCTCCCAGCTCAAGCGGCGGGCCAAGGCCATCGAGGGTTCGGTATACCTGACCGACCGCCGGAAACAGCCGACAGCCCAAGATTAACAAAAAATTAACAATCGCCCGCCAGGAAATTCCCCCGCGACAGCCAACGCACTATATAGGAGGGAATATCCGATGTATATTATTTTCTTTCACACCGGCGAAACGAAGGAAAAAGGCAAACAGGGCGAAACCCGCCCGGTATTGACTAAAGATGGGGAAAAGGCGGTAAGCGATGCCGCCCAGGGACTCGACCGCATCATTCCGCGCAAAGTCAAAACCCAGGTGTGGTCCAGCTTGTCGCCCGACGCCTCCCAGACGGCGGAAGTTATCGCCGAAGAACTTGGCGTCAAACGGCGTTTCCTGCGAACCCTCGATACCGACGATCTGTCCACCCTGCTGGCGACCGCCTTCGAGCATTGCAGCGAAGAATGCCTCGTTTTCGTCAGCCACGAGCCCTACCTGAGCGATTGGTCACGGAAGCTGACGGGCCTGAAGCTGCCTTTCTGCGAAGCTTCGGCCGCCGGCTTCACCGTCGACAAGGAAGCGATCGCCAAAAGTGAGCTGCTGTGGTTCATCTGCCCCAAAACTTTGAAGCGCATTGGCTAAGGATTGCCAAGCCGGCGAATGCCGTCCCTGTCCGGGGGCGGCATTTAACTTTCTTCCAGCGAGAAGCCGGCATGCGTCTGCCGCCACCCCAGCCGCCGATAGAACTCATGGGCTTCGGTGCGAACTGCGTTGCTCGACAGCACCAGCTTATAGCAGCCAAACCGCCGGGCCATTTCGCCAACGGCGGCCATCAGCCGCGTCCCGACGCCGCGGCCCCGGCATTCCTCGGCCACGACGACATTCTCCACCGCTGCCCAGGGTTTTCCCCCGTGGCCGATATTGGCAATGACGATGACGGTTGCCGTTCCGACGATGCGGCCGCCCGCCTCGGCCACCAGCAGGTGCTGACGGGGGTCGTCGGTCAGCGTCCGCCACGCCCCGTATTCCGAGATTGCCTGCCCCGTGGCCGCGTACGGTCCGTCGAGCAGCCGGTACAGGGCAAGTACCCGGTCAAGGTCGCTCCGCCCGGCCCGGCGCACGCCGATGGCGTCGTCCGTTATGCTCGCCATGTCAGGAGGCGCACCTTTCCTTAAACATCAGCATCCGCCTGGCGGCGACGAGGGCATCCCGGTAGTTGTCGCGGTAGCGCGGCCGCATTTCGAGGGTCACAAGCCCGCTGTAACTGCCGAGGCGGGCGAATATCTCCCGCGCCGGCACCTCGCCCCAGCCGATGGGCATATGCATGTCGCCCCGCCCCATGACCGCCATTTCGTTTTGCTTGCGTTCGTAAGAATGGCAGCAGCGCCCGAAGTTGTCGTGGAGGTGAATGTGCTTCACGAACGGAACGACGGCGGCAATCCCCTCGCCAAGGTCCAGGCCGTAGCGGCGGGCGGACAGGTAGGCGTGGCCCATGTCCAGGGTGACGCCCACGTTGGGATGGTCGACCTCGCCTACCATCGCCGCCAGTTTGACCAGCGACTCGGCGTAGCAGTAATGGGGGGCGTTGAGATACGGCCGGGCGTTCTCCACGGCGATGGTGACGCCGCACTGCGCCGCCGCCTCGCCCAGCGCGCGGAGTTCCTCCCGCTCCCTGTTCCATAGGAGCTGTTGCTCGGCGGCGGGCGGATAAGGCTGGGGCACGAGGAGAAAATCCTCCTCCGCCAGATACCGCCCGGCGTGGTAGACAATGACCGAGGCGCCGAGCGCCGCCGCAAATTCGATGCTGGCCAGGAAGCCCTGCCGGTCGGTCGCGGCCGGGCTCCGGCTCATAAGGTTGAGCGGATTGGGGCCATGGACCACCACTCCCAGGGGCTGGCCGGCCAGCAGCGCCTGAACCGCTCTCAGCCTCTCCGGCTCCAGCCGGCCGCCGATGATGGCCCCGACGCCGTGGGGGGCCAGTTCGACGTGGCTGAAGCCGAGTTCGTGATAATAGGCCAGTTCCCGCTTCAGGAGCGCGAGGTTCCCGTCGATGAAACCGGCGTCGGCGTTGATGGCGAATCCCCTGATATCCATCTTCTTTCTCCTCCTAACAGGCGGGCTGCGCCTTGGCCTGCCTACCGCCGACAAGCCGGCGGTAGGTCACATCGTAGACGGGCGACCCGCCGACAATGGTGGTCGTGACAACCGGCACCTCGCCGCGGATGTGGACGATGATCGCGTCGCCGACGCTTCCCTCGGCAAGGGTGCCGAAGTCGGCGAGCCCCAAAGCCCTGGCCGGGGCGCTTGTAGCCATCGCCGCCGCCTCGGTCAGGCTGAGCGGCCCGGCCGCCAGCTTGAAGACGGCGTGGAGGATGGCCGGCGGGTAGTAATCGGAACAGATGATATTGGCCGCGCCGGCCGTGATGGCATCGATGGCCGCCATGCCGTTGCCGGTCGAGCCGCCGCGCACGATGTTGGGGGCGCCGATGCAGACGTCGATTCCTTGCTCGCGGGCCGCCTTGGCGGTGGCGACGTTGATGGGGAATTCGCTGACGGTGACGCCCCGCGCCTTGTAGTAGCCGACCTTGACGGCGGTGTCGTCGTCGTGGGAGGCCAGCGGCACGCCCGCCGCCTGGGCCGACAAGGCGAGGACCGCAACGCTCTCCTCGGCCCGGGCCCTTCCTTCTTCCTTGACGGCAAGAATTCTGTCGATTTCGTCGAGGGTGCTGTGGTACGTTTTCTCCATATATTTGCGGTAGCTTTCGACCGTGGGGTACTGCCCCTGCCCCGGGGTGTGGTCCATGAAGGACAGCAGGTCGACCGCCCCTTCGTAGACGAGGGCGCGGATAAGCTCCACCGCCTTGTAATTGGTTATCTCGAAGCGCAGATGGATTTTGCTGCGGATAAGAGTCGCGTTCAGCGCCAGGCCGACGATGCGGCGAATACAGGCTGCGGCGCCGCTGTCCTGGCGCACTCCCCACTCTGCGCCGGCGAAAGAGAACGAATGGTACATCGTCGTTATGCCCTGGCCGGCCAGTTTCTTTTCCAGTTCACTGAAAGCGAGCTCGGGGCCGAAAAAGGCGCCGGGACGCGGCTCCAGTTCCTTTTCGATCGCGTCGCTGTGGATATCGATAAAGCCGGGCAGCACATAGCCGCCCTGGGCATCGATAACCCGGTCGGCCGGCCGGCCGCGGTGCTCCGCGACGCGCCCGGCGAACTTGATAACGCCGTCTTCCAGCAGCAGTTCACCGTTGTTCACGACCCGGTCGGGCAGCACGAGTTGGCCGTTGGTAACCAGAACACTCTTTTTCATACAACCTCCTGCATGCGGGTGATGGACCGGCAGCGACCGCCCGTCATGGTGAACACTCTGTCCACGAGGCGGCGCATGACGTCGGTGTCGTGGAAGACGCCGACCATGGTCGTGCCCTGTTTTTTCAGGTACAGGAGCGCCTGGATTACGATCTTCTTGGTTTCGGCGTCGAGGGAGGCTGTAGGCTCGTCGAGGAGGAGGAGCCTAGGCTGGGTGATGAGAGCCCTGGCCAGGTTTATCCGTTGCTGCTCGCCGCCGCTGAAGGTGGAGGGCGACGTATCCCACAGGGTCGGGTCGATATTCATCATCTTAAGGTAATCGCGGGCCCGCTCGCGGGCGCTGTCCTGCGTCCAGCCCCGCGCAACCAGTTGGCCGGCGAGAATGTCGGTCGCCGGCACGCGCGGGATCACCTTGAGGAATTGGCTGACATAGCCGAGCTCGCTCCGCCTGAGGCCGATTATCTCCCGTTCCGGGGCGGCAGCCAGGTCGATTGTCCGGCCCGCCTCCGTCCGGTAGATGATCTCGCCTTCGCTGGGCAGGTAGGTGCGGTAGATGCATTTGATGATGGTGGACTTGCCGGCGCCGCTCGGTCCGGCGATGCCCATGAACTCTCCCGCCTTGAGGCCGAAGCTGACGTCGGCGCAGCCGGCGAGCCGTTTGCCGTCGTGCAGGTGAAGGACGAAATTCTTCGTGAGACCGTGGACGGTTAGCTGGTCGTTCATTGTACCTTTTCCTCCTTATAGCATTGAGTGAACAAGCAGCTGGGTATAGCGGTGCTGGGGGTCTTCCATGATCTGGTCGGTCAGGCCGATTTCGACGATGCGGCCGTTCTTCATCACGGCGGTGCGGTCGGCCAGCATGCGGATGACCCCCAGGTCGTGGGAGACGACCAGCATGGCGATGCCGAGTTCGCGTTGGATCTCCTTGACAAGGTCGAGTACGCGGGCTTGAACCGACAGGTCGAGGCCGGTGGTTATTTCGTCGAGGAACAGGAGCGGCGGGTTATTGGCCAGCGCCTTGGCGATCTGCACCCGTTGCTGCATACCGCCGCTGAAGTGGGCCGGGAAATCGTCCATGCGCCCCAGGGGAATCTCCGTGCGGGTCAGCAGCGTAGCCGCGCGCTGCCTGATAGCGCCGTAGTTGTAAAATTCGGCGGTCAGCAGCTTCTCGGCAACATTGCCGCCGGCGGTGAAGTGCGGCTTGATGCCGAGCAGCGGGTTCTGGTAGACCATACCCATCAGGTGATTGCGCACATGCCGTTTCCGCTGGGCGGTCTCCGCGAACAGGTTGACGGTCCCGCCGCCGTGAGCGGCCAGATATGCCTCGCCGCCGGTCGCTTCTTCGTCGAAGTAGAGGCAGCGCACCAGCGTGCTTTTGCCTGAACCGCTCTCGCCCACGATGCCGAGGATTTCGCCTTCTTCCAGATCGAAGCCGACATCGTGGCAGGCGACGATGCTGCCGCACCGGGGGCAGACGTTGCTGTCAGCCTCCGGACCGGTAAGGGCGTAGCAGGAGGGGCAGCCGGTCCCGTACCGCTTGCTCAGCCTGCTGACCTGCAGGACGAAGGCGTCATTGTCCGCTCGCACCGGTCATCCCCTCCCCTCTCGCCTGCTTTATGGCGTCGCAGTTGTAGGAATCCGAGCAGACGTACAGCTTGCCGCCGCTGCCGTCGTAAATTTCGTTCAGGAAAGTGCCGGTTGCGCCGCAGCGTACACAGGCCTTGCCGGTGAAGTCCTCCACCCGGAAGGGGAAATCGTCGAATTCGAGCGGCTCGACGACGGTATGGGGCGGCACAGCGTAGATACGCTTTTCGCGGCCCGCGCCGAAGAGGTAGAGGGTGTCGGCCATATGGAGCTTGGGCACGTCCCAGCGGGGAATCGGCGACGGGTCGATGAGGTAGCGCCGGTTGACCAGTGAGGGATAACGGGCGCCGATCGTGATTTCGCCCCACTTGACGATATTCTCGTACAGGAATACCCACATACGGCTGTAGTCCATCTCGGCGTGCATCTCGCGCGTCTTGGCCATCGAGGCTTCCACGAACCTTAGCGGTTCGGGAATGGGCACCTGGAGGACGAGAATCTGGTCGGCGCGCAGCTTTTCCTCGGGGATGCGGTGGCGGGTCTGGACGATCGTCGCCTCGCCGGTAGCCTCTGTCGTCTTCACGCCGGTCGTGTTGACAAGCAGCTTGCGGATATTGACGGCGTTGACGCCGCCGTCGCAGCCCTGGTCGATCACCTTGAGCACGTCGCCCGGGCCGATGACGGACATCGTCACCTGGAGGCCGCCGGTGCCCCAGCCGCGGGCGATGGGCAGTTCGGGGAACGCGAACGGCACCTGGTAGCCGGGGATGGCCACCGCCTTGAGCGTCTTGCGGCGAATCTCGCGCTTGGTGTTTTCGTCGAGGAAGGCGAAGTTATAGCCGTTCTTGCGTTCAATCGTTCTGAGGTCGAGCATCCGGCGTTCCCTCCTTCAGCGCCTGCGAGCGACGCAGTCTGTCCAGGGTCGACTGGAAGGTGACGTAGTGCGGCAGCTTCCAGTGGGCGACGAAGCCCGACGCCTCGATGCCGTCGATATGGTAGAGCACGAATTCCTCGTCCTCGGCCGGCGCTTTTTGGGGCGCCTTGGAGCGGGTGGTCCGGTCGAGGATGCCCATGGAAATGGCCTTGAGCTCGTTATGGCCGAAGCAGAGGCCATAGCCGAGGCTGAGGCGCGGGACGGCACCCTTTTCGCCTTCGGCGTACTGGGCGATGATCTCGGCCTCGGTCACCAGCACCTTGCCGACATATATAGGCTCCGTCCGGGCCGGATGGGTTATATGCATCTTTACGTAGCCGATCCTGAGTTCGCCGAGGTAGGGGTGGATGTCGCCGTAGCCGCGGATGGAGCTGTAGGCAAAAGCCATCATCGCCCCTGTTTCGCCGCGGGCCAGCGACTGGAGCTTGGCTGAGCGGGGATAGGGAAAATTCAGGCTTTCGCGGGTTATGTCCCGCAAGGCCCGGTCGGCGGCTTCCGGCTGTTCCAGCAGCCCTTCGGCCCGCAGCAGGGCCACCACTTTGGGGAAACTGTCGGGCAGCGCCCGGCCGGCCGTATCCAGGCCGGCGCTTTCGAGAAACCCACGGATAACCTGCTCTTTTTCCGCCAGCAGCGAGAAATCGACCAGCCGCTGGCTGTAATCGCGGGTGGGGCCGAGGATTTGGCCGCCGGGTATGTCCTGGAAAGCGCCGGAGATGCGGCGCACGACCTGCATGGCGGCGGTATCCACCGCCAGCGACGTATAGCGGCGGGGCTGGGTGGCCCGGTAGGCCCGCAGGATAAAGGAGGCTTCGATGCTGTCGCCCTCGGCCTGTTTGAGGGCCAGGGCGGCGACGGTGGGGGCGTACAGCGAGCCTTCGCCCATCACCTTGTCGACCGCCAGCCGCTGCTGGTCGCGAAGCTGCTCTACTTCCAGCGGGGTCGACCCGCCGCGGAGCCGATAAAACTTTACGAGTTCGTCGGCGCGGACGATCGCCTCGCTGCCGCCGCTTACTGCTACATAGCCCATCAGGAGACCACCTCCCAGGTGACGGCGGACGACCGCGGCATGGCCAGCAGGCGGCCGTGCCGGTCGGTAAAAAAGGTGTCGACCCCCAGGGGATATTCTTGATTAACGGTCAGGATATTGTCGAGATTGGCCAGGTTGAGGCCCGCGACGGATACTTCGCTTCGCGCTTTGATGCCGGGGCCGGTGAGCGTCAGCCTGACGCCGCCGCCATCGGCGGCGAGGGCGTCGACCATTACGAACAGCGTGGCGCCCTTTTCGGGAGCCGGCAGGGTACCCCGGCTCAGTCCGGCAATCTGCGGCGTGTACTCCCCGCCGGCCAGCAGGACGAATTCGGCGGCCGCCGGCGATACCGGACCGGCGCCGGTGTTGACCGCCAGGTAGTCGCGCCAGAAGTCGTTTTCCGGCAGCACGGCGAAGGTGGTCTCGCTGTCCAGGAGGGTGAATGCCAGGCTGCTGGCGTAGCCGCTGAGTCCGGACGGGGGGTAGATGTCTAGACGCGGCAGGGCAAGGATTTTGCCCGGCCGGGCCAGGGCGTCGAGCATCAGCCGGTAAATCCGCTGCGTATCGAAAACTTTGTCGAAGGCCGGTTCGATCGTCGCGCCCATCTCAGCCCTCCATGATGGCGAAATTCACTTTGGTGGCGGCGACGAGGCTCTCTTCCCGTTTCGCCTGCGCGCTGAGTCTCGCCGCTTCATCCGCCAGCGCCGCGCGGATGGCCGCCGTCTCGGGCACTTCGCCCGCCAGGGCGGCATCGATAATGGCCACGCACAGCGCCCGCCGCGGCTCGTCCTCCAGGGCGAAGCCGTAGCCGGCGACGCCGTTCACCGCCACCGCCGCCTCGGACATGAGCACTTCGCCGAGATAAAAAGGGGTGCAGCCGACGCTGTCCACGGCCTGGAGCATCGCGGTGCAAGGCTCGGGCGGCAGCATGATTTCCACCTTGTGGCGGTCGACGATCGTTTGCGCCAAATCTAGCCAGCGGTCGAGGTCGCCCTCGGCCATAATTCCCCGAAAGTCCATTTTCACCGCTCCTTGTCAGATTATCCTCGCCCGGATGGCTGAGGAGATGTAGTCGACGAAGCTTACCAGGACGAGGATGACGACGAGGATGGTGGTCATGTCCTGGTACTGGAAGAGCCGCATGCTGGTGACAAGCTCGAAGCCGATGCCGCCGGCGCCGACGATCCCCAGGATGGTGGCCGAACGGAAGTTCAGTTCCCAGCGATACAGGCACAGGGTGACGAACTCGGGCAGTATCTGGGGCACGATGGCGTACATGATTATCTGCCACTTGCTGGCGCCGGTCGCGACCAGCGCCTCCACCGGGCCGGCGTCGATGTTTTCGATCGCTTCGGCGAGGAATTTGCCCAGCATCCCCACGGAGTGGAAAGCCAGCGCCAGCACGCCGGGGAAGGGTCCGAGGCCTACGGCGGCCACGAATATCAGGGCGAAGATTATTTCCGATATCGAGCGGGTGGCGTTGAGGACGAAGCGGGCCAGGCCGTATACGGCCGGGTGGGGCGATATGTTGCGGGCCGCCGCCAGACCGAAGGGGATGGTGAAGAGGATGGCCAGGGTGGTGCCCCAGATCGATATCTGGACGGTCTCGACCGTCGGACCGACGAGCTTGGGCAGATTGGCGAAGTTGGGCGGCAGCATGCGGGAGACGATGTCGGCCAGGCCGGGCACGCCGCGGACGAGTTCGCCGAGGCTGAGGTTGGTGCCGGCGGCGCTCCAGGCGTAGACGCCGAGGAGGACCACGGCCATAACCAGTTGCCGCAGGGCGGTCCGGCCATCCTTGAACCAGGGCAGGACAGGGCGCAGGGTCACAGTGCCGTTCCTACGCATGGGCGTACCGCACCTGCGGGCAGGCGCCCTCGTCAGCCGCGGCATCAGGATAATCGCCGTACACCCCTTCCACTTCCCAGGCCGACAGCACACCGCCCCGCCGGTCGAGCACCAGGGCGCCGTCGCGCAGCCCGACCACCCGTTCGGCATAGCGGCCGGCCAGCTCGATGTTGTGGAGGCTGACGATGACGGTCATGCCGTCCTGGCGGTTGATATCGCGGAGGATGCCCATGACACGCTCGGCCGAGCGGGGGTCGAGGCTGGCCACCGGCTCGTCGGCCAGGATGAGGCGGGGTTTCTGGGCGAGGGCGCGGGCGATGCCCACGCGCTGCTGCTGGCCGCCGCTCAGTTGGTCGGCCCGCTGATATGCTTTTTCGGCCAGCCCCACCCTGTCCAGGCAGTGCAGGGCGAAGGCGATGTCCGCCGCCGGGAACAGCTTGAGACAACTGCAGAAGA
>JARKNV010000080.1 GCA_029976065.1 Selenomonadales bacterium
CTAGTATTCTTGGACCGCCCGGTCTTTTCCTGCGGTCCGGGCCTTGGCCGCCGGCGGTAATAATAGCCAGGAGTGGCATTTTACTATTATGCCGGGGAAATGGAAAAAAGTACCGTAGGCGCGAGGGTCCGTCCGGGGAAAAAAATAACGGCCCGGATTGTTGGTCCGGGCCGTTATTTCATCTTCAGCGCGACCGGTTGACGGAGCGGGCTTTGCCGAACACCCAGAAGAAGGGGTACTCGCAAAGGTCGAGGAAGGTGGCCAGCTTCTGTTCGAAAGTGTTGGCCCGCCACCATGCCTGGAAGTTGTCGATCAGGAGGTAGACAAGAGGTACGACGACGAGGGTGAGGAAGGTCGAGGTGATGAGGCCGCCGACAAGAACGACGCCCATCGAGGAACGGAGCTCGGCTCCGGCGCCCCAGCCGAGAGCGACCGGCAGCATGCCGAGGATCATGGCGAACGTGGTCATGAGAATGGGGCGCAGCCTTACCGTACCGGCTTCGACAAGCGCGTCCTTGATGGCCATGCCCCGCTCGCGGAGCTGGTTGGTGTAGTCGACGAGAAGGATGGCGTTCTTGGTTACAAGGCCCATCAGCATGATGAGGCCGATCATCGACATGATGTTGATGGTCTTGGCGCCGAGCAGCAGACCCAGTACCGCGCCGACGAGCGAGAAAGGCAGCGAGAGCATGATGGTTAAGGGGTGGACGAAGCTTTCGAACTGGGCGGCGAGCACCATGTAGATGAGGACGATGGCCAGAGCCAAGGCCTTGCCGATTTCCATGTAGGAGTCCTTCATCGTCTGCGCCTGGCCGACCAGGCGATAGGTGTAGCCGAAAGGCAGGTTCATGTTGGGGATGATGGTGTTCATCGCCATGGACATGACTTCGCCGGTGGATATGCCGACGGCGTTGCCGTAGACGATGATCTGGCGCTGGCGTCCTTCGCGGTCGATCTGGGTAGGCCCGGAGCCGAACTTGACGTCGGCGATGTCGCCGAGGCGGACGAAGCTGCCGGTCTTGGCGCTGTAGATGCGCAGGTTGGCGACGTCGTCGATGCTCTGGCGTTGCTGTTCTGGCACCTGGACGCGGATGTTGTAGGATTTGTCGGCGACGTTGAAGACGTTTTTTTGCACGACGCCCTGAAAAGCGATCTGGATGACGTTGCCGGCGGCGGTGGCGTCAACCCCGAGCTGACCCATGCGGACGGCGTCGAGGCGGATCTGGACCTCGGGTTCGTATTGGGCGCTGGAGATGTCGACGTCGGTGGTGCCGGGGATTTTGCGCAGCTCGTCGGCCAATTGGGTGCCGAGGGAGCGGAGCACCTCGAGATCCGGGCCGCGGAAGGCGATCTGGATGGGGCGCGGGTCGCCGCGGCCCATGCCCGAGGCGTTGTTTACGGCGACTTTCACGCCCTGGACCTTGCGGAACTTGACCCTGAGCTCGTCCATGATCTGCATCATCGATTTGTCGCGCTCGCCCGAGGGCACGAGCCGCACGCCGATGAAGGCTTTATAGACGGGGTTGCGCGCCGAGCCGATATTGATGAAGCAGCTTTCGAGGCCGGGGATTTTGAGAACCTCCTGCTCGATGGGAGCTGTGAGCTCCTTCATCTTGTCGATCGAGGTGCCGGCCGGCGCCTCGACGGAGATGTTGAACTCGCCCGAATCGTAGGTGGGCGAAAACTCGAACCCGAGCAGGGGGATAAGGAGCACGTTGACGAACAGCGACAGCACGGCGATGGCGACCAGCTTTTTGGGCCGATCGAGCGCCCAGCGGACGATGCCTTTGTAAAAGGCCCGGAAACTGAGGAACCCCCCCTCCCAGGCGTCGAGGACCTTCTGAACCCATTTCACCGGCCCGTGCAGTTTGGTCCGGTCCATGGGCGTGATTTTCAGCCAGTAGGCCGACAGCATCGGGGTGAGGGTGAAGGCGACGAACAGGGAGAAGGCGACGGCGAAGGCGACCGTGAGGCCGAACTGTTTGAAGAACTGGCCGATAATTTCGCCCATGTTGCCGACCGGCACGAACACCGCCAGGATACAGAAGGTGGTCGCCAGCACGGCCAAGGATATCTCGATGGTGCCGTCGCGGGCCGCCTCCAGGGAAGGCACGCCTTCCTCGAGGTGGCGGTAAATGTTTTCGATGACGACGATGGCGTCGTCGATGAGGATGCCGACCGCCAGGCTCAGGCCCATCAGCGACATGTTGTTAAGGGTGAAGCCCATGACCTTCATCAGGAAGAAGGTGGCGACGATCGAGGTGGGGATGGCGATGGCGCCGATGATAGTCGCCCGGGCGTTCTGCAGGAAGAGGAAGGTGATGAGAACGGCGAGCAGGCCGCCGAAGACGAGCGACATGGTGACGTCATGGACGTTGTCGCGGATGTAACGGGTGCTGTCGCGGGCTACGGTCACCCTGATGTCAGGCGGCAGGACGTTCTTTTGGAGAAAATCCATCCGCGCCCGGACCCTGTCGGCCACGGCGACGGTATTGGTACCCGACTGCTTCTGGACGGCGATCATTACGCTGGGCGTGCCGCGCGTGCTGGCGTAGTTGCGCTCTTCCTCCCAGCCGTCCTCGACGGTGGCGATGTCGCCCAATTTTACGATCTGCAGGCCCTGGTTGGCGACGACGATGTTTTTGATGTCGTCGACCGTTTTGTACTGGCCGAGGGTCCGGATGGTGATTTCGGTGCCTTTCTCCCGCAGGCGGCCGCCGGGGGTATCCATGTTCTGGGCGTCGAGGATGTCGAAGATCTGCTTGAAGCCGATATTATAGGCTTCAAGCTTGCGGGGGTCGACGTAGACGTGAATTTCGCGGGCCTGCGCACCGTAGACGTCGACGTTGGCCACGTCGTCGAGGCGCTGCAGCTCGTCCTTGATTATATCCCAGGCGATTTTGCGGATCTCGCCGCGGGGGCGGGTGTCGGACGCCAGGCTGAAATAGATGATGGACTGGGCGGTGATGTCGTAGCGCTGGACGGCCGGCTCGTCGATCTGGTCAGGCAGACGCTTTCTGATGCCAGCAACTTTTTCCCGCACTTCGTTGGCCATCATCTTAGCGTCGGTGCCGAAGGTGAATTCGAGCGTCGTCTGGGAAAAGCCCTCCATTGTGACTGATGACAAGGTTTTTATGTTGGACACCGAGCTTACGGCATTTTCGATCGGCTTGGTTACGAGGGTCTCCATTTCCTCCGGCGACGTGCCGGTCCAGGTTACGGTGACGGTGACGATCGGAAAATCGACGTCGGGGTACAGGTCGATGCCGAGGTTGGGATAGGCGTTTAGCCCGAAGACGACGAGCAGCATGACGATCATCGTCGTAAAAACGGGCCGCTTGATAAAGGTAAAAATACCCATCAGCGTTTATTCTCCTTTCCCACCGGCCCGATCGATTGACGCTCCGTCCCGAAGCTTGTTCTGCCCGCCTGTGACGATAAGTTCGCCCTCCTTCAGGCCGTCGAGCACTTCGGCCCAGCCGCCGCCGACGTAGCCCAGCTTGAGAATTCT
Organism: Selenomonadales bacterium; assembly: GCA_029976065.1. Taxonomy (GTDB): domain Bacteria; phylum Bacillota; class Negativicutes; order Sporomusales; family UBA7701; genus Anaeroselena. Next base: position 3,512 of record JARKNV010000080.1, read on the forward strand.
AAGCTGAACCTTGTTGTCCTCGGAAACGACATAGACCGCTTTCTGGTCTTCGCGGAGAATCAGGGCGCTCTCCGGCACGGCAAGGGCATTTTTGCGCACTCCGCCGGCGACCTCGACCTTGGCAAACATGCCGGCAAGGAGGATTCCTTCGGCATTGGGGACCGCGACCTCGGCGGTAAAGGTACGGACAGGCAACGTTGCCGCCGGGGTAAGGCGGGTAACCTTGCCGCTGAATTCGCGGTTGCCGAGCGCCGTCACTCTGACGATGGCGTCCGCGCCGATTCTAAGCTGGCTGATTTCCGCCTCGCCGACCGAAGCTTTGACAAGCATCGAGTTCGTGTCGGCGAGACTGACGACCGGCGATCCCGTTTTGGCGTAATAGCCCGCTTGCAGGTAGCGCTTGGTGATTACGCCGTCCCGCGGCGCAATGATATTGGCATTGCCGAGCCGGGCCCTGAGTTGGGTCAGCGCGCCTTCGGCCGACCGTAGCTGACCGATGGCCAGATCACGTTTAATCCGCGCCGTGTCAAGCGCCTGCGCGGATATCGCCCCCTGCTGGGCCAGCGGGACGGCCCGTTTCAGGTCGAGTTCGGCCTGTTCCAGGTTCGCGCGTTTTTCGTATACGCTGCCTTCGGCCTGGCTGACCAGCGGCGCCAGTTCGTCGGTATCCAGTGTGGCGATGACCGTTCCCGCGGAAACTTTGTCGCCTTCGTCGGCGTACAGCACGGCAAGGCGGCCATCGACCTTCGGCGACAGATCAGCAGTCCAGAAAGGCTCAAGGTTGGCGGAAAAACCAAGCACCGGCTGGATGTCCTGCCTGCCGACCGCGCTTACCACCACCGACACGGTGCGCCCCTGGGCGACCCGTCCGGCCCGTTCCTTGTTCGCGGCAAGGTTGGTATAGATGCGGAAAGCAATAATTGCCGTAAACACAACCGCGACAACCGCTACGATTCTTATCAGTCTTTTTTTGTCAGTGGCCACTCTTTTTCTCTCCCCCAGCCGTGAAAATTCACTTGTTATTATTCGCCTCCGTGTTGCACTCTCCTGCTGAAAATTGACCGAGCAGTCCAGATATTTTGTAAATATTTAGAACGGCCCCTGTCGGTGGCCGCTCGCTGCCTATTGCTGTAGATTGTAAACGTTTTGTAAACTGAGGACCATCGCCGCGGATGGACGCTTTCCCCCGCCGCGGAGCACGGATAGCTCAGCTAAGGCGCGGGCAATTCGCCCGCGCCTTAGGTTTCGCTTACGGACGGCCGGAATGAGGCTGTTCAGAAGTGCCCAGATGCAAGGCGCTCCGAGAACCAACGCCGCGGATGGGCGCTTATCAACGGCCGGAATGGTCGGTGCCGCCGACGATGATCTCGGGAATCCGTATCGTCGGCTGGGCGTCCGCCACGGGCGCGCCCTGACCGTCCTTGCCGCAGGTGCCGATGGAAAAGCCCAGGTCGCTGCCGATCATGTCGATCTGGCGCAGCACCTCCGGGCCGTTGCCGGCGAGGGTCGCGCCCCTGACGGCGTGAGCCACCTTCCCGTCTTTGATCAGGTAGCCCTCGGCGACGTCGAAGACGAAGTCGCCGTTGACGGTGTTGACCTGGCCGCCGCCCATCTTCTTGACCAGCAGGCCGTTCTTGACCGAGCCGATGACGGCCTCGGGGTCTTCCTTACCGGGGGCGATGTAGGTGTTGCGCATCCTGGGGATTGGCTTGTGCTCGAAGGATTCCCGCCGCCCGTTGCCGGTGGGGTCCGCCTTGTCGCGCCCGGCGGTAAGATAGTCGTACATGAAGCCTTTAAGAATGCCGTTGTCGATGAGGACGGTCTTCCGGGCGGGGAAGCCTTCGTCGTCGAAGCGCAGCGTGCCGTAGCGGCGGGGCATGGTGCCGTCGTCCACGACGGTAACGCCGCGGGCGGCCACCTGTTCTCCCCGGCGGCCGGCGTAAACCGACAGCCCCTTCTGGACAAGATCGGCTTCCAGGCCGTGGCCGCAGGCTTCGTGTACCATCGTGCCGCCGGCGGCGCCGGACATGACGACCGTCATCCTGCCGGCCGGAGCGGGCCTGGCTTCCAGGGAGGACACGGCCCGCCGGGCCGCTTCCCTGGCCACGTTCTCACACGCGTCGCGCGCCGCGAGTTCGAAGCCCTGCGTGCCGCCGACAGCTTCGAACCCTGTCTGGATCTGCCCGTCGCCGGCGGCGACGGCGTTAACCGACAGGCGGGTTCTCACCCGGCGGTCCTCAACCAGGCGGCCGAGCGAGTTGGCGATGGTCACATCCTGGATGACGTCGCCGTATACCACCATTACCTGTTTGATTCTCTTGTCCGTATCCCTGGCCGCAGCGTCGGCGGCGGCGACAACCGTCACCTTGTCGTCGATGGCGACCGCGTCGGGCATAATGCCGATATCCAGACCGTTCGCCGGTTTGACGGCGGTGAGGTCGATGCTCACGTCGCGCGGCGACGCCTGGGCGGCCCGGCTGGCGATGTCGGCCACCTTCAGGAGCTCTTCGGCAGTGATTTTATTGGTGTAGGCGTAGGCGGTGGTGTCGCCGGAAACGACCCGCACGCCGGCGCCGCAGTCGGTGCCTGTCTTTATGCGTTCGATCCTGTTTTCTTCGCACGCTATCATGGTGGTGGCGCGGTTCTCCACGAATACATCGGCGAAATCGCCGCCATGCTGCAAAGCCGCAGCCAAAACGTCGCTCAGCACTCTCCGGTCAAGCATTCCATATCTCCCCCCAAGCTGCGCTCCGGCCGTGATCCGGCGCGTTTTTGTAGAGCTAGTATTCGTAAACGCGGATAAAGATAAACCAGAAGCTGTTCCAGAAGCTCCAGCTGCAAGGCGCACCGGAGGCTGACAATGGACTTCTGGAACAGCCGTCAACGCGTTATTTCTTCCAGTACCTGACGGACGGCTGCCTCCGGCACCTCGCTGCTGATGGCGACGCGGCCGATGGCATCGGCGAGCACCCAGTTTATCGTCCCGCCGACGCTCTTTTTGTCTCTGGCAAGATAGGCGGCCAGGTCGGCGGCCCGGCAGCCGCGGGCGACGGTCGGCAGGCGGAAGCGCTCCAGCAGGGCGGCGACGGCGGCGACCGTCTCTCCGCCGCAGCGGCCAAGAATGCTGCTGAGGCGGGCAGCGCCGTACATGCCGATGGCGACGCCCTCGCCGTGGGTATAACGGGTGAAGCCGGTGGCCGCTTCGACGGCATGGCCGATGGTGTGCCCGAAGTTGAGAATCATCCTGAGGTGGCTTTCCTTTTCGTCCTGTTCGACGACCGCGGCCTTGATTTCGCAGGAGCGGCGGACGATCTCGCCGATAACCGCCGGTTCGCTCGCCAGAACGGCAGCGCTGTTGGCGCCGAGGTAGGCGAAGAAGTCCGCGTCGGCGATGACGCCGTATTTTACCACTTCGGCGAGGCCGGAGGCCAGTTCGCGGGCCGGCAGGGTCGTGAGGACGCCGGTGTCGGCGACGACGAGGCGCGGCTGGTAGAAGGCGCCGATGAGGTTTTTGCCGGCGGGATGGTTGACGGCCACCTTGCCGCCGACGCTGGAGTCGACCTGGGCGAGGAGGGTGGTCGGCACCTGGATGAAGGGGACGCCGCGCAGGTAGGTGGCGGCCACGAATCCGGCGAGGTCGCCGACTACGCCGCCGCCGACGGCAATGATCGCCGATTTGCGGTCGAGCCCGTGGTCGATCGCCTGGGAGTAGAGCGCTTCCGCGGCAGCGAGCGATTTCGATTCCTCCCCCGGCGGCACGACGGCCAGGCTGGCGTTCATGCCGGCCTGACGAAGGGAAACCAGGGCGCGCTCCCCGTAAAGGGCGGCGACGGTGGCGTCCGCGACCACCAGGACGCGGTCGCCGAGGTTGAGCGGGCGAACGAGCCCGCCGAGCTTGTCAAGGCCGCCAGGAGCGATATGGATGGTGTACCCGCCGCCGGACAGGCGGACTTTAACTTCGGCCATGGATATGCCCCTCCTGCCTGAGAAAGGCGATGATTTTCTCCGCCGCCACGCGGGGAGAGATGGTGCTGGTATCTAAAACGAGGTCGGCCTGGGCGTATAGGGGGGCCCGCTCGGCCAGCATCTTGGCGACGATCTCCTCCCGGTCGGGGCGCGCGAGGAGCGGGCGGGTGCTCCGCCGCCCCGTTCGCTCGAGGATGGCCTGAACGGAAGCGGTCAGGCAGACGATCACGCCGCCGGCACGCAGCCGCTCCATATTGGCCGGGTCGAGAACGACGCCGCCGCCGGTGGCGATGACGGCCTTGCGGCGCCGAGCGACGCGGGCGACGGCCTCTTTTTCCCTGGCCCGGAAATACGCTTCGCCGTGGCGGGCGAACATTTCGCCGATGGTGAGACCATGTTCGTGTTCTATCATCCGGTCGACGTCTATAAAGGGACGGCCGAGACGGCCGGCCAGCAGGCGGCCGGTACTGCTCTTGCCTGTGCCCATGAAACCGATGAGCACGATGTTTTTCATCGCTGTTCCCCGTCCAGGCGATGGCGGTAGTGCTTGACCGCGGTCAGCAGGTCGTCGAGGTGGTCGCCGCCGAATTTGGCCAGCACCGCCTCGGCGAGGACGATGGCCACCACCGCTTCGCCCACGACCGCCGCGGCGGGCACGGCGCAGACGTCGCTGCGCTCGGTGTTGGCTCGGGTGGCCTCCTTGGTGGCGATATCCACCGAGGCCAGCGGCGCCATGAGGGTCGGGATGGGCTTCATCACCGCCCTGAGGACGAGGTCTTCGCCGGTGGAAATGCCGCCTTCCACGCCGCCGGCGCGGTTTGTTTGCCGGTAGTAGCCGCTGTCGGCGCTGTAATATATTTCGTCGTGCGCCCGGCTGCCGGGCAGGTCCGCGTTGGCGAACCCCTCCCCTATCTCGACCCCTTTGACGGCCGGGATGGACATGAGGGCGGCGGCCAGTTGGGTGTCGAGGCGGCGATCCCACTGGACATGGCTGCCGAGTCCGGGGAGCATGCCGCCGGCGACGACTTCGAAAATGCCGCCGAGGGTGTCGCCTGCCGCCTTCGCCTTGTCGATGGCCGCAACCATCAGCGGACCGGCGGCCGGGTCGGCGCAGGACACCGGCGAGGCGGCGGCGAGGCTTGCAATCTCGGCCACGCCGTATGCGCGGCGGTCCGCGGCGACGCCGCCGATGGCCACGACGTGGGCGGCGACGGTGATGCCCAGCGGTTCGAGAAGCTGGCGGGCTACGGCGCCTACGGCCACGCGGGCCGCGGTTTCCCGGGCGCTGGCCCGTTCAAGGATGTTGCGAATATCGTTATGCTTATATTTCTGGATACCGGCCAGGTCGGCATGACCGGGACGCGGCGCGGTAACAGCCGCGCCGGCCGCGGGGCCGGACGGCGACATTCTTTCCTGCCAGTTGGCCCAGTCGCGATTTCTTATCGCCAGTGTCAGCGGGCTGCCGAGCGTATGCCCGAAACGCAGTCCCGATAACACTTCCGCCTCGTCCTTCTCTATCTTCATGCGGCCGCCCCGGCCATAGCCCTGCTGTCGCCTGGCCAGGTCGCCGTTCACTGCGGCGAGGTCCAGAAGCAGGCCGGCCGGCAAGCCCTCGATGACGGCCGTCAGACACGGGCCGTGGGATTCACCGGCGGTCAGGAATCGGAACATCGGTCAGCCCTCCCCCATCAGACAGTTATAAAAAAAATTATAACTTTAGTATTTCTAAGCCAGATATCCCATATCCTGCCTGGGATATAGCAAAAACCAAGGCAATCGCCCTGGTTATCGCCATGCAAAATGGCCGTTACTTTTTGACGCTGTAAATCACGACCTGCAGCTTGGTCTCCAGCCCGCCACCCGGCTTCATGTTCATCGTCATGGTGGTGACGGAGTTGAAGCGCGGGGCGTCCTCAAGCTGTTTGAGGAAGCCTACGGTCTGGAAGAAATCCCCCCTGACGAGGATATCGAGCGGCGTTTCCTGGTAGTTGTTCTTGTTCACCTGGGCGGCCGGCTTGACGTTAAGGAGCTGGACGCCGCTGGCGCGGGCCGCCTTTTCCACGAGGACGAGGAAATCGCTGACACCAGGGCTTTCAGGCAGCATCCGGTCGACGATCCGTCGCTGGGCGTCGAGCTCGGCCATGTGCTTAGTGGCGTCGGGGTGGGCGAGGACATGGGCCTCGATGGCGTCCACCTGCCGCTTCTCGCTGCGGTACTGGCTATCGAGTTCGGCCAGGCGGAGCCGCTGGGGCTGAAAGACGAAAAACCATGCGACCCAGGCTGCCAGCAAAGTGGCCACGGCGAACAGGATCAGCTTATGTTTGAGGGAGAACTCTTTCGGCAGCGTGATCGCCACGGTTACCTCCCCTTGATTTTGAGCGTGATTTCGAATTTGGTTGCGGCGGTGGCGAGATCTTTTTCCGCCTTGACCAGCGCCGGCTCGGCGAACAGGTCGTCCTGCTCGAACTTGCGCATGAAGGTGGCCAGATCGGGATAGCTCTTGACCATGCCCATGAGCTTCAGGGCGTTTTTGTCGACCGTCAGGTCGGTCAGCCACAGTTCGGGCGGCGTTTTGGCGCCGAGCTGGGTGAGAACGGCGTACCAGGAGGTACGCTCGCGGGTAAGGCCGATGAGGACGTTGTTCTTGGCGTCGATGCCCTGCTGTTTGGCGTTGGCGGCCACCATTGCGTCGCGGGCCGGACGGAGAAGCTGGTGGCGGTTTTTCACTTCCTCCAGGCTCTGTTCGGTGTGGGCGAGGGAAAATAAGAAATAGCCCCATACACCGGCGAAGGCTATGACGACGAGGAATATGAGGGCGGAGAAAATCCGCTCGGTGCGCCATTTGGGCTGACGCTCGGCCAGCGGGAGGAGGTTTATGCGGATCATGGCTCCCCTCCCCTCATGGCAAGGCCGACGGCCACGGCGAAACGGCCGCCGAGGCTGCGGACGAACTGGGGATCGAAACCGCCGGCGATGTCGACGCCCGCCAGGGGATCGTGGATGACGACGGGGATGTCGAGCTGGGTGGTAAAGTAGTGGACGATGTTGTCCAGACTGGCGCCGCCGCCGGTGAGGAAGGCTTTATCGATAATCGCCTCTTTGTTCTGGATGCGGTAATATTCGATGGTGCGCTGCGCTTCGCGGGCCGCCTCGGACACCAGCAGCTCGAAGCGGCGATGGACGGCGGAGGGTTCGCCCTGGTCGCCGGGGCGGAGCAGCAGACCCCGCTGCCGCTGTTTCAGGCGCTCGGCCTCGCCGCGGTCGAGCTCGAAAGCTTCCATGAGCACCTCGGTGAACCGCTGGCCGCTTATAGGCACGGGGCGGGCCACCACCGGGGCGCCGTCCTGGAAGATGGTGGCATGGGAGATTTCGGCGCCGATGTCGACAACCAGCGCGTTGGCGGCGGCCGGCAGCGTGCGGTAGATGGCGAGCGGCTCGGCGTCGATGGCCACGGGCTGGAGACCGGCGCTTTTGGCGGCGTCCACCAAGGCGTCGACGGTTTCGCGGGGCGCGGCGGCCAGCATGACCTTGAGTTCAAGGTCGCTCGCGCCGCGGCCGGTGACCGCGTAATCGTAATAGTAGGATTCGGGTGCGAACGGGACGTATTTCTCGCTGTCCCACTTCACTGCTTCTTTCAGTTCGTCGGCACTCAAGGGCGGAAAAGATATCTCGCGGATGAACAGGGCCGGCACGCCGATGGCCAGGGCCGCGTCGCCGCCGCGAACGCCGCCGGTGGCGAGGGCCTGGCGGATGACGGCCGCAAGGCCCTTAGGGTCGAGGCAGGCGCCGTTTTCCATGAGTCCGGGCGGCAGGTCGACGACACCGACGGCCTTTACCAGGGGCCGCCCCTGACGGCGGTCGAGCTGAACGGCCTTGACGGCGCAGGTGCCGATGTCGACGCCGATCACGTTGTCGGTCTTTCGGGCAAACAGGGTCCGCAGGATGTTGCCCATCTTTACTTACTCATCGGCCCGGTGGTGGTGGGGCCGCGATTTGACGAGGATGATGGCGTTGGTGAGCGCGGCGATGATGTCGACATAGAACTGCTGGTCGAGGGATTTGACCTTGGTGAGCGTCTGGCCCTTGTCGGTCACGACGTAGCGGGGCGGCAGGAAATTGAGCGCCAGGGCCGCGATGTCGTACTGGCAGTGCTTGCAGTCGCAGGCGTCGGGGTGGTTTTTCAGTTGATCGGGCAGGTATTGCCAGACGAGGGTTTCCATGTAGTTGACGAGTTCCACAGTCCCACACTCCTTTTTTCAGGCCGTTGATGAATCCCCAGCTGTGGCGATTCCTGTGCGGCACGGCAAAATAGGCTTATCTTTAATATAATTGGACAAATGCCGCCGGCTACCTGCCAGGGGCGGCGGCGGGCGGGAAAAATATCAGCGGCCGAGGAAGCGACCGACGTACCAGGCGAGAAGGTCGGGGCCGTAGAGGAGAGTGACGAAGGCGCCGGCGGCGATGAACGGGCCGAAGGGGATGAAATCCTTGCGCCCCCTGAGCCGGAAGAGGAGCAGGACGGCCCCGCCGGCCCCGCCGATGAGGAAGGACAGGAAAAGGGCCAGGAGGGTTTGCTGCCAGCCGAACCACAGGCCGAGCGCAGCGGCGAATTTGATGTCGCCGCCGCCCATGCCGCCGCGGGTAACGAGGGCAATGGCGAGCAGCAAGCCGCCGCCGAGGAGGCCGCCGAGGAGCATGGCGAGCGGGTCGACGGGCAGGGCCAGGAACGAGCCCCCCAGGGGCGCATAGGCGAAGGAAAGGTTTATGGCGACACCGGCTCCGGCAAGCCATACGAGGACCTTGTCGAGGATGAGCTGGTGGTCGTAGTCGATGAGGGTGATGACGACGAGGAAGGAGGTCAGGACGAGGGCTTTGAGGAGACCAGGCCCGAGGCCGAACACGAAGAAACACCACGCGAACAGCGCGCCGGTCGCAAGCTCGACCAGGGCGTAGCGGGCGGGAAAGGGCGCGCCGCAAGCCCGGCAGCGGCCGCGGCGGAGGATGTAGCTGAGGACGGGGATGAGGTCGGCGGGTCCCAGGCGAACGCCGCAGGCACGGCAGTGCGAGGGCGGGCTGACGACCGACTCCCCGGCCGGCAGGCGGTAGACGCAGACGTTGAGAAAGCTGCCCACCGCCAGGCCGAGAAGGAAGATGATAAAGATTAGCAAGGTTGTACTCCTAAAAAATAAATGGAATCAAGGTGGCCAGAAAAACCACCTTGATTCGCGCCGTTAAAGACTTAAATGTCTTCCGCGCAGAGAGTGCCAATCGCGGCTCGCGGGTCGCCACTCTTAAGAATGATGACATAGCCGCCGGCGGGGATAGCGGTGGCGGCAGCGTGTCCAGGCCCTGTAAAATTACCCGTTGGTGCCGTGGGAACACCGCTAGCAAGCTTGGCAGATACCGTGGCAGGAATGGCCCCAGCCTCGACAGTGTTTCCTTGGGCGACCGCAATAGCGACAGCAGAATCGATAGTGCGCAAATCAGCGGCAATTTTAGCGCCTTTTGCCGCATCGTTGGCTGAAGCCATTTTGGGAATGGCTATGGCCGCCAGAATGCCGATAACGGCCACGACAATCATAAGTTCGACCAGCGTAAAGCCTTTCTGGGGTTTCATCATATCACGCATTTTGATCAACAATAGACTCACCTCCTTCCGGAAATCCTGACTTACATTTTCAGATTGCCGACATTGGCTATGACATCAAAGAGCGGCATGAGGATGGCGATGATGATCGCGCCCACGACCACTCCCAGCGTCCCGATGAGTACGGGGCCCAAAAGGCTGCTCAGCCGGCTGACGGTGTCGTCGATATCGCTTTCGTAGAAGTCGGCGACCTTTTCGAGCATCTTGTCGATCTCGCCCGTTTCCTCGCCGACCGCGGCCATCTGCACGACCATCGGCGGGAAGATGCGCGACGAGCCGAGGGTGGCGGCCAGGCCGAGGCCCTCGCTCACGCCTTCCTGGGCGGCGCCGATGGCGCTGGCCATGCGGCGGTTGCCGGTCGCCTTCTTGACGACCTCGAGGGCGGCGATGATTGGCACGCCGCCGCGCAGCAGCGTGCTGAGGGTGCGGCTGAAGCGGGCGACGGCGATCTTGCGCCACAGATTGCCCAAAACCGGCAGCAGGAGCACGAGGCGGTCGGACAGCCGCTGCCCCTGAGGCTGGCGGAGATAGATGCGCAACCCGTAGGCCGCTACGGCAAGCACCGCCACCAGAATTATGCCGTACTCGCGGATAAAGCCGCTTACCGCCAACAAAGCGCGGGTCGGTGCCGGCAGTTGAATTTTCATGCTTTCAAACATCTGCACGAAACGCGGCAGGACGAAGAGGAGGATGAAGGTGACGGCTACGACCGCGAACCCCACGATCACCGCCGGGTAGGTGAGGGCCGATTTGACGTTGGCGGTCAGTTTGCTCTCCTTCTCAAAGTGGACGGCAAGGCGCTCGAGCACGACGTCGAGGACGCCGCCGACCTCGCCGGCCTCGATCATGCTGGCCATGACCGCCGGGAAGACGCCGGGGTGGGCCTGCACCGCCCTGGACAGGGTCTCGCCCTCCTGGACCTTGACGAGGATGTCTTTGACCGCCCTTTTGAGACGCGCGTTGTTGGTCTGATCGACCATGACGCCAAGGCTGACGGTAAGGGAGAGGCCGGCGTCGACCATGGTGGCGAACTGACGGCAGAATATCGCCAGTTCCTTTACGGAAACCGGGTTGAAGATATCGGCAAGTCCCCGTAAGGTGGCGCCGTTATCGGCGGCCGGCCTTATCTGGGTGACGAAGTAGCCCTGGTTGCGGATGTACGCCGCCACGGCGGCCTCGCTGTCGGCGACGAGCGAGCCGGTGAAAAGCTGGCCGGTGCGGTCCTTGGCGCGGTAAGCGAATGTTTTGGACATTTCTCCCGTCCTCTTTCGTTAGTGCGTTGGAAAAGTGCAGTGAAGAGGTGCCGGTTAACCTACCCGTTGAGCAGCTTGGCGAGCATCTCCGGGTCGCTGGCCCGCACGAGCGCCTCGTCGGCGCTGACCAAGCCGCGGCGGCAAAGGTCGCGCAGAGCGTTGTCCATCGTCTGCATGCCGTTTCTGGCGCCTGTCTGGATGACGGAGGTTAGCTGGTGGGTCTTGCCTTCGCGGATGATGTTGCGCACCGCCGGGGTGACCATGAGGATTTCGAGGGCGCACACCCGGCCGCCGCCGTCGCGGCGGGGCAGGAGTTGCTGGGCGACGATGCCTTGGAGGGTAAGGGAGAGCTGGATGCGGATTTGCTGCTGCTGGTAGGGCGGGAAGGCGTCGATGATACGGTCGATGGTCTGGGCGGCGTCGCTGGTGTGGAGGGTGGCCAGCACCAGGTGGCCGGTTTCGGCGGCGGTGATGGCGGTGCCGATCGTTTCGGGGTCGCGCATTTCGCCCACCAGGATGACGTCAGGGTCCTCGCGGAGGGCCGCCCGGAGCGCAGCGGCGAAGGAGTGGGTGTCGGCGTGAACCTCGCGCTGGTTTACGATGCTTTTGTCGTGCCTGTGGAGGTATTCGATCGGGTCTTCGAGGGTGACGATGTGGCAGGCGCGTTCGCGGTTGATGAGGTCGATCATGGCCGCCAGGGTGGTGGATTTGCCGCTGCCGGTGGGACCGGTTACAAGCACCAGGCCGCGCGGCTTGCGGGCCAGGGTCCTGAGGGTGTCGGGGTGGCCGAGATCGTCCAGGGAGGGCACCTGCTCGGCGACGATGCGGACGACAATGGCGGTGGCGCCCCGCTGGCGGAAGGCATTGACGCGGAAACGGCTGAGGCCGGGGATGGCGTGGGAAAAGTCGAGCTCGCCCTTCTCGTCGAAGGCGGCGCGCAGGCTCTCGGAGGCGATGTCCGCGAGGAGCGCGGCGGTGTCGGCCGGTTTAAGGGGCGGCCGGTCGGTGCGGACGAGGTCGCCGTCGATCCTGAGGACCGGCGGGATGCCGACGGTTATGTGCAGGTCGGAGGCTTTGCGGGCCACCGCTTCACGCAGGAGTTCTTCCATGTGTTCCCTCCGTCATACGCTGCTGTAAGCCACGCGCATGACTTCCTCGATGGTCGTCAGCCCGGCAAAGGCCTTGGCGATGCCGTCCTCGCGCATGGTGGTCATTCCCTGGCTGCGGGCCAGGGCGGCCAGTTCGCCGGTGGAAGCCCGGCGGATGATAAGCTCGTGGAGTTCGGGCGTAACCGTCATTACCTCGTGAATCGCCACCCGGCCGCGGTAGCCGGTGTGGCCGCAACGCAGACAGCCGCTGCCGCGATGGAGAGTGACCGGATCGTCGGGGCCGAGACCGAGAAAATGGCGCTCGGGCGAGTCGGCGACCGGGACGTATTTCTGTTTGCAGTCGGGGCAAATGACGCGCACGAGGCGCTGAGCGACGACGCCGATTATCGACGAGGCCGCCAGGAAGGGCTCGATGTCCATGTCGATGAGACGGGTGATGGCCCCGGGGGCGTCATTGGTGTGGGCGGTGGAGAAGACGAGGTGGCCGGTGATGGCGGCGCGGACGGCGATGTCGGCCGTTTCGCCGTCGCGGACCTCGCCCACCATGATGATATTGGGGTCCTGGCGAAGGATGGATCGCAGCCCGTTGGCGAAGGTGAGGCCGGCGCGGGCGTTGACCTGGACTTGGTTGACGCCGTCGAGGCGGTACTCGACCGGGTCTTCGACGGTGATGATGTTCTTGCCGGCGACATTGACGGTGGCGATGGTGGAATATAGGGTAGTGGTCTTGCCTGAGCCGGTCGGGCCGGAAACGAGAATCATGCCGTACGGCTGGCGGTAGAGATTGCGGTATTTATTAAGATTATCGGCAGAAAACCCCAGGCTGTTAATGTCGAGAATTACGACCTGCTTGTCCAGTATTCTCAGCACGGCTTTCTCGCCGAGGATGGTGGGCAGGGTGGATACGCGTATGTCGATGTCGCGGCCGGCCTCGGTCACTTTGATGCGGCCGTCCTGGGGAAGGCGCTTCTCGGCGATGTCCATTTCGCTCATTATTTTGACGCGCGAGATAAGCGACGCATGGGTGTGGCGAGGGAAGGTGACGACCTCGCGCAGTACGCCGTCGATACGGAAGCGTACGCGGAGGTTCTTGTCCTGGGGCTCGATATGGATGTCGCTGGCCCGGTCCTTGACCGCCTGGCTGATGAGCGAGTTGACGATGCTGACCGCCGGTGCGTCGTCCGCCATTTGAAATTCGGAGCCGACGGTATCCTCCAGGCGGATCCGGCTGGCTGCCTTTTCGACAAGCTCGCGCACGCCGTAGGTTTCGTTGATGGCCTGGACGATTTCGCGTTCGGCGACGATGACCGGATAAATCTCGCAGCCTGTGACCATGCGAACGTCGTCGATGGCGTAGAAGTTGGTGGGGTCGACCATCGCCAGGGTGAGCTTCTTGCCCTCTTTTTTCAGGGGCAATACCTGGTAACGTTCGGCGATCGAGGCGGGGATGACGCCGGCGATATCGGCGGCCACGGCGGCGGATTTCAGTTCGACGTGGGGCACGCCAAGCTGGAATTCGAGCACTTCGATGATCCCGTGCTCGGTTATGTAACCAAGGTTGACGAGGGTCTTGCCCAGGCGCTCCCCGGTTTTCTTCTGGACGGTGAGGGCTTTTTCGAGCTGGGTCTGCGTGATCATGCCCGCTTCGACAAGCAGATCGCCGAGTTTTTTGCGGCTTTTCACCTTCGGCACTCCTTCGGGGGGACGGATGGGCGGGCGGCAAGGTATGGCTCCCGCAGGGAACAAAAAAGCAACCGGCAACAGCAAAAAAGTTTGCAAATGGTCGGTTGCACTACTGGCTCGGGTTCAGGCAAGTGCCCAGATTACGCCGTGAACTGTCATAGCTTCCCACTATGTAGCTGAATGTAAAACGGTACATTCGACATAATAAGAAGCACTTCCTGCTTGTTAGTGTAACTTTATAACAATTTGTTGGAAGAAATTATATTTCGCGATTAATTACCCGTCTTTCCCTTCTTTTCCGCTATCGTTCGTCTGGCCCGGCACCCCTATTTGCCCAGCCCCTTGTCGAGGGCGGCGCGCATCGCTTCGCGGGGTGCCTCGACGCCGGTCCAGAGGGTATAAGCGGCCGCCCCCTGCTCGATGAGCATGCCGGCACCGCCCACGGTCAGGTGGCCCCGTTCGCGGGCGCGGGCCAGAAACGTGGTGAGCGGCGGCGTATAGATGAGGTCGCAGACGGCCGCGCCGGGGTTCAGGGCCGCCCAGTCGAGCGGCACTTCCTCGTTGCTGCGGGGATGCATGCCGAGGGGGGTGCAGTTTACAAGGATGTCGCAATCCCCGAGGGCGGCGGCGAAGGCTTCGCCCGGCCAACCGCAGCCGGTGACGGCGCCGGCGGGAAAAGTGGCGGCAAAGGCGGCCGCTTTGGCGGCGTCGCGGGCGCCGACGGTGACCGCAGCCGCCCCGTGCTCGAGAAAGCCCCAGGCGACGGCGCGGGCGGCGCCGCCGGCGCCGAGGAGAACGGTGCGGCGGCCGGCGATGGCGACCCCGGCGGCGGAGAGCGAGTTCACGAACCCCGCCAGGTCGGTGTTATGGCCGATGGCCCGGCCATCCGCGAAGACGACGGTGTTGACCGCGCCGATGAGCTCGGCGCTGCGGTCGAGCGCGTCCAGGCAGGGGACGATGGCGACTTTGTGGGGCAGGGTGGCGTTGATGCCGACGAAGCCGGCGGCCCTGAGGCCGGCGACGGCCGCGGCAAGGGCGCCGGGGGGAACGGCGAGGGGTATGTAGACGTAGTCGAGCCCTGCGGCAGCAAAGGCGGCGTTGTGGATGGCCGGCGAAAGGGAGTGCTCGACCGGCCAGCCGATGACGGCGGCGACCTTGGTTTTGCCGGTGATCATAGATACACCTCCGGCCGGCGGTCCTGCCAGACTTTCATCGCTTCCCGCGCGGCGGCGACGGCGGCGGGATCGAGCTCGCCGTAGACGATCTCCTCCTCCGCCCCGCCGGCGGCGATGATCTCGCCGTCAGGCGCGACGAGAAGCGACTGGCCGCAGAAGAGGTTGCCGCGGTGCTCGCCGACGCAGTTCACGGCGCAGACATAGGTCTGGTTTTCCATCGCCCGGGCGCGGTTCAGTATCTGCCAGGGCAAAGAGCGGGCGACAGGCCACTCGGACGGCAGAAAAATTACCCGGGCGCCGTCTTTCGTCAGAGCGCGGAAAAGCTCGGGAAAGCGCAAGTCATAGCAGATGGCGAGGCCGGCCCTGACGCCGCCCACATCGAAGAGGCAGCGCCAGTCGCCGGCGGTGAAAAAGCGTTCTTCGCCGGTCATGCTGAAAAGGTGCAGCTTGGCGTAGGTGGCGACCGTCGCCCCGTCGGGTCCGACGACGACTGTTTCGTTGTATATCCGTCCCTGGCGGCGCAGGCACAGCGACCCGGCCACGATCGTGGCGCGGCGGCGGCGGGCGATCTCCCTTACCGCCGTGAGGGTCGGTCCGCTTTCGTCCTCGGCCAGTTCGGCCACGTGGCGGAGGGCATAGCCGGTTGTCCATATTTCCGGCAGCACGACGACGGCGGCGTTTGCCGCCGCTTCGTCGGCGAGGGCCAGTCCGCGGCTGCGGTTGGCGTCGACGTTGCCGGCAAGGATGTGCATCTGAACCATGGCGATTTTCACAGGCAGCCCCTCCCCTTTTCTGTCGGCTTCTACTTCATCAGCCCTCTGGCTTTGAGCAGCCTCACCGCCAGTCTTTCGAACCGGCGGTGGATACGGGTGCCGATGAACTCCCGGGCGGTGAGAGGCTTGACCCAGATGGTCATCAAGCCCATGCGGTTTCCGCCCAGCACGTCGGTGAACAGCTGGTCGCCCACCACCACGGCGTCGCCGGGCTCGAGCCCCAGCTCGGCCAGCGCCCGCCGGAAACCCGTTTTGGCCGGCTTGTACGCCCGCGAAACGAACGGCAGTCCGAAGCGGGCGGCGATTTCCCGCACCCGGCTGCGCCAGTTGTTGGAGACGATCGCCACCTTGAAGCCCCTGGCAAGCACGTCCTCCAGCCAGACGACGATCGTGGCGTCCATTTCGCGGCTATCCCAGGGGATAATGGTATTATCGAGGTCGAAGATGACGCCGCGGATACCCTGGCAGGCAAGAGCATCGAGGTCGATCTCGAACAGCGACTCGACCGTAAGATTCGGGCACAGCAGGCGATACACGGGGCACCTCCCAGAATTCGTTACCAAAAATTATACCACGGAAGGTGGCAAAAAACAAAAACAGGGCAACGGAAAAGCCTTACCGGGCGGTAAGGCTTGATTCGTTCCGCGGCGCGGCCGGCGGTAGGCTAAAGCTGGCCGTCCTCGGCGGACAGGTTCTTGCTGAGCTTGCCGATGGCCCGCTTCTCGATCCGCGATACGTAGGATCGGGAGATGCCGAGCATCTTGGCGATGTCGCGCTGCGTCTTCTTGCCGCCGTCGGGCATGCCGAACCGCATCTCCAGCACCCATTTTTCCCGGCTGCTCAGGCGGCTGATCTGCTTGGTCAGCCGTTCCTGTTCGCACTGGATTTCCACCGCCTCGGCCACCACGTCGGGGGCGGTGCCGAGGACATCGATAAGCGTGATCTCGTTGCCCTCCTTATCGACACCGATGGGGTCGTAGAGGCTGACCTCGGTGCGGGTGCGACGGGTGCTGCGGAAATGCATGAGGATTTCGTTTTCGATGCAGCGGGCGGCATAGGTGGCCAGACGGGTCTTTTTCCCCTGGTCGAAGGTGTTGATGGCCTTGATGAGGCCGATGGTGCCGATCGAAATGAGATCGTCGATCTCCTCGCCGGTGTTGTCGAATTTCTTCACGATGTGGGCTACCAGGCGCAGGTTCCTTTCGATAAGCACGTTGCGGGCCTTCTCATCGCCGCTTTTGAGACGGTCAAGATAATGCTGCTCCTCCTTTTCCGACAGCGGCAACGGAAAGGTGTTGTTGGTCAGGTAGGCGACCAGGAGATAAAGCCCTTTGGCTACGGCGGTCGCGAGGACCGCGAAAAAGGATACCAATCCCCTTCACCCCCGCAAAGATTTGTGCTTCATTGTATGGGCGGAAGGGGAA
Organism: Selenomonadales bacterium; assembly: GCA_029976065.1. GTDB lineage: Bacteria > Bacillota > Negativicutes > Sporomusales > UBA7701 > Anaeroselena. Next base: position 20,542 of record JARKNV010000080.1, read on the forward strand.
CAATGTGCCTGTAAAGTGCTGGAAGGAAAGCGGGAGCCTTGTGCTGGCGAAAAAAAATGGTGTATACTTGCACCAGGAGCGTGATGTTATGGAGCAGTATATCGGCGATATCGGCATTGTTTTCGCCGCCGCCCTGATCATCCTCTACCTGATGTGGGGCCGCCTGTTCCCGCACTGATCCTGCTGACTACGGCCGCGGCGTCTCTGGCGGCCATGCGGCCGAGAACGTCGGCGAGCGCCTCGCCGATGGCCCGGCTGAGCTTGACGACAACAGCCAGCGGGGTGTTCTGAAGGTCGAGGTAGCCAAGATGACCGCCGGCGTTGACCACGCCGACGATGGAAACATGGCCGACGCAGGGCAGGCGGTTGCCTACGGCTATCCCTGCTTCGATCCCGCCGTTCCAGGCTTCGATATTGCCGATTTCGCTCGCCCGGCCGAGACAGGCGTCGACGGCGACGATCAGCGGGTGAGGATGACGGGCGTTTATTATCCCTACCGTTTCGACAAGATTGCCGGCATGCACCGGGTGATCGAGACTGCCGTACACGGTGCAGACGCCGCGTTCCTCAAGATAACTGCCCACCAGCGGCCCGAGGGCGTCGCCGGTGTAGCGGTCGGACCCGATGCACAGCGCCACGAGCGGCCGGATGGCGACGCCTTCCTGCTTCGCGAGGAGCCGCCAGCAATGCTCCGCCAGCCGCCCGGCGAGACCAGCTTCCCTCAGATTGACAATCAGTTTGTCGTCCGCTTTGCCCATTATCCCCCTCCCCCTGCGCAACTCATTAATCCTTATGCGGCGAGCGGGCAATAGTTGCCAAAAAGCTGGCGCGGCAGGGCCCGGACACTTTGGACCGTTGCCCCGGCGGCGCAAGGTATCGCAAATTCTGATACCCGGTTGCCTGGGTATAAGTTTTTGGTTATATGTTGAACAAGATGCTGAATAAGCGCCTTGTCCCTGTTCATGTTATAATTTACACATATATGGGGGGAGGTCTGTGCTATGCAACTAGGGCAATTTGACCTGTTTTGCCAGGTAGCGCGCGTAAAAAGCTTTTCAAAGGCAGCCAAGCTGCTTCATATTTCCCAGCCGGCGATCAGCGCCCAGATTCATTCCATGGAGGAATTCTACGGCATCAAGCTGTTCGAACGGACCCCGCACGGCGTTTCGCTCACGCCGGCGGGCACGGTGCTGTTCGACTACGCCAAACAGATTCTCGAACTGCACGAGGACCTGGAGCGCAAGCTCACCGGCATGGCGGACGAAAAGAACCAGAAGCTGATCGTAGGCGCCACGCCCACCGTTGGCGGCCACGCGCTGGCCTGCGGCATCTGGACCTTCAAGGACAAGTACCCCGACCTGCAGATCAATCTGGAAATCGACAATCCCCAGGAAATCGTCACCAAGATATACGAGAAAGACGTCGATGTGGCCATAGTCGAGTGCCCCGTCCGCAGCTACAAGGGGTTGACTATCAAAACGGTGTTCACCGACGAGCTTGTGGCCATCGTGCCAAACAACGCCTACTGGGCCGGCCGGACCACCGTCACGCTCGACGAACTGCTGAAAAACCGCCTGATCCTCCGCGAGGAAGGGTCGGAGCTCCACCTGCTGCTCGACGAGGCGCTGAAACCTCTGAACATGCGTTTCTCCGACCTCAAGCCGAGCACGTCCATCTCAAGCGCCAGCGCCATCAAAACGGCGGTGGAGAACGGTCACGGCGTTTCCATCAGCCTCAGGCTAACGGTGCAGAAGGAACTGCGCCACGGCAACATCCTCGCCCTGACGATCGAAAATGTCGACCCGCGGGTGGAGTACAACCTCGTCTACCGCGACGACGACCTGACCGGCGTAGCCAAGCGCTTCATTCGCTTCATAACCTCGCCGGGCGAGCTGGAAGTCTGCTGAAAAAAGCTGAAGCCCCGGTTGCATATGCAACCGGGGCTTTTGTTTCGCCGTCACTTTATTATCTTGACCTGCCAGACGCCTTTCTCGACTTCTTCGACGTCGAAGCGGTGGCCGTTCTTGTCGGCCCAGGCCAGGATGTTTCGTACCGAGCGGCTGAAGTCCGATTCGATCACCAGGCAATCGCCGCTGGCCATTGTCTCTAGTTTGGCTTGCGCCATGAGCAGGGGATGCGGGCATGTTTCCCCCAACATATCGAGATAATGCATCGCCATCATATCCCCTCCCTGAACATGCTATATTCGCCGTTCACGCCGAAATCCCTGTCGGAAAGTATCCCCAGCTTTATCACGGTATTACGGACGGATCGTAGACGAAAGTCATGGCCGAGCTGATGGTGATGTTCCCCAGGCTGTACATGGCGCCATACATCGTGCCGCCGCCGTCATGCTTGACCGAGGATCGCCCGAACATGAAGGCTTTGTTGTACATGTTGCCGTGGACAGTCAAATTACTGCGGGTCATGAACACCCCGTAGGACGTTGCCGGCCTGGCAGCCGTGCCGATGCGATGGTCGACGGTCATATTGCCCTGCGAGTACAGCTCGATCTGACCGATGTCGGTGTTATCACCGTTGAGAGTTATCGTGCCGTCGGCGATCAGGACGAAGTTGCCCTCCATCCGGCAGTTGACAATGATGTTGCCGTGGGAATAAATCACCACCTGGTTAGGAAAGGCTCCGGTTCTCAGAACCTCATTTTGATGGGAATTGAGGTTAAAAACTACATCCCCCGATACTTCATACATCTGCTTGCCCGCCGGGAAGACAGGTACCGTCCAGATATTGCTCCACTCGAGCCCCTGTACCCCGGGGTTGACGATTTCGTTGACCGGGTGTTTCGTATATGTATCAAGGCGGGGACTGGTGGCACTGAAGAAGCCAGCCTCAAACATGTCGAGCAACACCTGAGTAACCGAAGTGGTCACTTCCGGCCCCCACTGGAAACCGGGAGTGCCGGCGGTGGTGGCGAGCGCGTACTCGTTGCCGTATATGGGGTTGGTGTACGTGCCGTTATAGACGGTCAGCGTGCCGCCGGACAGGATGCCGTACTTGGTTGCGTTGACGTATTGGGGATCGTTGTTCGGGCCGTCGAAGACCGGATTGTCCTGGCCGGGGACATTGGCGTCGGCGTAAGTTCCCCACGCCCGATGCGAGATGCCGCCGGCCGTGCCGACCGATTCGATCGTATAGACCTGGCCTGCATTAGTTATTGTCACGCTGTATGTCTTGGCGGCATCGCCTGCAAAGCGGTTCGGTTGGCTAAAGACGCTCTGGTCGCCCTTGGCGCGCAAGACGATCAGGGCGTGCTTAACGCCCGCCTCGGCGACATACCTGGCCTCCAACGCATCCCGGTCAGACTGCGCAGACCTCAGCTCCATATTTAGCATCGGCAGCAGGCCGGCGATGACCAGGCCGAGGAACAGCATCACAACTATCGCCAGAATCGTAACCGATCCCCGGCAGCTTGGCTCCTTAAGCATGCAAAATTCGCTCCACAAGGCTTATTAACGTATTACCGGGCCTGTCCAAACGACGGACTGCAAGACGATGGCGGCCCCGCCGGCCGCCGGGTCTTGGGCGGTCACCGTCACCCGGATCTGCTGCGTCTCGTCTCCCTGGGCAAAATTAACCTGGACATGCCCGGAGCCGAGCGCCTCATTTACCGTACCGCGGGTTATCTGCACCTTGTCCCCGGCAATGTTCTGAATATGTCCGTTCCGGGTGACGCCGGTGGCGTCGTCGGGCCGCGAGTAGGAAATATCGACGCCGTTGGCGGAGATCGTATGACCGGAGGAATACCTGAGTTCGCCCGCCACCGTCTGCATAACCCGCCGGGCGTCGTTGAAGCCGCGTTCCTGGCTGAAGCCGTACAGCTGTGCTTTGATGGACGACGACAGCACGCCGAACGCAGCCGCCATAAGGAGGGCCATCACGGCCATACCGACGAGAAGCTCTGTGAGGGTGAAGCCGCGCTGCCCATGAATCATGCTTTTCACCGCCAAAACGAGAAGTCAGGTGCTGGAAGGAGTAAGATAATAGTAACTGCTGACCACGATTTGCACCGCTTGCCCGTTCTCCGTCCATTGGACGGTGACCGAATAGCTGAACAGGTTGGTTATCGCGTTGCCAAGCCTGTCGGTGGTCGCGGCCGGCAGGGAGTATATGACGTCGTAGACTATGTTGCCCCGCTCCACATGGTATGAGGAAGGGTTAGGCAGGTTCTGCGTGTTATCCACCTGGCCCTTGAGATTGTCGAGCGCCTCCTGGGCGATGTAGACGGCGCGGAGATAATTTGTCGCGCTGGCCGAAACTACGGCCGTCTGCCGATACGCCATCGCCAGCGCTGTCAGGGCAAGGGCGACGATGACCATGCCGATCAAGGCATCGATAAACACCCAGCCCCGCTGGTTGCTCGAAATGCGCAGCATGCTGCTCCGCCCCTTTCTTCACGCCTAGTTTCTACAATCTCCGCCAAAAATCCTGTAATTGCCGGCCAAACAAAAACACGCAGCAGACACTGCGCGTTTTTCGTTTTTTCCTACCCCACCAGCGGCAGGTCGCTTTTGCCGTTGGCGGCGGCGAGAGCCTTGGTGACGAAAGCCACGTGCTCGGCGAAATCGACGCCCATGGCGGCCGCCCCGTCGGTGATCGTCTCGCGGTTGACGGCGCGGGCGAAGGCTTTGTCCTTCATCTTCTTGAGGACCGACTTGACTTCGACGTTGTCGAGGCTCTTGTCGGGGCGGACGAGGGCGCAGGCGATGATGAAGCCGGTCAGTTCGTCGAGGGCGAGCAGCGTTTTCTGCAGCAGCGTCCTCTCCCCCGCCCACTCGCGGCCGTGGGATTCGACGTCGGTGACGAAGGCGTCGTCGAAGCCGTGGGCGGTGAGGAGCTCGCGGGCATGGTGGGGGTGCTCGTCGGGGAACTGCTCGAAATCGATATCGTGGAGCAGGCCGACCGCGCCCCAGTAGTCGGCATCCTGGCCGAATTTCCCGGCGTAGGCCCGCATGGCGATTTCCGTCGCCAGACAGTGTTTGAGAAGAGCGTCGCTCTTGACGTGCCGGCGGAGGATCTGCATAAGCTCGGTGTGGTTGGTGGTCATCGGAAAAGCCTCCTCGTTTACGGACTGATTATGTCCTATATTATAACAAAAAACGGCGCTCCGTTGAAGGGCGGGAGTCTTAGCGGCGCCCCGGCGGTCATAAACTTGTAGGGAACGGAAGTTTCCGGAGGTAGCTATGTATTTCTTCGTTCTTTTCGCCGGCGGGCTCGGTCTCCTGGCCGGCGGCCTTTGGGTTATGCGGCATGGCCTGCGGCAGGTCTTCTCCCCCGCCCTGGCCGGCCTGCTGGGCCGGCTGACGCTTACGCCGTGGCGCGGCCTGCTGGCGGGTGCGGCCGGAGCGGCCCTGATGCAGAGCAGCACCGCTCTCACCCTGTCCACGGTGGGGCTGGTGAGCGCCGAGTACCTCACGTTTCGACAAGGGCTCGGCCTGGTGCTGGGAGCGAACATCGGCACCTGCTCGACCGTCGGCCTGCTGGCGCTGGAACCGCCCCGCGAGGTGCTGCTGGCGCTGCTGGCAGCCGCGGTGCTGGCGGCCGCCCTCTGCCGGCGGCTGCGGCCCGCGGCGCTGGCGGTATGCGGCCTGCTGGCGATGCTGACCGGCGTACAGCTGCTGTCCGGCGCCCTCGCCGGCCTGACGGCGGCGGACACCGTCGTCACCTGGCTGGCGGCGGCGGGACGGAACCCGTTCGCCGGCATCGGCGGCGGCATCCTGCTCACATTCCTGTTCCAGTCCAGCAGCGCGGCCACCGGGCTGATGATGGCAATGGCCGGTGAAGGGGCGATCGATCTGACGGCCGCCGCTTACGGCGTTTATGGCAACAACATCGGCTCGTGCCTGTCGTCGCTGGTCGTGGGCGCGGCGGCGCCGCTGGCGGCCAAGCGGGTAGCGATGGCCCACATCTTTCTCAACCTGGCGGGGGTGATGGTATTCTTCCCGTTCACCGCGCTGCTGGTAAAAGCCGCGGCGCTGGCAACGAACGATTTCGCCGCCCGGGTGGCGGTGATGCATACCCTGTTTAACCTGATTTCCTCGCTGGCGGTTCTCCCGTTTACCCGCGGGTTCGCTTCACTGATCACCCTGCTTGTCCCGGGACCGAAGAGCGGCGCCTGACCGGGCGGCGCCTGTCCCGAAGCTGCGGCCCGCGGCGAAAAGGGTGGCGAGGTAGACGGCGACGGCGGTGATGACGATGGTTCCGCCGGGAGCGATGTCGAGGTAAAAGGAGAGAAGGAGCCCGCCGGCGACGGCGAGGACGGAAAAGGCCACCGCCCAGGCCAATGTCGCCCGGAAGCCGCGCCGCAGGAGATGGGCGGTAGCCACGGGGATGACCATCAGGGCGCTGACGAGCAGGATGCCTACGACCCGCATGCCGACGACGACGACGAGGGCGGTGAGGACGCTGAGGAGGACGCCGAAGAGACCGGTGTTGATGCCGGAAACCCGGGCGATATCTTCGTCGAACACCATGAGGACGAGCCGGTCGAACAGCACGGCAACGATGACGGCCGCCGCGCAGCCGCACACGGCGATGAGGACGAGGTCCCGGACGGTGACGGTGAGGATGCTGCCGAACAGGACGCCGAGCAAGTTCGTGCCGGGAGTGCGGGCCATGCTGCTGAATATGACGGCCAGGGCGATGCCGGTATAGAACATGATGGCAAGGGCGGTATCGGCGTGGTGGGCATGGCGGCGGCGGATGAATTCGATGGCGCCGGCGCCGAGCATGGTGACGGCGGCGGCGGCGGCGGTGGGGTAAACACCCACAAGGTAGCCGCCCATTACGCCGGCAAAGGCTATGTGGCCGAGGCCGTCGCCGATGAGCGCCTGGCGGCGGACGACCACGAACATGCCGATAAGCGGGCAGACGACCGCAGTGATGAGGCCGGCGGCCATGGCCCGCTGCAAAAAGTCATAGTGGAAGAAATCCATGGTCTTCGTCCTCTCAGCCTGAGTAATATAAAAGGTGTGGCTCCTGGGCGTGGACGCGGCGGAATTCGGCGCAGTCGCCCAGGAAACACAGCCCCTTGTTGATGCACGCCACCCGGGTCGCCCAGCGCGTGACCTTGTCGATGTCGTGGGAAACGGTGACGACAGTGATGCCGAGGCTCTGGTTAAGCTGGCCGAGCAGGCCGTATATCTTCGTGCTTGTGTCGAAATCGACGCCGCTGGTAGGCTCGTCAAGAAGCAACAGCCGGGGATTTCCGGCCAAGGCCCTGGCCACCATCACCCGCTGCTGCTGGCCGCCGGAAAGTTCGCCCACCCGCCGGTCCCGGTAAGCTTCGAGGTCCACCATGGCCAGCATATGGTCGACGATATGGCGGGCGGCATCCCGGGACAAGTTCTTCTGCCGGCCGGTCACCAGCCCGAGAGCGACGATTTCGGCGACGGTGGCGGGAAAGCCGGCGGTGTTGCGGGCGAAGTTCTGGGGAATATAGCCGATATCGCCGGCGGCGCGGGCTTCGTCGGCCGTGCGGCCCGCTACGGTCACCTGGCCGCAATCCGGCTTCAGGAGGCCGGCCACCAGCTTGAGCATCGTGCTCTTGCCGGCGCCGTTCGGCCCGACCACGGCGATGAATTCGCCGGCGTCCACCGCCAGGGAAAGGCCGCGCAGGACGGTGTTATCGCCGTATGAATATGTCACGTCGGTAAGTTTGATATCATACATTCGAGGCATCTCCTGTAACCGGAAGGCTGCGTATGCCGTCAGCCGGTAAACATTATTCCCTGCATTCAGCCCTTGATTCCCAGTTCGCCGTGATCGGCCGCCCGGGCGTAGACGCCGCCCCGGGCCATAAGCTCGGCGTGGGTGCCGCTCTCGGCGATCTGGCCGCCTGTCAGATAGATGATCTTGTCCGATGCCAGCAGGGTCGAGAGGTGGTGGGTGATTATGAAGGTGGTGCGTCCGATGCTGACGTTGCGGATGGCGGCCATGACCTGCTTTTCGGCATGGCTGTCGAGGGCGGCGGTCGGCTCGTCCAACAGGAGGATCGCCGGTTCGAGGATGATGGCCCGCGCCAGGGCGATGCGCTGCCGCTGGCCGCCGGACAGGTTGGCGCCCAGTTCGCCCACCGGGGTGTCATAGCCGCGGGGCAGTTCCATGATGAAATCGTGGGCATTGGCTAGGCGGGCGGCGTGCTCCACCTGGGTATAGGTGGCCGCGGGCCGGCCGTAACGGATATTTTCGAGGATGCTGGCGTTGAACAGGACCGGATTCTGCTGGATGAAGCCGATCTGGTGGCGCAGGGCGCTGATCTTGAGGCTGCGGATGTCGACGCCGTCGAGGTAGATCGCCCCGGTGGCCGGGTCGTAAAAACGCAGCAGCAGGTTGGCGAACGACGACTTGCCGGCGCCGCTCGGGCCGACGACGGCGATGACGTCGCCGGGATCGGCAATCAGGCTGATGTCTTTGAGCACGTCGCCCCCGGTGGGATAACGGAAGGAGACGTCCCGGAATTCCACCCGCCCGGTGGCTTCGTCCAGGTCGAGGTGGCCGTCGACGACAGTATGGGGCTGGCGGTCGAGGTCGTGAATGCGTTCCCAGGCCACCATCCCCATCTTCATGCTGGAGAAGGCCTGGGTTATCTTCCGCACCGGGGCCGGCACGTTGATGATATAGACGAGAAACGCGAACATGCCGCCGATGGTGAGATCGCCGTCTATGACCTCGCGGCCGCCGAACCAGATGATTACCGTGAGGCCGATGGCGGCGAGAAACTCAACCAGCGGTATCAGCAGTGCGTTGAGGCGCTGGACATGGAAATAATCCTGGGCCGCTTCGTGAATCTGGTCGCGGAATTTTTCGTACTCATAATCCTCGCGGACATAGCTCTGGACCATCATCACCGACAGAATCGCCTGGTGGAGCAGGCTGGTCATTTTGGCCATCGTCTGTTCCAGCAGGCCGCCGAGGTCGGCCAGCTTGCGGTTGAAATGGCTGATGGCGACGACGATGAACGGCAAGGTGACGAAAGTTACCAGCGCCAGCTGCCAGTCGAAGTAGATCATGATAACAAGGATGGCGAGCAGGTTGAGCGATTCGACGACAAGGTCGGGAACGCCCACGGCGACGGCCTGCTGGATCAGCAGCAGGTCGTTGGTGAAGTAGGAAACGATATTGCCGGTGGACGTGTTGACGAAGTAGCTGTAGTCGAGCGAGTGCAGCCGCGCGAACATGGCTGCGCGCATGCGGGCAATCATCGTGCTGCCGGCTTTGGCCATATTGTAGCCGTAAAAAAAGTAAAACACGCCCCGGATTAAATAGAGGACGACGATCCCGGCGACGATGATGTCGAGATGTCTAAAATCCGCGCTCTCCAAAGCGCCGTCGATGAGGAACTTGATGATGACGGGCGCCGCCAGACCGGCTGCCGAGGCAATGATGAAACAAGCCACGGCGACCGTCGTCAGCAACCAGAAGGGAACAACGAATTTTTCCCAGTAGAATTGAAACATTACGCCTCCGGCGCGGCTGCCGCCCGTTACACCCCGGTGTTGGGCCGTTTTTCCGGCAACCGCAACCCCTATTAATCTTCGACGAATGGCCCGTTATAAAACATAAATACCATCCTCGCAGGCAAAATCCCTGCGCGGAAAAATAAAATCGGGAGGCATATGCCTCCCAACTGCGATTAAACCCTTCGTGCGCCGACATAGCGGGGTCCCCAGTAACCGTCCGCCAGACGGTCAATTGCGACGCCGCGGCTGGAAGTGGCGCTGATGAATTTGCCCTCGCCGAGGTAAATACCCACATGGGACACGCCTTCAGCGTAGGTGGTGAAAAAGACCAAATCCCCCGGCCTGAGGTGGGCCTTGGAAACCGGCCTGCCTAAGCCGTACTGTTCATCCGCCATGCGGGGAAGCCCTATGCCGTACCGGGCATAAACGTAGCGGGTGAAGCCGGAGCAATCGAAACCGTCCGGAGTGTTGCCGCCGAAAACGTACGGTACGCCGACAAACCGCATCGCGGTCTGGAGAACATTTCTGACGGTCGTGACCGAACCGTCGCGGCTGACGGGGATATCGCGCCCCATGAGCGCCCGGTAGGTTTCCGAACCGACAACGCCGTCCGCGTCGAGACCGCGGTCTTTCTGGAACGCCATGACGGCCGCCGTGGTCATCGACCCGAACTCGCCATCGGCCGGGCCGGCGTCATAACCGAGTGCGCCGAGCTTGGCCTGAACCTGGGCCACGTCCTGGCCACTGTCGCCTTCCTCAAGAGCAGCGGCGTAGGCCATGGTGGACATGGAAAAAAGCAACAAACACAAAACAAAACAACGCCAGACTATCCGCATGCGGTCTCCTCTCAAAAGCCTCCTGAAGCTGGCCCGCCGGCATAAGCCGCGTGCCCGTTCAGGGAGTTTCGTCGCCTCGGGGATTAGCTGTCGGGTTAGGACGAGAGGAACCGCCCTTCTGTTGGAACAGATTCACCCCTGTATCTAGTGGTTCTCCCCTACCTGGATAGGATTCGGCGCATTATATTGTAATTTTTTATTCTACAATGATTGGAAAATTCCTTTTTTGTTAGGAAAATTCCTTTCTGTTACTAAAAAAAGCAGAGGGACACCGGTTAATCTCCTGACCGGGCCCTCTTTTGCGTTCAATCCGCTATCCGTTTCTCGCCGGTAATGGCCTGCAGCGGCTTTATATCCTGGGTAACCTCCAGCACACCGGCAAAATCGCCGGCCTCGTCCCTCACTGCGAAATAGCGGATATATACATACTTCCCGCCGAGGAACAGCCAGAAATCCTCCTGCTCCTTCGCGCCGCTTTTAAGTTCCGCGACGATTTGCTCCACGATATGAACACTTGCCGGCGGGTGGCAGTTTTCCACCTTGCGGCCGATGATTGTCCTGGTACGGGGGAATATCCGCTCCTTGCCGCCGGAAAAGAATTTGACCGCGCCGTCCTTGTCCACGTAGGTGACGTCGACGGGCAGGTGGCTGAAAATGAGCTCTATTTCCCGGGGCGTAAGAACGCCTGTGGCGAATTTGATGTAGCCTCCCGCGTTCCCGTCGGCGAGCTTGCCGCGTCCGACGGTCACATTGGCATGCACCGGTTTCCAGCCTTTTTGGGGCTCGACGAGGCAGTAGCCGATCTCGTCGCTGTCGCGCAGCACCTGGACCCACTCGTCCTCGGTCAGCGTTTGCAGCGCCATCGGGAAAAGAATCTTTTCCTCCTTGAATATCATCTCGCCGATCTGGGCAATCGCTTCCTCCGCCTTGGCGACAAGCCCTTCCCGCCCGGCCGGGCTATCATCGCCGAGCGCCTGCTTTGCCTCCTTGAGCAGCCCCCTGATTTTATCGTCAACCCCCCACATGACCTTGGGAGGCCCGGTAATGTCATACTTCTCCAGGAAGGGAAACACCAGGTCTTCCTTCCGCCGGTAATGTTTATCCACATCCCATAACAGATTTAGTTTTTCGGCTAGTTCCAGGAGCGCCGCTTGCTCGCCGCCGGCGGCCGGCCGGGCAAGGTTTTCCAGCGCGGGCCTTATCTCCTGGCCGATCAGCTTCTCGATCGCCCGGTTCTCGGCCATGAACACCGCGACCGGGTGACCTGCGGGCACGTCAAGTTCGGGATTCTTCGCCAGCGCATCCCGAAACACGGCGGCATGCACATCGCACAGCCGCTCGACTTCTTTTACCGGCAGACCTTCGTTGATGAGGCTCTGCTCGATCAGCGACAGCTCCGCCGGGTCGAGGTCGCCGGCGATCGCGTCGAACTTGCCTTTCACCTCGGCGACTGGCTTGCCGGCGTGCAGCTCGCGGATGATTTCTTTAACCGCCTTTTGCCTGTACTCCCGGTTCTTGATCAGTTCGCTCATACTTACCTCCAGTTGTGGTCCGATTGTATCAGAGCCAGCATTTCCACAACCATATTTTCCGCCGCCGCCGGGCATCTCATGCAACCGGTTTCCGCCGTCCGCCCGCAGTCCGTCGCGTCAGCGATAAAAGTGCCGGCTACTGAATCGGAAGCGATTTGGCTGGAAAATTGCTTGAATTGCTCATTTTCGGGCAATTTTTTTCATTTTCCCGGCCTTAAATCGCTCAATCTTGGAATTTTATTAGAAATATTAAATGCAATTCCAAGAAATATCTTCTACAATAAGAATGACAAGATGCTCCAAGGATGGCTAAAAAACTACGGTATCGGTAGAGGATCGCATGAAGCTTTTGTTAGTCGAAGACAACAGAAAACTGGTCGAAGCCTTGAGCCATGTTCTCAAAACAAACGGTTACGCAGTCGATTCCGCCCTGGACGGCGAAACGGGCTTTGAAATGGCGGTCAGCGGCGTTTACGACATCATCGTTCTTGACCTGATGCTGCCGCTTATGGACGGCATGGCCTTTCTGAAAGAGTTCCGCAGCCTGGGTTTCCATTCCCCCGTCCTTATCCTTACAGCCAAGGATTCTCCCAAGGACCGGGTTGAAGGTCTGGACGCCGGCGCCGACGACTACCTCGTCAAACCGTTCTTCACCGAGGAGCTGCTGGCCCGGCTGCGCGCCCTGACGAGAAGAAAGGGCAAAGACCTGGTGGGCGATATCATCTCTGTCGATGGCCTGACGCTCAAGCCTTTGCTCGGCGAGGTCATCAAGGGCGATGAAACCATTCACCTGACGGTGAAGGAATCGCTGCTGCTGGAACTGCTGATGCGCAATCACGGCCAGGTCGTCCCCAAGGAACGGATAATGGAAAAGGTCTGGGGCTATAACGTCGACACCGATATCGCCAGCGTCGATCTCTATATTTATTATCTGCGCAAGAAGCTCAATATCCCCAACATCAAAACCGTTCGGGGGGTGGGCTACTACTTCCATGGGTAACAGACTGATAAACAAATTGCATCGCCGGCTTACGCTCGTCAACGTGACGATTATTCTCCTCCTGTTCGTCGTCCTCACCGTCGGCGCCTACTCTTTCTTTCAGTACGACATGAACAGACGAACGGATGAATTCGCAAGCAAACTCGAAGCCGGCATCAAGGACGGCCGGATTGTCGACCTGCCGCAATACAAAGACCACAACGCCGGAAAGCCTCCCCGCAAGCCGGGGAGCCCCCCCGGCCCTCCGCCCGGATTCCCGCCCGGCCCTCCGCCCGGGCTGAATTTCTTTTTCGTCAAAACCTCGCCAGAGGGAGCCGTCACTTTCCAGTCGTCCGGGCAGCCGTTCGGAAATCGGGACCTGGCCGCACTCGTGGACCAGGTGATGAAGGATACGGGCCCCCAAGGGGCAACCTCTTTCGGCCAGGGCCGCTACGGTTTTTATAAATCCTCCCTGGGCGGACAGGCAGGGATGCTGATAATATTCCACGACATGCAGCAGGACTACGATATGCTGCGCCTCCTCGTGACCGCCCTGACCGTTGTCGGCGCCATTTGTTCGCTGCTTTCGTTCGCCGCCAGCTTCTTCATGGCCCGGCGGGCGATCGGCCCCATCCGGGAAGCTTGGCGGCAACAAAGCAATTTCCTCTCCGACGCGTCCCATGAGCTACGCACCCCGCTTGCCGTCATCCAAACAAACCTCGATATCGCGATGGACAATAAAGACGAGACGATCGATAGCCAATACAAGTGGCTGTCGAATATCCGCGAAGAAACCGCCCATATGGCTAGGCTGGTCGATTCCCTCCTTTTTCTCGCCCGGGCCGACTCCAACCAGCAGCCGCTCGAACTGAAGCCGTTCTCCCTCGCTACGGCCCTGGAACGGGCCGCCGCTCCGTTCGAGCCGCTGGCCGCCGCCAAGCAGATCGCCCTCACCTACCCGACCGGCGGGTCCTTCAGCGCCTATGGCGACGAAGCGCGCATCAAGCAGGTGATCGGCATCCTGCTGGACAACGCCATCAAGCATACGCCCCCTGACGGCACGGTAACGGCCACGTTGGCGCTCGCCGGGCCGAAAACGGTGCTGACTGTCAGCGACACCGGCGAAGGAATCGCCGCCGAGTACCATGACAAAATCTTCGACCGCTTCTTCCAGGTCGACAAGTCCCGCAACGATAGCGGCGCCGGCCTCGGGCTGGCGATCGCCAAATGGATCGTCGAACGGCACACAGGCACGATCGAGGTCAGAAGCGCCCCCGGCGCGGGAACGGCTTTTATCGTCAGCCTGCCGTGGAAATGATGCTTCATTCGCACCGGTTAAGGATAATCCCAAACGAAAATGGCCGCCGCGGCAGCCATTTTTCGCTTTTTTCTGTCAGAATTTATTGGCTATCCGGCCGCGAGCCGGCTCCATCAGCGGGCCCGCGGCCGCGTCCAGAAGCTTCCTCGCCGCCGCCGACAGGATACGAGGGATGAAAGGCGAATATTACACCATGATCAAGTTTACATAAATAAAAAATTTGGCAGGTGTAATTATGATAAGACAATTCATGAAACGAAAATTCCTTCCCATTATCCTCACCTTTTCACTGCTTACGACCTCCTTCGGCGGCGCTTTCGCCGTTCCCGCGGCCGCCGCGCCGGCCCAAGGCGAGGAGGCGGTCCACGACGGAGGAAACAACAATGTCCTAGCGGCGATCGCCGCCATAGGCCTTATCGCCGTTCTCGCCGGCGGCGGCTCGTCGGACGGCGGCTCGACCCCCAGCAAGGGCACCGGGTCCGGCCAGGGGTCCGGCTCCGGTCAGGGCTCCAGTTCCGGTTCGGCTGCCGAAGAACAGCAGGCTCTCACTCTTTTGAACAATGACCGAACCGCCAACGGCCTGCCGGCGCTGCAGGCGAACGCGCGGCTGTCCCAGCTGGCGAAAAACTACGCCCAGGACATGATCGCCCGCGGCTACTTCTCCCACAACAACCCCGAAGGCCTAACGCCGTTCGACCGCATGAAACAGGCGGGCATCAGCTACAAATACGCCGGCGAGAACCTGGCGGTGAATTCGAGCGTCGCCAGCGCCGAGGTTGCCTTCATGAACAGCTCCGGCCACCGCGCCAACATTCTCAGCCCCAACTTCACCGAGGTCGGCATCGGCGTCGCCCGCAACGCCAGCGGCCAGGTATACGTGGTTCAAGAATTCATCGGCAGATAAATATTTAAGCCCCGCGGCCCGGTCGGGCCGCGGGGCTTAATGTTTTTCTTCCTTGCCGTGTCTTAATAACGTTTCTTTTCGCGCCCCTCCTCGGGCCAGTTGAGTTCCTCGCGGACGAGGTACAGCGGCCGGCGCTTGACTTCCTCGAAAATGCGGCCGACGTATTCGCCGATGATGCCCATGAAGACCAGTTGGAGGCCGCCGAGGAGCAGAATGCTGGCGGAGATCGTCGCCCAGCCGGGCACCGCCTCTTCGGTGAACATCTTGATGTACAGAACGTGCAGCGTCAGGCCGACGCTGATCGCTCCGAACACGATTCCGGTGTAGAAGGCGAAGCGGAGGGGCAGCTTGGAGAAAGCGGTTATGCCGTCGAGGGCGAAGGTCATCATTTTGCGGAGCGAGAACTTCGACACCCCCGCATGGCGGGGCGGCGCGACGAACGATATCTGGGTCTGGCGGTAGCCGATGGCGCTGATCATGCCGCGGATGAACCGGGCCGTCTCCCGGAATCGCCGGAAGCTTTCCACCACCCGCTTGTCCAGCAGGCGAAAATCGGAGCCGCCTTCCTGCACATGCACCTTGGACATGGCGTTCATCAGCCAGTAAAAGGAGCTGGAGGTAAACTTCTTGAACCAGGATACTCCCTCGGTGCTCAGGCGGATGGTCTGGACGACGTCGAACCCCTCTTCCCACTTGGCGATGAGCTGGGGCAGCATCTCCGGCGGGTGCTGCATGTCGCCGTCCATGGTTACGACCGCGTCGCCGTCGGCGTGGTCGAGGCCGCAGGACAAAGCCACCTGGTGGCCGTAGTTGCGGGCGAGGACGAGGGCCCGGACCCGCGAATCTGCCTGGGACAGGCGGTGGAGGATGGCGGGCGTGGCGTCCCGCGAGCCGTCGTCGACGAAGATGAGCTCGAAGCGGTACGGCAGCGGTTCCATGTATTTGCAGACTTCCTGCGTGAAAACGTCGATATTGTCCTGTTCGTTGAAAACTGGTACGACGATGGAAATGAGTTTCATCTTCATCCCTCCATTTCTTTATTATTACATCTGCGGCCAAGAAGGTCAAGCTTCCGCCCGCGCGCGGCCGCCTCCGGGCGGCAAGGCAGCGGGGCGCTAGCCGGCGGAGCGGATTCCGTTTATAACATTATCCGCAAGTATTGAGATAATACAAAGGCTGCCGGGCCGATCTGGTCCGGCAGCCTTTTATTTTCCGGAAATATCCTTGCGCAGCGCGGCTGCCTCATGCAGATATATATGCCGTATTTCTCCCTGCCCCTTGTCGGTGTTCCACAGGATGAGAACGCGGATACAGCGGGCCACGCCTTCAGGGACGGCGATTTCCTGGGCGCCGAACAGCGGCACCTCCGTCCACCCCATCTCCCGGGCGGCAGCCGCAGGAAAGGCTGCGTCAAGGTCGGGGGTCGAACTGAAGATGACGGCGCCAATGTCGTCCGCCACTATGCCGTTTTCCGTGGTCATTGTTACGATCAGCTCGGCCGTGCGCCGGAAAATCTCCTCCCGATCGTTGGCTTCCACCGTTGTTGCTCCGCGTACGCCGCGTACCATGGCATTACCCCCAACTGGCAAGATTATTATCTAGTTCGCGTCCCGGGGCAGTTTTCCTGCCTGCCATACGCAAGACCCTGTGGAAGAAAAAGAACCCGGACAGCCGGGCTCTTTTTCTTCCACAGGGCTATTTGGGAGCAAAAGTGTGGCAGTTGGTCTGCTCGCTCTGACGGGCCTGATTGCCGCCGCCGTCGACGTTGACTTCGATGGCCGACGCGTCGCAATGATAGCCTTGTTGCCAGAACTTACAGGACTGAACGCTGCATTTAACCCCGGGCAATGGCATGGTTGTCACCTCCTCGCGATCTCCTCCCTAGTATCGTCCGGCCGCCGGAAAAATATGCCGGAAAATAGAGAAACCGGGAGAAATTTCTCCCGGTTTATATTACTTTCCAGTCTTCCAGTTGCAGCGACTTAAACCCAAACAAACTCCGCAGCTTGATGGTGAGCGGGAATGGCGTATCGAGATCGCACGGCAGGTGCAGATCCACGCCATCCAATTGCAGGAGGCGATATTCGCCCGGGTATTTCGGCGGCCCCAGTCCCACGGACGGGGTAAGTTTTATCCGCCCTCAGCAGAGGCTCATGCCCTGATAGGAGACAAGATGGGCGATGCCGCCCCGGGCGCGAATATAGGCGCTGGCTTCGGGACTTATTTTCAGGTCCATGGCTGGCCTCCTGTTAGTAGTTACTACATCAGCGATTTAGCGGCCGCATTCGCTATTTCCGACAGCGGCGCGGGGTAAATCCCGAAAAAGATGGTCAACAGCATGCTGACCACGGCGGCCCACCGCAGCGGTCCGCTCACGTCGAACGGCGCCGTATCGGCCGGTTCCCTCATGTACATGGCCTTGGCGACCAGCAGGTAGTAGTAGACCGACACCATCGACATGACGAAGCCGATAAACGCGACCCACAGATAGCCTTTGTCGACCACGGCGGCGAACAGGTAAAACTTGCCGACGAAGCCGGCGAGCGGCGGAATGCCCGCCATCGACAGCAGCGAGACCGTCATGACGACAGCCAGCAGCGGCGCCCGTTGCGAAAGGCCGGCGTAGGCGTCGATAGCATCCGAGTCCCTGTTCTGATTTACCGCGGTGACGACCGCAAAAGCGCCGGCGCTTGCGAAGACATACAGCATGGCGTAGAAGAGGATGCCCTTCACGCCAGCGGCGTCGGTCGCGATCAAGCCGGACAGCATATAGCCGGCCTGGGCGATCGAGGAGTAGGCCAGCATCCGTTTGATATTGGTCTGGGGAATGGCGATCACGTTGCCGAGCACCATGCTTACAGCGGACAGCACGCAGACCGCGGCTATCCAGTTGGCCTCGATGCCGGGGAACGCGACCATGAAGACCCGCACCAGCACCGTGAAGCCGGCGGCCTTCGAGGCCATGGCCAAGAGTGCGGTGATCGGGACGGGCGCCCCCTCGTAAACATCCGGCGACCACATATGGAAAGGCACGCTGGCGGTCTTGAAGGAGAAGCCGACGAGAATAAGGACCACGCCTACGACCAGCGCCGGCGACAGCGCGGCGTTGGCGGCGATTTCCTTGAGCAGAACGCTGCCGGCGGTGCCGTATACGAGGCTCATGCCGTAAAGCAGCACGGCGCTTGAGGACGCCCCCAGGATAAGGTACTTCATGCCGGCCTCGCTCGACTTCTTGTCGCCGATGTTCGACCCGACGAGAACGTAGAATGTGATCGTCATGAGCTCCATGCCGACGAACAGCGTTATCAGGTCGTTGGCCGAAGCCATGACCATCATGCCGAGGAGGGCGAAAACCAGCAGCGCGTAGAATTCGCCTTGATTGCGCAGCTTGCCGATATAATCGAGCGAGAACATGACGGTGAGCACGCAGGCCGCCAGAAACAGCTGCTTGAAGAACAGCGCGTACTGGTCGAGCACGTAGATGCCTTTGTAAAGGCTGCCGCTCACGTTGTACTGGGTGAAGGTGAAGCCCAGGATGACGAGCAGGCCGAAGATCGTGACGACGCCCAGTCCCCGGCGCGATTCGCCCTTGGGGATAACGAGATCGACGATCAGGATGAATGTCGCCAGGCTAACGACCAAGATCTCGGTAGTTACCAACGAGAGGTTCATTTGAGTATCCCTCCAATCAGGGTCGAAGCGCTCGATAGCTTGGCGAGGAGGGGCAGCATCGGTTCGACGCCGCTGTTAACCATGCGGATGATCAGGTTGGGGAATACGCCAAACACGACCAACCCGGCTCCCAGCACCACCAGCGGCACCATTTGCGAGGGCGGAGCGTCCGGATACTTGTCGAACTCTTCCCGGCGGGGCCCGAAGAGCACGTTGGCCAGCACCCTGAGGATATACAGCGCCGTTATGATGATGCCGGCCAGCGCCGCAATCGTCAGTACCGGGAAGCTTTTGAAGGCGCCGACGAAAATGGTGAACTCAGGCACGAAGCTTACGAGTCCCGGCAAGCCCAGCGACGCCATGCCCGCGAGCATGAAGCCGGTGGCCACCTTCGGCATCTGGTGAGCCAGACCGCCGAGTTCAGGCACGTTGCGGATGTGGGTCGTCTGGTAGATATAGCCGATCATGGCGAAGAAGAGGGCGCTCATGACGCCGTGCGCGAACATGTTGGCCACCGCGCCGGTTATCCCGATGCCGTTCAGGGCGGCAATGCCGATGAGGACGAAGCCCATATGGGAAACGGACGAATAACCGACGACGTATTTCATGTCCTTCTGCGCCAGGGCGATAAAGGCGGCATAAGCGACATTGGCCACGCCGAGGGCGGCGATGAGGGGTGCCCAGAACTTGGCGCCCAGCGGCAGCATCATGAGGCCGATGCGGATGAGGCCGTAACCGCCGATTTTCTTAAGCACGCCGGCATGGATCATCGAAACGGCCGTAGGCGCGCCGGCATAACCGTCCGGCGACCAGCTGTGGAACGGCCACATCGACAGCAGCGAGCCAAAGCCGATGAGCATGAGCAGGAAGGCGAACACCTGGAAACTCTCCGGCAAATTACCCAGCTCGTGGGCCTTCGCCAACGCTTCCATGCTGAAGGTGCGCGACCCCTCCGGATAGGCGTTGAGGTACAGCATCACGACGCCGACCAGCATGAAGGCGGATCCCATAAGCAGGTAGATGGTGAGCTTCATGCCCGCATATTCCTTGCTCACCCGTTTGCTCGAGCCCCAGATGATGACCAGGATGTAGATCGGGATGACGACAAGCTCGTAAAAGAGCAGGAAGATGAACAGGTCTCTGGTGATGAAGGTGCCGGTAACGCCGGCGATCAGGATGAGCAGCAGGATGAAGAACTCCTTCGGGCGGTTATCGATCTGCCAGGAAGCGAACACCGCCGAAAAGCCGATAAGCGTCGTCAGCAGCATCATCGGCAGCGAAATGCCGTCGACGCCCATCGCGTAGGTGACGCCGAGGTCGGCGATCCAGGGAATATCCTCGAGGTACTGCATGCCGCCAACGCTGAAGTCGTAGCCGAAATACGCGATCAGCGAGAGGCTGAGGCTGATGCCCATCGCCAGCGCGGCCACGTTCTTGATCGTCTTTTCCGCCTCTTTGGGGATAAACGCCAGCACGAGCGCGCCGACCAGCGGAGCCAGCAAAATAGTTGTCAGAACCGGCATGCCAGCCATCAGTGCATCCCTCCCACCCGAGTCAATGCCGTGATGAAACTGTCAGCCGACATCGACAGCAGCAAAAAGATGATTATTCCTCCGAAGAAGACCAAAGCGTAGTGCTGCAACTGACCGGTCTGGCCGCGGCGCAAAAACTTGCCGGCCAGATTGGTGCCGTTGCCGAGGCCGTTGACGATGCCGTCGACGATATTGATATCCACCCAGTACAGTATCCGTCCGCACCCGTCGACGATCGTATGGTTGAGCCACTGGTACATTTCGTCGATATAGAATTTGTTGTAGCTCAGCTGGTACAGCAGCGCGAACCGGGCCTTGAGCGAAGCGGCCGGTATCGTCTTGGCGCCGTATATTATCCAGGCCAGGCTTATGGCCACAACCGACAGGATGGTCGAAATCCCGGCGATGGATATGTCGATACCGCCGTGATGGGCCGCGCCGAACCGCACCCAGTCGCCGAAGTGGTATTGGTACGGCAGCCAGCCGCCGATGACCGAAAAGACGCCGAGCACGACCAGGGCGATGAGCATGGCCGGGCCGGATTCGTGCGGATGGTCGTGCGGGTCGTCAGGCTCGCCGAAGAAGGCGGTGAAGAACATCCGGGACATGTAGAACGCCGTCATGAAGGCGGTCACGGTCGCGATCAGGTACAGCGGCGTGCTTGCGGCCGCCGCGGCGGCGAGAATCTCGTCCTTGGAGAAGAAGCCGGCAAACGGCGGAATTCCCGCGATAGCCAGCACGCCGATGCCCATCGCCGCGAAGGTCACGGGCATCTTTTTGCGCAGGCCGCCCATCAGGAAGATGTCCGCTTTGTCATGCATGGCGTGGAGCACGGAACCGGCCCCCAGGAACAGCAGGGCTTTGAAGAAGGCGTGCGTCATGAGGTGGAACATTGAGGCGGTAAGGCTCCCCACGCCGAGCGCCAGCATCATATAACCCAGTTGGCTGACGGTGGAGTAGGCCAGGATGCGTTTGATCTCCCGTTGCGTCAGGGCGATGGTGGCGGCGAAGAAGGCGGTGAAGGCGCCCACCCAGGCGACGACGGTCATCGCCTCAGGCAAGGCGTCGAAGAGGACGAACGCCCGCGCCACCAGATACACGCCCGCGACGACCATGGTGGCGGCGTGGATGAGGGCGGAAACCGGCGTCGGGCCTTCCATCGCGTCAGGCAGCCACACATGGAGCGGAAACTGGCCCGATTTCCCCACCGGGCCGATGAAGATCAGGATGGCGACCACGGTCAGAAACGCGGTGCCGTTCTGCTGGACGTAAGCGGGAATCTTGGTGCCCAAGGCCTGAAAATCGAGGGTGCCGAAGGTCACCTGCAAAAACAGGATGCCGAGCAGCAGGCCGAAGTCGCCGATCCTCGTCGTCATGAAGGCTTTCTTCGCCGCTTCCCGGGCCGAAATCTTGAAGAAGTAATAGCCGATCAGGAGGTAGGAGCACAGGCCCACCAATTCCCAGAAGACGAACATCTGGACAAAATTGACGGCGATGACCAACCCCAGCATCGAGGCCGCGAACAGGGACAGATAGGCGAAAAACCTGGTGAAGCCGGGGTCGCCGTGCATATAACCGATGGAATAGATTTGCACGAGCAGGGAGACAAGCGTCACAACAAATAGCATCATCGCCGACGTGGGGTCGATGAAAACCCCCATGTCAACATGCAGGCCCGACATTTCAAACCAGGTAACCCGGCTGATGAACGGGTTCTCGACCGTAATCTGACCGATCGCCACCGCCACGCCGACCCCTACGGCCAGCGCGAAGCTGATCAGGCTCATCGTTATCGCCGTCGCCGCCGCGGTCTTCTTGGCGCCCCGCAAAAGGAACGAGATCACCACGAAGGCGATTGCCGGCAGCAGCGGTATCAGCCAGGCGTGATTCAACGCGAAGTTGCTAAACATTACGACCCTCCTCCCCTACCATTTCATCCAGTCAAGCTCATCGGCGTTTACGGTCGCCCGGTCGCGGTAAATGCTGAAGACGAGCGCCAGCCCGACGGCAATCTCCGCGGCCGCCACCGTGATGGTGAAGATGGCGAATACTTGACCGGTCAACGCTTCGGGGGTGACGAACCTCGAAAAGGCAATCAGGTTGATATTGACGGCATTAAGCATAAGTTCGACACACATCAGCAGCGCCACCGTGTTGCGTTTCGTGAAAAGCCCGTATAAACCGAGTCCGAAAAGGGCCGCGCCGACAACGAGAAAGTGTGGCAGTCCGATCATCAATTTTCCGCCCCCCTCGCGAGTATGATCGCTCCGACCATCGCCACCAGCAGCAGCACGGCAACCGCTTCGAACGCCACCATATAGTCGCTGAACAAAACGGCGGCGATGGCGGACGCGGTGGCGGCCGGTCCTTGGGCCGCGGAAAGGTTCCACGGCGTTACGAGCACGGAGCAGACGATAATGCCTGTCAGGAGAAGCGTGGCGAGCGCCGCCCCCCAGCCCAGCTTATTGCTGGGGCTGCTGGTGGCAACGTTCTTCCAGCGGGTAAGCATGACGCCGATAACGATAATGACGGCAACCGCGCCGCTGTAAACCAGGATCTGCACAGCCGCCAGGAAGTCGGCCTGCAGGAGCACGTAGAGGCCGGCGACGCCGATGAAGGTCAGCGCCAGCAGGAACGCGCTGTGGACCAGATTGCGGTTGAAAACGACGCCGGCGGCGGCTATCAGCGTTATGGCCGCCAACACGTAAAAGGCAACGGTGTATATCAGCTCACCCATTGGCGGTTCCTCCCCCGGTAGCGGCGACCATTTCTTCGACCGGCGCCGAAAGTTTGGCCTTGAGGCGCTCCTGGCCCCGCGCCAGGCAGTCGAACTCCAGGCCGGCGCGGCAATAGCACGACCGCTCGTAGTTTCTGTCCCAGCTGAGCGCCTTCGTCGGGCAAGCCTCCAGGCACATATTGCAGTACAGGCACTGGCCGCCCAAATGGCGATAGGCCGTCAGGCGCTTTTTCTTGTCCTCGCCCATCTCGCTGGCCAGTTGGATGGCTTTATTGGGGCAGGCCAGCGCGCACAGGCCGCAGGATATGCATTTCTCGAGGTTGACGTCCAGTGCGCCGCCACGGAACCGCTCGGTCATCGGAATCTTTTCCTCGGGATACTGCACCGTAATCTTTTTGCCGAAAAACCGCCGGATGGTGATCCCCATCCCGGTCAGCAAGCCTTGACCAACCATATATTCCACCCCCTAGGCAATCAGATTATAAACATATACGCCAATGCCCGTCACAACGATGTTGACTAGGGCAAGCGGAAGCAGTACCTTCCAGCCGAAGGCCATCAATTGGTCAACCCGGAGACGGGGGAAAGTCCAGCGGAACCACATGAACACGAAAATCATCGCCGCCGTTTTCAGGCCGAACCATACCCAGCCAGGCAGCCACGGTCCGTTCCAGCCGCCAAGAAACAGCGTGGTGGCGATCGCCGAAACGGCCACCAGATTGGCGTATTCGGCGAGGAAGAATAAGGCCCAGCGCATGCCGCTGTACTCGGTGAACGGCCCGGCGACGATTTCCGATTCCGCCTCGACAAGGTCGAACGGCGTGCGGTTCGTTTCGGCCGTGGCCGCTATGACATAGATGATGAACGCTATCGGCTGCAAGCAGATAAACCAGACGTTTTTCTGCGCGGTGACGATATCGCTCATCTGCATGGAACCGACGATCATGACTACGCCCAGCAGCGAAAACACCAGCGGAATCTCATAGCTTATCATCTGAGCGACGGTCCGCATGCCGCCGATCAGCGAGTATTTGTTGTCCGAAGCCCAGCCGGCCATCAAAAACGGCAGCGTAACCTGCGACGAAATGGCGATGAAATAAAACAGGCCGATGTTGACGTCCGTAAAAATGGCGCCGTTGTCGAACGGCAGCACCGCATAGACCGCTGCCGAAGGAATGAAGAGGATTATCGGCGCCAGCGCCCACGTCTTTTTATCGACGCCCTCCGGCCTGATGTCTTCCTTGGTCAGCAGTTTAAGCATGTCGGCGACCGTCTGGAAAATGCCGAACGGCCCTAGGCGATTGGGACCGAGCCGCATCTGCATAAAGGCGCTGACTTTGCGCTCCACCCAGACGAGCAACGCTACCAGCGTCAGCATGACGGCGAAGATCCCCGCTATTCCCACGACACTCATCGCCAGATCGACGAAGAACTTGTCGGGAAGGTATTGTTCAAGAAGAGTCCGGATAAATTTTGCCAAGTTGCTTATCCCGTATGCTTCCATTCGCTACACTCCGCCCCTTTGCTAGCAGTCTACTTCGCCCAAAATGGGATCTAGCGTGGCCAAAACGGCGACCACATCGCCGATTTTGCCACCCCGGCACAACTCGTCCAGAGCGGTGAGATTGATGAACGAAGGCCGGCGGACATGTATACGGTAAGGCTTCGTGCCGCCGTCGCTGACGATATAATAGCCGAGTTCGCCGCGCGGATTTTCGATGCGGTGATATACCTCGCCGGCGGGCGGTTTCAGCATTTTGGGGACATTCCCCATAACCGGGCCCGCCGGCAGATCGCGCAGGGCCTGGCGGACGATCTTGGCGCTTTCCGCCATCTCGCGCATGCGCATGAGATAGCGGTCCCAGTTGTCCCCGTTCTCGCCGAGGGGAACATCGAAGTCGAACCGGTCGTAAATGCCGTACGGCTCCGCTTTTCGCAGGTCGAGATTGACGCCGGACGCCCGCAGGCCCGGTCCGGTCAACCCCAGTTCGAGCGCCTTCTGCCCCGAGATGACCGCGCACCCTTTGAGGCGGTGATAGAAAATCTCGTTGCCGGTTATCAGGCCCTGATATTCGTCCAGCATTTTCGGGAAGTCGTCGAGGAACTTTTCGGCGGCGTCGGTGAAATCCTTGCCGACATCCGCCATGACCCCGCCGATGCGGATGTAATTGAAGGTCATGCGGGCGCCGCAGGCGATGTTGAACAGGTCGAGGACGCGTTCGCGGTCGCGGAAGGCGTACAGCAAACCGGTGGTACCGCCAAGATCGACGGCAATCGACCCGAGGAAGACCTGGTGACTGGCGATGCGGTTGAGCTCGGCCATGATGACCCGCAGATACTGGGCCCGTTCGGGAACCTCAATGCCGGCCAGCTTTTCCACCGCCATGCAGTAGCCCAGGTTGTTATTCATGGAGGACAGGTAGTCGAGCCGGTCGGTATAGGGCGTAAACTGGGCATAGGTCCGCGCTTCCGCCAGCTTTTCGATGCCCCTGTGCAGATAGCCGAGATCAGGCGTCGCTTTGACGACAACCTCGCCGTCGAGTTCCAAAACAACGCGCAGCACGCCATGCGTACTCGGGTGCTGCGGGCCCATGTTCAGCATGTAGGTTTGCGTTTGCATCAGTGGTTCACCTCGCTTGCTGCGAAGGCAGTTGATAATCCTTGCGCAGCGGATGACCGTCGAAATCATCGGGAAGCATGATTCGCTTCAGGTTCGGGTGGCCGGTGAAAATCACGCCGAGCAGATCGTAGGCCTCGCGCTCCTGGAAGTCGGCGCTGGGCCACAGCGCGGCAACCGACGGAACCTCGGGGCGCTCCTTCGGGCACCTGGCCTTGAATGTGGCGTTATGCTTCAGGTTGTAAGAATAAAAATGGTAGACCGCCTCATAGTATTCGGGATATTCGGCGGCGGTAAGATTGCAGAGCATATCGAGGGCGAAGGAGTTGTCGCTTTTTACGAACGACAATACCTCCAGCAGCTTGTCGGCCGCTACGATAATAATCGGCCCGTGGGCGGTTTCCTGGACTTCGACGGCTGCGCCGTATTTCCCGGTAAGAAGGGATAATAAAGACCCGTCAAGCATTTTAGGCGCCATATCGTGCCGACCTCGCAATCTCCGGGGTGCGGATTTTTTGTTTCAGCTGCAGCATGCCATCGATCAAGGCCTCGGGGCGCGGCGGGCAGCCGGGCACGTACACGTCGACAGGCAGGATCTTGTCGACTCCGGGCACGACGGAATAGGAATCGGTGAACGGCCCGCCGGTGTTGGCGCAGCTCCCCATCGCCAGCACCCATTTGGGCTCGGGCATCTGCTCGTACAGTCGCACGAGCGCGGGCGCCATTTTCCACGTCAGCGTCCCGGCGACGATCAGCAGGTCGGCCTGACGCGGCGACGGCCGGAAAACCTCGTATCCGAAGCGGGCCAAGTCGAAACGCCCGGCGGCGGCGGCCATCATTTCGATAGCGCAGCAGGCCAGGCCGGAAGTAAGCGGCCACAGCGAATAGCCCCTGGCCCAGTTGAACACCGCGTCCAGGGAAGTGAGGATAACGTTTTTCTTCAGCACTTCGTCCACTTGGTACTCATGGCATACAGATGGTTTTACTTCCATTCCAAAGCTCCTTTCCGCCAGGCATAACCCAGGCCCACGACCAAGATCGCGATGAAGATGGCCATCTCGATGAGCGCAAAAGTGCCGAGCTGCTGATATTTTACGGCCCACGGATACAGGAAGACAGTCTCAATGTCGAATACGACAAAAACCAGGGCATATAAAAAATAGCTGGTTTTAAACTGCACCCAGGACGGTCCGATCGTCTCCATGCCGCATTCGTAGGTAGTCAGCTTTGTTGGCGTCGGTTTTTTTGTCTGCAGGAAGTACGATACTATCAGAGCTACAATCGGAAACGCGAACGCCACCAAAATCAATAAGCCGATACTACCGAAGTCTTGTAGCACAAGATCCCCTCCACTTCAATAGGCGCTTCGCCTTGGTCGAAGACGATATGCCTTGACTGTCTTGGCAGAAAGCTGCGTTAATCGAGTACGTGAAACTTCTCCCTATTTGTTTTAATATACCACAGGGGCAATCGGATATTGAACACGGCAAATGTTTATGAGGGTATAGTCGCTCCTTATTCTGCCGCCCGCCTCCAAGCGCCAATGCCCGCGTTGAATCATAGGAATTCGCCGGTCGCCCTTCCTTTTCCTGCCAAGTTAGCGGCCGCAGCCGCACCAAGGCTCCTCGGCCAGGTAATCGCCGTCCGAATAATAATACGCCCTGGCCCGGCAGCCGCCGCAGATATCGCCGTAGCCGCAACGTCCGCAGCTCCCTTTCAGGGGCTGGTGGCGCAGGTCGCCGAACAGGGCGCTGTCCCGCCAGATCGCGTCGAAGGGCGCCTCGCGCACGTTGCCGGCCTTGAGCGGCAGATACGGGCAGGGATGCACGTCGCCGTTGGGGAGGATGACGCAGTAGCTCGTGCCGGCGAGACAGCCCTTGGTGAATCGCATCGGGATGCCCTTCTGCCTGGCGATGCGCATGAACTGGGGAGCACAGGTGGGTTTAAGCTCGATGGGCACCGCGGTCTGCTTGGCGAGGATTTTTTCCAGCAGGGCCTCGTACTGCTGCGTTTTGAGCGTGGTCTCGGCGATGTCCTTCCCCCGCCCGGTGGGCACGAGGAAAAAGATGTGATGGGCAACCGCCCCGAGTTCCACCGCCAGGTCGGTGATTGCGGTCACCTCGCTCTCGTTCCAGTTCATCACCGTGGTATGGATCTGGAACGGCAGTCCGGCGGCGCGGCAGGCGGCAATGCCCTTCATCGTCCCCTCCCACGCCCCGTCCTGGCCGCGGAACCAGTCATGCTTCTCCCGGTCGCGGCTGTCGAGGCTGATGCCGGCGCAGGCCGCCCCCGCGCCTTTCAGCCTGGCGGCCGTTTCGGGGGTAATGAGCATGCCGTTCGTGCCGAGCACCGGCCTCAGGCCAAGCTGCCTGGCGTGGGCGATGAGCTCGCAAATATCGGGGCGGATAAGCGGTTCGCCGCCGCTGAACACCATGATTTTGAAGCCGGCGCGGGCAATCTCGTCCAGGAGTTTTTTGCCCTCCGCCGTCGACAACTCGCCGGCGTCGGGTGCGCCGGCGTCGCGGTAGCAGTGCACGCAGCTGAGGTTGCAGGCCCGGGTAGTATTCCAGGAAATGATCATGGCGGATTTACTCCTTCCAGTCAGCCAGATAGCAGGCCGGGTCCTCACCCCACAGGTTGCCGGTGGCCGCCTCGGCCCGGATGCGGCAGCCGCCGCACAGGTCCTTGTAGCGGCACTCGCCGCAGCGGCCTTCGAGCAGGCTCGCCTTGTCGCGCAGCCTGAGGAGAAATTCGTCCCGGCTCTTGCGCCAAATCTCGCTAAAAGGCTTCTCGCGGATATTGCCGAGGGTGACGTGCCCCCAGAACTGACAGGCGTGCACATCGCCGCGGGGATCGACGTTGGCCATCTTCTCGCCGGCCGAGCAGCCGCCGTGCATCGTCAGCAGGTTCTTGATCTCCTCCACCCGCTCCGGCTGGGTGCGCTCGATATACTGGAGAATGTAGATGCCATCGGCGTGGTTGTCGGTGGTGAGAATCTCCACCTCCACGCCCCGCTGGTGGAAATCGAGCGTCTTTTCGATCAGCAGGTCAATGGTATGCCGCTTCTCCTCCGCGGTGGTGTCCAGGTCGGCCATCCCTTTGCCGCGGCCGGCGTAAACGAGATGATACATGCAGAAGCGGGCGATCTTCTCGCGCTCCACCAGCTCGAGAATCTCCGGCAGGGTATGGCGGTTGAGCTTGTTCACGGTAAAACGGACACCGGTCTTGTTGCCGGCGGCCAGCGAATTTCTGATGCCTGCCAACGTTTCGGCGAAACAGCCCTTGCGGCCGCGGAAAAAGTCGTGCACCTCTTCGTTGCCGTCAATGCTGATGCCGACGTACTGAAAGCCGATCTTCTTGATCCTGCGGGCCGCCTCGGGGGTTATGAGGGTGCCGTTGGTGGAGATGACGGGACGGATACCCTTGGCCACCGCGTACGCGCCCAGCTCGAACAAGTCCTCGCGGAGCAGCGGCTCGCCGCCGGAAAATAGCAGCACAGGCACCTTCATGGCCGCGAGGTCGTCGATGAAAACCTTGGCCTCGGCGGTGGTCAGCTCGCCCTTGTAGACGCGGTCCTCGGCCTCGATGTAGCAGTGGCGGCACTTCAGGTTGCAGCGGTTTGTCATGTTCCACACGACGATGGGAGTGGCGTCGGACGAAAACTGCAGCATGTGGGGCGGCAGATCGCGGGAGCTGCGGCCGTATTTGACGATGTCGGAAATAGTGGCGGTGCCGCAGAGAAGTTTGGTACATCCAATCATTCGTTATCCTCCATGTTGTGCGGTAATATGCTCCGGCTGGTGCTTTTCAGCAGGCATTCGATGCAGATTGGCTGGTTGCCGACCGGCTGGTAGACCTGGCCGCAGCTCTGGCAGCGCGGCAGGCCGCGCCTGGCGATGTGATACGGCTCCGGCTTGCCCGGGGCCGCCACCGCCAGCGCGCCCTGCGGACAATGGGCGGCGCACAGGCCGCAGCCGCTGCAACGGGCCGGGTGGTGAAAAAAGTCGAGGCAGTCGCCCTGGTCGTCGGCGGTGAGCGCCTTGCGCGGGCAGATCCTGACGCACAGGCCGCAGGCGAGACAGTCGTCGCCGATAGCGAGAGCGGCGAAAAAGGGCGACGGCGCGTCGCCGGCAAATTCACCGGCGTGACGGACAAACCAGTCCTGGCGCGGCAGCCGTTCGCCGCCGGGCGCCCCGGCGGCCACCACCTCGCGGACGGTGTCGACCGTCGCCCCCAGCAGGGTGGCGAAGAAGGCCCGCCGTGAGATCGGCCGTTCCTGGGCGGCCTGGGGCGCGGCCGCCTCGCCCCGCTTGAGGACGGGCTTGCCGGCCGCCTTCAGCAGGCGGTCGGTTTCGGCGAGAACTTCGTCCAAATGGGCCGCCACCGCCGGCCGGCAGTCGGCGCAGGCGGAATCGTCGACAGCCAGCGGTCGGGCGCCGTCCCGGCCGCTGCCGGCCATGGCCAGCAGCAGGCGGCCGTCGAGGAAGCCCAGACCGGGCCAGGGGCTGTCTTCCCGGCGCCGCCGGCAGACGAAAACGACCGGTGCCGCCGGAGCGGCCAACGCCCTGTCGAGGGGCGCGCGCGGAAAAGCCTCGCCCGCCACGGCGTCCGCCGGACAGACCGCCAGGCACAGCCCGCAGTCGTCGCAGCGGCCGGCATCGACCCCGTGCTCCCAGTCGATGCAGCCGGCCGGGCAGACGTCGGCGCAGCGCCGGCACTCGATGCGCTTATAGTTGTCGTTGAGGCACAGCTGGCGGTCAACAGCCACCGGCATCATTATTCCCCCTAACGAGGAAAATGGATAAGAAAAGGCGGCTTCCGGTCACGAAAGCAGCCTCGGAATGTTGCCAAACCTCCCGGTAGATATCGCCTGCCGGACTCGCACCGTAACCCGGCTCAAGGGGTCTTTTCCCGCTCCTTGGCCGGAGGAGCTTCCAAAGTGGTGGCCTTATGGATCTCTTCCTTCACGCCGTTGGTTTCCTCCTTGAAGCCGCGGATGCTCCTGCCGATGGCCTTGCCGACCTCCGGCAGCTTCGCCGGTCCGAAGATTACGAGGACGACAACCAGCACCAGTAACAGTTCGGGCACGCCGATGTTGAACATAATGAGGCCTCCTCCCAGTATAATTACATTATCGCAAACAGGACGGGTTAAGACAATTATTTTTTTCTTATGCGGCGATAAATGCGGCCGCGCTCCCGCTGCTCAGCTCTTTCAGGCGGCCGTCGCCCGGGAAGCGGAGCACGCCAGCCTTGCGCACCGCCTCGGCCAGCACGTCGCGCAGCGTCTTGAAGGTATCGGCGTGGCGTCCGGCCGCCTTGACCATATCGTAGCCGTCGCCGCCGGCGAGCAGGAAATCGCTGACCGCCACCCGGTAAGTTTCGCCCGCCGCCAGGGTGCGTCCGTCGGCCAGGGTCGCCGTAACCACCCGGTGGCCGGCAGGCGCCGTGGCGCGGTACTCGACGGTGAGGCCGGAAAACTGAAGCGTACCGTACTTGGCGTTGGCGATGCCGTATTCAAGAGCGGCCAGCACCTGAGCGCCGGTCATTTCGGCAACCTGCAGGTTGTCGTCGAAAGGCATCACCGTGTACATATCGCCGAGGGTGACGGTGCCGGCCGCCAGCCCGGTTCGCAGGCCACCGCCGTTGTAGAGGGCGATGTCCGCCCGGGCGGCCTGCCGCATGGCATCGGTGGCCCACTGGCCCAGCGACGACAGCCGGTAGCGGTCGTGGGACAGGGCAATCGCCGTCCGGCCGAGGACGAGACCCTTCACCGGCGCGATCTCGCTCTGTGACGCCGCCACAATCGCCGTCACCTGCTTGTCGGCAGCATAGCCCGGCGGCACGTCCTTCACCCAGGCCATCGACCCGAGAATCTCGCCGCTCTTGGTGCTGACGGCGAGACTGACGCCGGCGACCGCCCGGCCGTTGTAATAGCCCTGCACCACCGGCACGCCGGCCACCTTGCCGGCCACCTTGAGATGGGAATGAGCGCTGATGACGGCGGCCAGGTCGCCGGCCGCAGCCGCGGCCAGGTCGGCCGCCTCGCCGGCCGGCACTTCGCCGGGATAGCTGGCCAAGTGGCCGAGGGCGACGACGAGGCCGGCGCCTTGGGCTTTAAGTTCGGGGAGCAACACTTTCAGCGTCGCGGCCGGATCGGCGAAAACGAAGCCCTCCACATTGCGGGGATTGGTTGTCAAAGCCGTGTCGGGGGTCGTGAAGCCGACGACGGCGATCTTGACTCCCTGCCGCTCGATGATCACGTACGACGGAACGAGGTCGGCCCGCCGGCCGCTGTTTTTGTCGAACAGGTTCGCGGACAGCATCGGGAAAGCGGCCTGGGCCTTGCGTTCCTTCAACACGTTCAGGCCCCAGTCGAATTCATGGTTGCCGAGAGCCATGGCGTCGAAGCCCACCGCGTTCATAACCTCCACGACCGTCTTGCCGTGCAGGAGGTTGGAATCGGGGGTGCCCTGAAACATGTCGCCGGCGCTGACGATAAGCGTGCCGCCCGGATTCTTGGCCCATTCCGCTTTCAGGAAGGCGGCCAGCGAGGCGGCGCCGGGGTTTTTGCCGGCAGCCGCGAGGGCGCCGTGGAAATCGTTCACCGCCAGGATATCGAGGCGGACCACGCCGGGCTGGGACGCCCCTGCGGCGCTCGTAAGCGCCAGCGCCAGGGCCACGATCAAAAGAACGGCGGTTATGCGTCGGCAACAGGTGAGCATCGGAAACCCTCCTACTGATTGCAGTAAACAGTCGCCCTAAATCACAAGGCGTAGCAACGGCCACTACACAGCCGGGAAATATACGGTGAACGCACTCCCCTTCCCCAGTTCGCTTTCCACCTCGGCGCGGGCGCCGTGGCGGACGACGATCTCGCGGGCGATGGCCAAGCCGAGGCCGGTGCCGGCGGCCGTCCGGCCGTGGGACTTGTCGGCCTTGTAAAACCTTTCCCAGATGAAGGGCAAATCTTCGCGGGCGATGCCGCGGCCGGTATCGGCCACCTTCAGGCGCACCTCGTCGCCGGCGCGGCTGACGCTGGCCGCCACCTTTCCGCCCGCCGGGGTGAATTTCAGCGCGTTGTCGAGCAGAATCAGCAGCAGCTGGGTAAGGCGGTCGCCGTTGCCGCTTATGGCGGTGTCGCCGTCCGTCGCCAGGGTGAGAGTCACCCCGGCCTGTTCGGCCCGGGGGGTCAAAAGCGCCACGGCGCTGTCGGCGATCGCCGCCAGGGGGAGCTTTTCCATTGGCAGAACGGTGCCCTCGGCCTGCAGGCGGCTGAGGTCGAGCAGCTCGTTTATCAGTCCCTCCAGCCGGACCGTTTCGTCCCGCATCACGCGGTGGTACTTGTCGGCCTCCTGCTGTTCCTGCACGGTGCCGTCGAGGAGCGCCTCCGTATAGCCGCGGATAACGGTCAGCGGCGTCCTGAGCTCGTGGGATATGTTGGCGACAAAATCGCGGCGCAGCTTCTCCATCCTGTCCGTGCTGGCCACAAAGCGGCCGAGTTCCTGGGCCAGGGAATTGAGCGACCGGCCCAGCTCGCCCACCTCGTCGCCGCTGTCCGCCTTGACCCTGATGGCGTAATCGCCCCGGGCCATCGTCGCCGCCGCCTCCTGCATATTGCGGAGCGGGCGGGTGATGCCGCGGGCCAGTTGGCGGACGAGGAGGAAGGTCAGCAGCAGGGCGGCGAAGCCGAGGCCGCCGATGTATAAATAAATGCGGCGGAGAAAGTCGTCTATTCCCCGGACGGGGGAATTGAGGACAACGGCGCCGTTCACCGTCCCGTCCGCCTTATAGAGCGGCACGCCGACGATGAGCATGTCCTCCGCATAAATGGGATGATAGAAACTTCTCGCCAAAATCTGACCGTCGAAAACCGGCTCCAGACGGTCGGCCAGCGCCCGTGCCAGCACGCCGCCCTGGCCCATGCCGTGGCCGCCCTGCCCCATACCGGGGCCGCGGCCCATGCCATGCCCCCCCTGGCCCATGCCGGGACCTCGTCCCATGCCGTGACTGCCCTGGCTCATGCCGGCGGGAGGCGTAGAAACGGCGACAACCCGCCGCGAGGCGTCCACAACCCACACGCGCGCGTCGAGGAAAGCGTCGACGCTGTCGATCAGCCTGCTGAACTGAGCCTGGTCGATGCGGCCCTCGTTGTAGCTCTCCACCAGGCGGCCGAGCTCGTAACCCTTGTTGACGAGCTCCTGTTGCTTGGCGGCCATGAAAAACTCGCGCAGCAGGAGGGAGATGCCGGCCGAAACGCCGGCCAGCACCAGCACGACAACCATTATGTAGCTGTAGAGCAATTTGCGCTGCAGCGAGTTTCTCACGCTTTCACCTCAAACTTGTAGCCGACCCCCCACACCGTCCTGATGTCCCAGGGCGTGCTGTCCTGGGCGCCGATCTTCTGGCGGATGCGCTTGATGTGGGTATCGACGGTGCGGGTATCGCCGCAATACGTATAGCCCCACACCGATTCCAGCAGCTGTTCGCGGGAAAAAACGCGGCCGGGGTGGGAAGCCAGGTGCCAGAGCAGCTCCATTTCCTTGGCGGTCAGGGGCTCGGTGCGTCCGTATGCGGTTACGGTATACTCGCCGCGGTTGATCTCCAGGTGAGGAAACCGCAGGTTGTCGCCTGCGGGCTCTTCGGCCCCGGGAGAGCGGCGCAGCACCGCCTTCACCCTCGCCACCACCTCGCGGGGATTGAAAGGCTTGGCGATATAATCGTCGGCCCCCGTTTCCAGGCCGAGAATGCGATCGTCGTCGTCGGCGCTGGCGGTAAGCATGATGATCGGCACGCGGGAAAACTTGCGGATCTGGCGGCAGGCCTCCAGGCCGTCGAGCACCGGCATCATGATGTCGAGAATGACCAGGCTCGGCGACAGCTGCTGCACCTTGACGATCGTCTCGGCGCCGTCGGCCGCTTCGGCCACCGCAAAACCTTCCTTGATAAAATACAGCTTCAGCAATTCCCTTATCTGGGCGTCGTCGTCGGCGACGAGAACCAGCGGTCCGGCCATCGGCTCACCTTCTTCCCCAAAGTGAGGCGGTTGGCAAAGTTCCGGCTGCAAACGGCCTTTGCAAAGCGCCTAAAAGAAAAAGGCGGGGGTGCCCCGCCTTTCCTGCCTGCAATATCAGACGGCTCCGTCGATAGCCGCCGCAATATCCCGGCGGGGACGGAAACCGACGATGCGGTTGACTTCCGCGCCGTTCCTGAAGAGCACCATGGTAGGAATGCCCATAACCTTGAATTGGCCGGCCAGTTCAGGCTGCTCGTCAACATTGACTTTGGCCACAACCGCTTTGCCGTCGTACTCGGCGGCCACGGCTTCCAATTCAGGCGCCACCATCTTGCAAGGGTTGCACCACGGGGCCCAGAAATCTACCAGCACCGGCTGGGCGGCTTTCAACACCTTATCGGCAAAATCGGCTTGATTGGCAATAGTCACTATAGCCATGCAAATTCTCCTTCCGTTGCTTTCTTTCCTGCTATCCTCCCCCCCTCGGGGGGGTTCGATTTTTATTGTAAAATATTTCCCCGCCAAAGTCAAGGAGACGTTTACGGCTAACTGCCCGACAGACGGCCGCCGCTCAACCGGCCGACGACGAAAATGGCCAGCGCCAGCAGCACCAGCCCGACGGCTCCGGCGGCCGGCGTAACGAGGCCGGACGGCAGATACCGGTATAGTCCGGCGACACCGAAGGCGATAAAGATCAGGGCCGCCCCCCACTTCACCACCCGCTCGGGAATCCTGCGCCCCATGACCACCCCCACGCCGATGCCGATGCCGTCAGCCACCATCATGCCGGCGGTCGTGCCCAGCCACACCGGCACCACCGTCTGATACTGCGCGGCCAGCGCCAGGGTCGCCAGCTGGGTTTTGTCGCCCATTTCGGCGAAGAAAAAGGCGATCGCCACCGTCCAGAAAGGGCTGCCGCGGACGGCGTCCGCCTCTCCGGCCAGCTCGTCGCCGCGGAGGGTCCAGAGGCCGAAGAAGATGAAAGAAGCTGCGGCCGCCACCTGGATATACTGCAGCGGCACTATCCCGGTCAGGTAGTTGCCTGCCTCAACGGCCAACAAGTGATTGACGACGGTGGCGGCGAATACGCCCGCCAGCACCGTCGGCCACGGGTAGCGGACGGCGAAGGCCATGGCCAGCAGTTGGGTCTTGTCGCCCATCTCGGCCAGCGTCACGAGGAACAGCGAGGCAAAAAACGCAGTCACACCATCCCCCCTTATTGCGGCTGCTGTTAGTATGGCCGTTATGCGGCCGGCCGAACCGGCGGCGACGGAATAACATTATGAACCTTTTTCCGTAAACTTTCATACGATACAATGACCACTATCTAATAGGGGGAATCGACCATGAAGACAACCCGGGCCAAGAAAGCCGGCCCACCCCACGAGCACCACCACGGGGAATGCTGCTCCGACGATGCCTGCCTGCCGATGCTCCGGGACGCCGCCATCGCCGAACGGGAAGCGATCCTCTTTTACCTGGAAGCGGCCGCCATGCTCTGCGGCGACCTCAGGCGGCTTTTCCTCGACACGGCGGGCGACGAGATGGAGCATTTCGTCATGACGATGCGCCACATCGCCGCCCTCGATTCCGTCCAGGCCGAAGCGCTGGAGGAAGTCGGCCTCGACGATCTCCTCATGCAGCGGGGCATGACGCCGAAATGGGCGACCGGCTGGCAGCCCGAATGCGCCTGTCCGGCGGCGGGCGAAGCGGAAATGGTCATGGAGCCGCAAACCGGACCGGAGGGCGGTATGACTCCCGTGTGCCTGCTTACCAAGGCGCTTACCAGCGAGCTCGAAGCCATCAACAAGTACCAGAAATACATGGAAAAAGCGCCCGACTCGGCCTGCTGCCACCACTTCTGCCACCTGATGAACGCCGAGAAGGAACACGTCGCCTCCTTCATCGCCGCCCTTTTCGACCTGACCGGCGAACCGCCGCCCGAAGCATCGATGAATATGTAAACTTTACAGCCGGCCGGCGCTCTGCTATCATACTAGTAACAATTCCTGCCAGGAGGAGATACCGTGAACCTTTGGGAAGCGATCGAAAACCGCCGGTCGGTAAGGAGCTACACCGCCCAGAAGGTAGACAAAGCCTCTGTGGAAAAGCTGCTTCACGCCGCCGTTCAGGCGCCCAGCGCCTCCAACACCCAGCCCTGGACCTTCGCCGTCATCCAGGACGCCAAGCTGCTCAAGGAATATTCCGACCGCTCGAAAAGCCTGCTGCTCAGCACGATCGACCTGGAAAACTCGCCCCACAAAAAATACCGTGCCATGCTCTCCAATCCCGACTTCAACATCTTTTACACCGCCGGCACGCTCATCGTCATCTACGCCAAACCGATGGGTATCCACAGTTACGGCGACTGCTGCCTGGCCGCCCAGAACCTCATGCTCGCCGCCCGCGGCCTTGGCCTCGGCACCTGCTGGATAGGCTTCGCCGGCACGCTCCTCGACACGCCGGAGGTGAAAAAAGAACTCGGCGTTCCCGGCGAATACGGCCTCGTCGCCCCCATCATCGTCGGCTATCCCCAGGGCCGGATTGCGCAGTTGACGCACGATGCGCCGGAAATACTGTCCTGGAAAGAATAAGCAAAGCGGCCGCAAATGCGGCCGCTTTGATCTTTACAGGCGAATGAATTTTATATTGCTCACCCCCGCCAGTATCTTCCCCTGATACACGGCGTAATAATCTTCGAGCTTTTTACCCGGCGGCAGCCCGGGACCGTCGGAAAAATCGGCCCACAGGTCGGCCCAGAACGCGGGGGTCGGCCGGAAGAGGTAGGTTTCGGTGACGAGATGCAGGTCGTGGGCGAAGCAGAGGCCGGTGCAAGCGGCGATCCGTTTGGTTATGGCGTTGCCGGGCGCCTCGCCGGGCGCGTCGTCGATCTCGAAGTTCACGCGCTTCTTCAGCGAAGGATACGGCCGGTGGCCGTTATCGAGCATGATTTCCCAGGCCCGCTCCACCAGGGAGGCGTCGTTCAAACGCTGGATATCGGAATGATGGCCGACCACGAATACCTCTTCGTCGTCCATCACGATCATGGCGGCCGCCAGTTGGTCCGCTTTTATCATCCGCAATACCACCTTTGCTTATGAAGTACGGAATACTGTTATTCGTTATTTTCTCGCGAAGTCCTTCATTATGTAAAAATCTATGGCCGTCCAGAAAGCCCCAGATACAAGGCGCACCGGAAAAGCGCGGCACCGTTTCCTCCTGCGACCAAGTTTACCGGACTGGTTTGCACAGGCATGTTTAACAGCATCGTAAGCGTACACGAGACGTACGCTAGCAAGCGCTTTGAGGAGCAAGTGCGCAATTTCTTAGCGCCTTAGCGCTTAGAACTGCGGCCTGCCCCTTGCGGGTACGCAGTAGATGGGGCTTTATCAACGGCCGTAAAAAACCCGCAGCGCAGCGCTGCGGGTTTTCCCGACACGGGTCCGGTGAGCAGTCAATAAGCCGAGTTCTGTTCCGCTTGCGCGGCGATGATCATTTATCTCGGCCGGCAGTTGCCTGCCGGCTCTAGCGACACTACCCGGAAGGATCAGCGGGCTACCTCATCTCTTCCCTATTCGGTCTTGCTCCAGGTGGGGTTTACCTAGCCAGCCGGTCACCCGGCTGCTGGTGCGCTCTTACCGCACCGTTCCATCCTTACCCGGCGTCGCCGGGCGGTCTACATTTCTGCGGCACTGTCCCTGAGGTCACCCTCGCTGGCCGTTAGCCAGCACCCTGCCCTGTGGAGCTCGGACTTTCCTCGAAGGTCAAGCCTTCGCGATCATCTTTCGTACTCACGGACCCTGTTCGATTGTCTGGATTAATAATATACCACGTTCCGCCCCGGCCGTCAAGACCGGGACAGGCCGGTATTTCCTGCCATGGCGGCCCGCAGGGCGGCCACTTTGGCCGGGATGTCGTCCGCACCGACAATATCGGACACAATGGCGATCATCCCCGCGCCCCGGCTGCGCACCGCAGCGATGTTGCTCTCCTTGATGCCGCCGATGGCCACGTACGGCAGACGGACGTTGGCGGCCGCATAGTCCAGAAGGGCGAAGCCCACCGGAGCGGCGGCGTCCTTCTTCGTGCCGGTCGCAAATACC
This sequence comes from Selenomonadales bacterium, assembly GCA_029976065.1. Lineage (GTDB taxonomy): Bacteria > Bacillota > Negativicutes > Sporomusales > UBA7701 > Anaeroselena. The sequence goes on from JARKNV010000080.1 coordinate 59,266, forward strand.
GGGCCGACGCCGAGGTAGTCGATAACCCCGGCCAGCCGGTCGGCGGCCGCGGCCTGCCCGGGGGCGTGGGTCGAAAGGCCGATAACCATGCCCGGGCCGACAAGCTCGCGCACCTTTTCCGGCGGCAGATCGTCCTGGCCGACATGGACGCCGTCGGCGCCGACCGCCATCGCCAGGTCGACATGGTCGTTGACGATGAAGGTCGCTCCGGCGCGTCTCGTAAGATCGCAAATCGCCAGGCATTCCTCGTACATCAGGCGGGCCGATTTGGCCTTCTCGCGATACTGGATCACTCTTACGCCGGCAGCCAGCAGCAGTCGCACAACCTCTATGCTGCTCCGCCCGCGGGAAAGCGCGTCGTCCGTTATGCCGTAAATCCCGCCGGCGAGAAAATTGTCCATTCCTTTACGCTGTATCATTGCTCCACCCCTCCCTGCGCCCTGCCGGGCCTGCAAACACGATTATTTTACCGCGTACAGCCTCATTCGTCAAACTTTACACGCAGCCGTCACAGAGGCTTCAGATGCAAGGCGCGGCGAGCATGAGAGCGGAGGCGTACTCGTGCGTACGCCGAGCGAACACGCGCAGCCGCAACGCCGCAGATGGACCTCTGAGGCGGCTGCCCCTGTTATTCGACTAAAAGTATCCGGCCGCAGTTGTCGCAGTATAGCAGCCTCCCCTCGCCCTGCGCCAGCTGCCCGGTCGGGATGCTGCGCCGGCAGCCGCCGCATACGCCGCCCGTCACTCTCGCCACCGGCTGGGGCAGCTTGCGGGCAAGCTCGCGGAACTGGCGGAGCAGGGCAGGCTCGACCTTGGCGGCCAACGCCCGGCAGCGCTCCTCCAGGCCGGCCAGCTCGGCATCGCTGCGGGCCGCCTCCTGGGCCACGTGCTGCTGCTTCTCGGCGTGAAGGCGCCTCTTGGCCTGCAGGTTGGCCTCGTCGCCGGCGATCTTGGCGGCGAGCCGCTCGCAGTCCTCGATGCCGGCGACGGCGGCGTTCTCGCGCCGGGCGATATCGCGGCGGAGAGCTTCGCAGCGTGTCCTGACCTGCTCGATCTCCTTGATATTCGTTATCTCGCCGCGGTACAGTCTTTGCTCCAACTCCCCGCAATGCCTGGTGAGCGACGTCAGTTCGTCCTCCCGGCCAGCGCACGCCTTTTCCATGCCGGCCAGCTTCTCCCGGTCGGCGGCCACGGTCTGCGCCAGCAGCCTGACCTCCTGCCACAGCAGGCGCACTTCGTCAACGCTGATCTTCTCTTTGCGGCCGGCCGCCTCCCGTTTCTGGCGCTCAAGGACCTGCAGCTCGCCAAGCATGCCCAGTTGGTCTTTCATCGCCGCTCGCCTCCTTATTCTGCCATAGAAAAAGACAGGCGCAGTTCGCCTGTCTCACCATATTTGAAAAATATCACGGGAAATATCGTCGGTAGCAATGGTCACTCCCCAACCGCCTTCGGCGGCGCAGGCCGCGAGATGGGCGGCGACGGCTTCCAGCGCCGGGCGCTCAGTCGCGAAATGGCCGGCGTCGACCACCGTCAGGCCGATGGCCGCCGCCTCCAGCGCCTCGTGGTACTTGACGTCGCCCGTCACCAGCACGTCGGCCCCGGCCGCGGACGCAGTCGCCAGCAAATCGGCGCCGCTGCCGCCGCATACCGCCACCGTGCCGACCCGGCGGTCGGCAGGACCCGCCGTTCTTACCTGCACTAGGCCGAGCGCGGCCTTGAGGCGGCGGATAAAAGCGTCCAAAGGCTCGGGGGTTGCCAGGCGTCCCACCCTGCCCAGCCCGAATGCCCGGCCGGGATTGTTGAGGACGTAAACGTCGTAGGCCACCTCCTCATAGGGGTGGGCCCGGAGCATGGCGTCGACGACCGCGGCCGCGGCGCCCTCGGGCATTATCGTTTCCAGCCGGTACTCGGCGGCGTATTCCAGCTTGCCCTGCTTGCCGATGAACGGCTTGGTGCCGGCCAGCGGCAGAAAGGTGCCGGTGCCCGGCGTCTGGAAGGTGCAATGGCTGTAGTTGCCGATGTGACCGGCGCCGGCAGCCGTTATCGCCGTACGTACCGCCTCCACGTGGCCCTCAGGTACGAATACCGCCAGCTTGAGCAGCCTCTCCCGGCCTTCAACCGCCAATGGCTGCAAGTCGGTAAGCCCCAGCCGCGCGGCGAGGATATCGTTCACGCCGCCGTCGGCGGCGTCGAGATTGGTGTGGGCCGCGTACACGGCGATGCCGGCCGCCAGCAGCGCGGCCAGCGTCCTGCCCTGCGGCATATCGGTGCGGATGGCTTTCAGGCTTTTGAAAATCAGCGGATGGTGGGCGACAATCAGGTCCACCCCCGCGGCAGCCGCCCGCTCCGCCACCTCCGGCGTCACATCCAGGGCCACCAGCAGCGAGGCAACCTCCTGCTCGGGGCTGCCGACCAGCAGGCCGACGTTGTCCCAGCCGGCCGCCAGTTCGCGCGGCGCCAGCCGTTCCAGCGCCGCTATTATCGTCCGGCACTTCACAGGCATGCGTATTTATCCTCCAACTGGGCGATTTTCGCCTGATATTCGGCGTACTTGGGGGACGCGACCGCCTGGGGGCTGGCCGCCATCTCCGCCGCCACGCGCCGGGCCTGGGCCAGCAGCGCCGCCACATGAGTCTTGAGCAGCGGATGCCGCCTGCTCCACAGCAGCGGACCGATGTCGTACAGGATATGCTCGTATTCCTCCGCCGCTCCCGGCGCGGCGGCGATAATCTCATACAGGCGGCCGTCCTCCTCGACCAGCGCCTCGGCTGCGATATGCCAGCCGGCAGCGGCCAGCCAGCGGCGGACGACGCCCCCGCCCAGCATCGGCTGCAGTACAAGGCAGGACAGCGACGCCGTGACCGCGGGGCGGGCGTCGAGAATTTCGACAATCGTCGGGCCGCCCATGCCGGCGATGACAGCCGTTTCCACCTCGCCGGGGGCCAGTATCGCCAGCCCGTCGCCAAAGCGGAGATCGATGCGGTCGGCCAGGCCCACCCTGGCGAGCGCCTCGCCGGCCGCCCGGAACGGCCCCTGGTTGACCTCGCCGGCCACCGCCGACGGCACGATGCCCGCGGTGACGAGATACACGGGAAGATAAGCGTGGTCGGTGCCGATGTCCGCCAGGCGGCCGCCTGGCGGTACCAGCGCCGCGATCGTCGCCAGCCGTTTGCTGAGTTTCACGCCTTCCCCTCCCTTGTGGCGAATCGCAGACCGCCCGCCCATTCTGCCGGTCAGTCTGTCTCTAGTATTTCGTTCCCGTGGGGAAAAATTCCTCCCCTAGCCCGGCAGGGCGAAGCGCCGGATGGGCGTGTAAACCCGCCGCCGGTCGATCTCCTCGCTGAGGATAAGGGCGAATTCCCGCACCGTAAACGTCGTCCGGTCGACCTTGTAAGCGCTCCAGGGAGGCGCGCCGGGCTGGAGCACAACATCCTGGGCGAGGGTAATGTGCGGCCGCCATGCCCGCTGCTCCGGCGGAAACCCGCACCCGCCCAGGTCCTGCTCCACCCGCCCCTGGAGCGCATGCAGCGCCGCGACCTCGCCGCCCACGTCCACCCACACCGTCCTTACCGGCACACCGCCGCCGAAATGGCCGAGCCGGCCAAGGCCGACGGCGAAGGGACCGCCGGCAGCAGCGGCAGCAGCCAGCGGCGGCACGAGCAGGGGAACGTCGGCCGCCGGCACCTCGCCGAGGAACTTCAGCGTGACGTGGAAATTCTCGCGGCGCTTGAAACGGCCCCGCTGGCTGCGGCCGCGCAGCTCGGCCTGGACGGCCTCCAGGGCGGCGATAATTTTCTCCGGAAACTCGATGCCAACGAACAGGCGCATGACAAATCTCCGCCTCCATACTACCCTTACTGTCTTGCCGGACCGGGCGTTATCGGGCCAACACCGTGCCGATATCGTTCCACCCGTAGCCAGTTATGGTCAGCTTTTCGCCGTCGAGGACGAATTCCTCGCTGCCCGCGTACGTGCCGCCGAGTTTTTCGTAGAAACGGCGGTAAGGATTGGCGGCCAGCACCCAAACAATCACCGAGCAGGAGCCGAGCTCGGCGGCCACCGCCCTCAACAACTCGTGCCCCGCCCCCATGGCCTGATATTCTTTCCGGACGTACAAGGCATAAATCTCCTGCCGATAGGGGAACCGACCGTTTCTGTTGGCCCCGGCCAGGATAAAGCCGATGATGTCTTCGGCGGCGGCCTCTTCGGCGACATAGACGTGATAACCTTTTTCGGGGGTAAAGACCGCGTTGAACTGTTCCTGGACGGTTTCATAGCGCAGGCTGCGCAGATGGCTGTCGGACACGAGACCGGCATAGGCGGTCCGCCAGGTATCGACGCGCACCCTGGCGATGCCGCGGCTGTCGGCAGCACAAGCTTTGCGGATCAGCACGTCCTTCGCTCCCTTTGCAATTTTTTCCATTTTATCACTACGAACCGAGATATGTCAATTTCTGATAGACTAAAAAAGAGACCCAGTCCGCGACTGAGCCTCTTAACGCTGTTTGCTGGTGACCCGTAGGGGATTCGAACCCCTGATACCGCCGTGAAAGGGCGGTGTCTTAACCACTTGACCAACGGGCCGATATATATAAGGTTGGTGGGCCCACCTGGGATCGAACCAGGGACCGGCCGGTTATGAGCCGGCTGCTCTACCGCTGAGCTATAGGCCCCGAAAGATATATAAAACAGGCTTCCGAAGAAGACCTGTCTTGACAGTCGTAAGTGGCTCCTCGAGTAGGACTCGAACCTACAACCCCGCGGTTAACAGCCGCGTGCTCTACCGATTGAGCTATCGAGGAGTGTGCACCGACAAAATATATTATAAGTCAGGGCACCCCCGCCGTCAAGGTTTTATGGACAATCTTTATCTAACAATTAATGGAGAGCGGCTTCGGCCGTTGATAAACCCCCATCTGCGCTCCTCCGGTGCGCCCCGCACAAAATCCGGAAAAACAATCGCCAGCCAGTCAGAAGCGCTGACAAAGCTGGCGAAGTCAGGACGTGCATCTGGGAGTTTCTGAACGGCCTCAAACTATATTTTACTCCAGGAAATCCTTCAGCTTCTTGCTGCGGCTCGGATGACGCAGCTTGCGGAGCGCCTTGGCCTCGATCTGGCGGATGCGCTCGCGGGTGACGCCGAAATGCTGGCCCACTTCCTCCAGCGTCCGGGCCCTGCCGTCGTCCAGACCGAAGCGCAGCCTCAGCACCTTTTCCTCCCGGGGTGTGAGCGTCTCCAGCACCTCCTCCAACTGCTCCTTGAGAAGCATGAAAGAGGCGGCCTCGGCCGGCGCCGGCGCGTCCTGATCCTCGATGAAGTCGCCGAGGTGCGAGTCTTCCTCCTCGCCGATCGGCGTTTCGAGGGAAACGGGCTCCTGGGCGATTTTCATGATCTCCCGCACCCGCTCGACGCTGACGTCCATCTCCTTGGCGATTTCCTCGGGGCTCGGTTCGCGCCCCAGCTCCTGGAGGAGCTGGCGGGACACGCGGATCAGCTTGTTGATCGTCTCCACCATGTGCACGGGTATGCGGATAGTGCGGGCCTGATCGGCGATGGCCCGGGTGATGGCCTGACGGATCCACCAGGTGGCATAGGTGCTGAATTTGAAGCCCTTGTTGTAGTCGAATTTCTCGACAGCCTTGATAAGGCCGAGATTGCCTTCCTGGATGAGATCCAGGAACAGCATGCCCCTGCCGACGTAACGCTTGGCGATACTTACGACCAGGCGCAGGTTGGCCTCCGCCAGGCGGCGTTTGGCTTCCTCGTCGCCAAGGCCCATGCGCTTGGCGAGCTCGATCTCCTCGTCCGCCGACAGCAGCGGCACCCGGCCGATTTCCTTGAGGTACATCCGGACAGGGTCATCGATGCTGACCCCTTCCGGGATGGTAAGGTCGATGTCCACCTCTTCGGGGGTCTCGGCAATGTCGGCGTCATCCAGGGTCTCAACATCAGGAACCTCATCGACGATCTCAATCCCCTTGTTGGAAAAAACCTCATACATATCGTCGATCTCGTCGGGAGTGAGGTCCTCGTTCTGGAGAGTGTCCATGATTTCGGCGTAAGTCAACATGCCGCCGCGTTTCTTGCCCTTGTGCAGCAGCTCATTGACGTGTTCAGCTTGTATGCTCTTCTTCTCGCTCATTCTACTCCCCTCCTCCCCAGGCATTCCCCGGATAAGGCAAAGTGCGTATCAATTATGGTGCAATCTGCTAATTTCATCTTTAATTCGCTGACTTTCGGCTAATTCCTGCCGATAGTTGCTTTCGTCCCCCAAACGTAGAAATTCCTCGGCCCGTAAACTGTGAACCATGATCAAGGGCTCCAGGCGGGCGACCCGGATGATCCTGATATAATCGTCGACAACGCGGGAAATATCGCTTAACTGTATATCCATTACCATAATATTCGACAACTCGGCGGCTGCTGACTCCGGCAGGTTGACAGCCAAGCTGTCGGCGGCGGGACTTTTTCCCATATTATACGCATTAAACAGCGAATTGATTATCGTTTTCCGCTCTCCGCCCTGAATATCTTCATTGTCCAGCTCTGCCCGGACATACGGGATGATCGAATTGTCCTCCAGCATCAGGCGGATAAGCTGCCGCTCGGCGGCGACCGTCTTCGGCGCCAACTGCTGCGAAAGCGAGAATGTGTTACTATTCTGCCCGCGGCTGGCAGCTTTATCCTTTTGCTGATTCTTGCGTATTTCCCTTCTGATATCCTCCTCGTGAATACCCAGCTTCTGGGACAACATCCTGATATGCTCGTTGACCTCGGCCAGATCGGGGGCCTCGGCCAGCGCCGGGATAGCCTGGGCAAGAACGCCCATCTTGCCGGTCGCGTCGGAATAATCGTTGCCCTTGAGTGCCTGGCTGATCTGGTAATCGAGCAGCGCGGGCGCCTGACCCATAAGGGCGCGGAAGGCGTCGGCGCCGTGCTTTCTGATAAACTCGTCGGGATCCTTGCCGTCCGGCACAACGATGACCCTAACAGCCAGCCCCAGCGAGCGTACGGTCGCCAGCGCCCTCAGCGTGGCGTTCTGGCCGGCGGCGTCGCTGTCGTAAGCGAAATAGATCTCGCCGGCGTGGCGCGCCAGCTGCCTGGCCTGCTCGGGGGTGAAGGACGTGCCGAGCGAGGCGACGGCGTTCTTGATGCCGCTGGCATGCAGGGCGATCAGGTCCATATACCCCTCGACCACGATCGCCTTGCCGGCCTGCTTGATGGCCTGATAGGCAAGGTCGAATCCGTACAGGACGTAGCGCTTGTTGAACACTGGCGTCTCGGCGGTATTGAGGTACTTTGGCTGGCTGCCGTCCATTACCCGGCCGCCGAAGCCGATTACCCGGCTACGCACGTCGGTGATCGGAAACATGATTCGGTCGCGGAAGCGGTCGTAGACGCCGTCGCCGCCCGTCCGCGCCACCGCCAGGCCGGCCTTGGCCAGCGTTTCGGCGGTAAAGCCGCGGCCGGTCAGGGCGGCCGTCAGCTTATCCCATGCCTTGGGGGCAAAGCCCAGCCGAAAATCGGCAATCGTAGCGTCGTCGACGCCGCGGGCCCTGAGGTATTCCCGGGCCGCCTTGCCGTAGCCCGTCTTGGTCAGGCAGGCGTGGAAAAAGTCGCTGGCCATGGCGTTGGCCTTCAGCAGGCCGGCCATCTCCCGTTCCACCTGCCGTTCGTGCTCGGTCTTCTCCTTCTCCGGCACGGGAACGTTCATCTTCTCGGCCAGCTTCTTGACCGCCTCCATGAAGGTGAGGTTCTCCAGCTTCATGAGGAAGTTGAAAACGTTGCCGCCGGTCTGGCACCCGAAGCAATAAAAAAAACCTTTGTCGGGTGTCACGGAAAAAGACGGCGTTTTCTCATGGTGGAACGGACAGCAACCCCAGTAATTCTTCCCTCGTTTCTTCAGCGGTACGTACTCGGAGATGACGCTGACTATATCGCTCTGGGAGCGCAGCCTGTCGATAAAATCGTCGAAAACAGCATCCTTCATATAACCTCACCTTAAGCGCCCATGAACAATATAGTGGCTCTGGATTCTGTCGCTACGGAGACATATTATTTTTTGCATTAATACTATTCAAGGCAAAGGAGAAATATCCTCTTTTCCTCTTGACAAAGCCCGGATATTTTGATAGACAAAAAAAATACCGGAGCCGAAGCTCCGCGAAACCCTTAAGTTTAGGCCGTTCAGAAGTGCCCAGATGCAAGGCGGACCGCAGGCTAACACCACCGTTTCCTCTGCGATAACGTTTATGTACATTGTTTGCACCGGATCGGTTTAACAGCATCGCGCGTACATAAAAGTACGCTGCACCCGTAAAAGGTACGCCGCAGTTGAGCGCTTATCAACGGCCGTTTTTTTTGCCGGGCGACGCCATTATCACCGAATCCGCCATCAACTGGCTACCGGGCCAGGGCACATGGCGGAAAATCTCGTCCTTGGACGATTCGTCCCGGTACGTCTTGTCGCTCAGCATCCTGCGGTAGTGGATGAAGGCCCCCCGGCGGCCGCATTCCGGGCAGAAGGTATTGTCAGCCCGGTGCCGGTTGGCTTTCCAGGAAAACAGGTTGAAATGCAGCCCGCAGTGCTGGCAGATGAAGCCGTTGACAAAAACCCCTTCACGCTGGCTTTCGTCGATTCCGGCGGGGGGATTTTTGAGCATGGTCTTCTCCTCTGCCTGTTCGCGCGGCTCATCGGCTTTCATCGTTCATCCTCCCTTTCGCATCAATCTCTTCACCTGCAGCCAGGTTCCTATGTATGTTTCCCCGCGGGCTTCCTGGCCAACCGGTCGCAGTCGGCGATCAGCCCCGGCAGAACATTGGCGATAAAATAGCGCACGCTGACCAGCCCGCTCTCTTTGAGCTTCTTCAATATGGTGTGGTATTTTTCCTCGAACAGCCCGATATTGTTGAGCTTGACCTCGAAGATGCACTCCATCAGCGCGTCGATATTGTCGGCGGCCCGCAGGATCTGGCCCTCCAGGCTGTCGTCCTTGCCGTCGAACAGCAGGTCGCGGTACAGGTTGCGGTACGGCTGTTCCATCTCGGCGAAAAAGGTCTCCTCCGCCAGCTCCTTCTCGATAATGGTGAGAGCAGCCGACAGCTCGGGTTTTTTGTACTTCGTCGTGCTAAGAATGTCGCCGGTGATTGATTCGATGACATCGTGGTTAATAAGCTTCCGGAACAGCCGGCCCCAATCCACCTTGCCGCCGTTCTCCTCCTCGATGAGCGCCAGCATCTGGCCGATCTGGGCCACGAGGAAGGAATGCTCGCTCACCGTCGTCCGCTGGTGCATGAATTCCGTCGCCCACCGGCCCATATTATTAAGCTTGCGGACAAAAATCAGATAGTTATGGAGACCCACGGTCAACCCTCCATTCAAGCCCGGCGATAACTCCGGCCTCGTCAAAATAACGCAGGACGTTTACATATATTTACATTACAAATTTCGCTTTCCTGCTGCTATACTTTTATTTAGAAAGGTGGGGTACATATGAAACCCAAAATACTGCTCGCCACCCTCCTGGCCCTGTTCCTGCTCGCCGGCACAGTCTGCGCGGCCCCGGCGAAGCCGGTCATCAAAGCCGACAAAACATATTTCGATATAAACACCGGGCTCTACGTACTCAGGGGCAACGTCTATATCGGCGTCGGGAACCGGATCATAACGGCCGGCATGGCCAGAGTCAGCGTCTCCTCGCTGGAGGTCTGGGGCACGGGCGGCATCACCGTCACCCAGGGTGATATATGTTTCACCGGCCAGGATGTCTACGTTTTCGGCATGCAGGACCAGGCCAAAATCGACGGCGGCGTCTCCTTCACCCGCACCGGCCTGACGATAACCGCCGACCGGGCGGAATTCAACTGGCGCAGCAAACTCGGCGTATTCAGCGGCAACGTCAAAGTGTCCCAGCACGACAATACCTGGACCGCCGACCGGGTGACCTACAACATCGAAACAAACGAAATCGTCCCGCCGTCCGTCCCGATAATGGCGGGCGGCGGCGAATAAACGCCGCGAAAGAAAACCCCCGGTATCCGCCGGGGGTTTTTCGCTGCCGTTTTGCAGGCCCCCGAATCTAAAACAGCATGACCCCCAGGATATGGTCGGCGGGAATGCTGCCGATAAAGCGGCTGTCGTTGGCGTAATTGCGGTTGTCGCCCATCACGAAGACATGGCCGGCAGGCACGGTCACCTTACCGGGCGACGAATAGCGCATCGGCTCCTTGATATAGCTTTCGGTCAGCGGGGCGCCGTTGCGGTAAACCTTGCCGTCCCTGAACTCCAGCATATCGCCGGGCAGGCCGATGACCCGCTTCACCCAGATGTGGTCGGCGGGCGCGGCGCCCTTGACCAGCGTCACCATGTTGTTCACCGGCTCCGCCAGGTCGTCGCTCAGGTTGCGCGGCCGGGCGACGCGGCTGTCGATCACCACGACGTCGCCGTGGGCAGGCAGCCTGCCTAAGGTATGCGATAGCTTGGAAAGATAAATGCGCTGGCCTTCGTGGAAGGTCGGCTCCATCGAATGCCCCATGACCTTGGTCGGCTGGAAGAGAAAAACATTGATCGCCGTGGCGATGGCCGCGGCAAGGACGATTGTGTGCAGCCAGTCGCCGGCCTCACGCAGGATTCTCATTGCTTCCTCCCTGGGGGCCGCCTTTGCGGACGATTTCGAGAATCTTGTTGGCCGTCTCCTCGATCGCCCGGTTGGAAACGTCGATAATCGGGCATTGCAATTTACGCATCAGGGTTTTGGCGTGTTCGAGCTCCTCGGTGATACGGTCGATGTTGGCGTAGCTGGCGTCCGGGCCAAGCCCCATCGTGCGCAGGCGCTCGGTGCGGATCTCGTTGAGCTTGTACGAGTCGATTATCAGTCCGACAATCTTCTGGGGCGGTATCTGGAAAAGCTCCTGGGGCGGCGGCACCTCGGGCACAATCGGCACATTGGCCACCTTGACCCGCTTGTGGGCCAGGTACATGCTGAGCGGCGTCTTGGAGGTGCGGGAAACGCCGATGAGCACAATGTCGGCTTTGGGAATGCCCCAGGGGTTCTTGCCGTCGTCGTACTTGACCGCGAACTCCACCGCCTCCACCCGCCGGAAATACTCCTGGTCGAGCTTGTGCATCAGGCCGGGCTGGAGCTTGGGGGTAAGCGACGTGGCCTTCTGGACGCCCTGGATCATCGGCCCCATAATGTCGATGGTGTGTACGCCGTGCACCTGCGCCAGCTCCGTCATCGCCGCCCTGAGCTGGGGCGAAACGAGGGTGTGGCAGACCACGCTGCGGGTGCCGGCCGCGGCCTGCAGCACCTCCTCAATCTGGTGCACCGAATTGATATAGGGCACGCGAATGATATCGAACCGGCTCAGGTCGAACTGACTGGCGGTAGCGCGGGCCACCAGCTCGGCCGTCTCGCCGATGGAGTCGGAGAGCGCGTAGATGAATTCTCTTTGCATAATAATTTCCTCCTGACAAAAGGCCGTTGATAAGTCCCCAGATGCACGTCCTGATTACCCGAGCTCTGTCAGCGCATCTTGTCCGCAGGCGATAATAGCAGCCACGATTGGTGTGCGGGGCGCACCGGAGGAGCAACGCCGCAGATGGGGGCTTAGCGACGGCCGCGAGAAAACGAAAAAGGCCCCCGAGTTATTATACCGTGTATCCTCGGGGGCGCGCAAGCGGTGCTATTGGGCAACGATTTTGCTGAGGTCGGCGACCCTTGCCGTCAGCGTGGTTATGGCCTTCAGGAGGGCCAACCGGTTTTCGCGGACAGCCGCATCGTCCACCATGACCATCACCTGGGTGAAGAAGTCGTCGATGGGAGCGGCCAGGCCGGCCATCACCTTCAGCACTCCGGCATAGTCGCGGGCGGCGCTCAGGGCGGCGATCTTGGCGCGGGCATCCTGCAGGGCCGCGTACAGCGCCTGTTCGCCGTCGCTGGCGAACAGCGCCGGGTCGATGGCGTCGCCGGCCGCGTTCTTGGCCAGATTGCCCGCCCTCGTAAGGGCCTGGACGGCCCGCTGCATGGCCTCGGTGGCGCCGCCCTCGGCGAGCGCCTTAGCCCGCAGCCAGACGTCGTACACATCGTCGGTGTCGGCGGCCAGCACGGCGTCGACCATATCGTACCGCACACCCTCGTCAGCGAGCACGTTTTTCAGCCGCAGCCGGAAGAACTCGGCAATATCCGCGAACAGCTTGGCGCGGCGCTCCTCGCCGATGGCGAGCAGCTTCATCGCCGCGGCGGCCAGTTCCTGCAGCGAAACATGGTACCTGGCGTCGATCAGGATGTTCACGATGCCCAGAGCCTGGCGGCGAAGGGCGTACGGGTCCTGCGAGCCGGTGGGGATGAGGCCGCGGCTGAAGGTGGACACGATATTGTCGAGCTTGTCGGCGATGCTGACCACGCGGCCGGCCGGCGTTTTCGGCAGCATATCGCCGGCAAACCGCGGCAGATAATGCTCGAACACCGCTTCGGCCGCTGCCGGCTTCTCGCCGCTCAGCTTGGCGTACTCGCGGCCCATCACGCCCTGCAGCTCGGTAAACTCGCACACCATGCCGGTGACGAGGTCGGCCTTGGCAAGGTGGGCGCCGCGTTCCACCGCGCCCAGTTCGGCCTTCGGCAGGCCGGCCGTCCTGGCGATCGCGGCCGCCAGTTTCTCCAGCCGCACCGTCTTGTCGTACATCGTCCCCAGGCCCTCCTGGAAAACGATTGTCTTCAGCTTCTCCACCCGGTCGGCCAGCGGCGCCTTCTTATCCTCCTCGAAGAAGAAGCGTGCGTCGGCCAGCCTGGCCTTCAACACTCGCTCGTTGCCGTGGCGGACGATATCGATATAATCCTGCCCGCCGTTGCGGACGGTGATGAACACCGGCAGCAGCTTGCCGTCGGCGGCGAAAACGGGGAAATAGCGCTGATGCTCGCGCATCGGCGTAATGACGGCCTCCGGCGGCAGAGCGAGGTACTTCTCCTCGAACCGCCCGCACAGCGCCGTCGGGTATTCCACCAGGAAAACGACCTCCTCCAGAAGATCCTCGTCAATGACCGCCGCCCCGCCCTGCTGGACGGCCAGTTTCTCCACCTGCTCGCGGATAACCTGGCGGCGGAGGTTCTGGTCGACCATGACGTGGTTTTCGGTCATCTTGGAGAAATACTCGTCCACCGACGCCAGCTTGACCGGCCCCTTGCTCAGGAAGCGGTGGCCGCTGCTGACATTACCGGCGGTCACCTCGGCGAGGGTGAAGGGGACGACGGCACGGCCGAAAAGCGCCACCAGCCAGCGGATGGGGCGGGCGAAGCGCAGGTCGAGATCGCCCCAGCGCATGCTCTTGGGGAAATTGATGGCGGTTATTATCTCCGGCAGCAGCTCGGGCAGAATATCCGCGACCGGCTGGCCGGCCTCGTGGATAACGGCGTACACGTAGCCGTCCCTGACGACGAGATCCTTAACATCCACGCCCTGGCCGCGGGCGAAGCCCTGGGCGGCCTTGGTGGGCGCGCCGCCGCCGTCGAAGGCGATTTTTACGGCCGGGCCCTTATTCTCGCTGTCGCGGTCGGTCTGCTGCTCGGCCACCCCCCTGACAAGCAGCGCCAGACGGCGGGGCGTGCCGAAAGTCTGCACCTCGCCGCAGGCAATGCGGCGCTCGGCGAGCTTTGTTTTGGCGATATCGGCCAGTTGGGCGAACACGGCCGGCATAAACTTGGCGGGAATCTCCTCGCTGCCGATTTCCAGGAGCAAATCCTTAGCCATGTTATTTACCCCCTTTCAGAAGCGGGTAGCCTAGCTTTTCCCGCTGTTCCAGGTACCCCTGGGCGCACAGGCGGGCCAGGTTGCGAACCCTGCCGATGAAGGCGGTTCGCTCGCTCACGCTGATCGCGCCGCGGGCGTCCAGCAGGTTGAAGGCATGGGAGCATTTCAGCACATAATCGTACGCCGGCAGGACATAACCGAGCTCGACGATACGGATGGCTTCCTTCTCATACATGTCGAACAGCGTAAACAGCATGGCCGCGTCGGACAACTCAAAATTGTAGGTCGACTGCTCGACCTCGTTGCGGTGGAAGACGTCGCCGTACGTGATGCCCGCCACCCACTCGATGTCGAACACGTTCTCCTTGCCCTGGATATACATTGCCAGGCGTTCGAGACCGTAGGTGATCTCCACCGACACCGGCTTGACGTCGATGCTGCCCACCTGCTGGAAATAAGTGAACTGGGTAATCTCCATGCCGTCCAGCCACACCTCCCAGCCCAGGCCCCAGGCGCCGAGGGTCGGCGACTCCCAGTTGTCCTCGACAAACCGGATATCGTGCTTGTCCGGGTCGATGCCCAGCTTGGCGAGGCTTGCCAGGTAGAGATCCTGAATGTTGGCCGGCGAGGGCTTCATGATGACCTGGTATTGGTGATGCTGGAACAGACGGTTGGGGTTGTCGCCGTAGCGGCCGTCGGCCGGGCGGCGGGACGGCTCCACATAGGCCACGTTCCACGGCTCGGGGCCGAGGGCGCGCAGGAAGGTGGCCGGGTTCATCGTGCCGGCGCCCTTCTCCACGTCGTAGGGCTGCTGGATGATGCACTTCTGCTGAGCCCAGAAGTTCTCCAGGGTGAGGATTATTTCCTGAAAGGTCAATGTCATCGCCTCCTTAAATCAAAACAAAAAACTCCCGTCCCGTAACATCTCGTTACAGGGACGGGAGTCTGCTTCCCGCGGTTCCACCCTGATTGGCCCGGAGGCCCGCCTTATTTTATAGCGGGGTTTACTTTTCCTTACGGAATTTCCTCCCGCGGCTCGGGAACGCCTTCGCCGGCCTTCGCCGGGCTTGCACCCTCCCCGGCTCGCTGGAAGCGGCTGGCTACTCGATTTCCTTCATCACCATACGTTGCTATAATAGAATAGCAAATTTGCCCTTTCCTGTCAACTTACAAACCGCCGCGCGGCCCCTCGCGGTCGTCGCTCTGGCGGACATCGGTCTCCTCGCTGCCGCCGTCGCTGCGCACAACCTCGATGGTGCAGCGCTTGAACACGGCCACCAGCACGCCCAGGGCCGCCAGTTGCGGCAGAAACACCGCGCTGATCGCCCCCAGCGTCACGGGAATCTCCACCAGCGTTTTGCCGTCCTGCTTGACGCGGATCTTGGTGACGTTCCCCTGATGGATGAACTCCTTCACCTTGTCCATAACCTCGCTGGACTTGACGGTGAACTCCTCCGTCCAGCCACCCGGCTTTTTGGCCTCCAGCTCCACCAGCGCGTCGAGCACATTGCCGCCGGAGCGCTCCAGCGCCTCCTTGGCCTCCCGGTACGACACCCCGGTGCGCTCGCGGATAATATCGATCTTTTCGAGGGTAATCTCTTCCATCGTTTTCCCTCCTGTCTTTTCCGTTATTGTCCCCTGGCGCCGCCGCTTTTATCCTGCGCCAGCGCGGCGATGAACGCCAGCGACTTCAAGGGCTTGTCCAGCCGCCAGGTGAGGAACTCGCCCAGCAGCCGCTCGGTCTCCATCAGCACGGCACCGGTCACCGAGAAATGCCCCGGCGCGGCGAGGTTCAACCCGAGCAACCGGTCCAGGAAGTCGCGGCCTTCGGCGCCAAAAGGCGTCAGGTGCGGTTCGCCGCAGGTCGCGCACACCCCGCCGCCGGCTGCGGCGTCGAAACGGGCCGGGAAAGCCAGCTCTTGCCCGCAGACCACACACTGCCTGTATTCCGGCCGGAAGCCGGCCAGCGCCATAAGCTGAAGGGCGGCCGCCAGAGCGGCTACCCGGACGTTCCGGCTCCCCAGCAGCGCGAAAGCGTCCAGCAACAGGTCAAAAGCGGCCGGCTCCGGCTCCCGCTCCGGCCACAGCTCGGCCACCAGCTCGGCCACCAGGGCCGCGTACGCCATCCTGTCGAGGTCCTCCCTCAGCTCGCGGAACGACCGCTTGATGGCGCACTGCTTGATCGCCTCGATGTTTTTCCCTGACGACAAAGCCAGCTCGACATGGCTGAACGGCTGGACGCAGCCGGCCAGCTCGTTGCGCGGCCGGCGGGCCCCGTAAGCCAGCGCGGACAGTTTGCCGTGCTCGCGGGAAAATAAAGTCACCATCCGGCTGGTGGCGTCGTAGTCCCTCACCGCCAGCAGGATGGCCTCGCAATTGTAAACGCCCATGCCCGCGCTACTCCCGGCCGGGCCGGGCCTGATCGACCGCATGGTCGCTGCAGTGCCGGTAGAGCAGATACGCCTTGATATCGCCGGTGCTGAGAAAAATATCCCACATCAGTTCCCGAAGCAATACGCACACATCCCTTCCGGTGTTTTGCGCAGCGGGGCTTTCCCGGCTACGGCAGGTCGGCCCTGCCGCCGTTCTCCCCGGGGGGTTCTTCGCCGTCCGCCGTCAGCGGAACGGCCTTCACTCTCACCACCCGGAACCCGTTGACCTGGAGAACGGAAAAACTATAATCGCCGATGCTGACCTGATCGCCCACCTCGGGACGCCGGCCGAGCAGGCCGAAGATATAACCGCCGAGCGTATCTTCCTCGTGCTCTTCCAGACGGATGTTGAGCAGTTCCGACACCTCGTCGAGCAGCACCCGGCCGTCGAATTCGTAGCCGCCGTCCTCAAGGCGCTGGATCTCCGCCTCGCCGACCGCGTCGTGTTCATCCTGGATATCGCCGACGATCTCCTCCAGCACATCCTCAAGCGCCACCAGGCCGGCCGTGCCGCCGTACTCGTCGGCCACCACCGCCAGGTGGATGCGTTTGCGGCGCATCGCCTGCAGCAGTCTGGCCACCGACATGCCCTCCGGAACGACGAGAATTTCCCGCATAACGGTCCGCAGGTCCTTCTCCCCCGGTCCGCACATGTCGATATCCATCAGGTCGCGGATGTGCACCATGCCGATGATGTGGTCCTTGTCCTCCACGCAGAGCGGGTAGCGGGTATGACCCGTTTCCTTGACCGCCCGCATGTTCTCCTCGAACGGGTCGTCGGTGAACAGGCACACCATATCCTGGCGCGGCACCATGACCTCGCGCGCCAGCCGGTCGGCGAAATCGAAAACGTTGTCGATCAGTTCGCTCTCCATCTGGTCGAGCACGCCGCCGCGGTGGCTGGCGTTGACGATCATCCTCAGCTCTTCCTCGGAGTGGGCGACCTCGGCCTCGCTGGCCTGTTTAAACCCCATCATCGCCAGAACGGCCCCGGCGACTTTATTGAATAACGCAATGACGGGATAACCCAGCTTGCTGAAGATATAAAGCGGCCGGGCGACCCACAATGTCATATTTTCGGCCCGTTGGATAGCCATGGATTTCGGTATCAGTTCACCGAGAACGATGTGCAAAAAAGTAATGATAGCAAAACCGACAGCCACACTGACCGTATGCACCAGCCATGTGGCCCCGGGGAAAAGATCGTAAACCAGCGGCGCGATAAGGGCGGCGACGGCCGGCTCGCCCAGCCAGCCCAACCCCAGCGAAGCCAGCGTTATGCCGAGTTGGGTGGCGCTCAGATACGCATCAAGCGACGATACTATCTTCAGCGCAAGCTTGGCACTGCCTGTCCCTTGTGCGCTCAGCTCTTCCAGCCGCGTTTTGCGGACTTTCACGAGGGCGAACTCGGCGACGACAAAAAAGCCGTTCAAGAGCACCAGCAGCAAGGCGGCCATGAGGGCAACGAGGCTATTGATAGACGAGTCGATAGCGCATCTCCCCCTAGGGTTTGGTCGCTTCGCTGCCGCGCGGCATCACGGTGCCGGCGGTCAGGATGTATTGCAGCGCGCTTTCGCTGGTCACGTCTATGGGTATTATATCCCGCTTCGGCACGATAATATTAAAGCCGGCGGTCATGTTGAGGCTCATGGGAATGAAGACGCACACCGACTCCTCGTCCGTATGCCTCGCCAAAGGCGGGGACAGGGCGGTCATAACGAAGCCGAGCGCCTTGGCGCCCGGATGGGGGAAAGGCACCAGCACCGCCTGCTTGAACATGTTCTGCGATTCGAACACCGCCGTGGACAGCTGCTTGACGCTGTTATAGATGAACTTGAGAAAAGGGATCTTAAACAGCGCCTGCTCGCCCAGCTCGATCAGGCGTCTCATAACCCAGTGGGAAGACAGCCAGCCTATCGTCAGAATAATGGCGAGGACGGCGATCAGGCCGAGGCCGGGAAATTTCACCGGCAGGTGCCGGCCGAGCAGTTTTTCGGTGATATCCAATATCTCGACGACGACGAAATAGGTAATCGCCATCGGCACGATAACAATCAGCCCGTTGATGAAATACTTGGACAGGTTTTTCATAATTCACCCCTCGCACCAATCATAACATTGGCCCGTAATCGGGTCAATAAAATAAAAGAAGCCACCCGCCGGCAGCTCCCTTGCATCAGCTGAATTTCAGCACATTTCTCTTCCGCGGCGGAATCACCGCGTCGATAACGTCGTCGACGGTGATGATGCCGACCAGCTTCTTGTCGCTGTCCGTCACCGGCACGGCCAGCAGGTCGTACTTGCGGATCAGGCTGATGGCGTCGTCGATCGGCGCCTCGTCGCCCACGGCGATGATGCGGGTGCGCATGATATCAGCCAGCCGGGTGTCGGGCTTGGCGATGATCAGTTCGCGCAGCGACAGCACGCCGGCCAGGTGCTCCTCGGCGTCGATCACATAGATGTAGTAGACTGTCTCCGCCTCGGGGGCCAGCCGCCTGATCTCGTTGATCGTCTCGTCGGCGGTCAAGTTCTCGGGCAGGGCTATGTATTCGGTCGTCATAAGGCTGCCGGCCTCGTGCTCCTCGTACTCGCGCAGCTCCTTGACCTCGGCCGCCTCCTCGTGTTCCATCAGGTCGAGGAGTTCTTCGGCCGTATCGTCAGCCATCTCGTTGAGGACGTCGGCGGCGTCGTCGGAAGCCATGATCTCCAGGATGTCGGCCGCCCGGTCCTTATCCATCCCCTCCAGGATAGACGCCTGCATCTCCGTCTCCATCTCGGCCAGCGTCTCGGCCGCCCGCTCGTTGTTCAACGTCTGGAAGATGACCGACCGCTCCTGGGTGCCTAGATCGCCGACAATCTGGGCGATATCGTACGGATGGAGGGCGGCCAGCTTGCCCTGGGACACCGACAGCTTGATCGCCGAAAGATCGGGGGTGATGAGGTCGACGTCGCCCCACGAGATAAGCTTCTCAGGCACGTTGCGCTTGAACATCCCCGCCACCCGCCGCATGGCCTTCTCGGCCCCCAGGCGGCGCACCAGGCCGCGGAAACCGATATCGACGGCCACGAGGTGGAATTCGTTGTTCACCTGGGTGATTTTGAGATCGTTGACCCGGACCACCCTGGCCCCGTCGGTATCGACAATCTGGCGGTCGAGCAGGTCGCGGCGCAGGTATAGCTCATCACCGTTCAACGGCCTGGGCTGAACACCCTCGCGGACGATATTGAGGGACACGATCTGCTTGTTGAGCATGGCGATATGGTCTTCGCCGACGACCACCGTCTCCCAGCGGCGCTTGACCTCCACGCCGCACACCTTCGGGAAGCCCGCTTCCGGCTTTATCAGCACATCGCCGACCCGGCCCACGCGGTTGCCGACCTTGTCGATGACCAGCTTATCGATCAACTGGCTGACAAAAACCTCTGTAAAAGGCTGCATCATCTTCTCCCCCTCTCCCAAAGGGTTTTCTCAAAGGCCGTTCAGAAGTGCCCAGATGCAAGGCGCACCGTATAAGCAGACACACGACGCTTTAGCGTCGATGTGGTCGCTTATACCCGAAAGGGTGCGAGCGCGCAGCGACGCGTACTTGGTTGCGTACGCTAGCAAGCGCTCTGAGGAGCAAGTGCGCAAGTTCTTGGCGCAACAGCGCCTAGAACTGCGGCCTGCCCCTTGCGGGTACGCCGCAGATGGGTACTTATCAACGGCCGTTCCTTCTACTCATAACCGAGGGATTTAAGAACCCCTTTCCGATTGCGCCAATCCTTCTTCACCTTAACCCACAAGTCAAGATACGTCTTGGACCCCAGCAGGTTTTCAACGTCGATGCGGGCCAGGCGGCCGGCCTCCTTGAGCACGGCGCCGCCGGCGCCGATTACGATCCCCTTCTGCGAGTCCCGCTCCACGTAAATGACCGCCCGCACGTACAGGTCGCCGTTATCCCGCGTCGCCACCTCCTCGATATCGACGGCGATGCTGTGGGGCACCTCCTCGCGGGTAAGCTGCAGCACCTTCTCGCGGATAAGCTCGGCGATCAGCAGCCGCTCCGGCTGGTCGGTGACCATGTCGTCGGGATAGTATTTCGGGCCGGGGGTAAGATGCTTCTTGATCTCCCCCGTCAGGTCGTCGAGATTGGTGCGCACCAAGGCGGACACCGGCACGATCGCCGTAAAGTCGCGCTTGGCTGCGTAGCGCCCGATGATCGGCAGCACCTGCTCGCGGGGCAACTTATCGATCTTGTTGATGACCAGGATGACCGGCGTCGGCACCTCGGCCAGCCGTTCGAGGATATACTCCTCCCCGGCCCCGGGCTCCTCGGTGGCGTCCACGACGAACAGGACGACATCCACCTCGCGCAGCGTGTTCTCGGCCGTGCGGACCATGTATTCGCCCAGCTTGTGGCGGGGCTTGTGGATGCCCGGCGTATCGAGGAACAGCAGCTGCGCGTCAGGCAGGTTGAGGATGCAGAGGATCTTGTTGCGCGTCGTCTGCGGCTTGTCGGACATGATGGCGATCTTCTGGCCGATGAGGCTGTTGACCAGCGTGGACTTGCCCACGTTCGGCCGGCCGACGACGGCCACGAACCCCGACCGGAAATTCTTGTCTTCAGTCATTGCCACGATTCATTCCTCCGGCAAATCGGCTTTATCGAAGGCGTACGGCAGCAGCTCGGCAAGCGTCACCGTCAGCCTTTCCCCCTTGGTATTGCACATCACGACCATGTTTATACCGAACTCGGCCATGACCTGGCGACAAGCGCCGCAGGGCGAAGCCGGCGCCGTCGTGTCGGCCGCCACCGCCAACGCCGCGAAGCCTTTCTCCCCTTCGGAGACCGCCTTGAAAATCGCCACCCGCTCGGCGCACATCGTCAGGCCGTAGGAGGCGTTCTCGACATTGCTGCCGCTGTAGATGCGGCCGCTCGCCCCTTGCACGGCGGCGCCGACGGCGAAGCGCGAATACGGTGCGTACGCCTTCTCCCGCGCAGCCAGAGCCGCGTTGATCAGTTCTTCCATACTCTCTACTCTCCCAATTAAAGGCCGTTCAGAAGTGCCCAGATGCAAGGCGGCTCCGCGGACGCTTGCTAGCGTACACGGTAGTACGCTAGCAAGCGTCCGCAGGAACAAGCGCGCAAGCTCTTGGCGCGACAGCGCCTTAGAGCTGCGGCCTGCCCCCTGCGGGTACGCCGCAGATGGGCGCTTATCAACGGCCGAGTTCCAAAATACGCGGCGCAAACAGCACATACGCCACCACCAGCGACATCAGCGCCGTGACGAGCACGCCGCCGGCGGCCACGTCCTTCGCCACCTTGGCCAGCGGATGGTACCCGGGGGACACGATATCCACCAGCGCCTCCACCGCCGTATTGAACATCTCCGCCACCAGCACGGCGGCGATCGTCAGGGCAAGCACGGCCAGTTCCGCCCCCGACAGGCCGAGGTGGAAGCCGGCGGCCAGCGCCAGCGCTGCGGCCGCGGCGTGAATCCTGAGATTGCGCTGGGTGCGGAAGCAGTAGGCCACGCCGCTGGCGGCGTAGCGGAACGACCGCAGCAGGCTGGTCAGCATATTACCGGTTTGCGATTTTGTCGTCATGCCAGTTCCACCATTTCAGCAGCTCGGGCTCGTGCACCCCGGCGGTGGCGTAATAAACCGCGCAGCGCAAAACATACAGCAGGCAGCGGTCCACCTTGTCTCCGGCCAGCACGCCCAACCGGGCGTAAAGCTCCTCCGGGTCGCGCCCCTTTAAGTCCCCGACAGAACGAAGGCCGAGGTCCCATAAGTCCTCGGCGATTCGCGGGCCGACACCGGGAATGCGCCTGAAGTCTTTCAGGATTGCTCCGCGGACGTCTTCGGTCATCATTTATCCTCGCGGCCGATGCCCAAAGCGGCGAGGATCTTCTCCTCCTGCCGGCGCATCGCGGCTTTGTCGGCTTCCTCCTCATGGTCGTAACCGACGAGATGCAGCATGCCGTGGATCGTGAGGTAAGCCACTTCCCGCTCCAGGCCGTGGCCGAACTCGGCCGCCTGGCGTTCCGCCGTTTCCAGGGAGATGACGATATCGCCGAGCAGGGCTTCCGCCGGACCGCCCTGGACCGACGGCTCCTCCCCCTCCTCGAGGGCGAAGGACAGCACATCCGTGGCGGAATCAATTCCCCGGTAATCGCGGTTGAGTTCGCGGATGTAAACGTCGTCGGCAAACACCACGCCCACCTCGGCATGGGGCGACACGCCCAGCACCTTGGCAGCCTCAGTTAGGACGGCCGTCACCGTCTCCTTCACTATCGGCGCCAGCTCCCTCTCTTCCGGGACACTGCTTAGCACTATTTCCATTCTTACCCTTCTTCCTCTCCAGTTCCTTCAGCGTATCGGGATACTCGATCCGCGAGTGGAACATGCTCGACAGCACGCGGATGAACACATCGCCGATAATGTTGAGGTCCTTGAGGGTGAGATTGCAGTCGTCGAGCTGTCCGTCATGCAGACGCTCGCGGATGACCTTGCGGACGGTCGACTCGACGCGGTTGACGTTCGGACGCGACAGCGAACGCACCGCCGCCTCGCAGGCGTCGGCCAGCATCACCAGCGCCGCCTCCTTGCTCTGGGGGCGCGGTCCCTCGTAGCGGAAGTCGGCCTCGATGATGCACTCGCTGTGCTCGTTTTCGGTCGCCCGCCGGTAGAAATAAGAAACGAGCATCGTGCCGTGGTGCTGCTGGACAATATCGATGATCGGCTGCGGCAGCTTGTAATCCCGGCAGAGATCGACGCCGTCCTTGATATGCGAAGTCACGATCAGCGTGCTCAGCGACGGGGCGATCTTGTCATGGGGGTTTTCGGCGTCGGTCTGGTTCTCGATGAAGAAATACGGGCGCTTAATTTTGCCGACATCGTGATAATAGGCGCCCACCCTTACCGTCACCGGATCGGCGCCGATGTTGCTGGCCGCCGTCTCGGCGAGATTGCCCACCAACAGGCTGTGATGATAGGTGCCGGGAGCGTCCAGGAGCAGCCGCTGCAGCAGCGGATTGCTAGGATTGGCCAGCTCCATAAGCTTGACCGGGGTGGTGATTTTGAAGAAGCTTTCGAGATACGGCAGGCAGCCGATGGTGATGACCGCCGACGCCAGACCGCCGACCGCGCCGTACACGCCCTGGACGAAAATCTGCTGGCCGTTGATCTGCTCCAGGAAGCCGGATGAGCCGATGGTGATGAAATTTATCGCCGCGATCCACAGGCCGGTTCGCGTCAGGCTGTAGCCGTGGCTGAACTTCGATAC
Source organism: Selenomonadales bacterium (assembly GCA_029976065.1). Lineage (GTDB taxonomy): Bacteria > Bacillota > Negativicutes > Sporomusales > UBA7701 > Anaeroselena. The sequence continues at coordinate 82,713 of JARKNV010000080.1, forward strand.
GCTGTAAACGCCGGTGAGGCTGCCGACGAGGGCCACCGCCACTGCCCGCAGGTCGTTCTCGACGATCACCCCGAACAGCACCGCCAGCACGATGCTGATAAAAACGCCGAGGCGGGTGTCGATAAGGATGGCCGTCAGCAGTGCGCCGGCCGCGATCGGCGCGACGAAATCGGAAAAATAATAGTGGGCCGCCTTGCCGAGCAGCAGCGTAAGAAGGATAATGCCGCCGAGGAGCACCAGATGAGAATCGTTATCGTACACCTCGGAGGCGAACTTATGCAGGTACCCGACAATCAGGCCCATGACCAATAGCACGAAAATGGCCAAGCCGAAAATACGCACCTCGTTCACCGAGCCGCGGTGCAGGCCGAGTTCCTCCATCGCGTAAATCTGCTCGGCGGTCACGATATCGCCCCGCCTCACCAGCACCTGGCCCTTCTTCACCGTCTCCCGCACCGGCTCGGTGCTTTTCAGGGCGGCCTGCTTGCGCTTATCGGTTTCCCGGACATTCAGGATGAAATTGGGCTTGACGAGCGTCTGCGCCAGTCCGGCCACAACCGCCTCGCCGTCGGTGCCCAGGCCGAGCCCCTCGGCCTCCAGGGCGATGTTCTTGCGGGCGGCGTCCAGGTCATCCTCGCGGATGCCGCGCTGCAGGTACTTGCGCAGGATGCTCCTGGTGTGCTCCTCGATTTTGGCGAGCTCCGTCTCGTTCAAGGTCGCCAGCCCCACCACCGCCGTCTCCGGCAGGGAAACGTTCAGGCCGGCCCTGAGTTTGGCCAGCTTCTGTTCGGCACTCGTCAGCGACTTGTCGGCGGCAACCGTCCTGGCGGCGCGGAAAACGGCGCCGGCGCTCTCTTCGGCCTTGGCGGCCACCGTCACGTCAAAGTCGTAAACGCTGGCCACGCTGGCCAGCACCTCGTCCTCGAGCTTCTTGGTCTTGATCTGGTCGACATAGGAAACAGACCGGGGAGCGACAACCTCGCGGTCGCTCACCTGGCCCACCTGAAAAGAAATCTTGTCCGTGATGAAGTCGGCGGACAGGATAACCATGCAAAGCGCAAAAAACACCATGCTAAGCACGATGCGTTGCGAAAGGGGGCGCGAATGCATGCTGTTCGGCTGTGCGAACAGCTCCCTGAGTTTATTATGAAGGGATGACATTGTTTTTCAACTCCACTGGCCGGGGCCTTGCCCTAACCCGGATTTGAAGCCTCGAACCGCTCGTAGGCCTTGATAATCCGGCCGACTATCTCGTGCCGTACGACATCGCTCTCGTTCAGGAAAATCGCTTCGATGCCGCGGATCCCGGCCAGCACTGCCTGGGCGTGCTTGAGGCCGGAAGAGTTTCCTTGGGGCAGGTCCACCTGGGTGATATCGCCGGTGACGACCATCTTCGAACCGAAGCCGAGCCTGGTGAGAAACATCTTCATCTGCTCGGGAGTGGTATTCTGGGCCTCATCGAGGATAATGAAGGAGTCGTCGAGGGTACGGCCGCGCATATACGCGAGCGGCGCCACCTCGATCACGTTCTTGGCCATGTATTTCTGGAAAGTATCGACGCCAAGAATATCATACATGGCGTCGTAGAGCGGGCGCAGATACGGGTCGACCTTCTCCTGGAGGTCTCCGGGCAGAAACCCCAGCTTCTCCCCCGCCTCCACCGCCGGACGGGTGAGAATGATCCGCTCGACCTCCTTGTTCTTTAAGGAAAAAACTGCCATCGCCACGGCAAGATAAGTCTTCCCGGTTCCGGCCGGTCCTATTCCGATGGTAATGAAGCTGTTGCGGATCGCCTCGAGATACAGGCGCTGGCCGAGCGTCTTGGGCTTTATATGGCGGCCGCGGGCGGTCACCAGCACCGTATCGGCGAACATCTGGTGCAGGTTCTCCTCCCGGCCCTCCTTGATCATCCTGACGCTGTAGCGCACATCATGGGCGGTTATCTGGTTGCCCTGGCGATAAAGAAACGCTAACTCGTTGAACAGCTTGGTCAGCAGTTCGACCTCGGCCTTGCTGCCGGTAACGACGACTTCATCGCCGCGGGAAACGATGCGGCTGGCGAAACTTTCGCCGATGATGCGCAGGTGCTCGTCGCTGTGGCCGAGGATGGCCACGGCCGCCTGCGGATCGGCCAGCTTGATCCGCCTTTCTTCGTGCTCGCTAGGCAAAGAGTGCATGCCTCCCTATTGCAGGTTGATATTCATAGTCTGCCCGATATCCTCGACAGTTTCCACCGTCACCTTGACGCGGACAAACCGGGGCTCGGCCGTATTCAGCGTGGCCACCTCGCGGGCCAGTACCTGAGCCCCTTCGGGGATGCGGTCCTGCACGGCGGCCAGCGCTTTGCCCCTGGCAAGGTCGCGGGCCTGCTCGGCGGTTATATCGTACCGTTCGGCAACCAATTCGTGAAAGATATCTATAATAGATTCGACAGCAAAATTGCTATTCCTGCCCCCGGACAGCTTTTTGTGGACCACCTCGACCTCGTAGCAGGCAAAGGGCTGCTCGGCCGCCTTCTTCAGCACAAGCTCGCGTCCGTCCGCCCGGAACGCCACCGCTACCGCCTTCCGGCCGGTACGGCGGTATACCTCCTGGGTGAGACCCGCTTCGCCGTAACCCTCGTACCAGACCCGCGCCTTGACGATCCCCGCGGCGCGGATGAACTTGTCCGGCAGGGTGATAATCGGCGTCTGCCCGTCGGCAGCCGGCGGCGGCTCGTCCGCGAAACCCTTGATCAGCAGATCGCCGCGTTTCACGGTATCGCCCTTCTTCACCGCCGCCTGGCCGGCGATGGCGATCACCTCGGTTATAATCCCGTCCTTGGCGGCCACCACGTGGGCCGGCGACTTGTCGCCCGCCCTGGGCAGCGTCTTTTCCACCACCTCGATCAGCGCCCGCGTGCCGGTAACGCTCACTCCCACCCAGGACAACTCCGGCAGCGCCAGCAGCATCTTTCGCTCCACCGCCTTGAGATCGAGCCCCGCTTTGGGAATCCCCGGCCGCAGCCCGTAATCGGCGGCCACCTGTGTAATCCGTTCGCCGGCCACCTCCTTGTGGCCGCTCACATCCACGAACCATACCCGGGCGGTCAGCAGCTGGAGCAGCACGAAAAACAGCGCCGCCCCCGCCACCAGCATCTTGCGCCGCGTAACGCGCTTCACGGCGAAGGGAAACCCGGCATGACCCGCCACCTCTACCCGGCTATGGCTGCGCCGGGCGAGCGGCCTGATGCGGAAAAAATCAGGCAGACGCAGGCTGGCGAACACGGCGTCGTCATGCTTGGCAATCCCCCATAAAAAAATGCCCCGCGCCAGACAAAGATTGATAAACCTCTCCGGAATGGCGCCGCTGATTTTTATCCGGACCGTGCCGTACAGGTAATTGGCGAACCGCAGTGTCAGCATCCGCGCACCACCTCAAGCGTCGTACTTGATTTCCAGGATCGTGCCCTCCACGAGCAGTTGTTCGGCCTGGAAATTGCCGATGGTGAGCTCGGCGCCGGCCACCTTCAGCTCGCCCTGGTTGAGCCTGATGCGCACGAGGGCGCCGGTATACTCGATAATCCCCTTGTGGTTCTCCACCAGCAGCTGCCTGTTGCCCAGCATCGTGATCCGCGGCAGGTCCAGCACGATATCGGCCGGAATCTCCAGCAGCCCGGCCAGCGTCTGCAGGCGGCCCTTGCGGCGGCGCTCCATAACCCTCACCCCCATACCACAAGATATTGCAATTATTGGGGGTTTAGTACAGCGGTGGCCGCAGTAAAGCCCCCGTCCGCGACGTACTCGCATCCGGGGGCTTCCGCACAGCCTATTCTCCTACCCTGTCGCCACCCCGTGGCGGCGGCCGAGGTAATCCTCGAACTTGTGCACCTTCACCGGGGCGGCGAACCGCATGTAGTTGGTGGCCACCACCATCTCGCCGCAGTCGAGGTTCTTGATCTCGTTGCGCTGCTGGAGGATATCCTTGCGGCACATCGCCTCCAGCTTGCCGCGGTCGGCCTTCGACGCCAGGCCGAGGATGAACAGCGTATTAAGCTGCGACAGCACCTTGTCGGCAAGCAGGCGCGGCTGCTGGTCGACCACGCACAGGCCGAGGTTGAACTTGCGGGCCTCGCTCACTAGGCGGGCGAACACGTTGTTGCTGCCGTGCTCCTTCTTGCCGAGGAAGCGATGGGCCTCCTCCAGGACGATCAGCACCGGCCGCACGGCGCGGCGCTCCTCGTCACTCTTGGCCGCGTAATGGGTCAGCAGCTTCTTCGACAGCAGCGTCGACAGCGCCAGCTCGCCTACCGGCGAAACGTTCTTCAGCTCGACCAGCACCACCTTGCCCTTTTCGAGGTCGGCCATCATATCCGCCACCACCGGCGGCCCGCCCTCGCTGATATTCAGTTCGTTCTTCACATTCCAGCAGATGCTCTTGATCTTGCTGATCGTCGGCGCCTGGAACTTCTGGCCGGTACTGGCCTTCAGCTCGTCGACGAGATCGGCCGTGTCGTACTGGAGCACGTCCCGCACCCAGTTCTCCGCCAGCACGGACGACAGCTTGTAGATCGCGTCGAACTGCGGCTCGGTAAAGGTCGCGCAGGCGGTAATATCCTCGGGGCCGACCTCGCTGTAATTCACCGTCAGTTGGCGGGCGTAATCGCCCTGGGGACGGGCGTTGTACACCGCCAGACGGTCCCGCGTCCCCGGATGGCGAGCGAGATCGCGGTAATATTCGTTATGGACGTCGAACACCAGCATGCCATAATTGCCGTTGTCGATCACCGATCCGGCCAGCACCTTCACCAGGTTGCTCTTGCCCGAGCCGGTCGTGCCGAAAATGCCGATATGCTCGGTAATCGCCTTCGAGCCGTAAATGCCGACCGGCAGCTCGAGCACGCCGCGGCCGCTCTTGAGAAACCCGATCTCCAGGTCGCCCTTCATTTCCGCCAGCAGCGCGGTATCCGCGGCGCTCAGCCCGCGCACCTCGCAGAAGAAATCGGGGCACGTCTTGGGGTTGAACAGGCGGTTCTCGCCATCGGCGTAGCAAAGCTGCTCCGCCATGCCGATCTTGACGGTATGGTTGCCGCCGAGATAAAACTCCAGCTCCTCCTGGTTCTCCACCTGGCCCTCGCCGTCGAGCTTGTTCATCAGGTAGCCCACGTTGTTGATCCCCGACCAGCGCGACTTCACCTTGAAATCGTAGGCCCGGATGTAAAACCGGTCGCCGCTTTTGCCCTCCACCACCAGGATATCGCCGAAATCCACATCCTGGTTCGGGGCGACGACAAACTCGACATACGTGCCCTTGGCGTAAATCAGCCGGCCCTTGTAATCGCTCACGTGCATGCCCCCTTTCGCCGCCGCGGAAAAACAGGCGGACATTTTTTAGTCTGCGCGGCGGGGAAACAAAAAAACCAGGGATTATTTACGTCTTGATCTCCCTGGTTTTTTATGCTTGCCAAGGCCTGCCCTAAGCTTGCGCCGTTTCGCGCGATTTGCCGAAATTGTAACTCATATCGCGTGCGACGCATATTCTATACCGAGGGGACCGCCGGCCATCTTCCGTGGTCGTGGCCTCTACGCCTGCCCGGCTCTATGCCGGGCTTTAAACTTGGAAAGGGGAATTATGATGAACGTGAATGACCGGGCCAGCGCATACACAACCCAGATGATTTCCACCATGATAAATTCCGGCTGGTTTAATGCCGGCGACAGAATCGTCGACCAGCAAACCGCGGCCGCCAACGTCGCGAACGTGACCACTGCCTATAACACTCTTTTTGATGCCGTCTTAACCAGACTTGTCGTTAGGCGGCAGGATGGTGGGACGGCAGGGCGCCGCCATTCGCCGGCCCACCCTCAACGGCGGGACCTCTGATCGCGTCCGCCGCCGGGGTGGTGCCCGCACTGGCAAAGCAAACCGCCGGATCTCTCCGGCGGCCCACGATAACCCTAATGCTGAAACGGACTCCGTAGCGGCCGCTTGCACCGCGGCGGCTGGATGATCTCCGCGAAAATAATGCCATTCACCACCGCCGCCTGGTCGAGCCGCCCGTCCCACGGCCGGGCTTCGGCGACGGCCGCCGGAACCGAGGCGGTCTCTTCCACCGGCTTGGCGTGCGGCGCGGGCGGCCGGTGGACGACGGCTGCCGGCCGGGGACGCTCGTCGGCCATCGGCGGCAGCACGACCTCCGGCACCGGCATGCGGGCCGGCACCGGTGGCGGCAGCGGCTGCTCCTCCGGCCGCTGCTCCATCGGTACGGGCGGCGGCACCTGGTCGGGAATCTCCGGGTATTTGTACTCCTCCCGGCGGCGCTTCTTCTTCAGCAGCTCCGGCAGCAGATAGAAAATGAACATCAGGATGAGGGGTATTAAAAAATCCCACATGGCGTTCGCCTACTTCTTGTCGTCAGTCTTGGGCGGGGGCGCGGCCGGGCCGGCTTTGCTGATCGTCTCCCGCATCTGCGTATCGGCGAGGATATTGTTCATATTATAATAATCCATCACCCCGAGACGGCCTTCCTTCAGGGCCACGGACAGCGCCTTGGGCACGTCGGCCTGCGCTTCCACCACCTTGGCCTGCATCTCCTGGGTGAACGCCTTCATTTCCTGTTCCTTGGCGACGGCCATCGCCCGCCGTTCCTCGGCCTTCGCCTGGGCGACGCGCTTCTCGGCCTCGGCCTGGTCGGTCATCAGCTCGGCGCCGATGTTGCGGCCGACATCCACGTCGGCGATATCGATCGACAGAATCTCGAACGCCGTCCCGGCGTCCAAGCCCTTGGACAGCACGGTGCGCGAGATATGGTCGGGATTCTCCAGCACGTCCTTGTGGTCGGTCGCCGAACCGACGCTGGTGACGATACCCTCGCCGACGCGGGCGATGATCGTCGCCTCGCCGGCGCCGCCCACCAGGCGATCAATGTTGGCGCGCACGGTCACGCGGGCCTTGACCTTCAACTCGATCCCGTTCTTGGCCACCGCGGACACGAACGGCGTCTCGATAACCTTCGGGTTGACGCTCATCTGCACCGCCTCAAGCACGTTGCGGCCGGCCAGGTCGATGGCCGCCGAGCGCTCGAACGGCAGGGCGATCTGGGCCCGGTGGGCGGCGATCAGGGCGTCGATGACGCGGTCGACGTTGCCGCCGGCCAGGAAATGGGCCTCAAGCTGGTTGACGTTGACGTCGAGGCCGGCCTTGTTGGCCTTGATCAGCGGCAGCACGATCTGGGAGGGGGGCACGCGCCGCAGCCGCATGCCGATGAGGGTGAATATTCCCACATGCACGCCGGCGGCAATCGCCGAAATCCATAGCCCCAGGGGCACGAAATGCAAGAACAGGGCCAGACCGATGACAAACAGGACCAGTACTATCACGCTGCTTAACAAAGTTGCCATTGAACACTCTCCTCCGATACTATTCTTGGTTCTCGACGGGGCGAACGACGATGCGGTTGCCGCTCACGCTCACCACCTTGACCCTGGTTCCGGCCACGATATACTGGCCTTCCGACACCACATCGAGATGGGTGCCGGCAATATCGATAACCCCCGCCGGCCGCAGAATCGTCAGGACGATCCCCATCCGGCCGAGGTATTTCTGGTAATCGTCGCCGGAAACGAAGCCCGCGGTCGTCGTCTCGGCGTCCTTCAGCACCAGCCGCGCCCACAGGCGGCTGGAAGGCAGTTTCTTCACAATCAGCAGGAAGATCGCGACCGCCGCGACCATGCTGACGGCCATCAGGTTGAGGGCGGTCAGGTCGCCGCCCAGGGTAAGGAAAAAGCTCGCCAGGATGCAGAGGATGCCGCCCAGGCCGAAAATGCCCATCCCCGGCGTGTAAATCTCGACGACGATCAGCACCGCGCCGGCGATGAACAGCGCGATTTCCACCCAGCCGGCCAGGCCGCTCAGCCACTGGCTGGCGAAAAAGAGCAGCACCGCGCCGATGCCGACAAGGGCGGCGACGCCGAGGCCGGCGGTTTTGATCTCGGTCATGATCGCCAGGAAAATCAGCGTAAGGAGCGCCGATTTCACGACCGGGTTGGACAGCCAGCCGGCCAGCTTCTCCGCCCAGCCCTGGTGATATTCGACCACCGGCGCGCCCGCCAGGCCGAAATGAGCCAGTACGTCGGCCCGTTCGGCGGCCACCAGGTCGGCGTAGCCTACCTTGACGGCCTGGTAATCGGTAAGGGCGAGGATCTGGCCCGGCTCTGCGTAGCCGGGCAGGCCGAGCGTCTTGTCGACCATCGCCTCGGCCACCCGCGGATTACGGCCCGACTTGTTGGCGGTCGCCGCGAATTCCGCCTTGAGGGCGGCGATCGTCTTCTCGGTCGCCGGGATGGGCTCGGCCGCGCCGATGCTGCCGCCGGGGGCAATGGCGATCTTCTTGTGGGCGATGGCGATCAGCGCGCCGGCCGACCAGGCCCGGTTCTTGATGTGGCAGATGGTTTCCACCGGCGCTTCGCTGATATTGTCGCGGATGACGGTAGCCGCGTCTACCAGGCCGCCGAAGGTGTCGATCTCCACCAGCACGGCGCGGGCGTTCTTGGCCTTGGCCTCCGCCATCGCCTTATGGACGAGGGCGGCTTGTCCGCCGTCGATTTCGCCCTTGATATTGATGACAATTACAGGTCCGCCGTCGTCGCCGTAAGCCGCCGGTCCGGCGGCCAGGCAGACGCTGAAGGCCAGTATCAGGATGAGTGCGAAGCGGCGCATAGCTATCCTCCCAGGCACATTATTCCTTAGTTTATTCGGCATCCGTCCCGGCCATTCCTCTTCACCGTCCGACCGGAAGCAGGAAGTTTGCCTGCCGGCGAAGTTTTTTTAAATTTTGCAACTGTTTCAAACATTTTTATTTTTTTAAGGGAGCTTGACCAATCACTTTATTTATGATATTTTCTAGGAGCGTAATCGTGAAGCAAACAATCGCAGCACCGGATATCACCTCAGATTGCAAGCATCGCAGCAATGAACGCCCCCTCATGGCACCACCCGCTAAGGCAACATTCATGGCAACCTACGCCGCTTATTCGCCGCAAACAACGCCGCAATATTCGCCGCTTCACATTACAAATTAGGCAGGTCGGAAGACCTGCCTTTTTTCATTTCTCATCTTCTCGTCGATTGATAAGCCACCGGCTGCGCGGCGCTTGCCGCCGCTTTCTTCCTCCGGAAGGCGCCGGCCGCATAACGGCCGGTTGTAGCAGAACAAAAGCCGGTATCCGCAAGGATACCGGCTTTCTCATCTCATTTACTTGTTCAGCGCGTCCTTCACCATGGCGTTGACCGTCTTGCCGTCGGCGCGGCCCTTGACCTTCGGCATCAGGGCGGACATAACCTTGCCCATATCCTTCGGTCCGGCGGCGCCGGTGCTGGCGACGGCCTCGGCCACCAGGGCGCGGACTTCTTCGTCGCTGAGCTGCTGGGGGAGATAGCCCATCAGAATATCGATCTCCTGCTCGAGGCCGGCGACCAGATCGGGCCGGTTCCCCTTCTTGAACTCCTCGAGCGAGTCGCGCCGCATCTTGACCTCTTTGGCCAGGACATCCAGCACTTCCTCGTCGCCGAGCTCCTTCTTGCGGTCGATCTCGACATTCTTGATGCTGGCGCGCACCATGCGGATGACGGAGAGGCGCAGCTTGCCGGCCTCCTTATCCCTCATCGCCTGCTTCATGTCCTCATTGAGTCTTTCCTTGATCGACATGGCGGAAACCTCCGGAACATCTATCTGGGCCCGCGCGCCTGCAATGCCTGTGGCGGTTTAGCTTTTGAACTTCCGCTTGCGCGCCGCTTCGGATTTCTTCTTCCGCTTTACGCTCGGCTTCTCGTAGTGCTCGCGTTTTCTCACTTCGGAAAGAACGCCCGCTTTTTGGCAGGTACGTTTAAATCTGCGGAGTGCGCTGTCCAGTGTTTCGTTTTTTCCCACTTTGACTTCTGACATATATCTCCCTCCCTCCACTACAGACCTGGGGAAGATTAAATACATTCACCACAAAATTATACACGATAACGACAAGCACTGTCAATATTAGCCCGGAGGCCAAGTCATAAACCGGCCGCCGAGAATGTGCCAGTGGATGTGGTGAACCGTCTGTCCGCCGTTATCCTTGGTGTTGACGACCGTCCGGAAGCCGTCCTCGGCCAGGCCGAGCTGGGCGGCGACCTTCGGGATAACGGTCATTATGTGGCCCAGAAGGGGGATATCTTCTTGGCAGGTCTCGCACAGGTTGGGGATATGGCGCTTGGGCACCACGAGAGCGTGGACGGGGGCCGCCGGCTTGATGTCGGGAAAGGCGACGACATGCTCATCCTCGTAAATTATCTTGACAGGGATCTCCTTGGCCGCAATCTTGCAGAAAATACAGTCTTGCTCCATAACCGGCTCTTCCTCTCCGCTCAGCTTCACCGCTTAGTAATATACGCGTTTTTAGGAAAATATTCTGCCTTTTTCTTTGATATCCTGCCGCCAGGCGGCCTACCGGGAAAAATTAGTCGGCAATCTCGCCCCACAACCCGTCCCGGTGCAGGCCCTGCAGCCTCACTCGCCGCAGCTGGCGCGCCAGGCCGCGGTCGCCGTCCACGTACACGCGCAGATAATTGCCGGTCAGCCCCTCGACTCCGCCGCCGGCCGCCGGCTCGAACAGCACCGCCAGCTCGCGGCCGACGAACCGTTCGTGGAACGCGGCCGCCTGCCGGTCGGCCAGTTCCTGCAGCGCCCCGGCCCGCCGTTTCTTCTCCCCCTCGGCCACCTGGCCGGGGAAAGCGGCCGCCGGCGTCCCCTTGCGGCGCGAGTAGGGGAAAACGTGGATGCGAGCGAAATCCATGCCCGCCGCGAAAGCGAGGGTATTGGCGAACTGCTCGGCCGTTTCGCCGGGAAAGCCGACGATGATATCGGTGGTGATGGCGATATCGGGAACGCGGCTCTGGATGCCGCGGACAAGCTCGCGATACCCGGCGGTGGTGTAATGGCGGTTCATCGCCGCCAGCACGGCGTCGTCGCCCGCCTGGAGCGGCAGGTGCAAATGGGGGCAGAGCCGCTCGTCCTCGTGCATCAGGGCGATAAGCCCGTCCGACACCTCGATCGACTCCAGCGACCCCAGGCGCACGCGAGCCACCCCCGGCACGGCCAGCACCGTCTTCACCGCGTCGGTGAGCGTGGCCGCGCCGCCCAGATCCTGGCCGTATGCGCCCAGATGGATACCGGTCAGGACGATCTCCTGAAACCCGGCGGCGACAAACTTGGCCGCCTCCCGCCCGATGCTGGCGAGGGGGCGCGACCGCAGCGGCCCGCGGGCATACGGGATGATGCAATAGGTGCAGAAATTGGCGCAGCCCTCCTGGATCTTCAGGAAGGCGCGGGTCCGCCCGGGAGCGGCGAGCAGCGGTATATCCTCGAACTCGGCCGCGGCCATGATATCGCCGACCGCCCTGACCTGCCGGCGGCTGGCGGCCGCCTCCTCCGCCAGGTCGACGATCCGCTGGCGGTCCTGGGTGCCGACGATCACGTCCACGCCCTCGATGGCCTCCACCTCGCCGGGCGACACCTGGGCATAGCAGCCCGTCACCACCACCGTGGCGCCGGGGGCGGTGCGGACGGCGCGGCGAATCAGCTGGCGCGACTTGCGCTCGCCGAGGTGGGTCACCGAGCAGGTGTTGACGACATAGACGTCGGCGGGCTGATCGAAAGCCACGACCTCGTAGCCGCGCGCCTTGAACAGCCCCTCCATCGCTTCCGTCTCGAACTGATTCACTTTGCAGCCCAAGGTTGTAAAAGCTACTTTCGGCACGCTGCCTCCACCGGGGGCGGCCGTTGATAAGCCCCCATCTGCGTTGTTAGCCCTGCGGGCGCTTGCTAGCGTACGTACCGAGTACGCGTCGCTGCGCGTCCTCGGTCTGCCTAGCATCTGGGGACTTCTGAACGGCCGCGGCGCGTCCCAATAGTCCCACAATTAATTTGAAGACTATCCACGGCCGACCTTGTTAACGGCCGCTACCCAGATCGCCCTTCTCGTACATCACAATCGCCAACGCTGCCAACGCCGCCGTCTCGGTGCGCAGGATGCGCGGGCCGAGGGTGGCGATACGCGCGCCGTGTGCGCGGCACAGCTCGGCCTCCGCCGGGCTGAAGCCGCCCTCCGGGCCGATCAGCAGCAGATAAGACGAAGCCCCGTTGCCGGCCAGTATTTCCCGCAGCGGCACTCCGCCCTGTCCCTCGTACAGCATTATTATGTCCGTATTAGCCCCGGCCATGGCCAGCGCCTCGGCCAGCGTCCTCACCGGCTCCACGCCCGGCACGGCGTCCCGGCCGCACTGCTTGGCGGCCTCGGCCGCGATCTTCCGCCACCTCTCCCGGCGGCTGCCCTGCTTGGCCGCGTCGTAGCGCACCGTGCAGTGCTCGCACGCCAGCGGCACAATCGCCGTCGCGCCGAGTTCCACCGCCTTCTGGACGATATACTCGAGCTTGTCCCCCTTCGGCATCCCCTGGGCCAGGGAAACCTTCACCGGCGGCTCGTGTCCCGCGGTCAGGCGCTCGCGCACGGCGGCATGCACCGCCGTTGCCTCCACGGCCGTGATCTCCGCCCGGGCGACGCGGCCGGCCTTGTCCACCACGACGAGCCCCGCTCCCGGCCCCAGGCGCAGCACCCTGCCGATATGGCGGGCGTCCGGGCCGGTGATCGTCACCGCGTCCGCCAGCTCGCCGGCGATGAAAAAGCGGCGCACCTCACTCGCCCCCCTTGCGGGCCAGGATGGTCGCCCAGCCGCCTTCCTCCAGCACCTTCTCGACCGCCAGGCCGGCGGTGAGAATGGCGTCGGTAACGTCGCCCAGCCGGTCGGCGATCACGCCGCCGGCCAGGAAAAGCCCGCCGTCCTTGAGCCGCTCCGGCACCGACGGCGCCAGGCGGATAATCACGTCGGCGATAATATTGGCGACGATGACGTCCGCTTGGCCGGTCAGGCCGGTCAGCAAATCACCCTCGGCCACCGTCACAATATCGGCCGTCCCGTTCGCGGCCGCATTCTCGCCGGCGATCCTGACCGCCAGCGGATCATTGTCCACCGCCAGCACCCGGCCTGCCCCCAGCTTGGCGGCCGCCACCGCCAGGATGCCCGAGCCCGTGCCGACGTCGAACACCGTATCGCCCGGGCGCACGGCCTGCTCCAGCATCGCCAGGCCCATCGCCGTCGTGTAATGCGTGCCTGTGCCGAACGCCATGCCGGGGTCGAGCTCGATGACCACGTCGCTCGCCGCGGCCTGGTATTCCTGCCACGACGGCTTGACCACCAGGCGGTCGCCCACCCGGATGGGGTGGTAGTAGGCTTTCCAGGCGTTGGCCCAGTCCTCTTCGTGCACCTCCCGCAGGCGGATGAGGCCGCTCCCCTTGTCGATATCGTGCCTCGCCAGGTCTTCGACCTTCCGTTCGAACAGGCGCAGCCTGTCGTCCAGTTGATCGTCCATCGGCAGGTAGGCCTTGACGGTCACGACGCTCGTATCCTGGGCCTCCGGGATATCGCAGTAATCCCAGGTCCCTGAGCGCCGGTAGGAATTGACCAGCTCCGGGTCCTCGATGACCACGCCGCTGGCGCCCAGTCCGTGAAAAATATCGGCCACCGCTTCGGTGGCCTCATGGGTGGTCTGAATGCTGATTTCCGCCCACTTCATGCAGCCTCGCCCCTCTCGATACAGTTACACCCCGAACGCGTCCTTCACCTTTTTGAAGAAACCCTTCTCCTCCGGGTTGACGTCTTCGCCGCCCAGCTTCGCGAACTCGGTAAGGAGCTCGCGCTGGCGGTCGGTGAGCTTCCTGGGGGTGACCACCTTGACGCGGATATGCTGATCGCCGCGACCGTGGCCCCTGAGGTGGGGGATGCCTTTATCCTTCAGACGGAGGGTCGTGCCTGACTGGGTTCCCTCCGGAATGCGCACTTTCACCTGGCCGTCGAGGGTGGGCACCTCGAGCTCGTCGCCCAGGGACGCCTGCACGATGCTTATCGGCACCTCGCAGATAACGTCGTCGTTCTCGCGCGTAAACAGCTTATGCTGTTTCACGAAAATATACACATACAGATCGCCCGGCGGGCCGCCGCGCTCCCCGGCCTCGCCCTCGTGGGCGACGCGCAGGCGCGAGCCGGTATCGACCCCGGCCGGAATCTTGATCTTTATGCGGCGACGGTTCCTGACCTTGCCGCGGCCGTTGCACTCCGGGCACGGCGTGCGCACGAACTTGCCCTCGCCCCGGCAGCGGTCGCACGTCTTGACGTTGACCATGCGGCCGAAGGGTGTGTTCTGCACAACCTGCGTCTGGCCGGTGCCGCGGCAGTTGGGGCACGTCTCGGGATGGGTGCCGGCGGCGGCGCCCGTACCACGGCAAGCCGGGCACTCCTCCGTCCTGGGCACCTGAATCTCCGTCTCCAGGCCGAAGGCCGCCTGCTCGAACGAAATCTCCATGTCGTAGCGCAAGTCCGCGCCCCGTTCCGGCCCGGCAGGCCGGCCACCGCCGAAGCCCGACTGGCCGAAGAACATATCGAAAATATCGCCGAACCCGCCGGCGCCGCCGAAGCCGCCCGCGCCGCCAAAGCCGCCGGGTCCTCCACCCGACGCGGCGTCGAAGGCCGCATGGCCGAACTGGTCGTACTGGCGGCGCTTCTCGGCGTCGGACAACACCTCGTAAGCCTCGTTGATCTCCTTGAACTTGGTCTCCGCCGCCTTGGGATCGTCGCGGTTCACGTCGGGATGGTACTGGCGGGCCAGCTTGCGGAAGGCCTTCTTTATTTCGTCTTCCGAGGCCGACTTGGCAACGCCAAGCGCCTCGTAATAGTCTCGTTTGCTCAAGTTATTCTCCCACCACCCACGGTCCGGTTGGCGATAAACGTCGTCTCGCGGCGTTATCGGCCGGACGGAATCCTCGACGTACTAACGGTACGCCTCCGGTTCCGGCCGGCCTGCTGCCTTGCGAGACTCGTTTCTCCCCAACCGGATACTCATTACGATAGGGCCGGATTTTATTTCTTTTTATCGTCGTCCATAACTTTGTAATCGGCGTCGACAACCTTTTCGTCTTTCGGAGCTTCCTGGGCGCTGGGACCGGCTTCCGGGCCGGCGGGGCCTTGCGGGCCGGCCTGGTTATAAACCGCCGAGGTCAGCTCGTACAGAGGTTTGGTGAGTTCCTCGGTATCGGCCTTGATCTTTTCGATATCGTTGCCTTTGAGGGTTTCCTTGAGCTTGTCGGCCGCCTGCTGGACCTTCTCCACCAGCGCCTTGTCGGCTTTGTCGCCCAGGTCCTTGATCGTCTTCTCGGCCTGGTACACGAGCGAATCGGCGCTGTTGCGGGCCTCGATCTCCTCGCGGCGCTTCTTGTCGTCGGCCGCGTGGGACTCGGCCTCCTTCACCATCCGCTCCACCTCGTCCTTGGCCAGGCCGCCGGAAGCGGTGATGGTGATCTTCTGCTCCTTGCCGGTGCCGAGGTCCTTGGCGGACACGTGGACGATGCCGTTAGCGTCGATGTCGAACGTAACCTCGATGCGCGGCACGCCCCGCGGCGCCGGCGGAATGCCGGACAGCTCGAACCGGCCGAGGGTCTTGTTGTAAGAAGCCATCTCCCGCTCGCCCTGGAGCACATGGATATCGACCGACGGCTGGTTGTCGGACGCGGTCGAGAACACCTGGCTCTTGGAGGTCGGGATGGTGGTATTGCGGTCGATGATCTTAGTGAACACGCCGCCCAACGTCTCGATGCCGAGCGACAGCGGGGTCACGTCGAGCAGCAGCACGTCCTTGACCTCGCCCACCAGCACGCCCGCCTGGATGGCGGCGCCCACGGCCACGCACTCGTCGGGGTTGACGCCGCGGTGCGGCTCCTTGCCGAGGAACTTCTTGATCGCTTCCTGCACGGCCGGGATGCGGGTCGAACCGCCCACGAGGATGATCTTGTCAATATCCTTGGGAGCCAGGCCGGCGTCGGACAGCGCCTGACGGGTCGGACCCATCGTCGCCTCTACCAGGTCGGCGGTCAGCTCCTCGAACTTGGCGCGGGTAAGGTTGACGTCGAGGTGCTTCGGCCCGGACTGGTCGGCGGTGATGAACGGCAGGTTGACGTTGGTCGTCAGCACGCCGGACAACTCGATCTTGGCCTTCTCGGCCGCTTCCTTCAGGCGCTGCATCGCCATGCGGTCCTTGGCCAGGTCGATGCCGCTCTCCTTCTTGAACTCGGCCACCAGCCAGTTCATGACCCGGTCGTCGAAGTCGTCGCCGCCCAGGCGGCCGTTGCCGCTGGTCGCCTTGACCTCGAACACGCCGTCGCCCAGCTCGAGAATAGACACGTCGAACGTGCCGCCCCCGAGGTCGAACACCAGGATGGTGTGGTCCTCGCCCTTGTCGAGGCCGTAGGCCAGAGCGGCCGCCGTCGGCTCGTTGATGATGCGCAGCACCTCCAGGCCGGCGATGGCGCCGGCGTCCTTGGTGGCCTGGCGCTGGCTGTCGGTGAAATAGGCGGGTACGGTGATGACCGCCTTCATTATCTTCTCGCCCAGATAAGCTTCGGCGTCGGTCTTCATCTTCTGGAGAATCATCGCCGAGATTTCCTGGGGAGTATACTGCTTATCGTCGATCTTGACCGTGTAGTTGGTGCCCATGTGGCGCTTTATCGAGCTGACGGTGCGGTCGGGGTTGGAAACGGCCTGCCGTTTGGCCAACTGGCCCACCAGGCGCTCGCCCGTCTTGGAGAAGCCGACCACCGACGCCGTCAGGCGGCTGCCTTCCGCGTTGGCGATAACGACCGGCTCGCCGCCTTCCATCACTGCAACCACCGAGTTGGTCGTGCCGAGGTCTATACCGATGACTTTTGCCATGCTTTCTTCCTCCTTAGAATGAATCTGAAAATATAGTA
Source organism: Selenomonadales bacterium (assembly GCA_029976065.1). Lineage (GTDB taxonomy): Bacteria > Bacillota > Negativicutes > Sporomusales > UBA7701 > Anaeroselena. The sequence goes on from JARKNV010000080.1 coordinate 99,578, forward strand.
TCGGCTTAGGCTGAATTTAAAAGCTCCAGATGCTAGGCGGCTCCGCCGGGCGCGCCGCACCGCGTACTCGGAACGTACGCTAGCAAGCGCCTGGCGGAACAACAACGCAGATGGACTTTTAAATCAGCCGTAATCATGCGTTGTTGACCACTTTGACCATACTTGGGCGCAATACCCTTCCGCCCATCTCGTAACCCTTCTGCAGTTCCTCGACGATCAGGCCGTCGGCCTGGTCGGCGTCCTCCACCCGCATCACCGCCTCGTGGCGGGCCGGGTCGAACTGCCCGCCGACCGCCGCGATGGGCGTCACGCCGAGCCGCTCCATTATCCCGCTTAGCTGGCGGTAGACCATCTCCACCCCGGTGCGCAGTTGGGCGGCGTCCTGGGTCGAAGCGGCCAGCGCCCGCTCGAAATTGTCGAGGACGGGCAGCAGTTCCTTAAGCACGCCGTACGCGACCACCTGGGACAGTTCCTCTTTCTCCTGGCGGCTGCGGCGGCGGAAATTGTCAAAATCGGCCTGCAATCTGAGCAGTCGGTTGGTCAGCTCATCAAACTCGCGGTTCTTCTCGTCGAGCGTTTCCATCATTTCCTTCATCTCGCCGCCGTCGAAGCACACCTCGCCGCCGGAATCGGCCTCCGGCGCCGCGGCAACGCCGGCGACGCCCGGCTGCTGATCGGCTTGTTTGCGTTCCTCCATATGAACTATATCACCTCGCGTATATTGAGTCGCTCCCCGCGGGGGCTAAGGTTAAAAATCGGGCAGGGCGGCGTCGCCGGCGGGCTGCTTGGCGGCGTTGGCGCCCTCTTCCTTCTTCTTGATGATCGTGTCGATGCGGAGAATCGCCACCGCCACCTCGCCGGCCGCCTTGATGGCGTGCAGCTTGACCGGCACCGGGTCGACGACGCCGCGTTCCAGCATATCGACGACCTCGCCGCTGTCGCAGTCGACGGCGAGCGAATCGGAACCCCGCGCCGCCTGGGCGGTCATGACCTCCTCCACCTTCTCCAGATGGTTGAAACCGGCGTTCTCGACAATCTGCGCCAACGGGCGCCGTAGCGCGCTGGCCACGCAGTCCACCCCGTAGGCGGCCATCCCCTTGATATTCTCCCGCGCCTTCTCGACCTGGCGGGCCACGGCGATCTCCACCGCGCCGCCGCCCGGCACGCAGCCGCCCTTGACCGCGGCCTGCAGGCTGGAAGCGGCGTCCTTGGCGATGCGTTCCCGCTCGCCGACCACCTCCTCCGTCGCCGCTCCCACCAGAATGGTGGCCATCGGCTTGCCTCTGCCGCCGAGAATGCGGATCTGCTCCAGCTTCTCGTCCTCGTACATCTTATCGGCGAACCCGAGATACTTCCCGATTTCGGCCGGGTCCTTCTTCAGCCCGGTGCGCTTGATGGCGCGGGCCCCGCAGTGCTCGGCAACCCGCCGCATATCCTTGGCCGAAACCCGTTGCACCACCATGATGCCGGCGTCGGTGAGGATCTCCTCCGCCGAATCGTGGACGCCGCGGTCGACCAGCACCGCCTTCACGCCGAGGGCGGCCAGCTTGCGGACGTTGCCCTTGAATTCTTCCTGCAATTCTATGTAGCGCTTGAAGCCGGCCTCGGTGCCAAGCGCGCCGTCCTCGATCTCCTCCGGCTCCAGCGCGTCGTCCACCAGCAGCAGTTTAGCGCTCTCGACAGTCTGCGGCATATCCTTGCTCATCCGCTCCTTGTCGACGATCACGCCCATGAAAACCTCGTTGTCGGCGCCTTCCTCGGCGGTAACGATATCCGACAGCTTGAAATTGGCCTCCTTCAGCTTCTCCAGGCCGATCAGCCGGGCGGCGCCCACGACCAGGTCGGCGATGTCGCGGTGTTCGCGGCCGGCGATGACGGCGATGTTCGTCAGCACCGGATCGTCCACCGAGTTTATCTCGCGGGCGCGCTCTTTTACGGCAGCTAAGGCTACTGCGATACCGTGCCTGACGCCCTCGATGACCCGCGCCACCGGCACGCCACGAATAACCTGGTTGACGCCCTCGGCCACCAGCCCGCCGGCCATGATGGTGGCGGTCGTCGTGCCGTCGCCCACCTCGGCCTGCTGGGCCTTGGCTATATTTATCAGCATCTTGGCGGCGGGATGGTTGACATCCATCTTATCGAGGATGGTCACGCCGTCGTTGGTGATGATAACCTCGCCGAAACGATCCACCAGCATCGTGTCGAGGCCCTTGGGGCCGATCGTGCCTTCCACCGAAGCGGTAATGGCCCGCACGGCGCTGGAATTAGTCAGCAGGGCCGCCAGCCGTTCGTCGACCTCGGCGCCGCTGCCCGCTTGTTTCAGATTCATACGATTCCTCCTGCCATATTCATATTCTTGTCTGTTGCCTCGTTATGTATGACAGCAACCGCAATCGGGCAGACCCGGCCGGGCCTGCCCGCCGCTGCGGTCAGTATACCTTGAATTTCTTCAGCGTCTCGCCGAGGTGGCGGTGCATGAACTCCAGCACGCCCATGATCTTGCCGTATTCCATGCGGGTGGGGCCGAGCACGGCCAGCGTGCCGATGACCTGACCCTCCACGCGGTAGGTGGCCTGCACCATGCTGCAGTTCTGAATGCCGCTGTACTTGTTCTCCTGGCCGATAGTGACCACCACGCCGTCACCATCCTGCATGTGGAGGATATCGGACAGCAACTTCTCCTCCTCCAGCATGGTGAGCAGATCGCGAATCTTCTCCACATCGCGGAACTCCGGCTGGGCCAGCAGTTGGGTGGTGCCGCCGAGATAAACCTTCTCGGCCCGCTCCACCGCCAGCGCCTGGCGGAGGATGGCCAGCGCCGTCTCGAACAGCGCCGGGTTTTTGAGGATATCGTTTCTGATTTCGCTCAGCAACGAATGCTTGATCTGGTCGAAACTCAGCCCCGCCAGCCGTTCGTTGATGCTGACGGCGATCTGCTGCAAATCCTGGAAGGAGGTGCCGTCGGGAATGTCGATGACCTTGTTCTCCACAAACCCGGCGTCGGTGACCACCACCACGATCGCCCGCCGCTCGTCCAGCGGCAGGAACTGCAGATATTTGAACAGCGTCTTGGAAAGCTGCGGCGCGGTAACCAGCGACACGCTGCGGGTCATCCGGGAGATGATCTTGGCCGTTTCCTGGAAAACCTCCTCGAGGCTGCGAACCCTCGATTCGTACCAGTTGGTGATCAGACCGACGTCGTGCTCGGAAACCTGCGTCGGCGCCAGCAGGCAGTCGACGTAGAAACGGTAGCCGCGCGGTGACGGGATGCGGCCGGCGGAGGTATGAGGCTGTTCGAGGAAGCCCAGCACCTCGAGGTCCGACATCTCGTTGCGGATCGTCGCCGGGCTCAGGCCGAGCGAATACTTGCGGGCAAGGGTCCGGGACCCCACCGGTTCGGCGGTGCTGACATAATCGTCGACAATCGTCTGGAGAATCCTGCGTTTGCGTTCGTCGAGCATCGGCCATCCCCTCCTTTTCGCCCAGAAAAACTTCCCGTTTCGGACTTGTTAGCACTCTTCTCGATAGAGTGCTAACACCTATTAAAAAAATACCATTTCCGGCCTGTCACTGTCAAGATTATTAGCGCTGTTTCCCGCCCCACCAGCAAACTTTTCTCCCTTAGCCGGGAAGGAAGGCGGCAAACACGATGTTGCCATATTTTTGCCCTTTGGCGGTAAGCCGCAGGTAGTCCTGCCCGGCAGCCACCAGACCCCGCCGCGACAGCTCAGCGGCGATTGCGCCGTAGCGCTCGGGAAAGCCGCGGCCGAAACTGGCCGCGAAGTCCGCGTAGGACACGCCGGCTGCCGTCCTGAGCGCCAGAAAGACGTATTCGGCCATCGCCACCGCCCCGTCGGGGCGCTCGCAGCTGGCAACCGGCGTCTCGCCGGCCGTTACCCTGCCGATATAATCCCGCACATCGGCCGTATTGGCCAGCCGCTCCTCCTGCCAGAAGGAATGGGCGGCCGCCCCCACGCCGATATACGGCTCATAGCGCCAGTACTTGAGATTGTGGCGGCACTCGTCCCCCGGCCGGGCGTAGTTCGATATCTCGTAGCGGGCGAAGCCGCGCGCCGGCAACCAGGACGTCGCCAGATCGTACATCGCCTCTTCCTCGTCCTCGTCCGGCAGGGCCAGCCGCCCCGCGGCCGCCAGGCCGGCAAACGGCGTGCCCTCCTCGACCTTCAGCCCGTAAACGGAAATATGCCCGACCGGCAGGGCCGCGGCCCGTTCCAGCCCGGCGCGGAAGCTTGCCGCCGTCTGCCCCGGCAGGCCGTACATCAGGTCGACGCTTACGCGACCGAAGCCGGCGGCGCGGACCGCCGCCACCGCTTCCAGCGCCTGGGCGGCGGTATGGATACGGCCGGCGGCCGCCAGTACGGCGTCGTCGAACGCCTGCACCCCGAGGCTGACGCGGTTGACGCCGATGGCCCGGAGCGCGGCCAGTTTCTCGCCGTCCAGCGTGCCGGGGTTGGACTCGACGGTGAATTCGGCATCCTCCGTCACCGTAAAGCTCGCCCGCAGGCAGCGGCCGATCGCCGCCAGGCAGTCGGCCGGCAACACCGTCGGCGTGCCGCCGCCGATATACACCGTATCGACGGCCCCGGCCGACAAAAGGCCGCCCTTGCCGGCAATTTCCCGGCACAAGGCGGCTGTGTATGCTGCGTACAATTCCTCGCCTCCGGCCACAGAGGGGAAATCGCAGTAGAGGCACTTTTTTATGCAAAAGGGGATGTGAACGTAAAGTCCGATACTCATACGGAAAACTCTCCCCGCGGCTAATCCATCTTCAGGACGGCCATAAACGCCTCCTGCGGCAACTCCACGCTGCCCACCTGCTTCATGCGCTTCTTGCCTTCCTTCTGCTTCTCCAGCAGCTTGCGCTTGCGGGTGATGTCGCCGCCGTAGCACTTGGCGAGGACGTCCTTGCGCATCGCGCGGACGGTCTCGCGCGCGATCACCCGCGAGCCGATGGCGGCCTGGATCGGCACCTCGAATTGCTGGCGCGGAATGAGCTCCTTCAACTTCTTCGCCATCGCCACGCCGTAGCCGTAGGCCGCGTCGGTGTGCACGATCGCGCTGAACGCGTCCACGGGTTCGCCGTGCAGCAGGATGTCGACCTTCACCAGCTTCGACAGCTGCTCGCCGGCCTCGTCATAGTCCAGCGACGCGAAGCCCCTCGTCCGCGACTTCAGGGCGTCGAAGAAGTCGAAGACGATCTCGGCAAGCGGCAGCAGGTAGCGGATCTCGACCCGGTCCTCGCTGAGATAGTCCATGCCCAGCTGCTCGCCGCGGCGCGTCTGACAGAGTTCGAGCACCGTCCCGATGAACTCGGCCGGGGTGAGGATCGTCGCGCGCACCACCGGCTCGTGCACCTCGGCGATCTTGCCGTCCGGGTATTCGGACGGGATGGTGACGGTGTGCTCGGTGCCGTCCTCCATTACCACCCGGTAGACCACGTTCGGTGCGGTGGAGATGAGATCGAGGTTGAACTCCCGTTCCAGCCGCTCGCGCACGATCTCCATGTGCAGCAGACCGAGGAAGCCCACCCGGAAGCCGAAGCCCAGCGCACCCGAGGTCTCGGGCTCGTAGACCAGCGCTGCGTCGTTCAACTGCAGCTTGTCCAACGCCTCGCGCAGTTCGGGGAAGTCCGCGCCGTCGATCGGATAGAGACCGGCGTACACCATCGGGTGGGGCGGACGGTAGCCGCCGAGGTCGCGCTTCGCGGGCCGCGACGCGACGGTGACGGTGTCGCCGACCCGGGACTGGCGCACCTCTTTCACGCCGGTGATCAGGTAGCCCACCTCACCGACACCGAGGGCCTTGGCCTTCACCGGCTCGGGCGAGATCACGCCGACCTCGAGGGTCTCGTGGGTGGCGCGGGTGGACATCATCAGGACGCGCTCACGCTGGTTGAGCTCACCGTCGACCACCCGGACGTAGGTGACCACGCCGCGGTAGGTGTCGTAGACCGAGTCGAAGATCAACGCCCGGGCCGGAGCCTTCGGGTCACCCACCGGCGCCGGAATGTCGTTGACCACATGGTCGAGGAGTTCCCTTACCCCCTCGCCGGTCTTGGCCGAGACCCGGAAGACGTCGGCCGGGTCGCAGCCCACCAGATGGGCGATCTCAGCGGCGTACTTCTCCGGCTGCGCGCTGGGCAGGTCGATCTTGTTCAGCACTGGGACGATGTGCTGGTCGGCCTCAAGCGCGAGATAGAGGTTGGCCAGCGTCTGGGCCTCGATGCCCTGCGCGGCGTCGATCAGCAGGATCGCGCCCTCGCACGCGGCCAGCGAGCGGGACACCTCGTAGGTGAAGTCCACGTGACCGGGGGTGTCGATCATGTTGAGGATGTAGTCGGCGCCGTCGACCGTCCAGGGCATGCGGACGGCCTGGGACTTGATCGTGATCCCGCGCTCGCGCTCGATGTCCATCCGGTCCCGGTACTGGGAGCGCATCGAGCGCTCGTCCACCACGCCGGTGAGCTGCAGCATGCGATCGGCCAGGGTCGACTTGACGGGGTCGATGTGCGCGATGATGCAGAAGTTGCGGATCAGCGCGGGCGGGGTCTTGCCGGGGACAGGAGCGGACATGCGCTTTCTTCGGTTGCGGGTCAGCCAGCACACGATACCGGACGCCGCCGCCGCCCCTTCCCGCACAGACGTCCGGCGATCGCCTGGCGGTGGCGATCGATTTGAGGGGCCAGGAGGCTGGCTGATAGAGTTCGAAGTCGCGTCCGCCGCGGCGCAACAACGGCAATCACCAGCGAAGAGGTCACCTGCGTGGCAAACATCAAGTCTCAGAAAAAGCGGATTCTGACCAACGAGAAGGCCAGGCTGCGGAACAAGGCGGTCAAGTCCAGCCTTCGCACGCACGTCCGCAAGTTCAACGAGGCCGTCGCTGCCGGTGAGACTGCGAAGGCGCAGGAGCTGGCGAAGACCGCAACCCGCGCTCTCGACAAGGCCGTGTCCAAGGGTGTCATCCACGCCAACCAGGCCGCGAACCGCAAGTCGGCGATCGCGAGCAGGACCGCAGCGCTGTAGAGCTTCCTCACCAAACGCCGTCCGGGGCCCCGGGCGGCGTTTTGTTGTGCTGGATGGAGCGCGTCTCGACGAACTCGACGAGCGGTTTGGATGGATCAGGGTTCAGCGGCGGTCCCGTCCCCGGTAGCCGATCACCGTCAGCACCAGCCGTTCGAGCGCGAAGCCCGCATCACTGGCCGCACCCTTCACCTGCGCATCCGCCACCGCCACCGCCTGGATGGCTTCGGCAACCCCACGCGGCTGCCAGTCCCGGGACAACCTCGCCAGGTCCTTGAGCTTCCACGGTGGCACGCCCACCGCCCTCGCCAGGTCGGGGTCGCGCAGTCGGGCGTCGCGGCCGTCCAGGTACTTGCCGAGGCTGCGCAGATTGCTCGACAGCGCGCTGGTGACCAGCACCGGGGCCACGCCCGTCGAGAGCGCCCAGCGCAGCTTGCCGAGCGCGCCGTCGGCGCGCCCACTCAGCACGTCGTCGGCTACGGCGAAGCTGGTCACCTCGGCGCGGCCGCCGAAGTAGCGGCGGACGGACGCCTCCGTCAGCACCCGGTCGGGGGAATCGTCCAGCAGTTGCCGGACGGCCGCAGCCAGCGATCTGGTGTCGGTGCCCACCGCCTCCACCAGCACGCCGGCCGTCGCGAGATCCGTCCGCCCCTGCTGGCGGCGGACTTCGGACACCACGAACTGGGGCAATTCCCACGGCTTTATCGCGGGGTACTCCTCGGCCTGAACCCGCAGCTTCCGGAGCCGGTCCAGCACCGCCTTGCCCTTCACCCCGCCCGGATGCGCCAGCACCAACGCCAGATCCTCCCCCGGATCGGCGGCGAGCGCGACGAGCTGATCGGACAGCTCAGCCGGCAGGTCGGCCAGCTCGGTCACCACCAGGACGGTCGCCGACGCGAACAACGACCCGCCCGCGGCTTCGGCCAGCGAACCGGCGTCGAGCTGGCCGGCTTCGACTCTGGTGACTGCCGCGTCGGGTCGCTCCGCGCGCGCCCGGGCCACGAAGTCGTTCACGGCCCGCTCGGCGAGTAACGACTCCGGGCCGGAGACCAGCAGCGCGCGCCCGAACGGGCCGGTTTCGTCCACGGGCCAAGCATGCCAGCCGGCACCGACCGTCCGGCGCGCCGGTCTGGCCTTCGGGCCAGCGAATCCCGCGTCGGGCCCACCCACGTGGCCGGCCTGCCTTAGCGTGGAGGCACAAGATCACGAAGGAGTGTTCATGGCCACGGTCGCACTGCTGGGCACCCTCGACACCAAGGGCGAGGAATACGGCTGGCTGAAGGATCGCCTGCAGGAACTCGGAGTCGAGGTCGTTGCCATCGACGTGGGCTCGTTCTCAACCAGCCCCATGGCAGACGTCAGTTCCGACGAGGTCATCGCTGCGGCCGGCGCAGCTGCCACCGCGCTGCGCGAGCGCCGGGATCGGGGCGAGATGATGGCGCTGATGGGCCGGGGAGCCGCTGAAGTCGCGCGAAAGCTGGCGGCGGACGGTCGGATCCACGGCGTGCTGTCGATGGGTGGCTCCGGCGGATCATCGGTGGCTGCACCCGCCATGCAGGCGCTGCCGATCGGCTTCCCCCAAGCTGCTGGTTTCCACCATGGCCTCCGGGGACGTCAAGCCCTATGTCGGCGAGGTCGACGCCACGCTCACCTACTCGGTGGTGGACGTGGCGGGCATCAACTCGATCTCCAGCCTCGTCCTGGGCAACGCTGCCGCGGCGATCGCGGGCATGGCGAAGGCCTACGAAGCCCGCCTGGCCGCACCCGAGGGCGACCACAAGCCGTTGGTGGGCATCACGATGTTCGGGGTCACGACCCCGGCGGCCAACGAGGCTCGGGAAACCCTGACCGGGCTCGGCTATGAGGTCCTGGTCTTCCACGCGACCGGCACCGGAGGCCGGGCCATGGAGAAGCTGGTCGACTCCGGTCTGCTCGCCGGGGTCTGCGACCTCACCACGACCGAACTCGCCGACGACCTGGTCGGGGGCGTGCTCTCCGCCGGGCCCGACCGGCTCGAGCTCGCCGGCGCGAAGGGGGTGCCGCAGGTGGTGAGCCTCGGCGCGCTCGACATGGTGAACTTCGGGCCGATGGACACCGTGCCGCAGCAGTTCGCCGGCCGCAACCTCTATGTGCACAACCCGACCGTCACGCTGATGCGCACGACGCGCGAGGAGATGGCCGAGTTGGGCCGCCGGATCGCGCGCAAATTGGCGGCTGCCGCCGGGCCGACTGTCTTGTTCCTGCCGCTGCGCGGGGTCAGCGCGATCGACGTGGACGGTGCTCCGTTCCGGGACGCCGTCGCCGACGAGGCCCTCTTCGCAGCGCTCCGCGAAGGGCTCTCGGGCAGCCGTGTGGCAGTGCACGAACTCGACCAGGCCATCAACGACGCCGGCTTCGGTCAGGCGATGGCCGAATCCCTCCACAACCTCATCAACCACAAGGAGTGAGTCGCAGATGACCCGTCAGGAGATCCTCGCCCGGTTCCGTGCCCAGGTGGCGTCCGGGGAGCCCATCATCGGCGGCGGCGCCGGCACCGGCATCACCGCGAAGTCCGCGGAGGCCGGCGGCATCGACCTGCTGGTGATCTACAACTCGGGACGCTTCCGCATGGCCGGACGGGGGTCGCTGTCCGGCCTGCTGGCCTACGGCGACGCCAATGCGATCGTCATGGATATGGCCAACGAGGTGCTGCCGGTGGTCAAGCGCACCCCCGTCCTGGCCGGAGTCAACGGCACGGATCCGTTCCGGGTGATGCCGCACTTCCTCGCGCAGGTCAAGGAGATCGGTTTCGCCGGAGTGCAGAACTTCCCGACGGTCGGCCTGATCGACGGCGTCTTCCGGGCGAACCTCGAAGAGACCGGGATGGGCTACGGGCTGGAGATCGACATGATCCGGCTCGCCCATGAGATGGACCTGCTCACCTCGCCCTACGTCTTCGACGCCGACCAGGCCAAGGAGATGGCCGCCGCGGGCGCCGACATCCTCGTCCCGCACATGGGCCTGACCACGTCAGGCACGATCGGTGCGCAGACCGCCCTGACCCTGGAGCAGGCTGCCGCGAAGGTGCAGGAACTAGCGGACGCGGCCAAGAGCGTGAATCCCGACATCCTGTGCCTGTGCCACGGTGGGCCGATCGCGACCCCGGCGGACGCCCAGTACATCCTCGACCACACCGAAGGCATCGTGGGCTTCTACGGTGCCTCCTCGATCGAGCGCTTCCCCACCGAGGTCGGCATCCGCAAGCAGACCGAGGACTTCAAGGCGGTGACCTTCTCGAAGTAGGCGATCACCCGCTGCGCTGGGTCGTGACGGTCAGCTCCTCGCCGTCCCGCGCAACAGCGATCGAGCCGTGCCGATCGGTGCGGTAGATCTGGGCGCCCGTCCCGGCCACGGTGGCGATCGTCCGAGCGGCGGGGTGGCCGTAGTCGTTGTCCGCGCCGACGCTGACCAGAGCGATGCTCGCGTGGACGGAGCCCAGGAACGCCGGCAGCTGGTGGCCCGAGCCGTGGTGCGGCACCAGCAGCACCTCGGCGGAGAGGTCGGGGACGGTCGCGACCGCGTTGCCCTGGCCGGACTCCTCCAGATCGCCACTGAGCAGGACGCGCAGCCCTCCGGTGGTGACCCGCATCACGATCGATGAGTCGTTCTGATCGGCCGAGTCCTCCCCGGCGGCGCCGGTGTCGACGAACGAGCGGACCGCGAGCACGGACACCTGCACGTCGCCGGCGGCCACCACCATTCCCGGGACGGCGACCGTCCGCGGCACGTCCGGCAGCGCCGTCACCACCTGCCGCCAGCCACCGGCCGGTTCGGTGATGCCGGAATACAGCAGCCGGCCCACCCGCCGCCCGGCCGCGACTCCCGCGACCCCGCCGGCGTGGTCGGCGTGGAGATGCGTGAGCACCAGCCAGGCGATCTCGGTGATGCCCAACTGGTCGAGGCAGCGGTCGACCAGGGCGGGCTCCGGGCCCGTGTCGACCACGATCGCCCGGCCGGGCCCCACCGCGATCACGGTGGCGTCGCCCTGTCCGACATCGCAGCTGACGACCTGCCAGCGTGCTGGCGGCCAGCCCGGGATCGGCGCCGGACGAGCCAGCGACAGCACCAGACCGGCCACCAGCAGTCCGACGAGCCACGGCCGCCGCCACAGCATGGGCAGCCCGGCCAACAGCGTCACGCAGGCCACCGTGAGCACCGCCAGCGGCACCGCGCCGGCCGGCCAGGTCATCGCGGCCCCCGGCAGCGCGCTGCCCAACTCGGCGATCCAGACCAGTCCCTGGGCGAACCCACCGGCCAGCCAGCCGAACGCAGCAGCGCCGGGCTGGCTCACCACTGACGCGCCCGCCGCGATGAACCCCAGCACCGGTCCCGGACCCACGAGGGGCCCGGCGACCAGGTTGGCCACGACGCCGACCACGCTAACCTGACCCGAGATCGCGGTGACGATCGGCTGGGTGGCCAACTGGGCGGCCACCGGCACCGTCACCGCCTCGGCAAGCCAGCCCGGCAGCCACCCGCGGAGCACTGCCGCCCAACGCCCGGCCCACAGAATGATCCCGGCGCTCGCACAGACCGACAGGATGAATCCGAGGGAGCGGCACAGCCACGGGTCGACCAGCAGCAGGCCGATCACGGCCCAGGACAGGTAGCGCAGCCCCTGCCGCGTGCCGCCCCACCCCAGCGCCGCCAATCCAACCAGGCCCATGGCCGCGGCCCGTAGCACGCTCGGTTCCGCCCGGCAGAGCAGCACGAAGCTCACGACACCGACCACAGCCACCCCGCGGCGCCACCAGCCCACCGCCCCAAGCCGGGCAGCCGCAAACAGCATTGCGGACAGCAGGAGGGTCAGGTTGGCTCCGGACACAGCCGTCAGGTGGGTGAGCCCAGTGACGCGAAACTGCTCGCGAAGCCGTTCGGGCATCCCGTCGGTGTCCCCGACCACCAGCGCCGGCACGAGCGCGCGCGGACCTTCGGGCAGGCCCGACACAGCAGCTCGGAGTCCGGCCCGCACCGTTGTGACGGCGGTGTCGAGGGCACCCGGCCCGGCCAGCACCTCCGGCGAGGCTCGGGCGCGGGCCCAGGCGCTCACCGGCTCCTCCGGAGCCGCTGGACTCAGGCGCACGACAGCCGAGACTGTGGCACCGGCCGGCACCGCGGCCCACGATTGGGTCAGCTCTCCTGAAGCAGACAGCAGGACGGTGGTTCCCGAGACCCAACGTTCCCCGCGTCCGTGGGCGGAGATCAGGGTCGCCGTCGCCAGCCAGAGCGGCCCGCCCCGGCCGGACTCAGCCACGCGGCCACCATCGGTGCGGAGGACCAGCGTCACCACCGCGCCCTGACGGGCCCAGTCGGCGATCGGTCCCTCGCGGACGAACCAGGCGCGCGAACCACCGACCAGACCCGCTATCACCAGGGCCACCCCGCAGGCCGCCAGTAGCCAACGCGTCCGCCACCAGGCGAGTCCCCAGACGATCAGCCCCAAGCCCAGGGCGGCGCACGCGAGCGGCACCGACCCGCTCGTGCCCGCCCAGACTCCTGCCCAGACAGCAATCGCCAACACCGGTCCACGCCAGTCCTGCCCTCTCTCCGATTCAGACCCGGACATGAGGTGCGATATCGGCATACGTCTTCGGCCCGATGCCGTCCACCTCCTGGAGTTCACTCACTGCGCTGAACCTGCCGTGGGCCTTGCGCCAGTCGAGGATCTTCTGGGCAGTCACCGGACCCACGCCCGGCAGGGTGTCCAGCTGGTCGAGGGTGGCGCTGTTGAGCGACACCGTGCCTGACCCGCCGCCACTGCCCGAGCCGGACTGGCCCGAGGCTCCCCGAACCTCTCCCCCCGGCTTGGAGCGGGTACCGATCACCACCTGGCTGCCGTCCTCCACCACCGCCGCCAGGTTTAGTTCCCCCGGGTCCGACCGGTCGTCGAGCCCGCCGGCCGCTGCGATGGCGTCAGCCACCCGACTGCCCTGCGGCAGCTCCACGAGACCCGGTGAGCGGACGGCGCCGACAACATGCACCAGCACCTTCGGGGTGGACGAAGGAGTTGGCGACGGACTGGCAACGACTGTGGGAGCGGCGGCCACGGCTACCGGGGTGGATCTCGCTTGGAGCAGGCTGTACGCCGTCCAGCCACACCCGACCAGCAGCACGATGACCACGGCTGCGAGATGCTCGCGCCCGAACTCCACCAGCCGATCGCCCAGGCGGGCAACGCCCCCGCCCG